>JACRDB010000169.1 GCA_016218725.1 Deltaproteobacteria bacterium
CTTCTCGCCGTGGGCGTGGGCCCAGAAGCAGGCCCAGAAGCCGGACGCTCAGGAGGCTCTCGGCGGCGGGTGATTCCATCGCACCGAAACCTGAGGCCCCGAGGGCTACGCCGCCACCACGTACTTCCCCGGGGGCTTACGGAGCAGCAGGTCGAGCAGCTGCGTCACCCGAACTCGCGTGCCCGAGCGTGCGCACCACCGCCGCCCGGTCGCCCACGAGGCGCGGACGATGGCGCTCGGCAGCTGGTGCACGAGGGCGTGCACGCGCGCAGCCAAGGGGGCCTTGCGCTTGTAGTGCCCCCATGGTAGACAGGGCACTACATGAGCTTCGTACGGCGCAAGCGTGGCCAGGTCCTGCTGGTTCACAACGAGCGGGTCCCGAGCTCGGCGCGGGTGCGCCAGCGGGAACTCCACTGCTTCACCTCGCCTCTGGAGCTCGAGCGGGTCCTGGCGCCCGCCGAGTGGACCCGGTGGACGCGGGCGATTTCATGGCGGGAGCGCGACCTCGAGTTCGACTGGCCGTCGATCCGCGAGCGGCTGCATACGGAGCTGGCCTCCTGGACCACGAAGCCCGCCGGGGCCACGCGTCGGCGAGACCACCGGGTCGAGCGCCTCGCCTCCGAGCTCGCCTCCGGGCTGGCGCCGCTCTCCCTCGCTCTGCCCTCCGACGCAGCGCTCATCGAGCGCGTCCGCCCTTCCCTGCTCGCGCTCCGCGACTCGATCGCGCGGCTCCTCGCGCCCGAGCGTCCCGCTCCACCCCCCGAACCCAGAGAGTGCACAATGTCCCCCCCGACGACAGGTTCCTTCGAGGCCGCCGACGCCGTCTTCGACGATGGCATGGAGTTCTGGTGGAACGGCGACCGGCGGAGCGCGCTCCGGCACTTCAAGCGCGCGCTCGAGCTCGACCCGCGGCACGCCGACGCGCACAACCACCTCGGGATCTCGAGCCTCAGCGCGCGCAGGCTCAAGGACGCGGAGCGGCGCTTCCGCGCGGCGGTGGACGGCGGCGAGCGCCACGTCGAGCGTGACGGCGCGCTCGTGCCGTGGGGGATCCTCGAGAACCGCCCCTACCTCCGGGCGCTCGCGAACCTCGCGCTCGTCCTCTCCGAGCAGCGCAGGTGGCCCGAGGCCCTCGCGATCCACCAGCGGATCCTCGAGCTCAACCCGGGCGACCACCAGGGCGTGCGCTACCTCGTCGGCGTGGAGCACCTGCAGGTTGGGGACAACCAGGGGGCCCTCAGGGCCTTCGAGGAGTGCTTCGGAGAAGAGGTCGGCTGCGCCTTCGGCCTGGCGCTGGCGCGTCTCCGCTCCCATGGTCCGTCCGCGGAGGTGGGCGAGCCCCTGCTGACCGGGTTCGCGGCGAACCGGTACGTGGCGCCCATGCTCCTCGGCGAGCGGTGGGAGCGCCTGGACGCCTTTCATGGCTCCAACATGGCCGAGCCTGAGTGGGCCTCCGACGTGCTCAAGGCGCAGGCCGAGCTCTGGCACGCCATTCCGCGCGGGGCTGACGTCCTGCGCTTCTGGTGGGGCGCGCCCGCCGTCGCGACGTGGCGGAGGAGGCTCGACGACGCCATGATCTCGCTCAAGGCGCTACCCCTTTCGGACAAGAGGAACGCCGTGGCCGCCGAGGCCTCCTCGCTCCGCTCCGAACAGGCCATTCGCGGCCTGGTCCGGTCGGTGCTGTCCGCGTCGTAGAGGGTCGCCGCGCGCGGGCGGGACACCCGCGTCGGCCGCGGTACCGCGCTGGCCTGGAGGCGCGGACCCGAGGCACCATGCCAGCGTGGAGGCGCCGCCGCGCCGCCTCGCGCGTCAGCCCTGCTCCTTCGCGATGCGCTCCAGCTCGAGGGCGACCGCCCCCTTGTCGATGCGGCCCTCGGCGACGCTCATCGTCAGCTCGTAGAGGGCCTCGGAGGGATGGTCGATGCTGATGCCGTTCACGTCGAGGAAGACGACGGCCGAGAGCATCCCGGCGCGCTTGTTCCCGTCCACGAACGGATGGTTGCGGACGATGTGGAACAGGTACGCCGCCGCCATCGCGAAGAGCCCATCGTGCACGAACTCGCCGCCGAAGGAGGCCTGCGGCTGCGCCACCGCCGACTCGAGGAGGCCCCGGTCGCGAAGCCCCGCCGACCCGCCGTAGACCTCCAGCTGGGTCGCATGCACCTCGACGACGTCCTCGACGTCGAGGAACAGTGGCTCGCCGGAGCTCACCTTGCCAGCTTCCGTAGCGTCTCGTCGTGGACGGCCATCATCCGCCTCGTCGACTCGCGGATGCGGTCCCTCGCGCCGAGCCTGGCCGGCCGGATGATCAGCGCCTCGCCGTCGGTCTTGATCTCGAGCGGCGTGTCCTTGGTAATGTCCAACAGCTCCAGGATCGGTCGCTCGATGATGAGCCCGAGGCTGTTGCCAACTACCGAGAGCTTCTTGATCATGGGCGCCTCGTTCCTACGTCTGTATGAACGTAAGCATTACACTTGTACAACCTGGGCGCCAGTCCGCCGCCACCTCCTCGGTCCGGCCTTTGGGGTCGTCAACTCCTGTTGACGGCCTCTCGATGGCGGTGCGATGCTGGTGCCTGGGGGCGATGACTCCGGGTGCCCTCTCAGGGAAGGCCCGCCATGGCAAAGACCGACGCTCACCCCTGGGAGTTCAAGGCTCGCTTCCGTCGCAACGCCTTCGGCTGGAGGTCGCAGCCGGCGGTGACGCGCATCAGGCAGGCCGTCGCCGAGATCAAGAAGGTCGCCAGGAAGTCACCGCTCGTCGGCGGCGAGGGCGCGGTGACCTTCCTGGAGCGCCTGGCGCCCGCGATCGAGCACGTTGACAGCTCGTCGGGCTCCGTCGGCACGGCGGTGGGCCGCGCCATTGATGACCTGGCGCCGCTCATCGCGGGCGCGCCCGCCGACCCCGCCACGCGGAGCGCCTGGCTCGACCGCCTGTGGGCCGCGGTCGAGGCAGACCAGATGCCCTACCTCGAGGGCCTGGGCGACCACTGGGGCGCGCTCTGCGCCTCCAGGGAGGTCGCCTCGGCCTGGGCGGACCGGCTCATCGATGGCACGCGCCACGCGCTCGATCCCGCGGCCTCGCCGCTCTCGCACTTCCACGGCAGCTCCCTGTGCTTCAGCGCGCTCTTCCACGCCGGACGCCACCAGGAGCTCATCGCGCTCCTGAACGTGAAGACCATCTGGCAGTACAAGCGCTGGGCCGTGCTGGCGCTCGCGGCCCGCGGGGACCTCGACGAGGCGCTGCGCTGCGCGGAGGCGTCTCGGGACCCCTGGACCACCGGCGAGGACGCGGACAGCGTGTGCGAGGCGCTCCTGCTCGATGCCGGGAGGGTGGACGAGGCCTACGCCCGCTACGGCCGCCGGGCCACGCAGAGCGGCACTTTCCTGGCGTCCTTCCGCATGGTCATTAAGAAGTACCCGCACAAGGGGCCCGCCGAGGTCCTCGCGGACCTGGTCAGGGCCACGCCCGGCGACGAGGGCAAATGGTTCGCGGCCGCCAAGGAGGCCGGGCTCTGCGCCGAAGCGCTGGCGCTCGCGGGACGCGCGCCCTGCGACCCCAAGACGCTGACCCGGGCGGCGCGCGACCACCTCGACACCCAGCCGGCCTTCGCCCTCGGCGCGGGGATCCTGGCGCTCCACTGGCTCGTGCAGGGCGTCGGTTACGACATCACCAGCGCGGACGTGTGGGCGGCGTACCGCGCGACGATCGCCGTGGCCGAGCGTCACGGCAACGTCGCGGGCGTGCGGGAGCGCGTCCGCGCGCTGGTCGCGTCGGTGGGCGCGGGCGGCCCCTTCGTGCGGCAGGTCCTCGGCCGGGAGCTGGGGCTGTGAGCTCGCCGCGGGCGGCGAGGCAGCGCGGGTGAGGTCACCGCACCGTGCCCGACGCATCGCGTCATCAGGGCCTGGAGAACATTCGAGACCCGCCTATTTCATGGCATTGACGCGAAGACTATGGCGCCATAGTGTTCCGGGCCGGTGACCCCATGACCGACTGGCGCGAGGCGCCGACCGAGGCGCTGTTGGAGACCCTGTGGACCTGCGGCCTCGCGGTGCCGCGCGGGAGCGGGGAGAAGTACAAGAAGTGCTGCCTCGGTGTGCTCTAGGAGGCTCCCATGACAAGGGCGAAGCTTGGTACGATTGATCTCGCAGCGCTCCGAGCCGCGCTCGGTCGGGCGAGGCGTGGTGACCTCCTGGTGATGCTCGGGCGCGCGGTCGAGCGCCTCTCACCGGACGCTCTGGAGGACGTGCTCGCGGACTACTACGCGGTCAAGGACTTCCGGCTCACGTCGGCGACGCCGAGGGGGCTCCTCGCCGAGGTCAAGGCGTTCTGCGCGCGCGCGCAGGGCGGCGAGTACTACACGAGCTTCCGCGTAGATTCACGGAACTTCATGGAGAAGTCCGAAGGGACCGAGGCCTTCATGGCGGAGTTGGACCGACTCTATGCGTGCTGCATCCGCGCCGCAGAGAGCCGACCCGATCGGGCGACGCGCGAGGCGTTCGAGCGGCTCTTCGCGCTCGAGGCCGCGGTGGACGAGGACCCCGACGCCATCGTCTTCTTCGCGGACGAGGCCGGCGCCTGGCAGCTCCTGACCGTGTGGGCGAAGGTGCTGCCCGCGTGGTTCCGCTGCCTCGCCGCGACCGCCGGGCCGGAGGAGTTCGCCCGCGAGGTCCATCGGGTAATCCGCGCACACTGCGAGCACAACCGGGCGAAGCTCCTGCCGAAGGCGCGATCGGTCGCGTCGGCGGCGCAGAAGAGGGCCCTCGTCGCGGCGCCCACCACGGAGGGGACGTAGCGCGCCAGGTCCGGGCACAACGTCGGGTTCCTACGCTACGCCCATCCTGCGGCTGCGGGGCGCTCGTCAGCCAGCCTTCCAGGGGTCGCCGGCGAGTCGCGCGACGAGCCCCGTCCACACGCGGTCGAACGCGTCGTCGAAGTCCCATGCCTGGCCGTGCGCGAGGAGCGGCGTCATGTCCGCCGTGAAGATCGGGTCCTTCTTCTTGGCGGCGAGGTTCTGCTCGAACATCGCGCGCGTGACCCTCGCGCCGTCGGCCTCCAGGTACTTCGCGAACACCTCGACGACGCGCTCGGGGGAGACGTCGTCGCGTTGGAGCGCGAGGCCCAGGTCGAACAAGTCGCGTCCCTTCCTGCGCTGGTAGAGCGCGCGGAGCTTCGTGCCGAGCAGCTCGTCGAGCTCGTAGGTGCGCAGGTTGGCGGCGCCGGTGAACCAACGCGACGTCACCTCGAAGGGATGCTCCTTGAGCCCGTGGACGGTGAAGTGCTCGCGCGAGTTGATCTCCACCTTCAGCCTCAGCCCGACGGGCGGAACGTCCTCGGACTCGAAGCGGTAGTTCAGCGTCACGCGGCCCTCGGTCTGCTTCCACTTCGGTCTGCCGAGCCACGGGTCGAGCGCGGCGTGGATGGCGTCGAGCACCTCGCCGATGCCGCCGGGGCTCGTCTGAACCAGGTCGATGTCCTCGGAGTAGCGAGCGGCAGGCTTCACGTGGAGCTTGTAGAGCGCGGTGCCGCCTCGGAACGCGAGGGCGTTGGCAATCGGCGCTCGCGAGAACAGCTCGACGAGCGCGCGCGAGATGACGAGGTCTTGCTCGACTTGCCTGTCGAGGACCCACGGCGCGCGGTCACGCCACTCGGTGATGAAGTCCCTGGGGATCACCGGTCAGGCTCCACGGTCGCGTTCACGGCGAGCCTCCAGCGCTCGTTGCGCGGCGCGCCGCTTCGACTCCTGGCGCGCACGAGCGGGGCGACATCTTTGACGCGCGCGCACACGGAGGGCGCGAGCTTGTCCGCGAGGTCGCGGTGCTCGGTCCGGTCGAGGAGGTAGCCGAGGCGCTGCACCCACGCGATGGGGCTCCTCCCGCACTCCGACACCAGGCGGTCCGGGTCGATGGCCTCGACCAGCTCGGCGAGGACCGACGCGACGTTGTCGAGGCCTCCGCTCTGCTCCGCGTAGCCCACCAGCTCCAGGGCGGTGGCCTCGGGCGAGGCGACGCGGAGGAACCCTCGCTGGGTCTTCGCCTCGACGACCGAGGTGCTCGCCATGTCCTTGCGGGCGACGAACTGCACCCGGACCCCGCCGCACTCGATCGCGCGGCGGTTCGTCTTCACCATCACCTGGAACCCCTGCGGGCGCTGATGGGCGGCGCCGTGGAGCTCGGCGGCGCTGAGCAGCGCCACGTAGTAGGGCTCACCCAGGTGCTCCATGAGCTGCGGCACGAACTGGTCTGCAGGGAGGCAGCCGAACCGCCGGTACTCGGGCGGGACGATGACGTAGAAGCCCCGAAAAGGGTCGGCGATCTCGCCCCTGGCCTTGAGCCGCCGCAACGCCGCGCGCACCGCTGGGATCGAGCTGCCGAGCGCGACGGCGGCCTCCTCGGTAAAGAAGTGGTGCCTGCCGCGAGCGGCGAGGTCCACGATGTAGCTGGCAGCCGCGGTCATGGTCGATGCCCGCAAAGAGTAATGCGGGACATCGCTTTTCGCAAGTATCGACCACCGCTCCGTGTTATCGATGCATGCGAAAGACATCACCAGCGCGGACGTGTGGGCGGCGCGGCAACGCGGGAGAGGGCACCGCACCCAGCCCGACGCATCGCGTCAACAGGGCCTGGAGAACCTTCGAGACCCGCCTAATTCATGGCATTGACGCAGAGACTATGGCGCCATAGTGTTCCGGGCTGGTGACCCTATGACCACGGACTGGCGCGAGGCGCCGACCGAGGCGCTGTTGGAGACCCTGTGGACCTGCGGCCTCGCGGTGCCGCCGGGGCTCCCCGAGGAGATCGTTCGGCGCGGCGTGGAGACTCGCGAGCCGTTGTGCGCCTTCACGGCGGACCCCGCGTCGTGGGAGGCGACCGAGGGGCCCGCCATGTGGACCCCGATCCTGGTGATCCACCTCCTCGGCGCAATCGGTGACCCCCGGTCGGCGCCGGTGTTGCTCAGCGCGCTCCGCGAGCGGAACCTCGGTGACTTCTTGCACGATGGCATGCCGGGCGTCCTCGCCTGGCTCGGACCGGAGGTGTCGGAGCCGCTCGAAGCCGCGGCGAGGGACCCCTCCCTGAACGAGTACCAGCGCGCCGCGGCGGTCAGGGCGCTCTACGGGGTCGGGTGCCGCGCGCCCGAGGTCCGCGCCGACATCGCGGTGAGGCTGTCGCGGATCGTCGAGGAGTCCCAGGACGCCACGCTCCTCGGCTTCGCGGCGAGCGTCGTGGCGTGCGTGGACGATCCGGTGGCGCAGCGGGCGCTGGACGCCGCCTTCGCCGAGGGGCGCGTCGATGAGAGCATCATCGGGCTCGACGACGTGGAGCTTATCCGCGGCGAGACGCCCTGGATGCTGGATCGGGGCACCTCGGACCCGATGGCCTTCTTTGGAGAGGAGTCCCTCGAGGACCTGCGGGCGCTGGAGCGCGACCGCGCGCGGTGGAGGGCCGAGGCGGCCGAACGCGAGGCCCGGAAGGCCCGGCGCGTCGCGCTGTTGGAGGCGCATCCCGCCCTCGCTCGGGCGCTGCCGCAGCCCGTCGTGGGTAGCTTCGGAACGGTTCGGCGCGCCGGCGCGAAGGTCGGGCGCAACGACCCGTGCCCGTGCGGGAGCGGCAAGAAGTACAAGAAGTGCTGCCTCGGTGTGCTCTAGGAGCCTCGCATGACCATGGCGACGCGCCACCTCCGCGCCGCGGGGCGCTCTGTTGCGCCCGTCCCCCCGTAGAGTATCTTCCCAAGGGACCCGCGGGTCGGGCCCCATGAGCAGCAGTTCATGAGCGAGCACGACGAACCGGAGGTGGACCTCGCCGCTGCGCTCGGCGCGTCGGTGGCTACTTCGACCCAGATCCTGACCCTGTACGTCCCAAACAAAGATCGGGACGGGAGGGAGTTCGGCACCCAGCGCAGGTGGGTCCTCGAGGCCGCGAGCCTGCTGGCGGAGATGGGTGGCGGCGTCACGGTGATGCCCCCTTGCGAGGGTGGCTGGTGGAACGAGGGCACCCGGACCCTCGTCTGGGAGGCGCCGGTGGTCGTTTACACCTACATCAAGCCTGACGCCTTCGTGCGGGAGCTGCCGCGCCTGCGTGCGCTCCTCCACCGTCTGGGCCGGGAGACCAACCAGGGAGAGGTCGGGGTGGAGTTTGATGGCCGCTTCTATCGCATCAACACCTTTGAGTCGGGAGGGCCGTAACCATGGTCAAGGTCAAGGGTTCGACGCTGCCGCGTGTCCGCACGGAGGCGCGCGCGCTGGACCGCGTAGCCCACTCCGTCCTCGCGGAGGCCCTCGGGGCGGAGGCGACGGAGCTCCGGCCTCGGGAGCCCCAGGGGCCCGTGGCGCTCCTCGCGCTACGGCAGGAGTTCGCCTCGCGGCCACGGCCTTCCCCGGGCTCGCCGGACCCGGCGCAGCCCCTCCCTCGGGAGATCCCCGTGAGTGAAGCGGACTGGGCGTTGCTCTGCGCGCTCTCCGAGGCGATGGAGGGCGGCGATCCCCGCCTGACCCCTGGCCAGCTTGCGAGCTCGCTGCTCCGTGAGCGCCTCGCGGAGCTGCGCGACGAGGTCGAGCGCGACGGCGGCGCCGCCTTCCGCGCGCTCTCCCACGAGCGTTAGGGGCAGGCACCCCATGACGCCGAGGCCACGGTGGTGATCCCTGGGTGAGCGCTCTCTGGCGCGCGCTCAACCCTCCGCCATGCGAAACACCCGCCGGGCGCTCTCCCCAAGGTAGGTGTGGACCTCCGGGGGCTGCGCTGCGGATGGGACTGCACCCGCGGTCGCGCTGAACCCTTTCCGGGCGTCGTGGCTCTCACCGGCCATGGAGGCCACGATGGCGATGGTGCAGGTGACTGACGAGAGCTTCGAGCAATCCGTCCAGGAGGGTGTCGTGCGGCGGAGGCTCTGGGAGCAGGAGCCCGCGGCCCCGCTCACAGCCCGCGCGGGAGGCGCCTGATGTGTCGGCGGGTCCAGTGTTCGCGGTGTGGCCGTCCGACCTTCGCCGGCTGCGGCGCCCACGTCGAGCAGGTGCTCGGGGACGTGCCCCGGGCGGAGCGGTGCCGCTGCCACGAGGAGGCGCCTGGGCCTCGGGGTCCCGAGGAGCAGCACCCGCCCGCGCGGCGTTCGTGGCTCCGCGACCTCTTTGGGAAATAGTCCGCGGACCCACCCTCGCCGTCCGGGGTCACCGCGGGGCTGCTCACACCTCGGTCCACGCCCGGTGTACGCTCCGCGCGGTGAGCCCGAGCCCCGAGGTGCTGCGCGCGCTGGACCCCACGGGAGAGCCCCTGCGCGGGCTGGCGGCGCTCAAGCGGCGGGCGCTCGCCGAGGTCACCCGCAAGCCCGGCACCTGGCACGCCGTGGAGTTCACCTTCGGCGTGGCCGTGGCCCTCGCGGCGCTCAGGCGCGACGGCGACGCGCTGACACTCCTGGGGTCGCTCTACGACCTCCGCGGCGTCGACCCGCAGGGCAACTCCCTGGACCTCTGGGCCGACGGGGCGCTCGCCTACGCTGCCCGGCGGCTGCGGGCGCTCGGGCGTGGCGCCGAGGCCGACGCCCTCGACGCGCGGCGGGCGGCCCTCGCGCGCGCGGGCGAGACTCCCGAGGCGCAGGGCCCGCTCCGCGCGCTGCTCGCGGAGATGGACGCGGAGCCCCCGCTCGGAGCGCTGTGCAGCGCTGCGCGGGTAGCCTCCCACGGCGCCCTGCGCGCGGCCGCCGGGCGCGACGCCGCCCGCTACGCCAGGCTCGTGGACGAGGCCGAGGCCCTGCTCGCCAGGCGCGTGAGCGGCGGCCGGGCGCCCAGGGACGGCAAACGCTCCGGGGCGCTCACGTTCACCGCCGCGGGCCTGGCGCGGGCGGCGGAGGGCGAGCGGCGACCACGGCGGGCGGCCCTGCTGCGGGAGCTGGCGAGGGCGCTGGGCCCCGGGGCGACCCCCGAGGATCGCAGCCGCGTGCTGCTGGCCGCGGTGGCGCTCTACGACGCGCTGGGCGACCCCGCCGCGGCGCAGGCGGCGCTCGACGAGGCGACGGCGGCGGCGTCGCCCAGGGCCCGCGGCCTCGAGCGGACGTACCTCACCTGCGCCCTCGCGCTCAGGGCGCGGGTGCTCGACCGCCTCGGGGACCAGGACGGCGCGGCAAAGGCCCGGGCGCTGGTCCCGCCGGAGCGCGGGGGCCCGCGCGCCGCGGCGCGGTGGGCCCAGCAGCTCTTCATCGCCCGCGAGACGAGCGACCTGGAGCTCGAGACCCCCGCGGACCTGCTCGGCGTCGGCGCCGTGCTCGGGGTCTGGTGGCGCTGCGCCTCGGGCGCGCACCCGTCAGTGCGCGAGGGCTACGCGGAGCTCGCGACGGCGCTCGCGGCGCGGGTGCGCGCCGCGATCGATGGGCGTTAGCCGCCCACCGAGACCCAGATCCCCCTCCACGCCCTGGATTTTCTCCCCCCCACCCCCTTGACGCCAGCTCCCCGCGACGCCATTAATTGCATCGTGACGCAAACGTGCAATTGAGGCCACGATGGCGAGGTCCGGACCCACGGAGGACGCGCTGGACGCGGCGTTTTCTCCGGAGCTTTTCCAGTCTCTCTGCGACCCCACCCGGCTGGCGCTCCTTCGGGCGCTACTCCGGTCGAGGGTCCCGGAGAGCGTGGGGGTCCTGGCCGAGCGCTGTCCGGTGGACGTGTCCGTCGTCTCCAGGCACCTGCGGGCCCTGCATGACGCGGGGCTCGTGAGCCGGGAGAAGCGCGGCAAGGAGGTGTTCTACAAGGTCGAGGCTCATGCCTTCGCCCAGACCCTCCGGGCCCTCGCGGACCTCATCGAGCACGGCTGCGGTCACGCGCACGACACCACGGAGTAGCTGTTATGAACCCAACGCCTACGCCCCCGGAGAACAGGCTCTCCGGGGAGGCAGCGGTCCTGTCCGCGCCGCTCGTCCTGCCCAACGGGCAGGTGCTCCCCAACCGCATCGCCAAGGCCGCGATGAGCGAGCAGCTCGCGGTCCGGGGGCAGCTCCCCGGAGACGCCCTGAGGACGCTCTACGAGCGGTGGTCCCAGGGCGGCTCGGGCCTGCTGATCACGGGGCACGTCATGGTGGACCCCGGCGCGCTCGGCGAGCCCTCCAACGTGGTGGTCACCGATGGGACGGACCTGGCCTCGCTCCGCGCGTGGGCCCGCGCGGCCCGGGTGGGAGGGAGCAAGGTCTGGATGCAGCTCAACCACCCCGGGAGGCAGTCCCCGCGCACGGTCACCTCGCGGCCCGTGGCGCCCTCGGAGGTCCCCCTGCAGGGACTGGGGCCCGCCTTCGCGCCGCCTCGGGCCCTGAGCGATGGCGAGATCGTCGGGATCATCGCGCGCTTCGGCGCCGCCGCCGCGGTGGCCCGCGAGGCCGGCTTCGATGGCGTCCAGCTCCACGCCGCGCATGGGTACCTCGCCAGCCAGTTCCTGTCGCCTCGCACCAACCGTCGCACGGACCGCTGGGGAGGCTCCCTGGAGAACCGCATGCGGTTCCTGCGGGAGCTCGTGCGCGCGGTGAGCCCGTCGAGGTCGCGCGAGTTCGCCGTCTCGGTCAAGCTCAACTCCGCGGACTTTCAACGCGGGGGCTTCGACGACCGCGACGCCCTGGAGGTCCTTAAGGCCCTGGACGCCGAAGGGGTGGACCTCTACGAGCTGTCCGGCGGCAGCTACGAGCGCGCCGTCATGTGGGAGGACCGCCCCCCACCCCAGGGGTCCACCCTGGACCGGGAGGCCTTCTTCCTCACCTTCGCCGACGACGCGAGGAAGGTCACCCGCACGCCCTTGATGGTCACCGGCGGCTTTCGCACCGCGCGGGGGATGGCCCTCGCCGTGCGGTCGGGCTCCGTGGACCTCGTGGGGCTCGCGCGACCCCTCGCGCTCGAGCCCGACCTCCCCGCGAAGATCCTCACGGGCCGCGCCGACCGCGCCGCCCGCCCCTCCCTCAAGACCGGGCTCCGCCAGCTCGACGCGCTCCTGGAGGGTGGCTATCACCAACACCAGCTCCAACGGATGGGCCAGGGCAAGGACCCCGAGGTCCATCCCGGCATCCTCGGGGCCCTCTCGGCCGCGGCGAGGAGCACGCTCTTCAGCCCCCGACCGGGGCTGGCGCGATAAAGCTCGCTGCGCTCTCAGCCGAGGAAGGCCCGCGCGCGATCTACGAGGTCGAGCTCCACGGCACCCTGGCGCAGGTACTCCCGGTCCAACGAGGGCCCCGCTGCGTCGCGGAGGGCGAGCACGTCATCGAGGTCCTGCGGTCGGTTGGCCTCGAGCTTCATCAAGATCAGGTCCTCGATGGACGCGACAAGGAGCGCCCGCCCCTCCACCACGACCGCGGAGGCACGCGTGAGGAGCCGTTCCGTGGCGGCGTCCCCGGAGTACATCACGTCTACGCCGACGCGGGCGTCGCTCGTTTCATGGCTCAGCCGCAGGAGCCCCTCGTCCTCGAGCTCCTGGAGCTCCTCCGCGTGCCAGGAGAGACCATGGACAGCGGCGATCGCGAGGAGGCGCTCGCGCGAACCCCGAGGGATCCGTACCACGAGGTCGATGTCCAGCGTGAGCCTCGGCCTCGCGCGCAGGACGACCGCGAGGCCACCCACCAGGGCGTAGCGCTCTCCGAACTCCTCCACCCACGCGGTGACCGCCGAGAGCGCAGCCGAGAGCGGATCCGTCATGGCCCCGGTGACCGACCGCGGGTCAGGGCCCTGCGCCGCGCGAGCGCCGCGCGCCAGAGCGCCGGCGGCTCGTCGGAGTCCACGCCCGCGAGCGACCCCCGGACGCCGACCACGAAGGCACGGAGCCCGTAGAGGGACCGAAGCCGGGCCTCAGGGGTGAGCTCCGCCCACGCCCGATGCTGCTGGACCCGATGGTCTTGGAGCTCCCGTCGGAGGCGGTCGGAGACAAACGCCATGGGCGACATCATGACCTACCCCGAGCCTGGCGTCCACGACGGAGGTGCGTTGTGCCCCGCGCGCGCTGGTGGCATGGTCCCCCCGATGCGCCTGGTGCTGGTCCTCGGGATGTCACTGCTCGCGCGGGCGAGCTGCTCGGAGCGCGCTCGCCCGGCGGCGGCGCCGGTGGCCACCCCGGAGGTCGAGGTCGGCCCGCCGGGGGGACGCCCGCGCCCGGCGCGCATCGGTGCGCGGCACCTGCTGGTCATGCACCGGGGGTCCGAGCGCGCACCCTCGGGCGTCACCCGCTCGCGCGAGGAGGCCCGCGCCCGCGCCGAGGAGGCGCTCCGAAGAGCGCGCGCAGGCGAGGACTTCGCGGCCCTCGTGGGGGAGTTCTCCGACGAGCCCGGGGCGGCCGGGCGCGGGGGCTCCCTCGGGCTGTTCGGCCGCGGGGCGATGGTCCCGGCCTTCGAGGACGCCGCCTTCGCCCTGGCGCGCGACGCCCTCTCCGAGGTGGTCGAGACGCCCTTCGGGTTCCATGTGATCCAGCGGACTCAGTGAGTGCGCACCAGGCCCGACAAACGCGGGCGGCACGTTAGCACGCTCACCCCTCGTCCAGGCGAAACACCCGTCGGGCGTTCTCCCCGAGGAAGAGGCTCCGAGCCTCCTGGTCCAGCCCCAGGGCGTCGACCTCGGCCAGGCACTCGCCAGGCATGAGCATCGGGTAGTTGCTGCCGAAGAGCACCTTCCTGCGGCCATGGCCCTTCATGAAGTCCCGCAGCGCGGCGGGGTACCGCCTTGGCTTGTACGCGGAGGTGTCGATGTAGACGTTGGGGTACTTCGTCGCGAGGGAGATCATCTCGTCGGTCCAGGGGTACCCGATGTGCCCGCCGACGATCACCAGCTCCGGGAACTCCAGGGCCACCTCGTCGAGGTAGGGGATCGGTCGGCCCGGCTCCGACGGCCCCAGCGGGCCCGTGTGCCCCACCTGGAGGCAGAACGGGACCCCGAGCTCGACGCACTCTGCGTACAGGGGATAATACCGCCGGTCGTTGGGCGGGAGGTTCCAGAGCCAGGGGAGCACCCGCAGCGCGCGCATGCCGAGCGTCTTCACGGCGCGCCGCAGCTCGCGCACGGCCTCCACGGGGCGCCGCAGGTCCACCGAGGCCACCCCCAGGAGCCTCTCCGGGGCCGCCCGGACCATGGCGGCGACCTCGTCGTTGGGGATGATCGCGCCCTCCGGCCCGTACCACGCAGAGACGAGCGCCCGATCGACGCCGGCGCCCGCGAGGGCCGAGAGGGTGAGCTCCACCGGGAGCTCGTCGGGTACCTCCGTGATCCCGACCCAGCGCCGCAGCGCCGCGAACATCGGGTGCCGCAGGAACTGCGGCGTCGGGTGCTGGATCCACGCGTCTACGATCATGGCCCGGAGCGTACACGAAGCGGCGCGCCAACGTTGGCGCGCGGCCCCGCCGACGTTGGCGCGGCCCGTCCTCCCTCCGACGCGCGGGTCAAGCGCGCGGGTGCTCCCGGAGCCGCTGGCGCTCCTCCCTGGAGAGCACCACCGGGGTCACCGTCGGGCGGTTCTCGCGGTCGAAGAGCGGCGTCGGGTGCCCATGGCCCAGGAGCGCCCAGGTGGCGAGCAGCCGGGTGACGTGCACGAGGCCCCGGGCCGTGAGCCCCGCGCCGGGCGGTGGCCCTCCGAGCGCCGCGCCCGCCCAGGCGCTGAGCCGTGGCCCGAAGGTGGCCGTATCCTCCGCGCCCGGAAGCTCGAAGGCGCCCCGGGCGATGCCCACGAAGGGGAGCGCCGGGACCGTGTTGGCGATGGGCGTGCGACAACACCGGGCGTACCAGCGGTGCAGCCCCTTGGGCGAGAGCCTCACGCACTGGAGCTGGTCCGTGCCCTCGGTGACCTCGAAGCGCGCCCGGGCGACCTGGATGATCGCCGTGCCGCCCCGCGCGTCGTGGAGGTCCTCGCGCTCCAGCCAGTGCAGGTACGCGCGGCAGTCGTGGCAGTAGCAGTAGCCGTGGTTCGCCGTCGCGGGACCGACCTCGCGCGCGACGCCGCGCAGGTGGCCGCAGCGACACCGCACGGGCACGTCACGGGTGACTGGCATCGTCCTCCTTGTGCCACACCTCCAACACCGCGTCGAGAGCGCCGCGCGTTCGTCATCCTCGGGGCTCCCCGGGGTCCGTTGACAGCGGCCGCCTCGTGCCGTGTCATCCCCTGGTGCCATCGCGCCTCCGTGGTCTGTACGAAGCCCTGCTCACCGAGGCGCTGGCGTCGCGGCTGACCGCGTTGGACGAGACCCTCGAGGCGCGCCGCGAGCCCCTCCACGACGCCGAGGCCGCGGACCGCCTGGCCTTGCACCTCGCCGGTGTCGTCGAGCGCGCCGTGACGTCGCTGGAGCCCGCGGAACGCGTCTCCCGCGGCGTCGCGCTGGCGAGGCGACTCGTGGACGTGATCGTCGAACACACCGAGACCGACGCCCTCTCCGCCGAGCGCCCGTTGGCCTCGGCCCAGGTCCTCCGGAGCGTCCTCGCGAGGCTCCCGGACGGCTCCCCCGAGGACCTCCCAGCCCCCTGGACATCGCTCCTCGACACCACCCTCCTCACCAACGCCCCTGGCGAGCCCCGGCTCGGCAGCCAGCTCCGCGCAGAGATAGCCTCCGCCGACCGCATCGATGTCGTGATGGCCTTCATCCGCCGCAGCGGCATCGCGCCCCTCCTGGACCCGCTCCGGGAGCACTGCCACGCCGGGCGGTCCCTGCGCGTGCTCACCACCACATACACCGCCAGCACCGAAGCCGCAGCGCTCGAAGAGCTGGGCTCCCTGGGGGCCGAGGTCCGTGTTTCCTACGACACCGGGAGCACGCGGCTCCACGCCAAGGCATGGCTCTTCCACCGCGCCTCAGGGTACTCCACGGCGTACATCGGTTCGTCGAACCTGACCCACGCCGCTCAGGTCACCGGCCTGGAGTGGAACGTCCGGGCCTCGCGCGCACGCAACCCTCACGTCGTGGACAAGATCAGCGCTGTCTTCGAGAGCTATTGGAATGGCGGAGACTTCGTCCCCTACGAGCGCGCTCAGTTCCTGGCCTGCGCGGAGGGCGCCTCGGCGCGGTCCCCGGCGCTCCTGCTGAGCCCCGTCGAGCTCCGCGCGGAGCCGTTCCAGGAGCGGCTCCTGGAGGAGCTCTGCCTCGCGCGCCAGCGGGGCTACCACCGGAACCTCCTGGTCGCCGCCACGGGAACAGGCAAGACCGTCATGGCTGCCCTGGACTACGTGAGGCTCAGGGAGGGTCTCCCGCGGGCGCGGCTCCTCTTCGTGGCCCACCGCGAGGAGCTCCTGGCGCAGGCCCAGGCCACCTTCCGGTACGCTCTGCGGGACCACTCCTTCGGCGAGCGCTGGGTCGGCGGCGAGCGTCCTCGACGCTTCGAGCACGTCTTCGCGTCGATCCAGAGCCTGCATGCGTCGGGCCTGGAGCACCTGGAGCCCGCTCACTTCGACGTGGTCATCGTAGACGAGTTCCACCACGCCGCGGCGGCGACCTACCGCTGTCTCCTGGAGCACCTCGCGCCGCGGGAGCTCCTCGGGCTGACGGCCACCCCCGAGCGCGCCGACGGGCTCCCCGTGCTGGACTGGTTCGACGGGCGCATCGCCGCGGAGCTGCGCCTCTGGGACGCCATCGACCAGCACCGCCTCGTGCCCTTCGTGTACTACGGCGTCCACGACGGGCTCGATCTCCGGGATATCCCTTGGCGGCGTGGTCGCGGGTACGACCTCGACGGCCTCTCGAAGCTCCTCACGAGCAATGACGTCTGGGCTCGCTTCGTCCTGAAGGAGCTCCAGCGGCGCGTCCAGGACGTCTCCCGCAGGAGGGTGCTGGGATTCTGCGTGAGCGTGGACCACGCGCAGTTCATGGCGCGGACCTTCCTCGCCGCGGGCGTCCCAGCCGTAGCGGTCTGGTCGGACTCACCCGACGAAGCGCGCCGCCAGGCGCTGAGGGACCTCGCGGAGCGGCGCGTCAACGTAGTCTTCTCCGTGGACCTCTTCAACGAGGGCGTGGACGTCCCGGCCGTAGACACGCTCCTGCTCCTCCGCCCGACAGACAGCCCCACCCTCTTCCTCCAGCAGCTCGGCCGGGGGCTCCGGAGGCACTCCGGCAAGGCCGCATGCACGGTGCTCGACTTCGTGGGCCACCACCGGGCGGAGTTCCGCTTCGACCGCCGGCTGAGGGCGCTCCTCGGGGGCACCCGGGGCGAGGTCGCCGCGCAGGTGACGCAGGGCTTCCCATTCCTCCCGGCCGGCTGTCACCTGGAGCTCGACCGCGTCGCTTCGGACATCGTCCTGGCCAGCCTCCGGAGCGCGGTCCCTTCCCGATGGACCGCCAAGGTGGACGAGCTCCGCGCCTGTGCGCGCGGCGTGGGCGAGCCCACCCTCGCGACCTACCTCGACGCCTCCGGCCTCGACCTCGAAGACCTCTACGCCGGAGGTAGGAGCTGGTCAGACCTGTGCGAGGGCGCGGGTCTCCCGGTGCTCGCGGCGGGACCCCACGAGGCCCCGCTGCGGCGCGCCCTCGGGCGGCTCCTCCACATCGATGACCCGGGCCGCATCGAAGCGTACCAGCGGCTCGCGGGCCTCCGCAGCGCCCCAGAGGTCCAGGCGCTGGCCCTGCGTGACCGACGGCTCCTCCGGATGCTCGTCGCGTCCGTGGTGGACAGCGCCGCGTCGCGGAGCGACTCCCTCCAGGGCGGCTGCTCGCTCCTCTGGGCGCACCCACAGGTGCGGCGGGAGGTACTCGTCCTCCTTGCTGCGCTGGGCGAGCAGTGCGCGCACCTCACGGCGCCTTTGGCGGGGCACCCCTCGGTACCGCTCGCCGTGCACGCCCGCTACACGCGCATTGAGGTCCTGGCTGCCCTCGGCGTCGGCGAGGGCGCCAGGGTAGCCCCGTGGCAGACCGGGGTCTACTGGGCGAAGGACGCCAGGAGCGACCTGCTCGCGTTCACGCTGGACAAGACCAGCGGGCGCTTCTCGCCCACCACTCGCTACCGAGACTACGCGATCAGCCGTGAGCTCATCCACTGGGAGAGCCAGGCCGTGACTCGGGCCGACAGCGAGACCGGCCGACGCTACCAGCGCCACGCCCGGCAGGGCTCCAGCGTGTTTCTCTTCGCGCGCTTGCGCAGCGACCAACGCGCGTTCTACTTCCTGGGCCCAGCGCGGTACGTCTCCCACGATGGCGAGCTGCCAATGGCGATCACCTGGCGGCTCGCGCACCCGCTGCCCGGCGACCTCTTCGCCGCCTTTGCCGCCGCGGTGGCCTGACGCGCGCCGCGTCCGCGCACCCGATGCTCTGCGAGAACCGCAAGGGCGCAAGGATCGCAAGGGTAAAGAGGAGGGTTGTTCTCCTCCGCGGCGCTCCTGAGAATCGAACGCCTCGTCCGTTTCGACTTGCGGTTCCGTCAACTGGTTGAGCGCAATGCGCTTCACACCTCGCAGCAACACGGGCACCTTGAAGTTGCTAAGGAGCGCGAGCGGAAGCTCTGGTGGCTTTGAGGAATGACAGAGCCTCTTCCCCTTGCGATCCTTGCGCCCTTGCGGTTTCCTCTTCTTTCTTCACGTAGCCACGCTCCATCGGCCCAACAAGACAATGGCCTCGCCGGTGCGCACGTCCACCAGGTGCACGCCCGCCGCGTGGGCGCGACGCGACGGCAGCTTCCAAGAACCGGTCGCCCTCCCGCGGTGCTACCCTCCCGGGCGTGCGACCCCTCCAGCGATCTCTCGGTGTCTCCTGGCTCCAGCTCGGGTGCCTCTCCTGGGCCCTGGGGGCGTGCCCCGCGTCCACCACCACCGCCGCGAGGAGCCAGCCTGCGCCTCCCTCGCCGAGCGACCGGGCGGCGCCCCCCGCGCCGGATACCTCCGCGGCGAGGGTCCCCGACGCCGCGCCCGCGGCCCCGCCCGCTCCGACGGCGGTGAGCTGCCTGGGCAATCAACCGGGGCGGGACCTCGGGGCGGGGTGCTGGTTCCCGGGGACCTCGTGCCAGGGCCGAGGAGGCGCGCCCATCGAGCCCTTCGCGCTCCAGGGCAACGTGGTGTCCGGGCGGTCGGTGCACGGAGGGTGCAATTTCAGCACCTTCGCGCTGGTGTACGAGCCCGGCACGGACCCCCTGCGCGTGAGGGTCTGCGCCGTCATGAGTACGCCCATGGACTGCCCGGCCACCGTGGTGGACGGAGCCCGCTGGGACCTCAGCGCCCTCCTCGCCGAGCAGCACAGCGCGCGGGCGGTGCTCCTGCCGACCACCGAGCGCCGGAGGCCCTGAGCGTGACGCCGAGAGCGTGGCTGGGGGCCCTCTCCGCGACGGTTCTATGGTGTGTGGGATGCCGCCCGAAGCCCCGCGCCCCGCGCCGGGGCGAGACCCCGGTGGTGCTCGTCCACGGGATCTTCGGGGACCCTCAGGCCTTCGCCGTCATGAGCGCGTTCCTCCGCCGCGAGGGCGTGCGCCACGTCGAAGCAGTGCGCCTCACCCCCAACGACGGCACCGTGCCCGTCGAGACCTACGGCGCCGAGCTCGACCGCTTCGTGCGCGGGGTGAGCGCCCGCCACGGGGACGCCTCCGTAGACCTGGTGGGCTACAGCATGGGCGCCCTGGTGTCCCGGTACTGGCTCCAGCGCCTCGGGGGGCGGGGGCGCACCCGGCGCTTCGTCTCCATCTCCGGTCCCCAGCACGGGGCCGTGGGCGCGTACCTCTCCAGCCGCGCGGCGGCCCTGGAGATGCGCCCCGGGAGTCGGCTCCTGCGGGACCTGGAGCGCGACCGAGACCCCTTCGGCCCCGTGGAGGTGTACGACTTCTGGACGCCCCTGGACGTGATGGTCTTCCCCGCCAACACCGCGAGGCTCCAGGGAGCGCGCCTCAATCGCCGCTTCGTCGTGCGCTCCCACCACGACATGCTGCTCTCTCGCAGGGTGCTGCGCGCCGTCGCCGACACCCTCCTGGAAGAAGTACCCCCGCCGCCGCACCCCTCCGACGAGCTCGCCGACGAGCTCCTGGAGGAGCGCCCCGCGGGCTCCACGCTGTGACGGTCACCGCGCCCGGAGCTGCGCCGCGAACACCGCCGGGTCCGACGTCGGGAGCTGGCAGGAGCCCCGCTCGCACACATACGCCGTAGGCTGCCCCGCGCGGAGCCTCCGGGCGCGCACCCACGGCACCCGGCGCCCGAGCTCCCCGTCGAGCGCCGCCTCGGTGCCCACCACCAGCGACGCGTTCGGTACGAAGGCCCGCGCGTACGCTTCCAACAACGGCCCCGCCCCCGGGGCGAAGAGCCCACTGCCCTCGGGCACCACCAGCACCACCTCCCGGGTCACCGAGGTCGCCAGGTCCACCGCCAGGAGCAGCTGGTCCAGCGCCAGAGGCCAGCGCCCCAGGGTGCGGGAGAAACCCCGCAGGGTGGCCTCGGCCCTCTCCCGGTGGCGAGGGTCGTCGGTGAAGGCCCCGAGGCGCAGCCACGCCAACGCCGCCGCGGAGTTGGCGCTCGGGGTGGGGCCGTCGCGGTCGGGCCTCTCGCGCACGAGGAGTCGCTCGTGGTGGGTGTCCGTGAGGTGGTAGCCGCCGTGGGATGGGTCCCGGTAGCCCTCCTCCAGCGCCTCCAGGAGCCCGGTGGCGTCGTCGAGCCAGCGCGCCTCACCGGTGACCTCGAAGACATCCAGAAGCGCCAGCGCCAGGAGCGCCCGGTCGTCCGCGAAGGCCCTCCCCGACGGAGCCCCGCCCACCCAGGCGTGGGGGAGCCCGCGCCCGTCGCGCAGGGGGGCCGCCAGCGCCATGGCGCACTGCCTCGCGACGTCGCCGTAGCGCGGCTCCCGGAGGACGAGCGACGCCCTCGCCAGGGCCGTCACCGCCAGCGCGTTCCACGCCACGATCACCTTGTCGTCCCGCAGCGGCGGCGGCCTCGCGGCGCGGGCCGTGAGGAGCCTCGCCGTGAGTGGCCCGACGCGCGCCTGGAGCGCCTCGGGGGTCACTCCCAGCGCCGCCGCCACCGCCGAGGGCCCGCGCTCCGTGCGCAGCACCGTGCGCCCGTCCAGGTCCCCGGTGGCCGTCACCCCGAACCACGCCCCGGCCACCCTCGCGTCCTCGGCGCCCAGCACCGCCTCCAGCTCCGATGGCGTCCAGGTGAAGAAGAGCCCCTCCTCGCGGCGCCCGTGGCCGTCCGGGCTGTCCGCGTCCGTCGCCGCGAAGAAGCACCCCCCCGGCGAGCGCATTTCTCGCAGTAGGTAGTCCAGCACCGCCCTCGCGGTGTCCAGGTGTGACCTCTCGCCGGTCTCCTGGCCGGCCTCCAGGTACGCCACCGCCAGGAGCGCGTTGTCGTACAGCATCTTCTCGAAGTGAGGCACCCTCCAGTGGTCGTCCACCGCGTAGCGATGAAAGCCCCCGCCTATGTGGTCATACATGCCCCCGTTGCGCATGTGTTCGAGGGTGAAGACGGCCATGCGTCGCGCTTCGGGGTCGTTGTTACGGCGCGCGATGCGCAGGAGGAGCCTCACGGGGAACGACGACGGGAACTTCGGGGCTCCGCGCGCTCCGCCCGCGTCGGGGTCGAAGCGGCGGGCGGCCTCGGCGCGGGCGAGGGCGAGCGAGGGCTCCCCCGGGAGGTCTCCGGGAGGCTCCGGCTCGGCCTCGGCGCGGAGCTGCCGGGCGAAGCCTTCGGCCTCGCGGGTGACCGCCGAGGGCTCCCGGGCGTAGCGCTCGGCGAGGCGCTGAGACAGCTCCAGGAAGCCCACCCGAGCGCCGCGGGCGCCGGCCCTCGGAGGGAAATAGGTACCGCCGTAGAAGGGCTGCCGCGAGGAGGTCAGCCACAGGCTCATGGGCCAGCCCCCGCGGCCCGTCAGGGTCTGGACGAAGGCCATGTACACAGCATCAAGGTCCGGGCGCTCCTCCCGGTCCACCTTGATGCACACATAGTGCTCGTTGAGGTACCGCGCGACGTCCTCGTCTTCAAAGGACTCCTCCTCCATGACATGGCACCAGTGGCAGGTGGAGTAGCCCACGGAGAGGAACACCGGCCGCCCCAGGCGCCTGGCCCTCGCGAAGGCCTCGTCGCCCCAGGGATACCAGTCCACGGGGTTGTGGGCATGCTGCTGGAGGTACGGGCTCCCTTCGAGGAGCAGCCGGTTGGTGTACCTCGGGGAGCCATCGGGCAGGAGGTGCCTCGTCCTGGGCGCGTAGCCCGCGCCCCGCGACGCGAGCGCCGCCCGGAGCCTCGCGCGCAGCGCGGCCTCGCCGTCCATCGCAACGTCGCGCGCCATCCTCGGGGTCTGGGGCTCGCAACCACGGACGCAGCCCGCGACCGAGAGCAGCGCCAGCGCCGCCACGCGCAGGCCGAAAGTTCGCCGAGGCACCTGCCAAGGTGTAGCAGAGTGCCACGTAGGGAGTCACCCCCGGAGCTCCGGCGCACGACGGCCACCCTCGCGTTCGCTCTCGGCGGGTGCTTCTTCGCCCCGGCGCTCGGCTTCCCTCAACGCCTCCGGTCGACGCAGCGGCCGAGGAGGGTCAGGGCCCCGGTCGCGTCGCGCTCGCCGAAGAGCGCCCATCCCCGCGCCGCGGCGCGGTCGGTCTCCGCGCCGAACACGTGCACCCCGCGGTCGCGGCCGCTGCGGTACACCTCCGCGGACGCGCGCTCAGGCTCCCACAGGGCGCGCAGCGCGCTGTTGTACCCGCCGCCCGCGGGCCTCGCCGCCCAGGCCATGAACAGCTCGGAGCCGCCCGTCCCGAGCGCCCCGTCGGTGCTCGACCACGCGGCCCCCGCGTGCACGAGCGTGGGTGAGCCTCGCGGGGCGAGGTCCTCGGGGTCGCGCCGCTCCAGGGCGACGTCGACCTCGCGCGCGCCGCGGTACACGAGGCGGTGGAGCGACCCGCCGAACTCGACGACGGGTGACGCGCTCGCCTCGTCGACGTAACGGTTCGTGACCTCCAGCGACGTGCCGTGGCCGAAGATGAAGCGCCGTACGTGCAGGCGCCGCCCGGCCGGCGTGTCGCGCGCCTCGAACGCGAGGTACCCACCCCCGTCGGAGAGTATGGAGACCCCTGCGCCGTGCGGCGGGTCGAGGGGCACGCCGGGCGTGTTGGTGCTCATCCCGGTTCCGTTCGAGTGGACGAAGGTACCGTCGGCGATGAGGCCGTAGAACCACCTCGCGGAGACCGCGCGCCCGAAGCGGACGAGGCGTCGCGGGAAGTCGTGCCGGTTCGTCAGCGTGACGCGGCGGTCCGCGCCGAGCGAGAGGAAGTACAGCGACGAGCCCGTGGCCAGAACGCCGGACTCGCCCACGAAGGAGAGCGAGAGCGTGTCGGCGCCGTTGGTCAGGAGGCTCACCGAGAGCGGCTCCGACTGGGGGACGAAGGCCTCGGTGAAAGACTGGACCCTGGCGGTGCTCTCGCCGTACGGCACCCACGCCACCACGAAGCCGTCGGAGACGCGCACCATCCCCGCGACCTGGACGAGCTCTCGCGTGAGAGGCGTCGCCCCCGAGCACGCCCCCGTCGCCGGGGGGGCGTCGGCTTCGATCACGTCGGGCGCGGCGACGTCTCGCGTCCCTGCGTCTTCAGGCGCGGTCGGCGCGTCGGGTTCGGCGGCGGCGCGGTCTTCGGCGGACGCGTCGATCAGGTATCGCGGCGCCGCGGTCTCGGCGCCGCAGCCGAGAAGGGAAGCCGTCGCAAGGAGGAGACGGAGCGGGCCTCGGGTGTACATGGCCGCTGGAGTGGCCGGGCACCGACGGTTCCGTCACCGATTCGTCCGGACCGCACGCCCTCCGGTCGTTCATCGAGCGCGGCGGATACCGTGCTCGCCTGGCCTCCGTCGGGCGCGTCGACGGGCCTTCTTGCCGGACGAGCTGCGCCTTCCAATGGCCCCGGAGCGCTCCCTGAGGCCCGGAGGGGAGCCAAAGACTATGGCGCCATAGTCTTTGGCGGGCCGGGGGGCCAAGGTCTTCGGTTGAACCACACGAAAACCCCTGTAGCGAAGGGCAAAATCGGGGCCGGCCGAGAGAGGACGGGGCGCTCGAAGAGGCGGCAGCGGTCGCCAGACGGACCGAAATTGGGTCAGAATCCAGACCGAATCCTGACCCCGACCAGAGGACCTCGTGGAGCCGCCTGCCCGTCTCCGAGGGCGTCGTGCTGGGCCCCCGGCTGTCGCTGCCGCGACGAGGCTGGGGGCTTGCCATCCGCTCGGTCAGTTGCTGACGTAGGCTCGACCCGGGACGCCGTCTCCCGGCGTTGGCGAGCACCCTGCGTGGAGCGGCGGGTTGAAGGAACCTGTGAGGGAGCACACGCCAGGCGTCGCATGGATCCGGATGCGTCCGAGGCCGCCCACCCCGCCTGCGTTCGAGCAGGTCCCGGCGGCTCCTCTGGCTCCGCCCACGGCCTGCACGGACCCGCTGATATCGAGCCTGGACGCTACGAGATACACCACTCCCCCCGAGCCGCCGCCGCCGCCGCCGGAGGCCAGCATGCTCGCGCCGCCAGCGCCCCCGTTGGCCCAGAGGGCGCCGGTGACCCTCATGGCGCTGGGGGTGGTGACTCGCAGGGCGCCACCACCGCCGCCGCCGCCTCCGCCGCCCGGCCAGCCGCAGCTATGGCACTGGCCTCCCCCTCCACCGCCTGCGGAGCCAGGGAAGAAGGTCGTGGCTACCGCCAGGTCACTTGCGGCGGCTGTCCCGATGGCCCCGCCGCCGCCGCCACCACCGATGTAGGTGGACCCTGCACAGCCCGCGCCGCCCGAACCCGCTGCGTAGGGACCGGGACTGACGCCGGCGCCACCGCCCGAGGCAACGCCGGTCGCAGCCGCACCACCCGCGCCACCGGACGAGCCCCCCGACGATCCACCCGCACCCCCGACCATGGCGTACGCACCGCCGCCACCACCACCGGCGTACCCTCCACCGCCGCCGCCACCGTCGCACACGCCGCCGCCTGCTCCCCCGCCGAAGCTTCCTCCCGGCGCCATGCAACTGCGGCCCGCACCCGACGCCCCGGCGGCGCCGCTCCCTCCGTCGCCCCGCGTGGGACAGCTCCCCCGGCCAGCCGGAGCGCTCATCGCAGAGGGCTGTCCCGTGGCCCCGCCGCTGCCGCCGCCGAAGTAGCAGGTGGCCGTCGCTCCGGCGCCCCCCGCCTGACCGCTGACATCCACCACGCCTGCGATGACGACGTCGCCCGTGGCGCGCAGCTCCAGGACCCCGCTGCCGCTGGTCGTGACCGTGACGCCCGCAGGGATGTTGATCGTCGTGAAGTGGTGGACCCCCGGCGAGAGGCTGACGCTCACCGTGGGGCTGAAGGCGCCCTCGGCGCCCGAGCTTGGGAACATGAAGGTGCTGCAGGCGCCGCCGACGCACGCGAACCCTGCGCCGCATGCGCGCCCGCAGGCGCCGCAGTGGGAGGGGTCCGTCGTGGTGTTGGCCTCGCAGCCGTTGGAGGCGACCCCGTCGCAGTCCACGAAGCCGCCGGCGCAGGTGAACCGACAGACTCCGCCCGCCTCGCACCGACCGGAGGCGGCGCCGGCGGGCACCGGGCAGGCCGTCGCCGCGTTGGTCAGGCCATCCGCGCTGCAGACCTGCCGCGACGACGGAGACGCGCAGGAGACCTCACCCGGCGTACACACCCAGGGGCGGCACGCGTCACCCATGCAGGTCTCGCGGGTCCCGCAGGGCCGTCGGCTGACCGTGAACCCATCGGCGCCACAGATGCCGTTGGTGCTGGCGTCCACGCAGGCGGAGACGCCCGGGGTGCAGCTCCACGCCCGGCAGGCTCCGCCCACGCACGCCTCCCTCGCGCCGCACGGGGCCGTCGTGTAGCCGAGCCCGTCTCCATTGCAGACACGGCGCTCGCTCAAGGAGGCGCAGCTCAGCGAGCCCGGGGTGCAGACCAGCGGGACGCAGGCCCCTCCCATACAGGCATGCATCGAAGGGCAGGGCGTAGGCGTCACCGCGAGCCCATCGGGACCACAGGTGCCAACCACCCGAAGGTCTACACAGGTCGTCATTCCCGGCATGCAGGTCCACGGTCGGCAGGCGCCGCCGCTGCACGACTCTCGCGCCCCGCAGGCCGCGCTCATGAAGCCGAGGCCCTCGGCGTTGCACACGCGCCGTTCGGTCGTGGATCCACAGCTCGCGGCGCCGGGCATGCAAACCTGGGGTACACAGACGCCCGCGCTACAGGTCTCCATGGCGCCGCAGGCGGCGGCGGTGTACCCGAGCCCATCGGGGTTGCAGACCCGCCGGACGCGAGGGGAGGGGCAGTCGGCGCCGCCGGGCATGCAGGAGCGCGCCTGACAGGCTCCCGCCGCGCAGCTCTCCCCTGCGCCGCAAGGGACGGTGGTGTAGCCCAGGCCGTCGGTGTTGCACTCACGGCGCTCGGAGACGGAGGCGCAGCTCGCGGCGCCGGGGGAGCACAGCCGTGGCTGGCACCGGCCCACGCTACAGGTGTGCGTCGAGGGACAGGGCGCCTCGACCCACGCGCCGCCGCGCGGGTCGCAGGTGCGCAGCCGCATCGCGTCGAGGCACTCCATGGCGCCGGGGCTGCACGCCTGCGGGCGGCACTCCACACCGGGAGCGCAGAGCTGGCCCCTCGGGCAGTCCGTGTCGGCCACGCACTCGACGCACCGTCCACGCGTCGCGTCGCAGACCAGGCCCAGGTCGCTGCACTCTCGGGAGGAACGGCACATCCGTGGCGCGGGTACGCAGGACGTGTCCCGGCACACTTCTCCCATCGGACAGTCGACATCCATCGTGCAATCCACGCAGTAGCCCAGGGTGGTGTTGCAGACCTGCCCCGGGCACATCCGAGAAGAGGTGCAGCGCGCCACGGCGACGCAGCGGCCCTGGCGGCATGCCTCTCCGCCGCCGGTGCAGTCCAAGGACGTGAGACAGTCGACGCACACTCCCCGCGCCCGATCACAGAGCCGCCCCGCGGCGGAGCACTCGCGGTCCGACCTGCAGGCCAGCGGCGGGGCATCGGGCGCCTCCACGACGGGTGCATCCTGTGCGTCCGCGCGGTGGTCCGGTGGTCGGGCGGAGTCGTCGGACGTGGGCACCTCGGACCGCGACCCGAGGTCCTGGGTGCCTCCGTCGCCAGACGGCGCAGGGGAGTCGGTGCAACCCGGTGAGAGGATCATCACCAGGAGCGAGGACAGCACCAAGGTCGCTGGTTCATTGAGTCTTGGCACGGACCACCTCGACGACATGAGGCCTGGGCCGACGGGTGGTGTCAAGGTGTCCGCCAACACGATGCGGCGGCCAGCAGGATCCGAGAGGAGCTCCTGACCCGCGCCGTGGATCCCTCTCGCGGGTGCCTGGTCGCAGACTACGGGGGCACGGAGGTCGACGCGGCGCTGCAGCAGGCCGTGACCAAATCCTGGCAAGCCCGCTGCCTCGGAGCGGAAGCGACAGGCGGGGGTCCAGCACGCGAGCAGACGAGACCAGCAGGCGCTACGCGGGTCGCTTCCGCTGCTCAATGTACTGGCGCAGGATCTCGCTAAGAGCTTGCGAGCGGCGTCGCGCGGAGTATACTGATCGGGTGCTCAGGGTCTATCGTTTTCGACTCTACCCGACACGCCTCCAGGAGGCGGCGCTGGAGCACACGCTGGACCTGTTGCGGGCAGTCTACAACGCGGCACTGGAGGAGCGGATCCGAGGCCATCGACACCGGCAGGAGGCCCTGGCGCGCAGCAGCGCACGGGTGCCCCAGAAGATCACCGGCGCCTCGCAGGAGAAGGCCCTCACGGAGATCAAGCACGACTGCGCGGCGTACAAGAAGGTCCACACCCACCTGCTCCAGGACGCGGTCAAGCGCCTCGACAAAGCCTTCCATGCCTTCTTCCGCAGGGTCCAGACAAGGGAGAAGGCGGGGGAGAAGGCAGGCTTCCCGAGTTCAAGAGCCGGAACCCCTACCAGACCTTCACCTTCAAGGACGCGGGGCAGCACAACACCGCCGCCTTCGTGGGGGTGGTGCGCTGTGGCATGGGACGGCTGCGCCTGTCGGGCATCGGCAACGTCAAGGTCAAGCTCCACCGCAAGATGGAGGGCACGCTCAAGACCGTGGGCGTAACCTGCGACGGGGACGGCCACTGGTACGCCCTGGTCACTCGCGAGGTGCCGCGCAAGGTCCTGCCGGGCACCGGTCACCAGGTAGGCCTCGACGTGGGGCTGCGCGCCTTCGTCGCCACCAGCGACGGGGAGTGGGTGCCCAACCCGAGGCCCCTGGAGTCCGCACGCCTGGAGGTCGAGCGGGCCCAGCGCAAGGTGAGCCGCCGCAGCAGGGGTTCCAAGCGCCGGGCCAAGGCGAAGCGCCTGCTAGCGCGGGCGCACGCCCGGGTGCGCAACGCCCGCAAGGACTTCCAGCACAAGACTGCGCGGACGCTGGTGGTTCGCAACGACCGCCTCGCGGTCGAGGACCTGAACCTCAAGGGGCTTGCGCGGGGGAGGCTCGCGCGGCCCATTCACGATGCCGCGTGGGGCCAGTTCGTCTCGATCCTCGCAGCCAAAGCGGAAGAAGCTGGGCGCGAGCTCCTTCGGGTCGATCCACGCGGCACCTCCCAACGCTGTTCGGCGTGCGACCAGCAGGTCCCCAAGGACCTGTCGGTGCGTGTACACCAATGCCCACACTGCGGGCTGGTGCTGGACCGCGATGTCAACGCCGCAAGAAACATCCTCCGTGCCCCTGCGGTCGCGGAGCCAGAGACCAGGCCGGGACGCGGCCTTCGGGGAGCTGCGCCTGCACGACGTCGTGGACAACCACGACGCACGGCGGACAGCAAAGATCCGAGAAGCTCCCTCCTCGCGCGATAGCGCAGGAGGGGGAGTTGTCACAGCCTGGGACACAGCGCCGGGTGGGAGGGTCGCAGTGCTGGTCCGCGGGGCAGGTGTCGGGCATCGCGCCGCAGGCGACGCACCGCCCGGAGGCGGTGTCGCACACCCGGAGCCCGAGCTCGTTGCCCGCGCAGTCATTGTCGTCGCGGCACCCACCCGACGCGGCCACGCGGGTCCGTGCCGTCACGGCGCGCCGACGATCTCGTCGCACTGGACCACGAAGCGCTTGAGCACGTTCGGACCGAAGGTGTTGCTGATGGGCACGTCCGCGGCGTCGCGCCCTCGGGCGATCAGCACGCGTCCGAGGCGCCGGGCGTTGTTCCGCGCGTCGAAGGTCCACCACCGGCCGCCGAGGTACGCCTCGAACCAGGCCGCGAAGTCCATTGGCCCGCGCTGCGCCGGGAGGCCCATGTCGCCCAGGTACCCGGTGCAGTAGCGCGCAGGGATGTTCATGCAACGGCAGAACGCCACGGCGAGGTGCGCGAAGTCGCGGCAGACGCCTACGCGCTCGTGGTACGCCTCCCACGCCGTCCTGGTGTTGCGGGCAGACTCGTAGGCGAACGTCAAGTGCGAGTGCACGAAGTCGCAGATCGCCTGGACCCTGCCCCAGCCCGGCGGCGAGCCATCGAAGAGGCTCCACGCCACGTCCGAGAGGCGATCGGTCTCGCAGTATCGGCTCCCGAGGAGGAACACGATGCTCTCCTCGGGGAGGTCCTCGACGCGGTGCTGGTGTGCCGAGGTGTCGACCGCGTCCGGCTGACCGTCGTCGTGGAGGACGGCGCTGGCGGCGAGGCGGAACTCGCCCGCCGGCGCGACGAGGCGCGTGCACCAGTTGCCGAAGCCGTCCCGGTAGGCCGTCATGGGAACCGCCGGGCTCGTGGAGATGCGGTCCGGCACCAGCAGCTCCGAGGCGCGCGAGTAGTGGATGTTTAGCATCACGATCATCGGCGTCGGCTGTGGGCACTCGTAGAGGAGCTCGAAGCCTGCTTGGATCTTCATGGGGTCCCTCCCGCTGGGCCCCGCGCGACGGCCGTCCGCCGGCGGTGCCCCGTTCCTCGAACCAGCGGATCAGGTCTCCGGATGCTCCCGGTCGCGAGCGCGACGCTCGTGTCCGCAGCGCCAAGATACAGGAGGATCGAGTCGGACCCAAACGGGGACCGTCGACGACGGTTCATGCGTCCTACTCCGGGAGCGGAAATACCTCTCGGAAGAAGGGCCCCCTCGGACACGCTCCGCAGGTGAAGGGCACCCCTCGGTGGAGGTTGCTCCCGGACGCTCGACCGGCGCGGAACAAGGTGAGGAGACCGACGCCGTAGCAGTTTGAACCGCAGGGCGCCGTCGGGCGCTCGTCCACGGCCTGGACCTCCACCTGGGATTCCATCCCGCAGGCCATGAACGAGAAGGGCCCTCGGGGACCGGTCACCATCCCTCGGTCGTGGTGGAGCTCCCGCCGCGCGCCGTCGGTGGAGAGCAGGGTCACGATGAGGTTGTCGTCCACCTGGATCGCTACGGTGGGCCTCCCTCCGCCTGCCAACACGAAGGCCCGCTGGGTCCCGAAGCGGAAGACGAAGCGCGAGGCGTCCATCGGCGCAGCTTGCGAAGGCCCCGGGGTGAGCAGCCCCGCGGGGTCCACCACCCCGGCGGGCGCCACCGCCGCGGAGGGGAGCTCCAAACGATAGTCCTGGCAGCGCGCGAGGTCCCTGGAGGGGGCCAGCAGCACCTCGTGGACCACGGCCCCGGTCGCCGGGGTTCGCTCGACGACCGAGAGCGTCACCCCGGGCACCGCCATCCCTCCGTCGTCGGTGAGCCTCGCGCCGGAGAGCGCGTCGATGCGGACCGAGTGGTTGAAGCGCACCCGGAGGCGGAGGCGCTCCTGCGCGCGTGGACAATGTGCCGGGTCCGTCACCGCGGTGGTGCCGTCCAGGGGCTCCACGGAGGCCACGAGGTTCGCGGGCATCAGCACCAGCCGGAGCGGGAGGTTGGCGCCTCCCGGGAACGAGAGCTCGACCGCGAAGCGCCGCTCGGCCATGCCAGCAGGGAGCGTCACCGTGTCCAGCACCCAGCCCCAGCGGGTCTTTGGGGTCACCGCCGCCGCGCCGGAGAGGAAGGCCCAGCGGAAGGCGCCCCCCGTGGACCCCTCAGGCACCACCCGGACCGCCCGCGAGGTCGCGTCGCTGGCGCCGGCGGTCTGCCCTCGGAAGTTCGCCAGGAGGTGGAAGCGCCGCGGCACCTCCGGCGGCGCCCCCGGAGGTCGCGTCAGCCGCAGGGGGAGGCGGTAAACCACGCCATAGTTCCCGGCGTTCTGGATCGGGATCCCCGGATCTGGTGACAGTCGCAGCGACGCGGGGCTGCACCGCGCGACGGGGCCGAGCTCATCGGCGCCGTTCTCCAGGTCGTTCAGGAGCCCCCTCAAGGCGGGGTTGTCACGGTGTGAGAGCTGCGCGGCGAAGACCCTGGCCCCATCGCCAGGCACCTCCCAGGGCGCGCTCCGAGCGCGGTCGGCGTGAGGGAAATGCCCTCGGATGTGGGCCAGGCGCCAGAGCGACGAGCTTCCCTCCAGCTGCTCGCCGTGCGGCGCTGGCGGCACCCTCGCGTCGTCAAGGAGCGCGGCGGTGGTGGTCGGGAGCGTCGCGCCCACGGCCGCGGCGACGACCAGGATCCTCGCGTCACAGGCTCCTGCGCCCGAGAGCTCCAGCTCCATGGTCCCGCTGACCATCTGGTGTGGGAGGAGCGTCGCGCGAAAGAGCACCCTCGCCTCCCCGGCGGGCGCGGAGACGCTCCCGGTGACCGCGCCGGGCGTGAAGTCCGCGGGGCACCGTCGCCCGTCTCGCGCCTCCAGGAAGCACACCGTCGCCGCGGTGCCGGCGGCCAGGGGGTTGGGATCGGTCACCAGGGCACCGCGGACGCTCCCTCGGACCTCGCCGGCGCCGGCGGCCAGGAGCCCGACCACCTCGATGCGCCCGGAGAGCTCGTTCACGTGATGGACAAAGAGCCTGGGCGAGACGGTGCCTCCGCCCCCATCGCAGCCCACGCGATCCTGGTAGAGACGCCCCGGACGCAGCGAGATCCCGCCCAGCTCGGGGCAGTGACGCCCGTCGCGGGTGAGCAGGAGCTCCGGGGAGTTGCTCACCAGGAGGGGGCCTCCGAGGGCGTCCAGCGTCTGCGCGCCGGTCGTCTCCCGGTTCGCAACGAGCGCCCCATTGAAGTCGTAAAGCGCGACGGGGGCAGCGCCTGGCGCGGGTGGTGGGAGCTCGAGCTGGATCCGGGCGCTGGTGTCCCGGACCGGACCCGCCGCCAGCGTGGCCGTCAGGTGAATGCTGAAGCCATCGAGGGTGAGCTCGGCGCGGCGCCGGTCGGGCGCGAGGCGCACCGGGCCTCCTGGCTCCCAGCGCCCATCGTCGTGAGAGATCCAGTGCGAGACCTCCTCGCCGCCGGGATCCTCGATGGGCACCCGGAGCGTCGCGGGTCTTCGGAGGACCAATCCCTCGGGCAGGAGACGCACCGACGAGAGCACCCGCGCAAAACCCAGCAGGGCGCCGCTGGGAGGCACCGCTGCGCCGGGCTCCAGGGTGATCTCCGTGGGAGCATCCAGCGCCCCGGGGGGGATCTCGAGCTCTACCGCGCCAGCCCGCAGGAGCCCTCCGGCAGGGCCTGTCCGTAGCGTCCCGGGACCGTCCGCGGTAGCCATGTCAGGAGACGCTGCCTCCGAAGCGGCGGAGTCTGAGAGCGTGCCATCGGGTGCCGGGACGTCCGCGTCGACGAGCGGCATCGCGGCGTCGAATGCGAGCGAGTCCGCGTCGAGCGAGGGGAGGTCCTGGCGGGGGTCCGTGGCATCCCCGGCAGGGGTGTCCCGCGGCGCGTCGCGCCCGTCGATCGGGCTCAAATCTTCAGTAATTTCGACAAGATCGGAGGCTGCATCGGGCAAGGTCCGGTCCGGGGAGGGCGTCGCGCCGCCCCCACCGCAGCGCGCCAGCAGGAGTCCCACCAGGACGACTCGGCCCAGGAGACGGTGGTCCATGAGGCTGAGGGTACTCTCTGCGCGGTCCGTGGGTCCACACGCCCTGCGTTCCATCGGAAGCGGAGGGTCACCGTGGCGCTCTGGTGTCTTCTCCGTGCCCCGCTGCGTCTTGGATCATCGGTCCCGACGAGGCTGCAACGTGATGGCGGATGACGCCTAGGGAGGTTCACCCTGTTCCTTCGGACCTTGTCCCCACCGGAGGAGCCGCTCCGAGTGCCTCGGCCAGCGCCCGGCGCAGGCGCTCGACTTCGGCGCGGGCGGCCTCCTTGGCGACGCGTTCGGCCGCCTCCGCGGCCAGGGCGGCCTCCTTGGCGGCGCGCTCAGCGTGGACGAGCGCGAGCGCGGCTTGCTCGGCCTCCTCGGCGGTGGGGAGCAGGAGCCCGCCGTTGGGACCGGTGGCGAGGCGGAGCCGCGGGTGCCCATCCTGGTCCACGAGGCGCACGAAGCAGCCGAGGACCTGGCTCCACACGCGGTCTCCCCGCGCGCTGGCCACGCTCTTGAGGACGCCGCGCACGCGGCGGTAGAGCTGCCATCGCACCCTGCGGCGGCTGCGCGCCGTGGCGCCGGGGTCGAAGATCACCAGCTCGCGCACGCCCATGGCGTCGTAGTCCGCGGGCGCGTCGTCGTAGTCCTTCTGCCAGTTGTCGGCGCTGCACACCTCCAGCGCAAACGACGGGGCGTGGCCCTCCCAGGTCTTCCAGCTCCCTACCTCCGGCGCGTCCTGCGGGACGCCCTCCAGCACGTACACATCCGGCGCACGGCTCGCGTGGGGGTCGCCCTCGCGCCAGTACACGAACTGGTTGGCCCCCGCGAAGGCCACCCGCCCCTGCGCGCGAAACCAACGCACCAGGACACCCCGCAGCAGCTCCGCGATGAAGCGCTGGAGCGCGTGCTCCCCCATCTCGTCCGTCTCCGGGTACCAGACCGCGTCCGCCTGCTTCGCCGCCGCGACCATGCTCCACCTCTACCACGTCGCCGCTCCGCGGACCAGCCGCGCGGCAGACCTCACGGTGCATGAAGTTCGCGGCGGCACCCTGGCTGGTGTATCCCTCCTCGCCGGAAGGGAGGTCCCACGATGATTGACACGCCGAGCCTCACCGACAGCCCCGAGCGCACCGTGGCGGTGCTGCGCATCACCGTGCCGCGGAATGGTATCCGCGAGGTCATGGGACCGGCCTTCGCGGAGCTCCTCGCGGTGGTCAAGGCCCAGGGGGTGGGACCCGCGGGGGCGCTGTTCTCGCATCATCACCGCATGGACCCGGAGGTGTTTGACTTCGAGGTGGGGGTGCCGGTGACCGCGGCGGTGACGCCCTCCGGGAGGGTGGAGCCCGGGCTCCTGCCCGCGGCCAGGGTCGCCCGCACGGTGTACCACGGCGGCTACGAGGGCCTCGGGGACGCCTGGGGCGCGTTTCTCACGTGGGTGAACACCCAGCCCGTCGCGCAGCGGGCGGACTTCTGGGAGACCTACCTCTCCGGACCCGAGTCGGGCCTGGACCCCTCCCGGTGGCAGACGGAGCTGGTCAAGCCCTTGTCGGCGTAGGGCGAGGGCCCATAGGTCCCCGGGCGATGCTCGTCACCCTCGGTCGCCGCGCGGAGCCCACGGACCTGGTCGGGCTCCTCCTGGAGTGCCACCAGCGCATTCGTACCTTCCTCCATGTGGCCTCGGAGCTCGGGCGTCGGGAGGACCTGGACGCGGCCACCGTGGCCACGGAGAGCGCGCGCTGCGCGCGGTACTTCACCGAGGCCCTGCCCCTGCACGTCGCCGACGAGGAGGAGAGCATCCTGCCGCGGCTGCGAGGCGTGGCGCCCGCGGTGGACGCGGCCCTCGCGGCGATGCATGCGCAGCACCAGGACCACGGCGCGCCGCTCGGGGCGCTCCTCTCGGCGCTCGGGGCGCTGGGCGAGGCGCCCGGAGACCCCGCGGCGCGCGCCCGCGTAAGGGAGGCCGTCACGACGCTTGAAGGCGCCTTCGAGGAGCACCTCGCGCTGGAGGAGACCGTGCTCTTCCCGGCCCTGGCCGCGCGCCCTCCGGAGGTGCAGCGCGCCATCCGGGAGGAGCTCCGCGGCCGCCGGAGCGCGCCCTTCGGTGCGTGAGGCGCTTGCCGCGCGAGCACCCCGGACCTAGAAGCCCCGGGGTGACGCTCACCCCGTTCTCGGCGCTCCTGGCGCGCGCGGAGCCCGCCCCCGAGGGCCTCGCCCTCACGATCCCCGACGACTGGATGCAGGGCCGCAGCGTCTTCGGCGGCCTCCAGCTCGCCCTGTGCCTGCGCGCCTTCCGGGCGCTCGTCCCCACGGCCCCGCTGCGCGCTCTCGCGGCCACCTTCGTGGCGCCCGCGGCGGAGCGCCTCGACGTGCGCGCCCAGGTGCTCCGACGGGGCCGCAGCGCGACCCACGCCGAGGCCCGGCTCATGGACCAGGGCGCCCCCGTCGTGCTGGTCACGGGCTTCTTCGCGGAGCCCAGGGCCTCGGCGGTGGCGGTCACCCCGTCGCAAGCGCTCCTCCCCGCGGTGGACGCCTCACCCCTGCCGTATGTCCCCGGCGTCACGCCGAAGTTCACCCAGCACTTCCAGGTGAGGCTCCTGCGCGGAGCCCTGCCCTTCCAGGGCGTGCCCACCACCGAGGCGAGCTACGACGTCAGCATGCGCGACGACGGGCCCGCCACCGAGGCCCACGTCGTGGCCATCGCGGATTTCGTCCCGCCCCTGGCGCTCTCGCACCTGCGGCAGCCCGCCCCGGGGAGCACCGTCACCTGGCTCCTGGAGTTCCTCGGAGCCCCCCTCCAGGGCCTCGGGCTCCAGGGCTGGAGGGCCGACGTCACCCTCGACGCCGCCCGCGATGGCTACAGCAGCCAGGGCGTCCTCCTCTGGGGCCCCGGCGGCGTCCCCGTGGCCCTCTCCCGGCAGAGCATGGTGGTCTTCGGCTAGAGCTCCGCAGTTTATCAATTTGATTGTTGCGCTCTCAAACTGATTGCGGTTGGGGGTGTCGCGCGGGGCTTCCTGCGCGGTGGTACTGTTGGCACGGTGTGTGCGATGGAGCCTGTGTGATGGACCGCAGGAGCCTGCTCCGGACCTTCGGTGTGCTGCCGCTGGCGGCGCTCTCCTGCGGCCGAAAGGACCGGCCGACGATGACCACCACGGACCAGGGCGAGCGTACGGCGAGCGGGCGGATGCCTGTGCTCTTCGCGGCCCATGGGGCGCCGATCTTGTTGGAGGACGCCGGGTGGGTGGGGGACCTCGGGCGGTGGGCGGGGGCGCTGCCGAGGCCTCGGTCGATCTTGATGGTGTCCGCGCACTGGGAGGCGAGGCCCGCGGCCCTCGGGGCCACGGCGACGGCGCCGCTGGTGTACGATTTCTACGGCTTTCCGGAGCGCTTCTACCGCGTGCGCTACCCGGCTCCGGGGGCTCCGGCGTTGGCCTCCCGGGTGAGGGAGCTCCTCCGGGCGCGGGCGCTTCCCTTCACCGACGACCCCTCCCGGGGTCTGGACCATGGGGCCTATGTGCCCCTCCTGGCGATGTACCCCGAGGCGCAGGTGCCCGTGCTCCAGCTCTCGCTGCCGGGTCTTGACCCTCGGGCGCTCTTCGCGCTCGGCGAGGCCCTGGCGCCGCTCCGGGACGAGGGGACCCTGGTGTTCGGCAGCGGGTTTCTTACCCACAACATGCGCTACGCGTTCCGCCCGGGCACGCCCTCGTGGGCCCGGGACTTCGACGCCTGGTGCGAGGACGCCCTCAACCGCTTCGACGTGGACGCGCTCCTGGACTTCCAGTCCCGCGCCCCGGCCGCGCGCATGGCGCTCCCCACCTGGGAGCACTACGCGCCGCTCCTGGTGGCCGCGGGCGCCGCGTCCACCCATCGCCCCGCGGTCACCTTCCCCATCACCGGCTGGTGGAACGGCGGGGCCTTCACCCGCCGGAGCGTGCAGCTCGCGTAGCCCGGTCCGGGGGGTCGCGTGTTCGGGCCCGGAGTGTATTACACTGGCGGGATCATGGCCCGTGACCGTCTTTGCGTACTCCTCGCCGCGGGTCTCTTCGCGGCGCTCCCCCGGTGCTCCAGTGACAGCGCGGCAGGCCAGGGGCCTCCGAGGCCCCAGGACGCCTCCGTGGACGCCACCAGGGCGGACATGCCGCTCCTCCAGGACACGGCCCCACCGAAGGATACGACCGTCGCGCCCATGGACTCGGGGATGGACACGGCCCCCGTGGAGGACTCCGCCCCCGCGGAGGCGTCCATGGACAGCGCCCCGGAGGTGGCCGAGGACAGCGCCCCGGAGGCCGCCGTGGACACCACCATCCGGTGCCCCGAGGGGCAGCTCCTGTGCGGGGGCGCCTGCGTGGACCCCATGGGGGACCGCGCCAACTGCGGCGCCTGCGGGAACGCCTGCACGGCCCCCGAGCGGGGCCTGGCCGCGTGCATGATGGCCCGCTGCGTGGTGGCCTGCGAGGCGGGCTTCATGCTCCGGGACGGGCGCTGCATGATGGTGATGCTCCCACCCCCGAGGCTGGTCTCCCCGCCGTGGGGCTCCAGGGTGACCTCGCAGCGCCCGAGATTCCGGGTGGCCCTCTCCGAGGGCACCGACGGGGCGGCCTTCGAGCTCTGCGAGGACCGCGCGTGCGCCAGGGTGCGGGCGATGTTCACCAGCACCGGCCCCGAGGGCAGCCCCGCGATGGATCTTGCGCCCGGGGCGTACTTCTGGCGCGCCCGCGGGAGGATGGGCGAGGCCACGGTGACGGGCCCCAGCGCCGTGTGGGTGTTCTTCGTCGGCCGCCGGAGCGCGGCGGTGAACACCGCCTGGGGCGTCGCCGCGGACGTCAACGGTGACGCGTGCGGGGACGTGCTGGTGGGGGCCCACCTCGACAGCCGCGCGGTGATCCACCAGGGGGCCTCGACGGGCCTCGGCGCCACCGCCTCGGCCACGCTCTCCATCCCCGAGCCCGACGCGGAGTACGGCTTCAGCGTGGCGGGCCTCGGGGACATCGACGGGGATGGCTACGGAGACGTCGCCATCGGGTCCCCGGGCTTCCAGCAGGTGTATGTCTACCGCGGGAGCGCCACGGGGGTGGCCACCGGGGCGTCGCCCATCGTGCTCCGAGGCCCGGCGATGTCCCGCTTCGGCCACGCCGTGAACGGCGCCGGGGACGTCAACCGCGATGGTTACGCGGACCTGGTGGTGGGGGCCCCGAGCGCGCAGCGGGCGTTTGTGTTCTACGGCCGCGCCGCGGGCTTTGACACGACGCCGTCGGTCACGCTGGAGCCCCCGAGCGAGGCCCGGCGCTACGGCTACTCCGCGGCCACCGCGGGGGACGTCAACGCCGACGGCTTCGCGGACGTGGTGGTGGGCACCTACGGCGCGGACCGGGCGTACGTCTACCTCGGGAGCGCCACGGGACTCGGGACCACCGGGGTCGAGCTCCGGGGTCCCGCCATGAGCGAGTTCGGCAAGGCCGTCGGCGGCGCGGACGTCAACGGCGACGGCTACTCCGACGTTTTGGCCACCACGTTCCAGACCAACATTCTGTACGTGTACAACGGCGGGATGAGCGGCGTCCCCATGATGCCCAACGCGACCATCCGCGGGCCCGAGGGCAACAACGACTACGGCGACACCGTGGCGGACCTCGGGGACGTGAACCTCGACGGCTTCACGGACGTGGGCGTGGGGGCCCCGCTGGAGGACCAGGTCTTCGTGTACCAGGGCGGCGCCTCGGGGCTGGCGACGATGGCCACGCCGGTGCTCAGCGGCCCGGAGGGAGGGGCCTTTGGCCACGCCCTCTCCGGGGCCGGCGACGTCAACTGCGACGGCGTGCCGGAGTTCGTGGTCGGGGCCTCGGAGGTCAACCGCGCGATGGTCTACACCGGCTCCATGACCGGCGTGGTCACCATGCCCATGATCTCGCTCGACGGTAGCCGCGGGGGCTTCGGCGCCGCCGTGGCGTGCGTCACGCCCAGGTGGACCTGGCGCAGGCCGGGGCGCTCGTAGGAGCCAGCGACCTCACGGCCTCCAGACGCGGGTGAGGTCGGAGATGCGCGCGTACACCGCGGGGCCGCGGTCCTCGGCGTGGAGGTGCCGGTCCACGTGGGCCAGGGCCATGTCCATCCGCGCGAGGTAGTTGTCGCTGAAGTTCGGCGGGTGGAAGCCCACCTGGAAGAGCGCCGGGGCGCGCAGGGCGCGGCCCGTGGGGGCGTTCTGCTCGTACACCGCGACCATGTCCTGGCCCGTGATGTAGTCCACCAGGATGCCGTTGTCGGGCACCTCCAGGATGCGCATGGGGCGCATCGGGGCGCTCCGGGTGATGAGCTCCTCGGAGGGGAAATACGGCTGCGACGTCTCCGTGATCCCGGTCCAGTTGCGCTCGTTCCAGGTGTAGAGGTTGTACCCCCGCCAGGAGGCGATCCGGTGCGGGGGCATGGCGCTGGAGTCCACCGTGTACCCCGACGCCTCCAGGGCCCGCAGGGTGGACAGGTCCGCGGTCCAGCCCCCGGCGCGGAAGCTGGTGGGGCGCCCGAGGCCGTGGCGCTGGAAGACCTCCACGGCGTACCGGAGCTGGGCGGTCATCTCCGCCTCGGTGTAGGCCGCCAGCACCGTGAGGTACCCCGTGGTGTCCCCCGGGGCAAACGCGGGCTCCGTGCGGCACCGCACCCCCGCGGCGGTGACGAAATGGCACCAGCCGTGGATGTGCACCCCCAGCTCGTCCCCGTGCTCGTCCCGCATGGCCTTCACCCAGCGCTCGAGCTCCGCCTTGCGGGCCTCCGACACCTGCGGGTCCGTGTAATGGAAGGGCGCGAAGAAATGCGAGTACACCAGCCTGGGGTGCCTGCGCCGCAGCTCGTCCATCCGGGCGATCTCCCGGTCCGAGAAGCGCGTGTCGTCAAAGTCCGTGGACACCACCACGTACGCCGGGTGGCTCACCTGGAAGGTGCGCGTCACCACCGGCGTGCGCGAGGTGCCCGCCCCCACCTTCAGCGTGTGCTCCCCGGGCGCGAGCGCGTCCACCGCCAGGCGCACGGTCCACACCCCGTCGCTCCCACGCACCGCCGCCACGGCGCTCCGGGAGTCCACCGAGGCCCGCAGCCGCGTCACCCCCGCCGGCGGCGTGATGCGCACCGTGAGCTCCCGGTCCCCCGCGGTGAGCCCGTCCCCCTTGAGCACCCACTGGCGAGACACCGCCACCGTGTACCGAGGGTCGTCCCTCCGCGTGCCGCTCTCCTCCACCAGCGAGTCATCGCCAGGCTCAAGCTCCTCCACCCCCGACCCGCAGGACGCGAGGAGCCCCCCCACCACGAACCACAATACACTCTGGTTCATGCAGGGAACCATACCACATAGTAGTTATTTGACTACCCTGCAAGTGACCGAAACGACCTCCCGATGATCGCATTTCACGGACATTCTGGCCGTGAATGGCGAAGTTATTAGAAGCCCGCGAGGCTGGCGATGGAGGAGAAGAGGCCGAGGTCCGCCTGGGTCTCCGGGTTGTCATCGATGGGGATGACCACCACCGGGAACTCGAAGAGCACGCCGAAGTAGAAGCGCCGGGACTGGCCCGTGTTGGGCGGAGGCGGCGCGAAGCTCCTGCCGGGTTGGAGCTCACGGAGGGCGTTGCGGAAGCCCCTCTCGCCGTTGCGGTTGGTCGGGAACAGGAAGGTCTCCACGATGGGGACAAAGGAGAAATCCGACAGCGGGGTCTTGAGCTTGGTGAAGCCCTCGGGGTTGAAGCTGGAGCTGCCCCCGGGGGTGGCGGGGGGCGAGACAAAATTCGACGCGGCGTTGCCGTTGCGGTCCGTGCCGAAGAGTTCGAACTCGAGGGTGAGCCCGCCGGAGGCTTCGACGTAGGTGCGGAGCACGGCGTTGGCGGCCAGGGCGCGCCGCCGCAGGGCGCGCGCGGCGGCGCCCACCTTCACCTGGAGGGAGACCGCCAGGGGCTTGACGTCCCCGGGGAGGTAGTCCGCGCTGAAGCTGGGACCGAACTCCAGGTTGATCGGGCGGTTCGAGAGCCGCACCTCCGGGCTCTTCAAGTCAATGCCCAGGTTGGTCTCGACGGAGATGGTGAAGAGCTGTGGGTACAGCGTCTCGGGCTCCCAGGTGAAATCGAAGCCGAAGCCCAGGCCCGCGGTGGAGGCGTACGCCCCGGAGCGCTCGACCAGCTGCACGCCCGCGTTGAAGCCGTTGAAGCCCCCGACGGTGCCCAGGTCCCGGCCCGTGATGGCCTCCACCAGCAGGAGCCCGATCTCCGCGAGGATGGGCGCGGCGATGGCCGCCAGCACCCCCGCGATGATGTTCGTGATGGCCAGCTCCCCGAGGGAGAAGCGCCCCGTGGGGTCGGTGTACCGCAGGGGGTTGTTGCCCACGTAGCGGTACGGGTCGAAGAGCGCCGGCGCCGACGGGTCCTGGGACACCGCGTCGGGCGTGAGAAACCGCCCGAGGGACGGGTCGTAGAAGCGCGACCGGAGGAAGTACAGCCCGAGCTCCGGCACCAGGTACTCGCCCCGGAAGCCCAGCCGCGCACCGCGGCCAAAGCCCGCGGAGCCCTCGCCGAAGGCCGTGTACCCGTGCCTCGCCGTGAAGGCCCCGCCGTCGATCACGCCCACAACGCTCCCGAGGGCGTCGCGCACCACGGGGCGCGCGGCGCTGCCCTCGACCACGGCCACCAGGCCCTCGGGGCCGTAGACGTAGCGCACCAGGAGAGCGCCGTCCGGGGCGCGCTCCTCCAGGAGCCGCGGCGCCCCCGCGGCGCGGTCCCAGAGGAGCCTGCGCGAGGCGCCGTCGATGTCCACGGTGCGCAGGAGCTCCTGGTCGTCGTAGGTGAAGCGCACCCGGGCGGGCGCGGCGCCGGCGCGGGTGACCTCCGCCAGGCGCCCCACGGCGTCGTAGCGCAGGCGCTCGGTGACGGCGCCCTCGGAGCGCTCGACCAGGCGCCCGGCGGCGTCCCAGCGGAGCGTGGCGCCTCCCGCGGCGACGGGCCTCAAACGGTCCAGCGTGAGGCGCCGCGAGCCCAGCGCCGTCAAGCTCCCGTCGCGGTCGTAGGTGTAGTCCAGGGTGGTGCCCCCGCGGGTCTCGCGCGAGAGGTGCCCTCTGGCGTCGTAGGTGAAGCGCGCGCTCCGGGTCGCGCCGCCGGAGGTCTCGTCCAGGGCGGTCACGTCCCCGGCGAGGTCCCGGGTGACGGTCTGCTCGTAGAGCGTTGCCCCAGCGCGCGTTACGCGCACTGCGGTGAGCTCCCCGCGGCCGTCCCTGGTGTAGGTGGTCACCAGCTCCCCGGGCTGCCTCACGCCCACGAGCTGCCCGGCCAGGTCATAGGTGAACTCCGCCCTCCCCGCGGACGGATCCTCCACGGAGCCCAGGCGCCCGGAGGCCGGGTCCCAGCCCTGCCTCACCGAACCCGACGGCGTCCCCACGGTCTCCACCCGCCCGGCCGTGTCGTAGGTGTACGCAACGAAATCTCCGTCGGAGGTGTCCGCCCGGCGCAGGCGCCCGGAGGCCTCCGTGGAGAAGGTCACCATGCCGTACGGTCCCCGGGCTGACACAAGCCTGGGCCCCGCCCAGGTGCGCGTCTCCGTCAGCGCCGGGTCCGAGGGGGTGCGCGCCGCCAGGTGCCCCGCGGCGTCGTAGGTGAACACCGTCGCCTGCCCGGTGCCGTCGGTGATCCGTGTCTGACGCCCCAGGGCGTCGTGCTCGAAGCGCTCTTCACCGCCCCAGGGGAACCGGCGTGTAGTTAGATGTGCTGAAATGTCGTAGCTGTAGGTCCACACCGCGCCCGATGGCAGGGTAGCGGCCGTCAGGCGTCCGAGGGTGTTGTACGTACAAGTGAGGGCCTCGCCGCCAGGGGTGGTGGTGCTCACCAGGTGCCCGGCGGGGTTGTAGGTCATGCGGGTGACCTCTCCTCGGGGGTTGGTGACGGCGGTGACGTGGCCTTCGATGTCTCGGGTGATGCGGGTGACGCCTCCGGCGGGGTCACGGAGTTCTGTCGGGGCGCCATCGGGGTCATAGGCGTAGGCCGTGCGGCGCCCGAGAGCGTCCACGGTGGCGGTGCGGCGGCCTCCGGGGGAGTACTCGAAGCGGGCGGAGCCACCTCCGGGGCCGGTCACGGTGACCGGGCGATTGCCGGCGTTGTAGGTGAAGGCCCAGGCGCCGCGACCGGGGAGGTCCAGGGCGGTGATATGGCCCGCGGCGTCGTAGGTCATGCGCGCGGTCTGGCCGCCGGGGAGGGTGCTGCGGGTCATGCGCCCGAGGGCGTCCCAGCTACGATCCAGCACGCGTCCGTCGCCGAGGGTGACCGCGGTGGGGCGACCCGTGGGGCCACGGAGCACCGTGGTGGTGGTGCCATTCAGGTCCCGGAAGGCCACCGGGAGGTCTCGCGCGTCGTAGAGCACGGTCTGCGCGCGTCCCAGCGGGTCCGTGGTGCCCGTGAGCAGCCCCGAGGCGTCGAAGTTCACCCGACTGCTCTCGCCGTCGGGGCCCCGGAGGGCCGTGGGACGTCCCGAGCGATCAAAGCTCTCGTCGATGGTGGCCTCGCGGCCCTCGTAGGTGTACGCGGCCCTCTCGCCCGTGGCCGTGGAGGACAGCCGGAAGGTGAGCCCGTCGAGGTCCGTCATCCCCGTGGGGCGATCCCGACGGTCGTAGGTGTAGGTCTCCACGCCGCCCAGCGGGTGCGTCACGCGGGAGACGTTCCCTCGGAAGTCATACTCCAGCCGCGTGACAGCGCCGCGAGGGTCGGTGATGGAGGTGACGTCGCCGTCGCTGTTGTATGTCGTGGTGCGGGTGTTCCCGTCGGGGTCCGTGGTGCGGGTGGGGCGCCCGGCGCTGTCGAAGGTAGTGGTCCAGCGGTTGCCCAGGGCGTCCACCCGCGCCGTGCGGTTGCCCGCGGCGTCGTACTCGTAGCGCGTGGCGTTCCCCAACGGGTCGGTCTCCACGGTCACTCTCCCAAGGGCGTTGCGCTCGTATCGCCGGACGCCCCCGAGGGGGTCCTCGGAGCGCACCACGAGACCCCTCTCGTCGTAGATGAACACCCAGGCGCGCCCTTCGGGGTCCGTGATCACCTCCCGGCGCCCGTCGGCGTGCTCGAAGCGCACGCTGCGCCCCTCGGCGTCCGAGGCCCCGACGAGCCTCCCGGTGCTGTCGTACTCCATGGTCCCCGGAGCCCGGCCCCGCGGGTCGATCACCTGGAGCAGCAGGTGCTCGCCGTCGTAGCGGTAGCGCGTGGTGGAGTCAGAGAAATCCGTGGCGGCCACCAGGTCCCCGGCGGTGTTGTACTGGTAGGTCCGGGAGGCCCCGTCGGGGAGCGTGATCCGGGTGATGCGCCCCAGCGTGTCCCGGGTGATCCCGAGGGCCGCGCCTTCGCTCTCCGTGATGGCCCCGGCGGTGGTCACCGTGAGCGAGCGCCCGGAGGCCGTACGCAGCGCCAGCACCCCCCGCGTACGGTGGATGTCGTACGCGGTCCCGTCGCGGGTGCGGAGCCGGAAGAGCTGCGGCTGCCAGAGGTTCCCGAGGTTGTCCACCAGCACGCCCCCGCGCGCGAAGAGCAAGCGTAGCTCCGTGGTGGGCGCGTCGAGGACCTCCAGCGTGGCGGCGGTGCCGGTCTCGGGCTCCACGGTCACGCTGGCCTCGGACGAACCGATGTCGCACGTCCTGCCGGTGATGCTCAGCCGGAAGCGGTAGGTGGTGGGCCCGAGGGTCACCGCCCAGCGGTGGGGCACCGTCTCCCGGAGCCTCGGGCGGAACGGCAGGAACGTGCACCCGCCGTTCTCTTCGTAGTTGAGCGACGTGTCATTGAGCTGCGAGAGCCTGCCGAAGCCCTCGAGCTCCAGCCTCCACCCGGCGCCGAAGTCCCCGCTGGAGCGGTCCCGGGAGTCGTACACCCTCCGCACCCGGAGGGGCACGTTGACCAGGCGCGTGACCGCGTCCAGCACCACGAGCCTCACGGTCCCTGGCCTCGGGGTCACCGTGGGCGGCACCTCGATGGCGCTCGGGGGCGTGGTGCACACCCGTGTCCCGTGGGCGTCCTCGGCGCAGACCCTCCAATCATGGAAGCCCTCCGGGAGCATGGTGGGGTCGATGGTCCCGAGGCGCCCCGCGGTCACGGGACGGTCCAGCGTGGACACCGGCGTGAAGCGCCCCGCCCCGTGGGGCGAAGTCTCCACGGTGACGCGCACCAGCTCCCGGTCCGTCGCCGTGCCGGTGATGTCCACCGGGGCCGTGAGCACCGCGCCGTTGGAGGGCCCGCCGGTGACCGTCAACCGCGGCTGACCGTCGTCGGCCATGGCCGCGGTGAAGAGCACGCCCCGCGCGGTCGCCACGTTGTCCGAGGCGTCCCTGACCGTGGCGATCACCTCGTAGCGCCCGGGGGCCGTGGGCGTGAAGGTCCCGCAGCCCGCCCCGTCCAGCGTGAGGGCCGTGCCCCCGACGGTCACCGTCCGCGAACGAAGGGCGGAGCCGTCGGTCACCGTCACGCACACGCGGCTGGTGGCCCCGACGGTGATCCCCGGAGGCGACACGTTCAACCTCAGGGTCGGGGGGTCCACGTCCGACGCGGTGGCCTGCACCACAAGCTCGGAGCCGGGGCTGGCCTGGAGCCCGTCGTGCACCGTGAGGCGCACCCGGTAGCGCCCGGCCACGTCCGTGCGCAGCATCGCCGCGCGCTCCGTCGCGCCGCTCACCGCCGCCGCGGAGCCCTCCGGGCGCTCCGTGAGCGTCCACGCGTAGGTGAGAGGGTCCCCGTCCGGGTCCAGGGACCCGGCCCCGTCAAGGGGCACCACGGCCCCCGCGGCCACCACCGCGCCGTCGCCAGAAACCGCGACCGGGGCGCGGTTTACGCGCACGATGCCCGCCGCGGCGTCTTCGCCCAGGGCGTTGCGCACCCTCACGCTCCAGCCGTGGTCCGCGGTGCCCGGGAGGCGCACCCTCACGGCCGGGTCCGTGGCCGCGCTGCCTGGCTCGAAGCGCCCGTCGGGGATGCTCCACTGGTAAGACAAGCCCCCGCCCATGGACCCCGCGGCGTCCAGGGTCACCACCGTGACAAAGCCATCCCCGCGGGCGATGCGCGAGGGGCTCACCGTCACCCTCGCGGTGGGGCGCTCCGTGGCGGGCGTCGCCATGCCCCGGTCCTCCGTCGCGGTGTCCGCGGCCACCTCCGACGGCGCAGCGTCCGCGGGAGTGTCCATCGCCGCACCGTCCGAGCTCCCCGCGTCGCCGTCGCCGTCGACCGGTGCGTCCATGGTGGTCCCTCCCCCGTCGGAGGGCGCTCCGTCCGTGGCGGCTCCGTCCCCCGGGGCGTCCGCTGGAGCGTCCGAGGGCTCCGCGTCCGCGGTCCCATCGGTGACTGCGGGCGCGTCCCCCGGCGCGCTGTCCCGTGCCTGCGCGGTGTCCTCGGGAGCCGTATCCGTGGAGGGCGAAGTGTCCGGCCCGCTGCCGTCACCCCCCGTGACACTGTCGCCTCCCGCGACGCCGTCACCCACCATGGCCCCGTCCGGCGAGATCGCCCCGGAGCCATCACCGTTGCAACCTGGCGCGACCGCCGCGGTCCACGCCGCCACCAGGAACCCACGCAAGAGGTATCGCATCGCAACCCGAGGCTACGCCCCGGGCACGCTCGTCGGATGTACGGCACGCCCCCCGGACGCGCCGGGGCCGCGGTACCCACATGTGGGTGTGGTGATCGAAGGTGCGCTCCTCCGAAGGACTCGGGTGCGGACTCGAACCCGCAGGGGACGCACGGAGAACGCGCGCAGGGCGGGCTCGTCGGCCCTGGGAGCGGGCGTCGGGAAGGCGGGTGGCACAGGGCTCCGGGTGTTGTCCAGGGCCGAGCGGGAGGAGGGCACGCCGAGGAGGAGCCCGAGCGCTCCCGCGGCGGCGAGGGTGTAGCGCCGTAGGGGCGAAGGGCGGGCCGCGGGCGCGACGGAGCGCGTGACCGGTGAGAGCTCCTCGGGGCTCCCGGCGGCGCGCAGGAGGGCCTCCCGGAGCGCGCGGGCGGAGCCGTAGCGCAGCGCGCGGTTACGGTCCAGGGCGCGGTGCACCACCGCGGTCAGGGCCTCGGGGAGCTCCGGGCAGAGCGCGCGGAGGTCCACGGGGCTCTCCGTGGCGCTGCGGACCAGGACCTCGGCGACGGAGGCTCCGTCGTAGGGCAGGCGGCCCGAGACGCACTCGTAGAGCATCGCCCCGAAGCTCCAGAGGTCCGCGCGGGCGTCCAGGTCGGGCACGCTCCGGGCCTGCTCCGGGGCCATGTACGCGGGCGTCCCGAGGAGCACATGCTGGCCCGTCAGGCGCCGCGCGCCAGGCACCCACGCCACGCCGAAGTCCAGCACCTTGGGGCACACCCCGCCGTCGCGGGTCCTTGCCAGGAACACGTTGGCGGGCTTCAGGTCCCGGTGCACGACCCTCCGGGCGTGGGCGGCCTCCAACGCCGAGAGCACCGGCAGGAGGAGCTGCAACGCCTCGCCAGGGTCCAGCGCCCCTTGGCGCTCCAGGCGCGCCTCCAGGGTCTCCCCTTCGAGGTGCTCCAACACCAGGAAGGGAGGCGTCGCCTCGCGATCAAAGTCCAGCACCTCGACGATGTTCGGGTGAGCGACCTCCGCGGCGGCGCGCGCCTCGCGCTCGAAGCGCTCCAGGTCCACGGCGCGCGCGGCGCGCGAGGGGTGGAGCACCTTGACCGCCACCTTGCGCCCGGTGCGGGTGTTCCAGCCCTCGTACACCGAGCCCATGGCCCCCGCGCCGAGGAGCGCCCCGAGGCGGTAGCGCCCACCGAGGACCTGCCCGCGCTCACCTCCGGCGGGCCCGAGGGGTTCAGGGTCCGTGAGAGTCTTGTCCGGCTCCGGGCCGGCGAGGTGTGCTCTCCGCGGCGCCATGGCGGTCTTGACCAAGCGCGTTCCGTGCCACCGACGAGGTGCCCGAAGAGACCCCTCGAAACCCTTGAACCGCAAGGGAAGTCACGGCCCAGAGGGACGCCTCCGGGTGCGTCGCCCGCGACGCGGCGCCACCGCCGGACCGCGGCGAGGCTACTCCGAGAGCACCCTCCGGCGGCGCGTTGCCTCGCGGCAGGTGACCAGCCAGCGGCCGCCCTCGCGCGCCATGGAGAGCGTCCCGCTCTGGCGCGCGCCGTCGATGTTGAGGGCCCCGGTGCGCACCCGCATGCCGAGCACCGTGGCGGTGCCACCGCGGCTGTGCACCGAGCCCCGGACCGTGTAGCGCACCCGAGCCTGGTCTCCCTCCTCCGAGGCCACGGAGGTCTCTACGCCGCTCAGGGTCATGCGCGAGCCCATCATCTGCACCGCGGACACGTCCCCCACGGAGCCGCCGCGACAGGGCTCCACCACCAGCGCCCGAGCCCCGTCCAGGTCCCCTCTGCCGCCGAGCTCCAGGTACCTCCGGGCCACCTCCGCGGGGCCGTCCCCGGTCGCTCCCGGCGCCGCGGGCGCCGTGGCGTCTCCCGTGACCGCCGCGGTGGCGTCCGTCGTGGTCGTGGCGTCCCCCGGAGCCACCGCCGCAGCGTCCGGCGCCGGCGCCACCGAGGGCGTCACCGGTGCGGCCACGGGCGCGCTCGTCGGGGCCACGTCCGGCGCGTTGTTGGCACCTCCCCCGCGGTTGCACCCGAGCGCGAAGACTACACTCACCCACATCAGGTATTGGTTCCCCACGTAGGGAAGATACCACGGGGGCGACCACGGCCCGCGCGGGTAGTGCGGGTTGTGCTCTCGCGCCTGGAGGCCGTGGTACACCCCCGCGGCGGTGGGACGGCACAAGGTTTCTCTCGACCCGGTGCGGTATGGGCTCCGAGCCCTGGAGGAGCTGGCGCGCGCCGAGGCCAGCGTGGCGGTGCCCGCGCCCACGGCGGCCCTTGTGTTCTCGCCGGCGTCGCGGGTGTCGAGGCCCGCGCGCGATGGAGCGGCGCTCTCGCTCCGGCTGTTCTCCCCCACGGAGGACGCCACGCGCTGGGTCCTCCGGGACGACGACCGGCTGGTGCTCACGCCGCCGCCCGCGAGGGCCGCCGCGCTCTTCGAGGCCCACGTCGCGGCCATGGCCTCGGACGGCGCCGAGGACCTGGTGGTGGGCTTCCCCGTGGTGACCTTCTGGCAGCAGGGCCAGCGCCGCACCGCGCCGCTCCTGTCCTGGGCGGGCGCCAGCGCTTCGTGGAGGGTCTCGGGCGCGGCCTGGAGGCTCCCTCCGGGGACCCGCGTGGGCGCCGCGCTGGAGCTACCGACGGGGCTGCACCTCGTCGGCGCCGAGCGCGAGGAGGACACCCCGCGGTGCGCCCCCCACGCCGGGCTCTGGAGCGCGCTCTTCGACCTCGACCCCGTTGTGTGGAGCGCGCTCCCCGGGGCCTCTCCAGACGACCCGGCGGCCCTCGTCCGCGCGGCCACCAGGCTCCTGGTCCACGGCGACGACGAAGACTGCGCGCCCCTGGCGCCGGGCGCCCTCACCCGTGACGACGTGAGGGCCCTCTGCGACGCCGCCAGGGCCCGGGCGGCGCCGCGCCTCGCCGTCGAGTGCCACCCCCTGGCCATGGCCATGCTGCTTCCGCGCGGAGACCCGACCGGAGGGCTGCGCCAGGAGCTGCGCGCCCTGGAGACCCAGCGAGCGCCCTCGACGGGCCCGCTGGCGGTGTACCTCGGCGGGGCGCCGACGCCTTCGCAGCCGGGGCTCCTCCTGGGCCACGGGGACCCCGCGCCTACGCCCTCGCAGGTGCGCGCCGCCAGGGCCTTCGAGGGCACCCACGACCTCGTGGCGGTGCGGGGCCCTCCGGGTTGCGGCAAGACCGCGCTGGTGCACCACCTGGTGGCCAATGCCATCGTAGAGAGCGCCCTGGGCGGCACCTGGCGCGCGAAGCCCGAGCGCGGAGAGCACCGCTGGGCCCTGGTGCTCACCAGCACCAACAACGCCGCCGTGGACCACGCCCTGGCGCCCTTCACCCGCGGAAGGGCGCTCCCCGTGGGCTTACGCATCGGCAACCGCCGGTCCCTCGCCGAGGCCACGGCGGCCACCCTGCGCGCGGCCCTCGAGGCGCTCGAAGCCCCGTCGGGGCCGTCGCTCCCGTCGGCGAGGGCGCACTTCGAGGCGCGCTCCTCGCGGCTCCGCAAGCAGCGCGCGGACTGGAGGGAGGCCCTGAGCGCCCGGGCCCAGCAGCTCTCGCACCGGAGCCGCTACGACAAGAACGTCGCCCTGCCCGCGCTCCCGGAGGCCCCGGAGCCCGACCCCTCGCTGGTGGAGCCCGCCCTGGCCGTGAGGGACGCCTGGGCCTGGACCCACCGCGCGAAGCTCCTCGCGCCCCTGCGCGAGGCCCTGGGGCTCGCGCTGGAGGAGCGCCTCCCGCGCCCCGGGCGCCCGCTCCCGCGGGTGCTCGCGGACCTGGCGCCGCTCTTCCCGGTGGCCGGCTGCACGCTCCTGTCGTTCCGCGCCGCGTTCCCCATGGAAGAAGCCCTGATCGACCGCCTGGTGGTCGACGAGGCCGGGCAGTGCGCGCCGGTGTACGCCGTCCCGGCGCTGGCGCGCGCGCGCAGGGCGCTATTTACGGGCGACACGGCCCAGCTCCCGCCGGTGTACACCCTGGCCGACGACGCCGACGAGCGCCTTGCCGCGGGGCTCTCCAGCGAGGCCCTGGCGCCCTTCCGCATGGGGTGCTCCAGCGCCACCTCCGCGCAGGCCGTGGCCGCGGGGCGCGTCAGCGAGGAGCTGTGCCTCACGGAGCACTTCCGCTCGCAGCCGGAGATCGTGGCCCTGGCCTCGGCCTGGAGCGGCTACCACCTGGAGGTGCGTACGCCGCCGCGCTCGCTCCTGGAGCTGTCACCGTGGCTCCGGGGCCCGGTGCTGGTGGAGGGCGTCCGGGGCCGAGGGGCGCGCGCGCCAGACGGTGTGGTGAACGAGCCCGAGGCCGCCAGGGCCGTGGCCGTGGTGGAGGCCCTGGTGCGCGACGGCGTGGCCCCCGGGGACATCGCGGTGCTCTCGCCCTTCGTGGGCCAGGCCGCGCGCATCGGGAGGGCCCTGGGCCGGGCGGGGCTCACCGACGAGGGGGGCGTGCTCGTGCGCACGGTGCACAAGCTCCAGGGCGGCGAGCGGCGGGTGGTGGTGTTCTCCATCACCGCCACCGAGGAGCGCCACCTGCGCTGGCTCCGGGAGCGGCCTCACCTCCTGCACGTGGCCACCAGCCGCGCCCAGGACCACCTGGTGGTGCTGCTCGACCTGGAGCGGGCCGCGCACGAAGCGGTGCTCGGGCCGCTGGTGCGCGCGGCCCTGGGCGCTTCTCCCGGAGGGTAGACTCCGTGTATCCTCTCCTGGAGCGCCCCGGCGCCGAGGAGGATCGCGATGTCGAGCCTGGTGCGAAGCCCGTGGTGCCTCTGGGTCGTCACGCTCCTGGCCGCGTGCAGCGGGAGCGGGGGGGTGGTGGACACCCCGGACACCGGCGCCCTGGATGCCGCCGGGGACCGTCCCCCGGACGTCACCATGGACCGCCCGGAGGACCGAGGCCCGCCCCTGGACACCCAGACCGCGACGGACGCCACCCTGGACGCGCCGCCGGAGGCGCAGTCCCCGGACACCCCGGAGGTGCCCTCGCGCTGTGGGTCCTCCGCGGACTGCCGAGGAAACCCCGCGGGCGAGGCCTGCGACGTCACCTCCGGGCGCTGCGTGGGCTGCGTCCCGTCCATGGACACCTGCCCGGCCAGCCAGCACTGCGACGGGGCCACCCTCAGGTGCGTCCCCGGGTGCCGCGCCGACGAGGGCTGCCCCGAGGGCGACGCCGGCGTCCCCTCCGACGGTAGCGCGCTCGGGAGGAGGGCCCGCTGCGACGCGGTGAGCCACGCCTGCGTGGAGTGCGTGACCGACGAGCACTGCCCGCCGGGGACGCTGTGCGTGGGCCAGGTGTGCACCGTGGGCTGCAACGCCACGCGCCCCTGCCCCGCGGGCCAGACCTGCTGCGCGGGCGCCTGCATCGACCCGCTCTCCAACGTCGCCCACTGCGGGCTGTGCGACGCGCGCTGCGCCGTGCCAAACGCCACCCCCGCGTGCATGAACGGCGCCTGCGCCGTAGGGCTGTGCATGACCCCCTTCGGGGACTGCGACCGCGTGGCCACCAACGGCTGCGAGACCGACACCCGCACGAGCACCGCCCACTGCGGCGCTTGCGGCATGGCTTGCGCCACCAGGCCGCAGACCACCGCAGGGTGTGCGGGTGGTACCGGCACCTACACCTGCACACCTGGCTTCGCGGACTGTGACGGCGTGGCGACCAACGGGTGCGAGACCGACACCCGCGCGAGCGCCGCCCATTGTGGCGGGTGCGGGCGGGCGTGCATGCCTCCGAACGCCACCGGGGTCTGCGTGGACGGCGCGTGCACCGCGCGCTGCGACGCGGGCTTCGGGGACTGCGACCGCAACGCCAGCAACGGGTGCGAGACCGACACCCGCGCGAGCGCTGCCCACTGCGGCGCCTGCGGCGCGGCGTGCCCAGCGCGGCCGAACACGCTGCCGGCCTGCGCGGCGGGGCGCTGCGCGAGCCTGTGCGTGGCCGGCTTCGCGGACTGTGACGGCGACGAGGTGAACGGCTGCGAGGTGGACACCCGCGCGAGCGCCGCCCACTGCGGCGGGTGCGGGCGGGCCTGCGCGGCGCCCCACGCCGCGGGAGCCTGCGCCGCCTCGCGCTGCGCCCTGGACGCCTGCGACGCGGGCTACGCCGACTGCAACCGCACCTTCGACGACGGCTGCGAGGTGCACACCGCCTCGGACCCGGCCCACTGCGGGCTGTGCGGCGCGCGCTGCGTCACCCCGGGCGCCGCCCCCGCGTGCAGGATGGGCGCCTGCGCGGTGGGCGCGTGCATGGGCGCCCTCGGGGACTGCGACGGCGCCGTGGCCAACGGGTGCGAGACGGACACCCGCGCCAGCAACGCCCACTGCGGCCGCTGCGGCAACGCCTGCGGCGCCGGGCGCCTGTGCGTGGCCGGCGCTTGTATCGCCGAGCCTGGCTGCGCCGACGGCACCCGCGAGGGCTTCACGGACACCGCGCGCTTCCCGCGGATCGCGGCGTGTCGGGGTGTCTTCGAGGGCTTCATTGATGAGGCCTCCGCGAGGGCCGTGTGCGCCTCCGGGTGGCACGTCTGCCGCGGCGGGGACGTGCGGGCGGTGACCCACGCCGACGCCCGGGGCTTTGATGGCTGCTTCGCCTACGACGCCGCGCAGGACTGCAACTACTGCTCGGCCACCTGCCGGGGCATCGTGGGCGACCCCCGGGCGTCGTGCGGCGTGGCCGACGCGGTCCGCGACGCGGACATGGCCGGCATGGGTCGGGCGTGCTCGGACTACGGCGGCACCACCGCCACGTGCCTGGCCGACGGGCGCATTGACTCGTCCACCAACACCTTCGGCTGCCGCTACGACGCGCGCCTCGCGGGCGTGGTCTGCTGCCGCGACGGGCCCTGAGTGGCTACCTTGGTCTACAACCTGTTGAAATTACAAGGCTTTTCTCTCCGGCCAGGGATCGTTACGGCGCGGTAACGATGGCCTCGCCCGCCAGGAACCGCGCCGCCAGGGCCTGGACGTTGACCACGCCGGTGATGGTGACGTCCACCTGGCCACCGGTGCGCATGTTGAGCGCGGCGGTCACGTCCACCCCGCGGCCCCCTCGGTGGAGCTGCGAGAGGGTGAGCGTCACGGTCTCACCCTGGACGCCGTACCCGGTGCATGCCCCCTCGCCAGAGAGCTCCGCCAGCACCTCGCCGTTCTTCCAGCGCTCCGAGCGCCGCGCCTCGTAGTCTCCCACATGCACCTCGTGGTGCGTCCGCTCCCAGGAGGTGTCCAGCCCGAGCACCACGCTCGCCAGCGCCAGGTAGCGCGCCGTGAGCGACTCTTGCGCTGCGCGGGCCTCCTGCGCGGAGAGCTCCCGCCCCATGGAGCAGGCGGGCGCCTCGCCGTGAGGGGCCTCCAGCTTCGCCCGCAGCGCGCGCCACACGCGCTCCGCGGTGGCCTCGTCGGGCAGGGGCCACTCCCCAGGGTACGACACGGGCATGGGCACCTCCAGCGCGCGCAGGAGCCGCCAGACGAAGCTCGCCTGCTCGGGGAGCTCCGCCACGCCGTAGTCGTCCCAGCTCCCGCGCTGCACGTACGGGATGTGCAAAGCCCACGGCGCGTTGGCGATCTCGCCCGGCGCCAGGCGGAAGCGGTAGCGCGTCACCGCCGCCAGGGGCGCAGGGCCCGTCCCCTCCAGGGTCTCCTCCACCAGGGCGCCCATCACCTACGCCCGAGGAGCGTCCGGGCGATCTGCGAGATCTGGATCTCGTCCGTGCCGCCGTAGATCTGGAGCACCTTGGCGTCCCGGCAGAGCTGCTCGACGTGGTACTCGGACATGTACCCGTTGCCCCCGAAGAGCTGCACCGCCTCCAGCGTGACCTCCATGGTGGCCTGGGCGCTGTAGAGCTTGCACGCGCTGGCCTCCGCCAGGTCCATGGCCTTGCCCAGGGACGCCAGCTCCAGTTGCCGGAAGATCAGGTTCTGGATGTTCATCCGCGCGACCTCCATTTTGGCCAGCTTGAGCTGGATGAGCTGGAAGTCCCCGATGGGGCGGCCGAACTGCACCCGGGTCCGGGCGTACTCCGTGCACAGCGCCAGGCACTGCTCCACGATCCCAAGCGCCATCCCCGCCACCAGCGTGCGCTCCGCCACGAAGGTGTCCTTGGCGCCCTCCCTCGCCGGGGCGTCCTCGGTCTCGCCCAGGAGGTGCTCCGGGCCCACCCTCACGTCCTCCAGGAAGAGCTCGCCGGTGGGCGAGGTGTGCTGCCCCATCTTGCGCAGGGGCTTGGACTGCGTGAGCCCCGGCGTCCCCCGCTCCAGCACGAAGGACAGCACCTTGCGGTCCCTGGGGTCGTTGCCCTCGTCCAGCTTGCAGATAAAGACAATGGTGTCCGCGTAGGGCCCGTTGGTGATGAAGGTCTTGCTCCCGCTGAGCGCGTAGCCGCCGTCCACCCTGCGCGCGGTGGCGCGCATGGACCCGAAGGCGTCGCTCCCGCTGCCGGGCTCGGTGATGGCCCAGGAGCCCACCTTCTCCAGGGTCAAGAGAGGCAGCGCCCAGCGCTCGATCTGCCGCGCGGTCCCCTTGCCGATGATGGCGTTGGGCGTGAGTCCCGCGCTCACCCCGAGGGCCGTGATCAGCCCCGGGCAGTACCGGCAGATCTCGATCACCGGGAGCATCCTCAGGGCCAGCTCCTGCCCGGCCTCGGGCTGCGGGCCCTCGCGGCGCTTCCTGGGCGCGGGGGTCTCGCCCCGGGCCAGGGCCTCCTCCCGGGCGCGCGCTTTGCGAAGCTCCGCCTCGCCCCGGGCTCGACCCAGTTCCCCGATCCCGAAGGCCTCGAAGAACTTCCGGAGCACCTCGTAGGGCGACACCTCCTCGCGCTCCAGCGCCTCGCGCCGGGGCTTGATCTCGCTCTCCACGAACTTCCGGATGGCGTCGCGTACCTGGACCTGCGTCTCGTCCCACTCGATCATCGGGTGTCTCGCTTTGTGGTTACCTGCGTCTGGCGCCCTGGGCGACCCAGCGGCCTACCAGGTCGCGCTCCTCCTGGGTCATCCCGGTCTTGTTCCCGAGGGGCATGGACGCCGCCACCACCGCCCGCTGGCGGATCCTCTCGGCGTGGCGCACGATCTCCTCGGGGGTGTCAAAGAGCACCCCGTTGGGCGGGGCCGTGTACGTGGTGTCCGTGGGGCTCACCGAGTGGCACGGCACGCAGCGCTCCTCGATGATCGTCTGCACCCGGTGGAAGGGCACCGCCGGGCCCCCCGCCCCGGGCGGCGGCGCGGGCCGGGTGAGCGCCCAGAGCCCCAGCACCGACGCCCCGGCCGTCGCCGCCAGGGCGGGCAGCCAGGGGCGGTACCAGAACCTTATGTTCATGAAGTGCCGCACGCCCGCCCCGCCTGCCATCAGCACCGCCAGCACCACCCAGTTGAGCCTCCCCCCGAAGGTGCTCGGGTAGTGGTTGCTCAACATGATGAACAGGAGCGGGAAGGTCATGTAGTTGTTGTGGATCGAGCGCTGCTTGGCCGCGTAGCCCAGCGCCGGGTCCTGGTCCCTCCCGCTCCTCGTGGCCTCCACCAGCTCCGTCTGCGCGGGCAGGATCCGGAACCACACGTTCCCCGTCATCACCGTACCCAGCACCACCCCCACGTGGATGTACGCCGCCCGGCCCGAGAGCACCTGGCAGAGCCCGAAGGCCACGGCCCCGAGGAGCCCGAGGGACACCCCCGCGGCGAGGGCGTCCCGCTTGCCGAGGGGCGAGCGCCAGAGGGTGTCGTACACCAGCCAGGACACCACGATGGTGCCTACGCCCAGGGCGATGGCGTTGTCCGTGGCGATGCGACTCACGGCGGGGTCCACCATGTACGCCCGGCCGCCGAGGTAATAGATCACCAGGAGGAGGAACACCCCGCTCACCCAGGTGGTGAGGTTCTGGTACATGAACCAGTGGAGCTGTCTGGGGAGCTGGTGCGGCGGCAGGAGCTTCTTCTCCACCTGGTAGAAGCCCCCGGAGTGCACCATCCAGATCTCGCCCTGCGAGAGGGGCTTCTTGTCCTCGGGCTCGACGAGGTTACGGTCGAGCCAGTTGAAGAGCATGGAGTTGCCGATCCACATGATCCCCGCGATCAGGTGGACCCAGCGCAAGAGGAGCTCCAGCACCTCGCGGAAGTGGGCGTCCATGGGCCTCTCCGATGCCTCCGGCGGGCGCGCGGCGGGCGCCCTAGCGCTTCACGTCCCCGCGGGCGAAGATGGAGCTCACGTACTCCAGCACGTTCTGCGCGGAGATCTCGTCGTAGCCGAAGTCCCGCATGAGCCGGGTCTTGACCGCGTCGATCTTCTCCTGCGTCTCCCGGTCCACCACGTTGGACACGATGGTCGTGAACTTGATGGTGTCCTTCTTGTCCTCGAAGAGCTTGAGCTCCAGCGCGCGGCGGAGCCGGTCGTTGGTGTTCCAGATGAACTTCTTGCCCTCCAGCGCCAGGGCGCCGATGAAGTTCATGATCTCCCGCCGGAAGTCGTCCTTGCGGCTCTCGGCGATGTCGATCTTCTCCTCGATGGAGCGCATGAGCCGCTCGTCGGGCTCCTCGTCGCGGCCGGTGTACCGGTTGCGCACCTTCTCCTTCAAGGTGTACGCCCGCACGTTGTCCACGTAGTTGGCGCAGAGCTTGGCGATCTCGCCCTCGTCCGCGGAGATGGCCCGCTGGACCTCGTTCTTGATGATCTCCTCGTACTCCCGGCGCACCACCCCGATCAGGTCCGAGAAGCGCTTGCGCTGCTCGTCGCTGGTGATCAGCGAGTGCACCTTGAGCCCCCGCTCGATCTCGTTCATCACCATGAAGGGGTTGAGCGTGGGCTCCTCGTAGCGCACCAGGGAGTTGGAGAGCATGTCCTGCACGAAGCGCGGCGAGATGCCGTCCATGCCCTCCCGGCGGGTGTCCTTGCGCAGCTCCTTCACCGTGTCCTGGGTGTAGCCCGGGAGCATGCGGCCATCGTAGAGCTTGAGCTTCTGGAGCAGCGTGAGGTTGTGCTTCTTCGGGTCCTCCAGGCGCGAGAGCACCGCCCACATGCCCGCCACCTCCAGCGTGTGCGGCGCCACGTGCTTGCCCCGGACCTTCCCCTGGCCGAAGCTCTTGGCGTAGATCCGCACCTCCTCCTCCAGCCGGGTGATGTACGGGATGTCGATCTTGATCGTGCGGTCCCGCAGGGCCTCCATGAACTCGTTGGCCAGCAGCTTCTTGTACTCTGCCTCATTTGTATGCCCAACGATGACTTCATCGATGTCCGTCTGCGCGAACTTCTTGGGCTTGATCCGGTGCTCCTGCGACGCCCCGAGGAGGTCGTACAAGAAGGCCACGTCGAGCTTGAGCACCTCGACGAACTCCACGATCCCGCGGTTGGCGATGTTGAACTCGCCGTCGAAGTTGAAGGCCCGCGGGTCGCTGTCGCTCCCGTACTCCGCGATCTTCCGGTAGTTGATGTCCCCGGTGAGCTCCGTGGAGTCCTGGTTCTTCTCGTCCTTGGGCTGGAAGGTCCCGATCCCCACCCGGTCCTTCTCCGACAGCAGGAGCCGCCGCACCTTGATGTGGTCGCGCATCACCCGCGCCCAGTCGCCGTTGTACCGATCGAGCAGGTTCCGGAAGATGTACCGGCACGCCGGGTTCAGGTCCCCCTCGGCCTTCACCCGGTACAGCTCGGTCCCCAGCCCCAGCTCCTGGAACGCCCGCTCCCGCCACTCCGGCGGGATCAGCCGCAGGGGCTCCTCGTGCATCGGTGACGGAAAGCTCCCCCCCTCCACCCCAGACGTGAGGTTGGTCCCCTCCAGGTTTACCCACTTGTAGGTGTAGAGCGCACCATCTGCGCTGCGGGAGTAGTCTTCCAGGCCCTTCTTCAGGAGCCGGACGATGGTGCTCTTGGAGCTGCCGACGGGGCCGTGCAGGAGGATCACCCTGCGCTCGGGGCCGTACCCTTCCGCGGCGGCCTTGAGGACGTTGACCAGGCGCTGCAGGGGGATATCCAGGCCGTAGACGGCGTCCCGGCCGCCGCTCTGGGCGTCCTGGAAGAAGTGGTACCGGACGATGCGCTTCTTGTTGTCCAGGTACTCCTCCTGGCCGGAGGAGACGATCATGTCGTAGATGCGCTGGAAGGCGTTGCGCGTGACCTGCGGGCGCTCCCGGACCACCTGGAGGTACTCCTCGAAGGTGCCCTCCCAGTTGAGGTCCCGGTACTGGTTGTAGTCCTGCAGGGCGCCGATGCGCTCGACCAAAGATCCCATGACGACTCCGTAGGTTCTGGCGGTGGCTCTCGGCCCGGGACTCTAACGTATTTCCTACATCGTGCCCCAGACAAACACCTGGTTGCTCGCGTCGGCGTCCATGTCCAGGACGACGGTGGGGGTGCAGGTGGGTGGGTCTACGCCCCGGACGCGGTACTCCAGCGGCACGCGCACCCGGTCCGCGGGCATGATGCCCGGCACCGGGGTGAAGGGCACGTTCACCACCACCGACGGGTCCAGCGAGCGGTTGAGCGAGAACGCCGCCACGGGCACGCGGTTCACGAGGAGGTCCACGATGACCCTCGCCGCCGCGCAGGCGCCGGTGGCCTCGAACTGGAGCGTGCGGAGCTTGAAGCTCGCCGCCACGCCGGTGATGGTCTGGAACCCGATGCTCCGCGGGCCCGCGATGGCGTTGCCCGCGGCCGCGAGGCTCCCGTTGCCGCTGTCCGAGAGGGCCCGGCGGGGGAACATCAAGGGGATGGGCGCGGGGTTCGTGGGCGGCAGCGGGCGGCACTCGCAGAGGTTCATCATCCCCATGGGGTTGGGTCCCTCCAGCCCCGCGGCGTTCTCGGTGATGCTCAGCCGGAAGGTGCCGTGGGTGCCGTTGTAGCCGTCCACCACGAAGTACAGCCAGTCCCCGGCGACCACGGGGCCGACCTCGATGGTGGACCCCTCGCCGTTGCACGAGGTCATCCCCGTGCAGCCGCCACATAGAAGTATCCCGTCGTCGTCGTTGCAGCGGTAGTAGAGCCGGCCCGCGTCGCAGGTGTTGAGCGCGTACAGCACGGTGTCGAAGGGCTGGCCCATGCCCATCATGTCCGAGCGGCGGCGGCAGGGGGCGCCGTTGGTGGTGGCCAGCACCCTGGGGCCTGCCTGCACCTGGTAGCGGTACACCCGCTCCGTGGAGGCCATCGTCCCCATGGTGCACCCGGGCCCCGGGTCCAGGGACGACGGCGCCATGGGCCCCGGCGAGCTGTCCCCGTCCACCACCAGGGACGGCCCGAAGCGGGGCCCCAGGGCGGCGTTCGTGAGGTCAATGAACGGGTGGCTCGCACACGCCGAGCGCATGGGCGGACGGGTGGTGTCCGGGCCCGTGTCCGGTCGGGTGGTGTCCGGCCGGGCGGTGTCCGTGGGGGCCTCGGTGTCCATGGAGGCCCCGTCCGCCCCGCCGTCCCGACGGAGCTTGCCTACATCAAAGAAGGAGCACCCCCCCACGAGGAGCGCCCCCCCGAGGCACCACCCCCAGGCCCGCATCAGAACGCGCCCCCCACCGTGAGGAGCGCCCCGTCGGCCAGGGGCGCCGCCCCCAGGGCCCAGCGACGAGGCCGGGCCCTGCGCGCGTCCCGGGTGCCCCCCGCGGGGATGCGCACCTCGGCCACCGGCGGGCGCATGGAGTCCAGCACGAAGAAGGTCACCGTCGCCGCCGCCAGGAGCCCGGTGCTCACCAGCCCGACGTTCAAGAGCACGTTGCGACGTTGGAAATCCTGCACCACGGAGTCCGGGCAGCCGCTGCCGGTCTGCGCGCACCCGCCGGAGGCCAGGTGCCCGTTGAAATCCGCCTGGCTGATGAGCCCCAGGGACAGGGTCACCCCCGCGGCCACCACGCTCACGCTCCCGGCGATCCAGAAGGCCGTGCGCCAGGGCCTCGGCGGCGTCACCACCTCCACCCGGCGCTCGACCACCACCACCTCGGGGCTTCTCTCCCGGCGGTGCTCCAGCTCCACCTCGATCATCCGGAGCCGCGCGGTCACCTCCTGGTGGTCCGGGGCCTCCGGGAGCGCGTCCAGGTAGCGCCGGAACGCGCTGGCGGCCTCCTCCCAGCGGTGCAGCCGCTCGTAGCTGGTCCCGAGGTTGTAGAGGAGCTGAGGCCGCTGGGACAGCGCGTACGCCTCCTGGAAGGCCTCCGCCGCGGCGATGAAATCACCCCGGGCGAAGGCCTCCCGGCCCGCCTGGAAGCGGTTCCTCGCCTGGAGGTCCGTCTCCTCCACGGTCTGCGCGCGCGCCACCCCGGGCGCCGCCAGCGCCAGGGCCCCCACCACCAGTGCCATCGCCCATCGCATGGCCCGGACTATACCCCACGTCCAGCCCGAGCCCGTAGCTTCGCCAGCACCGCCGGCGGGACGAAGGGCGCCACGTCCCCCCCGAGGGCGCTCACCTCCTTCACCAGCGACGAGCTCACGTAGAAGTACTCCTGGGCGGTCATCAGGAACACCGTCTCCACCACCTCGGCCAGGTGGTGGTTCATGCACGCCATCTGGAACTCGTACTCGAAGTCCGCCACGGCCCGCAGGCCCCGGATCACCGCCACGGCCCCCTTGCGCCGGGCGTACTCCACCAGGAGCCCGTCGATCTGGTCGATTTCGATCCGAGGGTCGCCCTGGAGCACCTCCCCGAGGAGCCCGATGCGCTCCTCCACGGAGAAGAGCCCGTTCTTCCGGACGTTCTTCGCCACCGCCACGATGAGCCCGTCAAAGAGCCTGGAGGCCCGACGGATCACGTCAATGTGCCCGTTCGTGGGCGGATCGAAGCTCCCCGCATAGACCGCCACCCGCCGCGTGGAGGCCCCCTGCGGCATGGATGCCGCAGGGGCTTGACCGTGCTGTTCTTCCATGGTGCTCCGAGGCTCCCCGGGTGCGTTGAAGAAGGTGACCGAGGTGTCCCCGTAGCTCCGGGTCCCGGCGCTCTGGAGGGCGCTGGCGGCGGCGGGGAGGGCGCAGGGCTCCCGGGAGGCGTGCTCGACCACCACCAGGGCCCCGGGCGCCAGGAGCCCCGGGCGGGAGAGCGCCACCAGGGCCTCGCGCTCCAGGAGGAGCCCATAGGGCGGGTCGATGAACACCAGGTCAAAGGGCCCCTGGAGGCGCTTCATGGCCCGGCGCACGTCCCGGCGCTCCAGGGTGACCCGGTCACCGAGCTCCAGGGCCTCGACGTTGGTCTCGATGGTCTGGCAGAGACCCCGGTCGGTCTCCACGAAGGTGACGTGGGAGGCGCCCCGGGAGAGGGCCTCCAGGCCCAGGGCCCCGGTGCCCGCGAAGAGGTCCAGCACCCGCTGCCCGACGAAGCGCTCCCCGAGGTGCCCGAAGAGGGCCTCGCGCACCCGGTCCGAGGTGGGGCGAGTCTCCGCGCCGCGGGGGGGCCCGAGGAGCCTGCGTCCCCGGAGGGCCCCGGCGATGATCCTCACGGGCGCTCTCGCGCACAGGCCAGGAGCGTGGCCTCCAAGCGCTCGGCGGGCTCCCAGGGGAGGGCTCCGTCAAAGCCCGCCTGCTGGGCGGCCTGGCGGGCCTCCCGCTCGCCCGGAGCGTGGAGCGCGAAGATCAGCGCCGCGGGCGCCCGGGCCCGGAGCCTTGCGAGCTCCGCGCGCTCGTTGCGCTCGGCGGCCACCAGTACGAGCCCGGTGCCGCGTTGGAGGGCCGCCTCGGCCTCGGAGACGGTGCCGGTGCGCGTCACCCGGAGCGCCCCGGAGGCCCCCAGGCGCCTCGCGAGGGCCTCACCCCGGAGCGCGTCCGGATCAAGGAGCACGCACGCCGTGTCCTGCATCGCGACGGGAGTCCCGCGCCGGGCCCTAGAAGGTCACTTCCAGGTGGAGCCCCGTGGTGGGCCCGAGGAGGGGATTGACCCTCACCCTCCGGAGCGCGCTCTGCGTGGCCGTGGGCGAGCGCTCCGTGGAGGTGTTCCCGGACAGCATCACCAGCGCCACGCCCACCCCCGCCACCACCACGCCGCCGAGGCCGAGCCCGAAGGACAGCGTGCGGAAGAGACCGTTGGACGAGCAGTAGCTCGCCGCGCCCGCGGCGTCCGGGTTGCTGGTGTCCGCCCGCGCCGCGGTGCACACCTGGTCCACGGTCATGGAACGGCTGGCGTTGGTGGCGTTGTCATAGCGCGCCCAGGCCCCGGGGTTGCCCGGCGTGGTCCCCGTGGCGTCCGCCGCCGCGCTGGCCTGCCCGGCGGACAGGAGCCACGTCACCACCCCGGTGACCGCCGCGGCACCCCCCAGACCTATCGCACCATACCCTACATAGCGCAGAGTCGGGGTGGATGTCCCACCTCCCGGTGGTGGTGGCGGCGGAGGCGGCGGCGGTGGGGGCGGCGGCGGGAGGTTGCCGTTGTTGCCGTTGTTGTTGTTGTTATTATTGTTGTTGTTGTCGGGCGGGACGGTGTCGGGCTCGCCCGCGGTGATGTTGGCCAGGAGCCTGCGGACGATCTCCCGGATGAAGTCCGAGTCGCGCATCTGGGCCCTGGGGATCATGGCGCTGTCGTGGTGCACCACGCGGCGGGTGGGCTGGTCCCAGAGGTTCACCTCGATCTGGATGGAGGCGGTGGTACCCCGGCCGATGCGCCGGAGCGAGCCGTAGATGAGCTTCGGGGTGGAGAGGTCCCCGGCGATCTGGTGGAGGCACTCGGGGCCGACGGAGTCGTCGCAGCTGAAGAGGGCGATCTCCTGCTCCAGGGCGGGGGAGGAGTCCGGCACGCCGTAGCCCAGGTCCCGGGCGGCCTGGCGCAGGGCCATGGTGGCCGCGGAGGCGGCGTCTTCTTCGGCGCCGTCCAGGGTGCGGAGCCCGAGGACATGGAGACCTCCTCGGCGCTGGGCCTGGGCGGTGGCGCTGGCCGAGAGGATCCCGAGCGCGAGGAACATCCCGAGGTGGCGAGGCGTGGGGCGCATTGGGTGGCTTGGACTCCTGTGCGGTGCCTCTCGCGGCACCCACCCGGCATTCTATTACCTTTCGGGCGGTCGACGGAAGGGAGATTGACGCGCCCCCCGCTCCGAGGGCAAGTACCGCCGGGAAGGAAGACACTGGAGGCGACACCCTGGAACCGTGGACCGTCGGACGCGTGCTGGCCTGGACGGCCCGGAACCTTGCACAGCGGGGCATCGAGGGCGCTCGCCTGGACGCCGAGCTCCTTTTGGGCCACGCCCTGGGGCTGCGTCGCATTGATCTGTATGTGCGCCATGACCAGCCCCTGACGGACCCGGAGCTGGCCCGGGTGCGGGCCCTGGTGGAGCGCCGACGGCGCTTCGAGCCCGTGGCGTACATCCTGGGCGAGAGGGAGTTCTACGGCCGTACATTTCACGTAGACGCCCGGGTGCTGATCCCCCGGCCGGAGACCGAAGGCGTGGTGGACGAGGCCCTCCGGGCGCTGCCTCCCCCCGCCGAGGGGGTGAGCCCGAGGGTGCTGGACGTGGGCTCCGGCAGCGGGGTGATCGCCCTCACGGTGGCCCTGGAGCGCCCGGACGTGACCGTGGTGGCCGTGGAGCTCTCGCCGGCGGCGGCGGAGGTCACGCGGATGAACCTGGCCCGGTGGAAGATCGAAGACCGCGTGGAGGTGCGCGAGGGGAGCTTGTACAAGCCCACCCAGGGGGAGCGCTTCGCGGTGATCGTGAGCAACCCGCCGTACATCCCCACGGCGGAGGTGGACGGGCTGATGCCCGACGTGTCCCGCCACGAGCCCCGCCTGGCCCTGGACGGCGGAGAAGACGGCACCACGGTGCTCGGGCCGCTGGTGCTCGGGGCCCCGAGGCACCTCTCGCCGGGTGGGGCTCTCGTGGTGGAGCTGGGCTGGGACCAGGCCGCCAGGGCCCGGGACCTCGCCGCCCGGGCGGGCTTCGGGAGCATCGCGGTGGAGCGGGACACCGCGAAGATCGAGCGGGTCCTGGTGGCGGTGTTGTCGCCAACTGGCGAGCCCGGGGCAGAGCCGCTATAGGCACTTAAAGGGTGCCTCGCGAAAGTGCCGGTGCAAAAGCCTCCCTCGCCGCCGTCGCGTCCGGCGTGGCGCTGACGCTGGTCGCGCCGGAGGCCCTTGGGGATTTCCTCCGCAAGGGGCCCTGGCTCATGGACCTGCACCCCACCTCCGTGGTGGTGCTGGTGGAGAGGGCCGAGGCGGGCACGATCACGGTCCGGGCGGAGCTCCTCGGGCCCCCTTCGAGGGAGCTCCGAGGGAGGCCCTGGGTGGGCCCACCGACCCCGCCCGTGGTGGTGGAGAGCCCCGTGCCTGCCATGCTCCACGAGGTCACCCTCCCGGGGCTGCGCCCGGGGATGCGCTACCGCTACCACGTCCAGGCCCCGGACCTGGACGGCGCCACGGGGACCTTCACCACGCCGCCGTTGGAGGCCGCTCCCTTCCGCTTCGCGGTGTACGGGGACACGCGCTCGGGCACCTCCCGGCACCGCCAGACCGTGGCCGCGGTGCAGCGCTTCGCGCCGGACTTCGTGCTCCACACGGGAGATCTGGTGGGCGATGGAACGAAGCTCGAAGACTGGCAGACCTTCTTCGACGTAGAGCGGCCATTACTGATCAATACGCCGCTGGTGCCCGTGGTGGGCAACCACGAGATCATCCGACCGCTGGCGTCGGGGCTCTACAACTACCGGCGCTTCGTGCATGTAGACCCCACCGGGCCCGCCCCGGAGCTGGACTACGTCTTCCGCTTCGCCAACGCCCGCTTCATCCTCGCCAACGCCTACGACGACTGGACCGGCGTCGCCCGAGACTGGCTCGCCGGGGAGCTCGCCCGCGCCCGCCGCGAGGGCCCGAACGACTGGCTCTTCGTGGCCATGCACTGGGGCCCCCGCTCCGCGGGGGTCCACGGGAACAATCGCCTCCTCCACGAGGCCCGCGTGGACGACCTCCTGCGGCGCGCCCGGGTGGACCTGGTCTTCGCCGGCCACGACCACGTGTACGAGCGCGGCGACGACCACGGCCTGCGCTACATCGTCTCCGGCGGCGGCGGCGCCGGGCTCTACGGCCAGCTCCACCCCCACCACGCCACGCAGGTCTTCGCCTCGGAGCACCACTTCGTGCTCGTGGAAATCGACCACGACCGGCTGGTGCTCTCCGCCCGACGGATCGACGGCACGGTGATCGACCAGGTGGGCCTCACCCACGACGGCTGGACCGAGGCCCCGAGGGCCCTCGCAGGCCCCCCGAGGCCCGCACCCCTCACGGGCTCTCCGCCAGCGCCGCCGGAGGCCCCGCCGGAGCCGCCGCGTCCGCTGCCCACGCCCCGGGTGGACCCCACCCGGCTGCGCCTCGCGGACCTCGGCCCCGCCCTCCTCGCCCTCCTGGTGCTCGGCGTGGGCGTCGGGTGGAGAAAGCGTCAGCCTGTAGGGTGATGTAGGAGAGACCCCTTGAGTCAGTTGCTCTGCGCAACCATCCTGTCGACACGCTTCCGCGCGCAGGCGCCTACCTCAATCTACGTTGAAGGAGTCGGACCAGGTCCGACATCGCACGACGATAATTGCCAGCACAGATTGAAGAAATCAGCCCATTGTGACAGGGATGGCCAAAGCAGGATACGTTCTCGTCAAAACGTCGTGCAACCTCAATCAAACGACGTGCGGGCCAGGCAAAATACTGAGTGGATGGCAAACATGAACCGGGCTCATAAGCAGAATTTTCACGCCTGCACCCAGGGACTACACGCTGTGGGCAACTTGGATCTTGATCAGCCTGCCGCAAAGAAATCGGCCCCTCGCGGCTCATCACAGCCAACGATGTCGAAGGATCACGCCCGCAAAAGAGGTCGGAAATCGAAGACCCGCGACGTCCAAGTAATAAATCCCAATCGATGTTGGATCCTGAAGTAGGAAGTTCGATTGGCACGCCGGTAATCGCAGCAAAGATCACATGCTCAGGATGCCTTGGCTTGAGCCGTAGGAAGCCTCGGTCAGAGGATCTCGGATCAAGATAGCGGTCGAGATTCCATGTTGGATCTTGAGCACTACATGGACGATAGAGATAGTGGCGCAGGTTGACGTCATTACTGGACCACACCTGCGAGCGTGGATCAAACACAGACATGGCATCTTGGCACGGAAGCGTCTGGCGTCTTGCATCTAGCTCTGGGTACCGACAGTTTCGGACAGATCCATCTTCCTCGTCTGACAACACCAAAATGACAAGGAGGGAATCGTCGCGCAGAAATCCCGAAGCTGGACCTGATGCATCGGGGTGAGCATCCGCACGATGAAGCACAAGCGCCCGATATGCGGCTTCCAGCGGCTGCTCGATACCACATCCAAATGTGTCAATCAAAACACTGCATTGAGCAAGTTGAGTGAATTGCTCAATGTTTGAGTGCGAAGCGTCTAGTCTCAGAAACGCAGATCGGAGATCCGAATTACGACAGAATGTGGGTTGAATTCCTGGAGTAAGTCCACGCGCAGATGTGGCAGGACCGAATTGAATTGGATTCAGAAATCCATCGTCTCCTCGATCCGCACAGTCTGCTAGGAGCCCTTCCGGCCCTCCAAGATCAGTCGAAACTACGCCAAAGTGAATACTGCGAACAGGATTTTGATCGGGAAGTCCGTCGCCATTCAGATCTGGAGGACTGACCAAGTTTGAAAATAGATACTCCAATTCCTGTGCAAAAAGAGTCTGATTTTCGCGCATTGAACCGGAGTTATCAACAACAACCAAGAAGTCGATGTCCTGAACTCGCTCGGTTCGTCCAGCACGATCTCCAGCGTTGTTGTCATAGCCTGAGTCCGTGAGGCTCAGTTCGCTATAACAGGCAGGGAATAGGACTACCAGAAGCAGTACCGTGGTCCAATTTAGGACGCTTCTATTTGTGGGTCTCCCCCCGAATCGCCGGGACTTCAACATTGGACCTCCAGGTGGACCTACTTCTCAAAGTCCATGGGATAGGTTGTTCATCGACCGCTGCCACCTCCGCCCCCATGTCTGATATTAAATCCGCACCCTCTCCGCATGGCTGCACCATCTTCATTAAATACAGAGGGCTTGAGAGTTGCAGTATTGTACCAAATTCCGACCGGGTGAGGGTTGGGCACGGCCCTGATGGTTCTCGGATCTGGTCTGCCTGATGTGAAGCGGGTGTACTGGCGGTTCGCATGGCGAAAACTGATATTGGATGTGACCCACATGAACTGATGTGGAAAATCCATGTCCACAACAGTATCGACATAGTTCACTGGCTCAAGAATATGATCGCTCTGTTCTGCTACGTAGACCCGAACATGCTCAACATGGGGACCGTAGGTTCTATAATCGAGAACTTCAATATTGTATGACGAACGGTTATACATCGATAAATAGTCTTGATTAAAGATATTCCATCGGGATGTGGATTCATCGTACCAAACTCCTAGCGGATGGTTGAGTTCTGGCCAAGCTGAAACCGGCACAGGGATCTTGAGGGGAACGGTAATTGCCCCAGGGAGACCGCCAACGATCGAGCCCTTCATCTTAAAAAATGGAGACAGATCGACTGCACTCAGTGGTCCATGTGGCGGTGGAATACGGGGCGTGACAAAAAACACGGCATCCCTCCGCCCATTCAGAATAGGGTTATTGATGACTGTGTAGTTCCCGTATGTATTACGCGGCGTGGCCGAGTGAATAAAGCCGCCAATCCATGGTTGTTGATATGCTGATATATCAAACGCTGCACCGACAGGAATTGGAGATCCATCGACGTTGACGATTGCCCAATATCCAACTCCAGCCTCATAAGAAACGCCGAAGTAATGTGGGTTAAAAATTCCCATTTCGTCGCCAGCTGGATTCCACCGATGCGTAACTGTAATTAACGCCTCCGAACGGAAATTGATGATAGTTTGGTTCAAAAAAGAATAGAAGCCATCTGTATTTTCGGAAGTTGCGGTGTGACGCCACTGATAATCTGCTGGCATGGTCTCCTCCGTCCACAATTGGCCTTATTAGACAGGTAGTTCTTCAGAAACGCCGATACTTCATGGCATGCAGGTCAACACATGAATCCCAGTAATCGTCCCAAGGCGGGGGCATCGCTCTAAGTGGACTGCGCTCAGATGATGGAGACGCCCGCTGGGCCGAGTGGTCTGGTTCTTCATATGAGCTCCCTTCGTCAATATACACTACCTCCAGAGGACTTTCGTGCAATCCTGGTGCCAAACCCCGCGAGTGAACCGAAATAACTGTACGCGAAGAACTTAGACTCAACATCGGACCCATTGGCATTTTGTTGGTCTGTTGCGCGAGAAGGCTGCCGCAGTGATTGTTAAGGAACGAAACATCGAGATCCGCAATACGGCATTGCGGGTTGATAGGCGAATACAGAGCTTCCTTGAGGGAGACAACGCGGACCATTTGGGTGACTTCAACAACACCCGACCTCGAACTCGTCAGGTCATCCGTCGTCTGTGTGGAGGATAGTTGCGCAAAGGTGTTTTTGACCGAAATGACCCTGCCTTCAACACGCGGGGCCGCTTGTTTGAGAGCATCTTCCTTCATGGTCTCCTGTCTTTCCTTAGCGTGCGGGGCCCGCTCGCAGTCCGAGCCGCAATAGAACCTCACGGGGATACCTCTCAATCTCACCCTCCACGGTGCTCGGCGCGTCTCGCGCCACCCCGAGGAAGTCCTGCCTTCCAGCGTGGCCCCTGAATTGCGACCGCACCGAGGCGAGCTCCGCCTCTGTCATCTGCCAAGAGCTCCAGTAGTGCGTCGGCGCAGTCCCCGGCGCACTCCCGACCGGAACGAGGCCCGCCGTGAGGATCTCCGGGCCCGCATCGGACACCGCAGCGAGGAGGTCCGCCACGGCGCGGTCCCGCTCCGCCGCGATGACCACCAGGATCAGCCGTCGTGTGTAGGCTGCGCGGATCATGTGACGGCGATCCCGTAGAGGCTGCCGAGCCAGCGTTCGAGTTGCGAACGCTCCGCGTCGCTCAACGCGCGGTCGTAGATCATCGCCATCGCAAGGTCGAAGGAGCCCGGTGCGGCCGCCCCTCCGGCGGCGGAGCCAAGCGCGAAGGGGTAGCTGGCGCCGCCATTGTTGATGTTCACGGTGGTCCAGTCACCAATCGCAGTGGTGAAGCCCAGGGCACTGCCTCCATCCTTGCGGATCTCGGGGGTCGCTGTCGGCGCGTACACGATCGAGCAGACATGCCAGCTATTGTTTGCGGTGGTCGTATACCGGTCGCCATCGGTCGCCGTGGGTCCTGCAAAGTTGGAGATGGCCATGTTGGTGCCGCCCCCGTCGGCGATCATGCCGAACTCCTGGTTGCCGGTGGCGATGCCCATGGAGACGGCCGTGCCATACGCAGTGGCCCCGGGCGCCTTGAGCACCGCGAGGTAGGTCAGGGCCGTTCCTGCGCTCACGCTGGTCGATCCGGTGAGGGCGTCATCGACACCATCGAAGCGAGCAATGGCGCGCCCGTTTACGATCTCGACCCGAAAGGTCGGGCGCTTGGAAGAGGTGCCCTGCGAGGCGTCGTTGCCCTTGCCAGACTGATCCCGGATGGAACTGATCGGGTCAAGGTCCGCAAGGCCCAGGACCGAGGCGTTCCACCAACCCACGAGGTTGGCGATCGAGCGGGGCGTGAAGGGTGCGGGCGAGTGCCCACGTGCTCGATCCCGGGCCATGGTCCTGCCGAAGATCATGATTCCCTTCGCCCCACGGAATTCCCTCAGGGGATCTCCTTCTTGCGGCCACAAACGATCACTCTCACCCCCGCGGTCCCGGTAGATGCGTAGACCTTCACGCGATTCAGGGGACCGCGTGGTTGCGTTGCATCTCCAAGCCAGAACTTGTCCGCAGCGCTGATGGAGCCCGAGTTGGTTGCAGTACCGCTGACCGTACTGAAGCTGTCTTCGGTGCCGAGGTACGAGTGTTGGAGTTCGGCGTAGATGATCAACGTGGTGGAAACGTTGTCAACTACGACTTGAATCGCCAGGTCGTCAGCGCTGCCGAGCAGCTCGTGGTACACCGGCGAGTTGTAGGTGTAGTTGACGTTTACCGTTTGATTGACAACCGTCTCGATGAAGGCCCTCGGCATGGTCGCTCCTCCCTTCCGGCGTGGGGACGCCTATTCGTCGCGACCGCAGATGATGACGCGCACCACGCAGGTCCCCGTGCTCGTGGACACCTTGACTCGGATGAAGGCCCCAGGCGTGATGGTGGCTGCCCCCAGCCAGAAATTCGACGCTGCGCTGATGGACCCGGAGTTGCCGGTCGCGCCCGAGAGGGTCCCAAAGGTGTTGTCAGCCCCATCGTTGGAGTGCTGCAGCTCGGCGCTGACGGTCTGCGCGCCGCTTACGGAGTCCACGACAATCTGGACCGCGAGCTTGTTGGGTCGCCCCAGCATCTCGTAGAATTGCCCGCTACTGTACACGGCAGTCGTCGTGACCGTCTGACTCATGACCTCCTGGATGAACGTGCGCGCCATACCTTCTTCTCCTCAGACAAGGGTGAGCGGCACCAGGTACAGGGTACCCGTGCCCGCCGAAAGCTTCGCGACCACATACGGGCGGTCTGTCCGCACCCGGACCCGCTCCACAGAACTACCCGGAAAGATCGCTGTGTTCTGTCCGCTTGTGTCCGGCGTCGTCGCCGTTGGGCTGCTGCTGGAGGGAGCCGTCCTCAGAACCACGTTCCGGGTGGCATCGAGCCCATCCAGAAAGACCAGATAGATCCCCGGAGTCAACTTCCCTGTCGCTGCCGCGGTCGTGCTCAAAGCCAGGGCGAACGCTAGCGCCGTCGCATCGGTCAGGTCGTTGATGCACGCCAGGGCGCTCGCTTCACCGGACTCCACACTGACCTCCAAGGGCAGGCAAGCTGGGTGCCTCTGGTGCGTGCGCCGTCTGCGGCATCTAGTCCGTCCCGTCGTTTGGGGTGTTTGCAGCAGGATCAGCTACCCACCGCGGATCTCCCCTCCCGGTAGCAGCTTCCGGGAGGAAGTCAATACCCCCTACAGCATGGTGAGGCCCCGATGATCTCAGAGCGCCGGCAGGTCCCTCCAACAGTCCCGCAAGGTGGGTCCCGCGGGGGCCAATTCGGGGGGTCTTTGTGGGCTCGCCGCAGGGGGTCCCAGCAGCACCTGTTCAGGGGGTCGCGGGGGTCCCGATTGGGGGTCCCATCGGCGGTCCATTGACACCCCGCCCCCCTCACCGGCTCTCCGCCAGCGCCGCCCGAGGCCCCGCCGGAGCCGCCGCGCCGCCTGCCCACGCCCCGGGTGGACCCCACCCGGCTGCGCCTCGCGGACCTCGGCCCAGCCCTCCTCGCCCTCCTGGTGCTCGGCGTGGGCGTCGGGTGGAGAAAGCGTCAGCCTGTAGGGTGATGTAGGTTTTTTCTCGGCTATAGAGATGGGGCAAGCTGCCCCGCCTGGTGGGTCCGCCATCGGCGAGAGCTTCACAACCGCACGAGCTTCACCTGTCGTCCGCCCTCCGTCGTGATGTGCTCGCGCTTCAGGCGCTCGGGAAGGGGAGCGACCTTCTTCCTCTGGTCGAAGAGCAGGAGCCAGCCGCAGCCGACCCCGATGCGTGCGAGGTAGCCATCGAGCTGCGGCAGGCCCTCGATCGTCGGGTCCCTGGTCTTGTCCGACTCGCGCCAGGTCTTCACCTCGATGCCGAGCTTCTCCCCGCGGTACTCGACGCACAGGTCGAGCCGCTTCGCGCCGATGGCGTACTCGCGATCGATGCGCCCGCCGCCGTTCACGACCCGCTGCAGGAACGCCATGAGCACGAGGTGCGGCGCGGCCTCGTTGTACGGCGAGCTCCCGAGGAGCGCCTCCCCATGCCGCAGCCAGAACTCGATGAACGCATCGAGGAGCGCCGCGAAGTCGATACGCCCCTCGGCGTCGAGCCACGTCGGCGCGATCTTCGGCAGCGAGGCTCGCACCATGACCGTGAGCTGGCGCGCGATGATCTCGCGGTAGATCGGGTTCGCGACCTCGACGCCGCCCTCGGCGGTCTCACGCACGAGTCCGAGGTCGATCACGAACTGGAGGTCATCGGGCGGCATCGACGAGAGGTTCTCGCCCTGGATCATGGGCTCGATGACGGCGCGCACCCTTGAATCGCGCAGGCGCTCGGCGAGCGAGTCGAGGTGCGTGTCCTGGCGCTCGACGAGCACGTCCCGCGCGCGCTCGATGTCGGCGACGGTGATCTTCTCCCCGCGGTCGGTCTTGAGCTCCTCGATCGCGACGTACGCGAGGGCGTTCACGAGCCAGGGCTGCCCCTGCGTGAACGCGAAGGCCCGCGCACACGCGTCGGGCTCGAACCGCTGCGCTGTCTCGGCCGTGTGTTGGGCGTAGAGCGCGGCGATCTCCTCCGCCGTGAACTCCCGCATGGTGAGGGAGCGCACCTTGATGTTGAAGGGCGAGGCGGTGTGCAACTCCTCGCCGTCGCCGACCGCCACCTTGTAGTCGCGCACGTCGCGCAGCCCCACGAGCCCGAGCGCCCAGGGGAACCCCTTCGGTCGGTACTTGTGCCCGGCACGCAGTTGGCGCAGCACGGAGATGAGCACCTGGTCGCGAAGGGCATCGATCTCGTCGAGGAAGAGGACGAGGGGCCGCGCGGAGGCGCTCGCCCACGCCTCCAAGGCCGCGCCGATCCGGGCCCCCGGCGCCGCGTCGGGCCACGGTGGGGGCTGGAGCTCCGCGGGGAGCTGGTGCTTCGCGGCGATGCGCCACTCGGCCAGGATGGCGAGTTCGGCGGCGCCCACGTCCTCGGGGAAGGCCGCCCCCGTCTCCATCGACACGAGGAGGGCGGCGTACCGCCCTTCGGCCGTGAGCGCCTTCGCGAGGGCGAGCAAGGCCGTCGTCTTGCCCACCTGCCGAGGGGCGTGGAGGACGAAGTACGCCTTCTGGTCCACGAGCCCCCGGACCCCGAGCAGGCGCTGCTCGGGCGGGAGCATGTAGTGGTCCACGGGGTCGCAGGGACCGGCCGTGTTGAAGTGGCGAGGCATCGCTCGCGCAGCATACCCCGGCGCCTTCTGGGGAGGCGGGACTTCCTGGTCCCCCTCGGGATTCATCTCCCGATGGTGGCTCGTAAATCAGGGGTGGGCGACTCCATCTCGTGGTTGCGTGGCTCCCCCGACGCAGGCGAGGATGGTAACACCCAGCAGCACCTGTTCAGGGGGTCGCCGGGGTCCCGATTGGGGGGTCCCATCGGCCCCATTGACACCCCGCGCCCCTCACCGGCGCTCCGACCCTGCCGCCCGAGGCCCCGCCGGAGCCGCCGCGCCGCCTGCCCACGCCCCGGGTGGACCCCACCCGGCTGCGCCTCGCGGACCTCGGCCCCGCCCTCCTCGCCCTCCTGGTGCTCGGCGTGGGCGTCGGGTGGAGAAAGCGTCAGCCTGTAGGGTGATGTAGGCTTCTCGCCGCGTGTCAAGATGACGATGGTTCCAGTTTACAATCCCTCTACCGGAATAGGGACGGAGCTCCCTTGCGTCGACGGAGTTCCCAATTTGCCATTGCCGTTGTATCCCCAGCACAGAACCTGACCACCTGATCGAAGAGCACAACTGTGCAATGACCCGGCACTGATTTGAACCGCATCAATCAATCCAATGACGGGCGACGGGGTTGTTTGCGGCAGGGTCGTAGAGGAACCATTACCTAAGACACCCGCGAACGGAGATCCCCAGCATTCAACACCCCCACTGGTTCCTCGGGCGCAGGTGTGGCCCGAGCCGGCACTCAACTCGGCCACGCCGCGCAAACCCCTGACATTGACTGGCTGTGAGCGTATCATCGTCGTTCCATCGCCCAGTTGCCCGTGAGAATTCAAACCCCAACACATCACCTCTCCTCGTCTTTGCAGCGAGCACGAGTGCGCTCCGCCAGCCACGATCTGAACGGAGTCCATTTCTCCAACTACCGCGGTAGGCCGTCGGCGTTCCGTTGTGGTCCCATCACCGACCTGACCATGGTCATTCCGTCCCCAGCACCTCACGGAGCCAGTCGAAGTCCGAGCGCACACATGAGATCCAAAAGCGCTGATGTCAACCACATCACTCAACTCCTGCACCATGACAGGAACTCTGCGACGAAGAAAGGTTCCATCGCCAATTTCACCCACCGAATTTCTTCCCCAACACCACACTGAACCAGAAATTACCCAAGCACAGGTGAACCAGGCCGCTGCCTCAACCTGTACAACGTCGTGCAGCCCTTCGACGACGACCGGTATGTCTCGATCGATCGTGGTGCCATCGCCAAGCTGACCGTCGTCATTTCCGCCCCAACAGACCACTTGCCTGTCCGTACGAATGGCACAGGTGTGATCAATCCCACTACTGACTCTAACAAGTCGCTCTGGACCAACAACTCTTGTCGGTACCGGACGGTCAATCCAAGTGCCATCACCGAGTTGACCGAAGTTATTCGCCCCCCAGCAGAATACTTCGCCAGCCCGAGTGAGAGCGCATGTGTGTTGGCGCCCGGCAGAAATCTGCACAATTCTACGACCGTCAACAACCCTCTCCTCAGACGAATCCGTCACTTCCAGATCCATCATTACGTCCATTGATCCGTCGCCTGTGTCAACCATCGCTGACGAGTCGAAGGCGTAGAAACCCGAGGTGCCGCAGTTCAAGAAAGTCAAAATAGAAAAGAGAGCGGCATGCCCTCTGGATACCACTCCAGCCCTTCCAAGGCGGTTGCTACAAGTTACGGGAGCCGTCAACACCCGGGCGCGCAGGCGATCCCCCGGCGGAGCCTCGCCACCTCCTGGAGCTCCTCGGCCAGCGCGAGCGTGCGCTCCACCGCGGCCCTGGCCAGCGCCTGGTCCTCCGGCGTGACCGCCAGGCGCAAGAGCAGCCTCCGCCCCAGGGCGTGGTGATGGGCCTCATCGGGCTGCACCACCTCCCGGTACAGGGCCGCGGTCTCCGCGTCGCCGTGGGCCTCGCAGAAGCCGATGAACACCTCGTTGCGCACCTGGGCCAGCGCCTCCCGGGCGAAGGGCCCCGCGGCGACGCGCTCCACGGTGCTCCGGAGGGCCGCGAGGTGCGTGTACATGGGGCTGGGGCCCTCGGCCAGGGGGTCCCAGCCGTCGAGGTCCACGCCCAGGGCCCGGAGCCTGGCCTCGATCAAGCGGTAGTGCCGGGCTTCGTCACCGCACTGCCGGGCCAGCGCGAGCTTGACGTCCAGAGCGCGCTCCGTGGACATCCAGAGGGCGGCCTCCTCGGCGGCCTCCAGCTCGTTGCGCAGGGCCACCCGCAGGAGCCCTGCCACCGTGAGCCCGTCCGGGGGCGCCGCCCCCGAGCGCTCGCCGATGCGCCGCAAGGCGTCACCGATGTACACATCCAGGGCCTCGACGAACGCCTCGGGGGTCTCCACAACCCCTGACCCTGGCAGTGTCAGGCGCTCACCGCAAGCGCCCGGCGCCGCGCGCCACGATCGAGGAGGTTCAGTCCCCCTCGGCCTGGGTGTCCGAGCTGGCCCCGTGGCATTTCTTGTACTTCTTCCCGGAGCCGCAGGGGCACGGGTCGTTGCGCCCGACCTTGGGGCCCGAGCGGCGCACCGGGTCCATCACCGCCGCCGGGCGCTCGCCCTCGGCGCTGGCGTCCTCGGAGGCGGCCCCTTCGGGTGCTACGGCGCCCCCCGGGGCCTGGGCGCTGGACGGCGGCGGCTCCGACGCCGGAGCGCCTCCGCGGTTCCTCCGCGAGCGCGGGGCCCTCGTACGGATGGCCTCCAGGGCGGACGGATCCACACCGCCCGCCAGGCCCTCCAGGGCGCCCGCCAGGCCCTCGTCCTCGTCGATGTGCGAGAGCACCATCCGGCGCTGACGCTCGGCCAGGCGCCGGGCCTCCTCGGCCTCCAGGCGGTCCACGTCCTCGGGGCGGCGGAACTCCATGCGGTACAAACGCTGGAGCACGCCGCCGTTCACCGTGGTGACCATGGCCCGGAACATCTCGAAGCCCTCCTTCTTGTACTCAAGCTTCGGGTCCCGCTGGCCGTAGCCGCGCAGGCCGATGCCGTCTCGGAGGTGGTCCATGTTCGTGAGGTGATCGATCCAGGCCCGGTCGATCTCCTCCAGGATGTGCATACGGAAGGCCCTGAGGAGGAGCTCCACGTCCGCCTGGGCCTCGCGCTCCGCGTGGAGCGCCATGGCCTGCCTCTGGAGGTCCTCCGAGAGGTCCTCCCGGGCGGCGATCCCTTCGGTCCCCACCGGGTCCTGGCCGAAGAGTTCCTTGTAGCGCAGGAACAAGCTCTCCAGGTTCCAGTCGTCCCGCACGCTGTTGGGCGGGCAGAACTTCTCCACCTCGGCGTTCAGCACCTTGGCCACCAGGTCCGCCAGGCGCAGGCGCTGCTTCCCGAGGCTCTCCAGCACCTTCTCCACGAGCCTCTCGTGGGCCTTCACGGGCGCCTCGACGAGGTCCTCCAGCGGCACCCGCAGCCCGAAGACGTGGTAGACCTCCATCTCCACGCGCTCGGCGTCAAAGGCCTCCATGTCCTCCAGGCTCGACGCCGCGGGGAGCCGCGGGGCGGGCACACCACCCACGACCCCGCCCTCGCCCCGGGCGCCCTTCGCCAGCGGGAAGTGCCGCAGCATGGCGCTGGTGAGCTCCTCTACGCGCTTGCGGGTGCCCTCGTCCGGCGTCCACACGGCGCCCTCGGCGCGCTCCTCGTCCTCGGCCTTGGGGTCCCGGGTGTACTGCCCCTCCAGCACGTCCCGGCGGAGCTTGTACACCGCCTTGCGCTGCTGGTTCATCACGTCGTCGTACTCCAGGACGTTCTTCCGGATGTCGAAGTTCCTGGCCTCGACCTTCTGCTGGGCGTTCTCCACGGAGCGCGTCACCCACGGGTGCTCGATGGGCACGTCCTCCTCCATGCCCAGCCGCTCCATGATCCCCTGGACGCGCTCCCCGGCGAAGATGCGCATCAGGTCGTCCTCCAGGGACAGGTAGAACCTGGAGCTCCCGGGGTCCCCCTGGCGCCCGGCGCGGCCCCGGAGCTGGTTGTCAATCCTCCGGGACTCGTGGCGCTCGGTCCCGATGATGTGCAGCCCCCCCGCGGCGAGCACCTCCTCTCGCTCGGCGGCGCAGCGCTCGGCGTAGCGGGCCGCCAGGGCGCGGAGCTCCTCCTCGTTCTCCGGCAGCGTGGGGTCCTTGCGCTGGAGGATCAGCTCCGCCCGCGCGAGCATCTCCGGGTTGCCCCCGAGGATGATGTCCGTGCCGCGGCCCGCCATGTTGGTGGCTACCGTGACGGCGCTCTTCCGGCCCGCCTGGGCCACCACGTACGCCTCGCGCTCGTGCTGCTTGGCGTTGAGCACCTCGTGCTTGATCCCGCGCTTCTTCAAGAGCGTGCTGATGGCCTCGCTCTTCTCCACGGTGACCGTGCCCACCAGCGCGGGCTGGCCGCGCTCGACGCCCTCGGCGATCTCCTCCACGACGGCCTTGAACTTCTCCTTCTCGGTCTTGTAGACCAGGTCGTCGTAGTCCGAGCGCTGCACGGGCTTGTTCGTGGGGATCTGGAGCACGTCCAGCTTGTAGATCTTGTGCAGCTCCTCGGCCTCGGTCTCCGCGGTGCCGGTCATCCCCGCGAGCTTCTTGTACAACCGAAAGAGGTTCTGGAAGGTGATCGTGGCCATGGTGCGGTTCTCGTCCAGCACCCGCACGTACTCCTTGGCCTCCACGGCCTGGTGGAGCCCGTCGCTCCAGCGCCGCCCGGCGAGCGTGCGCCCCGTGAACTCGTCGATGATCACCACCTTGCCGTCCTCGGTGACCAGGTAGTTCGTGTCCCGCTTGTAGAGCGTGTGCGCCCGGAGGCACTGCTGGAGCACGTGGAGCTGCTCCAGGTACTCCGGGTCGTAGAGGTTGGTGATCTTGAGCCGCCGCTCGGCCTCGTCCACGCCCTCGTCCGTGAGCTGCACCGAGTGGGCCTTCTCGTCCACCACGAAGTGCTCGTCCTTGCGCAGGTACGGGATGATCCGGGTGATCTCCGTGTACAGGTGCGTGGACGCCTCGCCCTGGCCGGAGATGATCAGCGGCGTGCGGGCCTCGTCGATCAGGATCGAGTCCACCTCGTCCACGATGGCGTAGTGCAGGCCGCGCTGCGCGCAGTCGTACACCGAGTACTTCATGTTGTCGCGCAGGTAGTCGAAGCCGTACTCGTTGTTCTGGCCGTAGGTGATGTCCGCGCGGTACGCGGCCTTCTTCTCCCGGTCGCTCTGGGAGTGCACCACGGTGCCCACGGAGAGCCCCAGGAACCGGTGGATCTTGCCCATCCACTCGGCGTCCCGGGTGGCCAGGTAGTCGTTCACCGTCACGATGTGAACGCCCTTGCCCTCCAGGGCGTTCAGGTAGCTCGGGAGCGTGGCCACCAGGGTCTTGCCCTCGCCGGTCTTCATCTCCGCGATGGCCCCGCGGTGCAGCACCATCCCCCCGATGAGCTGCACGTCGAAGTGCCGCATGTTGAGCGTGCGCTTCGCGGCCTCGCGGCACGTGGCGAAGGCCTCCGGGAGCAGCGCGTCCAGGGGCTCGCCGTTGCCGACGCGCTCCCGGAAGCGCCCGGTCTGCGCCCGCAGCTCGTCGTCGGTCATCTTCTGGTGCGAGGGCTCCAGCTCGTTGATCCGGGCGACCAGCGGGCGCATCTTCTTGAGCTCGCGCTCGTGCTTGGTGCCGAGGACCTTCTGGAGAAGCCAGCCGATCATCCTGGGAGACCTTTCCTTGGGTGGGCCTTCATCCCACGGCGCGGAACCTGCCAGCCCGCCGCGGGGTCCGCAAGCGTAGACGCCCCCCACCGGGGACGCAATCCGGGCTTTATCCCTGGAGAACCCCCGAACCGGCGGGGTTGTTCACGAATTCTGCGGGCGGAAGCTCTGGAAGGCGCAGAACCCGAAGAGCACCGCGAGGTACACCTGCCCGAAGACCACCCCCGCGGTCAGGGCCACCGCGACCGCAACCACGCCGGAGATGGTCCTGGCGAGCTGCCTCCTGCGGGGCCCGAGGGCGTCCTGGAGGACCAGGCCCCCGTCCAGGGGCAGGACCGGCAGGAGGTTCATCACCCCCCAGAAGACATTGACCCAGAGGAGGAAGCCCAGCGCCTCGGCCACCAGGGGGTTGGGGTGCCGCGCCACCTGGGCGACCCCATAGGCCCCGAGGCCCAGGAGGAAGCCCGCCCCGGGGCCCGCCAGGGTCATGGCGATGGACTCCCACCGAGGGAGCACCCGGTCGGGGTACGTGAGCCCCCCGAAGGTGTGCAGCCGGATGGACGCCCGCGCGCCGAAGTGCCGGGCCACGGAGGCGTGGCCGAGCTCATGCACCAGGATGCTCACGAAGGCCACGGCGACCCAGAGCACCAGGCTCGGCCCCCGGAGGTTCCCGTTGAGGGCCACCAGGAAGAGCCAGAACCATGGCTCCACCCGCACCGGGAAGGGCCCGAGCCTGAACTTCAGGGTGAACGGCAGCTCCTGCATACGGACACTGGTAAGGCCCCCGCGGGGCCCGTGCCAGGGTCAAGACCCTCACGGAGGGCGCTCTGAACACCCTAACTTATTGGATTCATTGGAGAATTTATCCACGTTGGTTCCCTCCCGGGGGTTGCCGATTGTTGGCGCGGAGGCGCCGGAGGTGGTTGGCTTCCCTTCATGCGCGCGTGGGGGATGCTTCTGGTGTTGGCGCTGGGCTGCAAGGCCGCACGGCAGGAGCCACGGTGTGTGCCCGGGCACCTGGAGCCCTGCCCGTGCCCTGGGAGCTTCCTGGGCATCATGCAGTGCCAGCCGGACGGCACCTACGACATTTGCGCCTGCCCCGACGCGGGCCCCCCGGAGGAGCGCCCCCTCCCGGTGGACACGGCGCCACCCGATACAGCGATGGACACGCAGGCGCCGCCGGACACGAGCCCCGACGGGGCCCTGGACGCGAGCAGCGATGGGCCCTCCGAGGGCGGCGCGGACACCACGGACGGCGCCACCGAGGACGCCACGGACGGCGCCTCGGGGGAGGTCCCGGATGGGCCCTCGGACGTTGGCGAGGACCTCACGCCCGACGCAACGCCGGACGACTGAGCGGTCACCCGGCCAGGAAGGCCGCGAGGCGGCGGGTGTGGGCCTCGTAGGGCTCGCCCCAGGACAGCGCCAGGACGCGGTCCTGCCAGGCGCTGCCCCAGCGGGCGCGGCGCTCGGGCGAGAGCGTCGGGGGGAGCGGGTCCGGGGGTTCCTCGCCTCGGGACCAGCACTGTAGGGCCTCCTTGAGGAACCTGGCGGCGTCCACCGGGCGGCCCGTGGAGGGGTCCCGAGAAAGCGCCCCGAGGCCAGCGTCCACGGCGAGCACCGCGCGGTTTCCGCGCTCCAGGGCGAAGGAGAAATCGGACACCGAGGCGTCTCGGCCGGAGAACACCAGGAGCGCGTCGGAGGCGTACGCCGTGGCCTGCGAGTAGGCCTCGCGGGTGGGGAGGACGAGCCTCGGGACGGCCTCCCAGCGGGCGCGCAGGTGGGGGTCCCGGAGCGCGTTGGGCCTCGCGGCACCAAGGAACTCCCGGGCGGTGACGTGGAGGAGCGGGACCCCGAGGGCGAGGGCCACCTCGGAGGTCACCCGGTCGATGCTGCCCGCGCGGGTGGTGGGGCTGGTCACGAAGCCCAGCGCCTCCGGGGACGCCTTCGCCACGAGCGCGGTCAGGAGCGCCGCGACCCTCCGGGGGTGCTCGCGGTCCAGGGAGACGGTGTAGCCCGCGGTGGCGACGCGCAGGCGCCCCGCGCCGAAGTGCGCCCGGGACGCCTCGGCCACGCCGTCGAGGGCTGCGACGCTCACCTCGGGGGTCTTCACCGCCCCTCACTCTGGCAGCCCCATGGGGCCCGCAGCAAGCGCCCTACCAACGTTTTCCGACGGACACGAAGGCGTCGACGTGGGTGGGGTCCCGGAGCCACGCCACGGGCGCGGCGAGGCCGACCCTCGTGTGCACCTGCCACCCGGGCCAGCGCAGGTCCGCGAAGACCGCTGCGCCCCCCGCGCCACCGAAGGCATCCAGGCGCCCTTCCCGGGCGACGTCGTTGAAGAGCCCCCCGGCCAGGAGGAGCCCGAACTCGTGGCCCAGGGCGGGCCACGCCCGGAAGTGGGCGCTGGCCTGCAGGTGCACGTGGCGCTCGCTCAACACCGAGGGCCAGGGCAACCCCGGCAGCGGGAGGGCGTAGGGCGTCAGCGCCCCGGCGCGGGGCCGGGTGAGGTCGTCCTCGCCGGAGCCCCAGCTCGCGGCCTGGGCGAGCTGCACCCTCCAGCGCGGGTGCGCGTGGACGCCCGCCACCAGCCACTGTCGCACCGTGTAGATCAGCGCCCCGGGGCGGTTTCGCCCGTCGTCCGTGGCGCCCACGGAGCCCCACGCCGAAGGGGCCGCGCGGACATCCACTCCGGCCTCGATGCCCGCGGCCACACCCTGGATCCTTGGGAAGCTCCTCCAGGGCTCGAACTCGCCGTCGTCGTCGCGCAGGTGCCAGGTGATGTACCGCAGCCTCGGCTCCAGCGTGAAGGTGTCCGTGGGGAGCACGAGCTCCGGGCTCGTCCCGCTGGTCCGGGCGAAGTGCCAGCGCCTCCCGCCCAGGACAAGCTCCAGCGCCCCTCCGTCGCCCGGGAGATGCACCTTGAGGGCCGCGAAGCCTTGCACGTAGCTCGCGTAGAAACCCCGCGAGGGGTCCCTCTGGCCGTTCCGGAAGTAGTTTGGCAGGAGCCCCGCGATGCCGAGCTCGCCGCGGGCGACCACCGTGAGCTCCAGGCGATCCCCGAGGTGCATGCCCTCCAGCCCGAGGTGCAGCGTGTCCGTGTTGAGGTAGACCCGCACGTCCCCGCCGCGCACGACCCCGTGGCCCCGCAGGTCCGCGAGGACGATCCCGTGGCCGAGGGGCGCCGGTCCCAGGGTGAGGTCCGCGGAGCCCGACACCCCGAGGCTCCATCGCTGGGCCAGGGCAGTGGAGGGTAGGGCAAGCGCGGCGCAGAGCCAGGGTACGATCCTCGCCGTGGGCATCATCGCCCGAGTGTCGCATCCCTCGGCCCCGGCGCGTACCATGCAGCCGATGGGTTGGCGCCTTCGTGCCTCCGCGCTGCTTCTGTGCCTCGGCGCCTGCTCCGAGGACAACGCCACCCCCGACGCCACCGTCAGGGACACCGGCGGCGACACTCCGGGCGCTCCAGACGCGAATCACGGCGACGCACCCGGCCCCTTCGGGAGGCCCTACCAGCTCCGCGTGCCCGACGACCACGACCCGCGGAGACCCTCTCCCCTGGTGGTGCTCCTTCATGGCTACTCCGTGAGCGGAGCGTTGCAGGACCTGTACTTCGGTCTTGGACGGCTCGCTTCTGGTCGGGGCTTCCTCCTCGCGCTCCCCGACGGGACGCCGGACAGCGCCCGCAGGCTCCACTGGAACGCCGCCCCGACCTGCTGCAACCCCATCGCCGGCGAACCCGACGACGTCGCCTACCTCACCGCCGTCATGGACGACGTGGCACGACGCTACGCCGTGGACCCTCGGAGGGTCTTCCTGGTAGGGCACTCCAACGGGGCCTTCATGGCGCTGCAACTGGCCTGCGAACGCTCAGCCCGCATCGCCGCGGTGGTGAGCCTCGCTGGCGCCGCGTGGGCCGAGCCTGGGTGGTGCGCGCCCTCCGCCCCCGTGGCGGTGCTCCAGGTCCATGGCGATGCGGATACCACAATTCCCTACATGGGTGGTGAGCGTCTGGGTTTGCGCTATCTGGGTGCCGAGGAGACCGTCGCGCGCTGGGCGAGGTACAACGGTTGTGGTTCCCTGGAGGACACCGGGCAGAGGCTCGATCTGGACCTCTCGCTCCCTGGTGCTGAGACGCGTGTGGGGCGCCATGGTGGTTGTGGCAGGGGCGCCGCCGAGCTCTGGACTATCGCGGGGGGTGTGCACCTCCCGGCCCTGGCGCCGACCTGGGCGGAGACCATCTACCAGTGGCTCCAGGTGCATCCCAGGAATTGAGTGTTGGGGTTCAGAACGGGATGTCGTCATCCACCACGGCGGGCTCCGGGGCGCGGCTGGCGGGCGCCCGCGCCGGACGCCGCACGTCGGTCCCCACGGCCCTCGCCGGCTCCGGGGCTGCTGCGCCCCCGTTGGCGTTGGCCCGCAGCCGCGCGGCCCACCCCCGGGCGCGCGAGGCGTCCAGCCGACTCCACTTGCCCTTCGGGTTGCCGTTCTTGTCCACCGCCCCGGAGTCGTCATCCCGCTGGGCGAACCACTCCAGCGCGTCCGCCAGCATGTCCAGGAAGGCCGGGTCACACTCCGAGTAGCGCCGCCCCTTGAAATCCGCCCCGCTCCAACGGCGCGGCGAGAAGCGCACCTCCGGGTCTCCCCGGGGCCCGTCCAGGTCCACCCCGCCGAAGCCGCCCCCGTCGTCGTTGGCCACGCCCGAGGCCGCCGCCCCTGAGGACGGCGCCGCCCGCAGCACCGCCACCGACGCACCCCCTGATGCGCCTGCAGCCCCTGCCTTGAGCAGCCCCAACAGTGTGTCCAGCTTCTTCTCGATCCGCTCCAACCGCTCTTCTGTCTCGTTCATGGTGTCCTCCCACCGGCCCCGAAGCACTCCTCCCAGAGGTGTGCTCCGCAGGTCCCACAGACATGCACCCTCCCTCCCCCGCCCGCCAGTAAGCGACGGACATTCCCTGTCACTCCACCCTGAATTCCCTTGTGATTACCGCGCAGGACGCCGGGGCGGACGCCTCGGAGGCCGCGCCGCGGGCGCCGGCGGCGCGTAGTTCACCGCGTACGACATGGGCAGGGTGCCCGTCTGCGGCGGAGGGAAACGGAACACCCGGAGCGTCTCGGCGATGCAGGTGGCCACCTCCGGGGCCTCCGGGAGCCCCGCCGCCGAGGGGTTCACCACCTCGCCCCGGCGCCCGATGGTGAACCGCAGCTGCACCCTCCCGGCGAGGTTCCGGTGCGTGGCCAGGGCCCGCTCGTAGCACGGTCGGAAGCGGCTCTCCTGCAGCCGCAGGATGCGCGTGGCGTCCCCGGGACCGATGGGGGTGGTCATGTCCACCTCGCCGGGCGCGGGCCCCGACGGGCCCCGGAGCTGCCCGGTGGGCCCCTGGTCCTCGGTGACCACCGCCCCCGTGGTGCCCACCTCGCCGGGAGGGGGCCTCGGCGGAGGCGGCGGCGCCGGGCCGTCAAAGCCCCCGAGCCTCGGCGTGCCCGTACTCTGCCTCACCAGCGCCGTGGTGGGCGTCTGCGGCGGCCCCGGAGGTGCTGTTGGAGCCCCCGAGGGCGGCGTCTGCGCCTGCGACAACCCCGGAAACAGCGCCCCCAGCACGCTCCCCACGCCTACCCACCACACCCGTCGCGCCATCGCAGCTCCTCCTCGGTTCACCCGCCAAAGCCTACGACGTCTGCCCCTCACGCGGGAGCGCCCGGGACGCCTTTTCATCGAGCCCCGAGACGCCCTCGCGGCGCTCCAGCACCGCCAGCACCTCGCGCAGCGCGACCCCCCGGAGGCTCAGCCCCGCCAGGAGATGGAACAGCACGTCCGCGGCCTCCTCGGCCACCCTCTCGGGGGCCTCCCCCGCCAAGGCACGCGAGACCTCGTCGGCCTCCTCCCGGAGCTTCTCCCCGATCTTCAACGCCCCACCCGTAAACAATGTCTGGGTGTAGGAGCGTGTAGGTGGGCCGTCTCGTCTGGCGGCGATGGTGGCCTCCAGGCGCTCCAGCGCGCCCAGCGGGCGCGTGGCGGGAGAGCCCGGTCCCTGGACCCTGGTGAAGAAGCAGGAGGGCGCCCCGGTGTGGCAGGTGGGCCCCGCGGCGAGGCCCTGGATCAGCACGCAGTCATGGTCACAATCCAGCCACAGGGCGCGCACCGTGAGGGTGTTCCCGCTGGTCTCGCCCTTCTTCCAGAGGCGCCCCCGGGAGCGGGAAAAGAACCACACCACGCCCTCGGTGAGGGTGCGCTCCAGGGCCTCGCGGTTCATGAAGGCCACCATGCGCACCTCGCCCGTGTGGGCGTCCTGCACCACCGCGGGCACCAGGCCCTGAGGGTCCCAGCGCACGCCATCCAGAAGCTCGCTCCGTGGCTCCATCATCGGTGACCTTCCCACGGCGGGGGAGGGTGCGGGAAGGGGCGCCGTGCTAGGCTCCGCGGCACCGATGAACAGGCCCTTGCGACCTTGGATCGTGTGCGTGGTGCTCTCGGCTTGCGCCGCCCAGGGAGGGCAGGGTGGGGGGGGCCCCGGCACCGAAGCCGGCGTGGACGCCGGGGGCTTTGACACCCGCCCGGTGCCCACGGACCGGGGCACGGTCCCCCAGGGAGACACCTCCAGCATCTATGACGTTGGCACCGCCGAGGGGGCCCCAACCTGTGACGCCGGGCCTCCGTGCTCCCCTCGCCCGGAGGGCTGCGTGGGCGCCGAGGTGCCCAACAACGGCCTGGATGACAACTGCAACGGCTCCGTGGACGAGGGCGCTCCCTGCGTCCCGGGGATGGTCCAGCGGTGCTTCCGCGGGCCCCCCGGGCGCCGGATGGTGGGCGCGTGCACCGACGGCATGCAGACCTGCCAGGGGGCGGGGGAGTTCGGCATGTGGGGCCCGTGCATGGGCGGGATCTCGCCCTCCGCGGAGGTGTGCGACAACCTCGACAACGACTGCAACGGCTGCCAGGACGAGGGGTTGTGCTGCACCATGGGCGGCACCTGCCCGGGCCCCGGGGACCCCAGGATCCCGCGGGGGGCGCCCTTTGCGGCCTCCACCCTGCGGGGGGCGATGTTCGGCGCCGGGGCCATGCGCTACCAGTGGCGCGTGGTGGGGGGGCCCTGCGACCAGTTGCTCTTCGACACCTCCATGCGGGTGACCTACTCGCTCAACCGCCCGATGGACGTGATGGGAGGAGGCTCCCTGGAGGCCGAGGGCGAGACCCTCACCTTCCTGCCGACGCTGTCCGGGGACTACACGGTCACCCTCACCATGACCTTCCCGGGCGGGCGCACGCTCACCTGTACGTTCATCCTCCCGGTGCGCGCCCCGGGGTTCCGCGCGGAGCTGTGCTGGCCCACCACGGGCCGCGACGACGTGGACTTCTGGGTCCATGACCCCAGGAACACCAACCCCTTCGGCGTCGCCACCAACGGAGATGTCTGCGCCTACTACAACTGCCGCAACATGCGCTCGCGCTTCGGCATGCCCATCGACTGGGGCTACGCCGACGTGCCGGGGATCTCCTGCCGGGAGCCCGACCTGGGCGCCTGCCACTCGCCCCGGCTCGACCTGGACAACATCGCCACCGCGGGCGCCCCGGAGAACATCAACGTGGACCGCCCCAGGCCCGGGGACCGCTTCCGCGTCGCCGTGAACTACTACGGCGGCTCCGCCATGCCCTCGCCCATGGTGAACATCTACTGCGGAGGCCAGCTCACCAGCACCTTCGGGGGCTATGACACCCGCGCCGGGATGCACGTGGGGGGCCCTCTGGTGCCCCGCTTCACCCGCTCGGGCCAGAACGCCTCGGGCACCCTCTGGCGCGTCGCCGACGTGGTCATGCGGTCCGCGGACATGTGCACCGTCCGCGCCCTGCACCCCCGGGGCTCCTCCGCGGGCTACTGCGTAGACACCAGCACCGACCGGACCTTCGAGGGTCCCTGCTCCCTCGCACCCTGACCTACACCTGCCCCGGTGTAGCGTGCCTCCCACCGAAGCGAAGGGGTTCTGGTGCGCGCGCTTGACGGGGTTGGTGCTGGACCGATACGGTTGAAGGAACCGTTCGCGATGGCGCCTCCCGACGATCCGCAAGACCACGACAGCGACCCCAACTGGCAGGCGCGTACGCAGGTCATTCGCCCGCTGGACCGGGCCGAGCGCCCGCCGGGCGGGAGCGACTGCCTCGTGGTGATCTACACCCGGGACGGCCGCGGGCCGCTGGGGCGCCGGATCGGGCTGGACGAGAGCATGACGGAGCTGTCCCTCGGGCGGGACCCGTCCAACGGGCTGGTGCTGGACTTCGAGAGCGTGTCCCGGCACCACGCCAGGCTGGAGCGCAAGCCCGACGGCTGGTGGGTGATCGACAAGAACAGCACCAACGGCACCTACGTCAACGACGAGTTCCGCCGCGAGTCCATTCTCAACAACGGCGACCGCATCAAGATCGGCGACGTGATCTTGAAGTACCTCACGGGCACGGACCTGGAGGCGGAGTTCATGACCACCATCTCGCAGATGGTGGTCACCGACGGGCTCACCCAGGCCCACAACAAGCGCCACCTGGTGGAGCGCCTCGGGAGCTACCTGGCCCTGTCCCTGCGCCACGGCCGCCCCCTGGCCCTGATCATGTTCGACATAGACCACTTCAAGAAGGTGAATGACACCTACGGCCACCTGGCCGGGGACCACGTCTTGAAGGAGGTCGCGGGCCTCGTGCGCGCCCGGGTGCGCCAGGACGAGGTCTTCGCCCGCTACGGCGGCGAGGAGTTCGCCCTGCTCCTGCCGGAGACGGACCTGCGCGGCGCCATGACCGTGGCCTCGGACGTGCGGCAGCTCGTGGCGGGCAACATCTTCACCTTCGAGAACCACAAGATCCCGGTGACCATCTCCCTCGGGGTGGCCCAGTGGACCTCCATGATCCGCACCACCGAGGAGTTCATCCGCGCCGCGGACGCCAAGCTCTACCAGGCCAAGCGCGAGGGCCGAAACCGCGTGGTCGCGTAGGCCGTCAGGCGTCCGACCAGCGCTGGCCGCCGTAGCGGTCCTTGAGCTCGTCGTCCAGGTGGTCGGCCACCACGGCGAGCATCCCCACGCACGCGATGAGCTCCTCGCGGTCCAGCCGGTCCCCGAGGAGGTTGTGGGCGAGCCACACCTCGTCCTTGCGCAGGTACGCCTTGCCGAAATACAGCTTCTGGTTCTGGTCGTTCAGGGCCTCCAGGAGCCCCTCGGTGCGGGTCACGCCGCGCAGCACCGGGCTCAGGAGCTCCACCAGCGTGTAGCGCTCCTTCCAGGCCTCCACGCGCACGAACACCGCGCAGGACCCGCGGTCCACCCGCACCAGCCCCTTCTCCTCCTGGAAGGGATAGCCCGCCTCCCGGAGGAGCTCCCGAATCCGCGCCTGCACCGCTTCCACCGTGCTCGCCATGGCGCGTTGCTACCACACTTTCGCTACCGGGTGAGAGCCTCCAGCCGCACCACCCTCGGGGCCTCGGGCACCCCGAGGAGGTACACCGTCGCGCCCGGATAGCCCGACCGCAGCGGCCCCTCCGGGTCCCCCCTCCAGCGCACCCGTAGCTCCCCCCGGGGCCGCTCCAGGAGCACCGCCTCGGTGGCCCCGAGGGACGCCAGCGCCTCCGCCGCCCGGGTCCCCGCGGTGACGCCCTCCAGGAGCACGAGCCGCCCGTCCTCCGTGAGCCCCAGGGCCACCCTCGGGCGCACCGCCGTGTCCACGGTCACCACGCTCCCATGGTCCAGCGCCCGGCGACCCCCGAGGGCCTCCCGGGCCTCCGTCGTGGGGATCGCCCCATCCACCAGTTGAACGCCGTCGCCATGGACCTCCAGCCTCGTGCCGCTCTCCGGGAAGGGCTGGAGCACCCGGCCGTCCACCATGGCCCCGGAGGGCTCCATGGGGTCCGAGGCGCCGAGCTCCAGCGCCCCCAGCACCCTCGCCCCGTCCTCCGAGAGCGTGGTCAATGCGTCCTCCGGGGACTCCAGGCGCCCCGCCCGAAGGCGCAGCCTCACGCGCCCAAGAGGGACGGTCCAGAGCCTTGCCCGCTCCCCGGGCCCGAGCTCCCGCTCCAGCTCAAAGAGCTCCGGCAGCCAGGCAGTGCCCGGCTGCACCCCCGAGGGCCTCCAGGCCCCCCCTGGCGGCGCCGACGTGTCCCTGAGAGACACATAGAAGAAATCCTTGAGGGTGTAGTACAGAAACCGGTCCCCGCCGGAGCTCATCCCGCGCACAAGCTGCTGATATGTAGTCTGATGTCGGTGGATGTCATCCACCCTCACGAAGTGAAAGACCGCGTGGGAGGGGTTCATGTCCAGGTGCATGCCGTAGGAGCAGCCCAGGAGCCTCATGGCGCGGCCCAGGTGGCGGGCGGTGGTCTCTTCACCCCAGAGGTAGTAGAGCCGGTTCTGGGGGTCCGAGCAGAGCCCGGAGCGCACCGTGGGGGTGCTCTCGATGCCTCCCAGGACAAAGCCCCAGAGGGACCTGCGGGCGGGGTTCTCCACGCCGTCGGCCACCAGCGGGTCGAGGTTCTGGCGCAGGGACGAGAAGCCCGTCGGGAGCGTGGTGGTGGGCCCCCAGGTGCCGAGGGCCACGGTGCCGTCGTCCAGCGTGGCCACGGTGGCGGCCCCGGGTCTCGGCGGCAGGAGCACCCGCCGGGAGACCACCATGCCGTAGCCACCGTGCTCACTCTTGAAGGCCCCGTTGAAGGCCCCCACCAGGCGGTTCAGGAGCCCGGGGTCCCGGGGCACCCGGCCTTCACCCCGCGGGCCCACCACGGGGATCGGGTCCTCGACGCCGGCCTGCATCCCGAGGTCGAGCTGTCGCATGTCCATGGCCAGGGCCACGATCCGCGCGTAGGGGCGCTCGCGGTCCAGGCGCAGGAAGGTGCGATGGAACGCCGGGGGCGCGCCCTCCAGGCGCCGGAGCCACGCGGTGCCCGCGGGCACCCAGAGGCCCTCCGCCCGCTCCCCGTGGCCAAGGGGAGGCGCGATCGCGGGAGGAGGCCAGGAGGGGTCGTCCGAGGTGGCGCTCGCGGCGAGGGCGGCGGTGTCCTCCGGGGCCTCCACGGCGAGGCTCGAGCCCTCGTTGGAGGGACGCGCCCCAAAGGACCGGTACGCCCAGCGGCGCCACCGGTCCCGGGCCCCAAAGACGTTTCGTTCCAGCCACGCGATGGGCGTGGGCCCCACCCAGGAGAGGCCCCTCACGGTGTCCACGGCCCAGAGCACCAGGGGCTTGTCGAGCTCCGGGACCCTGGCGAGCGTGGCCCCCGAGGGGGTGACCTCCACGCGGCCGAGGTCCAGGGTCCAGCGCTGACCGTCGCCCGTGGCAATGAGCCTCTCCCCCTCCCACGCCAGCGTGAGGGCCCTCACCGGGCGATCGAGCCGGAGGTCGTAGCGCACCGGCGCCAGGCGCGAGCCCTCGGTGAGGAGGTGCGTGATGCCGGAGCGCAGGCCCCGCCACGGGCCACCCTGCGGGAAGCGCAGCACCGTCGCGCTCTGCACCTGACCGAAGGCCCGGGTGGGGAAGGCCACGGCGTGGGCGCGAGCGGTCAGGGGACCATCGTCACCGAGGGGCGAACGGGTGAGGTTCGCCAGCCGTCGGAGGCTCAGGAGCCCCCCCTGGGGCGTGGCCCGGAGCTCCGCGCGGTAGAGCTCCCGGGGCCCGAGGTCCCTCCGGGCGGTGAAGAGCACCCTGCGGCCCCTCACGGCGTCCCAGGCGCTGGCTGGGGCGCCGTCTTCGTAGCGCAGCCCTCCCGCATCCAAAGAGAGCCCCGTGACGCGCGCCACCCTGGCCTCCAGGCGCTCCGCGGGGGTGGCGCCAGGGACGCGCTCGGGCGCCTCCACGGCGCTCAGGGCCGCGGCGCCGACCAGGAGCGCGAGGGCCCTCGAAAGCAGCGACCACCTGGAGTCCACCGGCACCCGCGAGGGCGCTACGCCGCGGCGGAGCCCGCGTCAACTTTGCGGGCGACCAGCACCTCGGACCCGAGGCCCAGCACCGTGAGCACCCGGTGGTGCGTGACCGTCCAGCGGTCCGGGAGGTAACCCCGGAGCGCCAGGGGCCTGCACCCGCCGACCCAGACGGGGTTCAAGCGGTGCGCGGTCTCCCACAGGCCCGTCACCACGCGAGAGAGCACCCCCTCCCCGCGGGTGAGGCTCACCAGGCCCAGGAGCCCGCCGGGCGCGAGGGCCCTCCATGCGTCGGTGAGGAGCGCGGTGATGTCCTCGTCGGAGAGGAGGTCCGTCACATACGTGGACAGGAGCCGGTCCGCGGCCCCGTCGTCCACGGGCCAGCGAGGGGTCCCGTCCCCCTGGGTGACCTGGCACCGGGTGCTGTCGCCCCGGGTGCGGTCCCGGGCGAGGCCCACCATGGTGGCGCTCTGGTCCGCGGCGGTATACCGCGCCCAGGGCGGCAGTTGCGAGGCCAGGAGCCGCGCGGCCAGGCGCCCGGTGCCGCAGCCGAACTCCGCCACGTGGCGGGCGTCGCCGAGCGAAAGGTGCGCCACCAGGTCGTCCACGGCGGCGTCTTCGTACCAGCCCTGGAGGTCCTGCTTCGCCCCGAAGCGGTCGTAGAAGGCCCGGGCCTGAGAGTGTGACAGGGTACGAACCATCTCCACTCCGTCAGCGCTTCCATCCCTCGGGGAAGGCGCCCTGTGCGATGAAAGTCTCCACCGCCTGGCGATCGTTCGGTACCTCACGATCTCGGAGCTTCTCCGGGAGCTGGGCCGGGTCTCCGGGGTGCCCGAGGGCCACCATGCACAGCACCTGGGCCTCCTCCGGGACCTGGAGCTCGGCGCGGGCGCGGGGGGCGTCGAAGCCCGCCATGCCGTGGGCCACGAGGCCGAGGGCCCGGGCCTGGAGGGCCAGGGCCATCCACGCTGCGCCGGTGTCAAACGCGCTGGTGGGCAGGGCGTTGCCCCGGGCGTCGCGGGTCGTGGCCAGGACCAGCACCAGGGCGCCCGCGCGGCGGCACCAGACCTTGTTCCCGTCGGCCAGGAGGCCGAACAGTCCCTCGAAGCCTGGAGTGCCCTGCACCGCGTACAAGAACCTCCAGGGCTGGCTGTTGCCAGACGAGGGCGCCCACCGCGCGGCCTCGAAGACCTGCTGGAGCTGCCCCTCGGTCAGGGGTTCGCCATTCATCGCCCGGGGCGACCAGCGCTCCAGGAACATCGCCTCGATGGGGTGTGCTGCGACTCTCGCCATGGGAGTTTTCTACACCCTGCGGCGGCGCCTTCGTAGCCCGAGGGCCCCGACGGCTCCCAGGAGCGCCGCGCCCGCCCCCGAGCGCCTCCCCGGCGCGGCGCTGCATGCCTGGGGGCCCGGGTCCTCCAGGAACGCGCCGGAGTCTCCCTCCACGCCGGGGTCCTCGGTGGCGGCGTCCGTCGGGCCGGCGGCGGGGTCCATGAGGCGATCGCACTCCGGGTCCGGGGGCCCTCCGGCGTCGCGCAGGCACTCCCCGAGGGTGCCCCCCTCGGTGGAGGCGTCGGCCCAGCCCATGCGCTCGTCCTCCGGAGCGCCGGAGCCTCCGCCGGAGCCTCCGTCGGCGCCTGCGTCGTCGTCCGTGGGGCGGTCGCTCTCGGGCTCCCTCCGGGGCTCTCCCCCGGGGCCGGGAGGCGGCGTCATGGGCGGGGGCGTCGGGGCCCCGATGGGCACGCAGGTGTCCCCTCGGCAGGCGGTGCCCACGGGGCACGCCCGAGAAGCTCCGAGCATCCCCGAGGCGGCGCAGCTCGCGAGGTTCTGCCCGTCCACGCACACGTCGTGGGCCCAGGGGAGCTCCCGCTCGCTGGTGACGCAGCGCTCCGAGGCCCACCGGGCCGAGGGCGCCCCCCCGTAGAGGCAGCGCATCCCCGGCGGGGCCGCGGTGACGTCATCGATGTGCCCGTCGGCGTAGCAGTGGGCGCGGCGCCCGTCGGGCAGGCACACGTCCCGCACCACGGGGGCGTCCTCGGGGTTGTCCACGCAGTGCACGGACACCATGTGCATCGCGCCCCCGCGCATGGAGCAGAAGCTCTCGAAGGCCATGAAATTCCCGACCTCGACGAGCCTGCCGCTCACGCACCGCGCGGCGCGGTAGCGGTCCACGCAGAAGGGCACCCCGGTGGTGGCGCACATCGGGTGGGTCATCCCCGTGACGGGCTCGTTGCTGGTCCCCGGCGGCATGCTGTTGAACCGCACCGGCGAGTACCCCGTGGACTGGAGCGTGCGGCGCTCTCGCCTGCCGATGTTGGCGGGCGTGCCCGTGCGGTTCTCGTGCATGATGCACAGGCTCGTGTGGGCGCTGTTCATCCAGCCCGCGAAGAGCATGATGTGCTGCTGCGGCTTGTTGATCGCGTCCCCGGGCAGGAGCTCGTCCCAGCCGATCACGTGGGACACCGTGCGGCTCCGCGGCGCGTGGCCCCAGGTGGTGATCCCCGGCGTGCGCAGCTGCCACGCCATGGCCACATAGCCCGAGCAGTCCGTGCGGTACCCCCCGAAGGTCCGGCGCTGGCTGTACATCACCCGCAGGTCCACCCAGCGCATCGCCCGATCAATGATCGACCGCCGCCCCGCGGGCGTGTCCGCGAGGATCGCCCCGCGCGTACAGCTCGACAGGATGGCCTGTGAACCCGTGACCGCCCGCTCCGAGGGCGCTCCCCCGCCAGCGCCACAGCCCACGACTACACCTACCCACACCCAACCACACCGCGGGAGGCGCGCAGCGACCATTGGTGGGGCTACGTTATCGCAGGCGGTACCACCCGTACAGCACCGCGAGGGCGGCGCCCAGGAGCCACCACCAGAAGCCCCTGGGGAGGGCGAGGCCCTGGTTCTTCGGGCGATCCCACGCCGTGGAGATGCGCACGGCGCCGAGGCCCGGCTCCTGGACGCTCAGGGCGTCGCGGAGTCGTTCGATACCATACGATCCCCCCTCCGGGGCGGCGGAGCACAGGAAGGTCTGGCCGCGATCCACGCCCAGGGCGTCCCGCACGTAGTCCGCCCAGCGCGCCACCTGGCGGGCCTTCTCGTCCAGGGTGTTCGTGGGGTCGAAGCGGGTCGGGTCCCACTGGCGCACCGGCGGCAGGCCATCGATGCGGGTGAGGCAGAGCATTACCGTGGAGCGGAGGCCATCGCGGGCCAGGGCGTCCACAAGGGCGCGCTCTTCCTCCACGGCGCGGTCCGGGGCGGCGACCACCAGGAGCACGCGCTGGGGGACGTCCTCGTTCTCCCGGGCGAGCACCTCGACCTGGGCGAGCACCTCGGTGAGCTCGAAGGCCCCTCCCGTGTTGAGCTCCACCAGCGACGGCAGCCGCCGCGACGGCGGCTGAGGGAGCGCGCGAAGGGCGTCCACCAGGCTCGTCTTGCCCGCTCCGGGCTTGCCGCAGACCATCACCAGCGGGGGCTTGTCCATCGCGTACCTCTAGCGCACCCGCGCTCGGCGGGCCTCATCCAGGAGCTTGTCGCGGTACTTCCGGGCCTTCTCGAACTCCACCCGGAGGCGCTCGCGCACCTCCTCGACGGTGGGCTGGAAGCGACCGTGCATGAAGAAATACAGAAAGGTCATCCCGATGGCGAGGGTGACCGTGCCCGCCACCCCCGCGGCCACGACGCTCCCGGCGATGGGCAGGAGCCGCACCAGCTCCTGGAAGGCCATGGGCCCGAGGATGGCCCCCAGGGCGGGCCCGAGGAGCCCCAGGACCTTGCGCCAGTGGAGCTCGGTGCCATAGAGCAGCGCGACCTTGACCACCATGCCCACCTGGAGGCTGGTGATCACCGCGGTGCTCCCGACGGGGATGGGCACCAGGGCCGTCACCGCCGCGGCCACGGAGGCGGCCCAGATGACCTTCTGCGCACGCTCGCGCTTGACCTCGTTCACCTGGAAGGCGCGGGCGGCGTGGTTGCGCGCGGCGTCCGGCAGCCGCTCCACGATCAGCGCCTGGAGCGCCGCGAGGCCGTACTGCGCGGCGGTGTCATCGAAGCGCTCCCCCGACGAGACCAGCCGGAGGTCCTCCGGGGGCACCGCCGTGGCGCGCAGGAGCTCCTCGCTCCAGCGCTTGATGTTCGCGGCCTTGGGGCTCCTGGGGGCGCCCAGGTCCAGGGTCCCCGGGTCCCATTCGCGCAGCGGGTTCAGGAGGTCGATCCTGGTGCCGACGAGGAGCACCGGGAGGGCGCGCTCGACGGCGCGCACGTCCTCCAGGAAGGTCTTTTCAAGGTCCAGGGCGCGGTCCGGGGCGCCCACCACCAGGAGGAGCATGTCCACCTCCGGGAGGTTCTGGAGGATGAAGCGCACCTGGTCGGGGTGCTGGTCGGCCTCGCCGAAGCCCGGCACGTCCACGAGCTTGAGCTCCGAGGCGCCCGCGGACCAGTCGAGCTGGGCGCGCTCCCGGGTGCACGGGACCACGTCCGTGCGCTGCGCCTCGCGGCCCAGTAAAGCGTTGACAAGACTGGACTTTCCGGCGCCGGTCTTGCCCGTCAGGAGGATCCTCGGGGGGCGACCGAAGCCCTCGCAGGCGGCCTTGACCTCGCGCTCCAGGCTGTCGTCGGGTTCGGCCACCCGGTACAGTGTTGGTCCTGGGGGCGCGCTCGTAAAGAGACAATTGACACCCTGGCCTCCGGTGGGGCTACGGTCCCGCGGATGACGACACACTACGACGTGGTGATCCTGGGCAGCGGCCCGGGCGGCGAGGGCGCGGCGATGAAGGCCACCAAGGAGGGCCGCCGCGTGGCCGTGGTGGAGCGCTACGAGAAGATCGGCGGGGGCTGCACGCACTGGGGCACGATCCCCTCCAAGGCCCTGCGGCACACGATCTCCCGGATGGCGGAGTACAAGGCCAACCCGCTCTTCGCGTCGTCCTTCGAGGCGTACGCGGTGAGCTTCCCGAGGCTCCTGCGCTCGGCCGAGGGGGTGATCCGGCGCCAGGTGGAGCTGCGCCACGGGTTCTACGAGCGCAACCGCACGCGGGTGATCCACGGCCACGGGCGCTTCGTGGACCCGCACACCCTGGAGGTGGAGGGCGCGCACAACGCGCGGGAGCGGCTCACGGCGGACCATTTCGTGATCGCCACGGGGGCGAAGCCGTACCGCCCGCCGGGGGTGGACTTCACGCACCCGAGGGTGCGCGACAGCGACACGATCTTGGCCATGGAGGACACGCCGCAGTCCATGGTGATCTTCGGTGCGGGGGTGATCGGGTGCGAGTACGCGTCCATGTTCCGCACGCTGGGGATCAAGGTGACGCTGGTGAACACCCGGGACAAGCTCTTGTCGTACCTCGACGACGAGATCGTGGACGCGCTGGCGTACCACCTCCGGGACCAGGGCTGCCTCCTGCGCCACAACGAGGACTGCGCGCGCATCGAGGCCGACGCCGAGGGGGTGACGCTGCACCTGCGCTCGGGGAAGCTGTGCCACGCGGACGTGCTCCTGTGGGCCAACGGGCGCTCGGGGAACACCGCGGACCTTGGGCTGGAGGCCCTGGGGATCACCCCGGACCCGCGGGGGCTCCTCCAGGTGGACGGGTGCTACCGCACGAGCCACCCGCACATCTACGCCGTGGGGGACGTGATCGGGCCGCCGAGCCTGGCGAGCGCCGCCTACGACCAGGGGCGCTTCGCGGCCACGCACCTGGTCCACGGGGAGTGCGACGAGCACCTGGCGAGGGACATCCCCACGGGGATCTACACGACGCCGGAGATCTCGTCGCTGGGGCGCACGGAGCGGGAGCTCACCGAGGCCAAGGTGCCCTACGAGGTGGGCCACGCGCTCTTCCGCTCGCTGGCGCGGGCGCAGATCACGGGGCAGACCGTGGGGATGCTGAAGCTGCTCTTCCACCGGGAGACGCTGGAGCTCCTGGGGATCCACTGCTTCGGCCACCAGGCCTCGGAGATCATTCACATCGGCCAGGCGGTGATGACCCAGGCCGCGCCGGCCAACACGCTCAAGTACTTTGTGTATACGACCTTCAACTACCCGACCATGGCCGAGGCCTATCGGGTGGCGGCGCTCAACGGGCTCAACCGCCTGCGGTAGGCTACTCCAGGCGCAGGGTGCCGCCGGGCTGGAAGATGTAGCTCGACCCGCCGGAGCACACGGTGGTGGTGGCCTGGATGCGCGCCACGAAGCTCCCGGCGGCCACCGCCGGGAAGGTGATGGTGAGGGAGATCGCGCGGTCGCGGACGCCGGAGCCGCCGGTGATGCCGAAGCTCCCGGCGCGGACGCCGTTGAAGAGCACGTCCCAGGACAGGGGCTGCCCGACGGCGCAGCCGGCGGTGAAGTCCCTGATGGTGAAGGTGAGGGTCGCGCGGGAGAAGGGCGCGCCGCGGGAGAAGGTCTCCTCGACGAAGTCCCCGGACTGGTACTGGTACCCGCTGGCGCCGGTGCCGACGGTGCCGCGCACGGTGGGCCCGCCCAGCGCCGACCCCGACGAGGGGAAGGTGTGCGTGGTGGGCACCACCGGTGTGGTGCTCCAGGTGGCCGGGCAGAAGCCCGCGGTCTCGCCCGAGGACGTGCCGAAGCCGCCGCTGTACTCGTGGTGGAAGTACCAGCGGTTCCTGTGCGGCGAGAAGGTGAGCGAGCACATGTCCGACAGGTTCGTGAAGGTGCCGAGGGTCACGGTGGTGCCGGTGCTCACCTGGTAGCGGGTGATGGTGGTGCTGCTCGTGGCATACACCGCGTAGAACTGCCCGCCGAAGCGTTCGGCGATGCCCCAGTAGCCGTAGTTCTCGCAGGAGGTGTGCGCGGGCACGGCGGCCTCGCGGAGGCCCTCGACGCGCCCCGTGGCCGGGTCGATGGCCACCCAGCGGGAGGGGGCCCCGGTGGAGGCGTTGCCGGTGTGCAGCAGGAGCGCGCCGTAGCCCGCGAAGAGCCCGGCGTTCTGGTTGATGATCACCGGCGCCGAGAGCCGGATCCGCCCTGGGAGCACCGAGCCCGACACCCCGTCCACCACGCCGAGCTGGGACACGGTGAAGGGCACCGAGAGGAAGGTCCCCACGGGCTGCGCGCCCGCGTCATTGAGGAGCACGTAGAGCGCGCCGGTGGCGAGGTCCCCGAGGACGCCGTCGAGCTGGCCGGCGGTGGCGACGCCGCCGGACATGTTCTCCGCGCTCCAGCGCCCGAAGTTGCCGTCGGCGTTGTAGAACAGGTGCTCGCCGGACAGCCCGATGCCGCCGCGGTCATCGCCGGTGAGGCCCCCGTGGTCGGTGATGGTGCAGCCGGTGGCCCCGAGGGACACCACCCCAAAGGCGCGCTCCGCGGGCTGGTCCCAGGCGGCGGGGCAGAAGCCCACGGTCTCGCCGCCGGGGGAGCCCCCGAACTGGCTGTTGTACTCGTGGTGGAAGTACCAGCGGTTTCTCTGCGGCGAGAAGGTGATGGAGCACATGTCCGACAGGTTCGTGAAGGACCCGATGGGCGTCACGGTGCCGTCGGCGACCCTCCGGCGGACGATGGTGGTGCTGTTCTGCACGTAGATCGTGTAGAGGTCCCCGCCGTAGTACTCCGCGATGCCCCAGTACGCCCACGATTCGCACGAGGAGTGCGCGGGCTGGGCGCTGGCCAGGAGCGGGGTGACCACCCCCGACGGGAGGTTGACGTTGTACCACCGGCCCTCGCCCACGCCGCCGCCGGAGTGGAGCACGAAGCGGCGGTAGCCCGCGAAGATGCCCGTGCCGTTGCGCAGCACGATGGGCGTGGAGAGCGCCACCCTCACGGCGGTCAGGGCGCCGGTGTTCGGGTCCAGCACGCCGAGCTGGGTCACCGTGAAGGGGAAGCTCGACCCCACGTCTACGGCGACGCCTGCGCTGTTCAAGAGGGCGTACACCGTGGCGTCCGCCAGGTCGTTGACCACGCCGTCGAACTGGGCGCCGACGGTGGCCGGGTCCCCGAGGTCCCCGGCGCGGAAGCTCCCGCTGCGGTTGCCGTCGGCGCTGTAGAACACGCGCTGCGGGCTCACGGCGATGCCGCCGCGGTCGTCGCCCGTGACCGACACGTGGTCAAAGACCGAGCAGCCCGCGTTCCCGAGGGCCGTCACCCGGAAGTCCGGCCCGCCGACGGCGCGGCATGCGCTCAGCGTGCAGACCTCTCCCGCCGCGCAGGCGCCCCCGCAGCGGCCGCAGTTGGCGTTGTCCGTGCGCGAGTCCACGCAGGCCGCGCCGCAGGCGATCAAACCCGAGGGGCAGCTCGTGGCGCAGCTCCCGCCGGAGCAGCTCCCGGTGCCGCCGCCCGGGGCCACGCAGGCGTTCATGCAGCGCCCGCAGTGCGTGGTGGAGCTGTTGGTATCCGTCTCGCAGCCGTTGGCGGCCATGCCGTCGCAGTTGCCGAAGCCCGCGTTACAGGCCCCCAGGGCGCACCCACCCATCGCGCAGGTGGCCGCCGCGTTCGCGAAGGCGCAGCGGTTCGTGCACCGCCCGCAGTGGGCGACGCTGGCGGCGAGCTCGACCTCGCAGCCGTTGCCCGCCATGCCGTCGCAGTCCGCGAAGCCGGCGTTGCACTCGAACCCGCAGGCGCCCGCGGCGCAGGTGGCCCGGGCGTTCGCCGGCGCCGCGCAAGCCGTGGCGCAGCTCCCGCAGGCCGTCGGGTCCGTCTGGGTGTTGGCGCAGCGGGCCATCGCGCCGCTGCCGCAGACGGTCATCGGCGCCGTGCAGCGCAGCTCGCAGCGGCCCATGTTGCACATCTGCCCCATGGGGCATGCCGTCCCGCACGCGCCGCAGTGCATCGCGGAGCCGTTGAGGTCCGCCTCGCAGCCGTTGGCGGCCATGCCGTCGCAGTTGCCAAAGCCCGCGGCGCACGCCCCGAGGGCGCAGGCCCCCATCGCGCAGGTGGCCGCGGCGTTGGCGAAGCTGCAGCGCATCCCGCACATGCCGCAGTTCATGGCGTCCGTGGCCGAGGCCGACTCGCAGCCGTTGGCCGCGTCCATGTCGCAGTTGTTGAAGCCCGCCGCGCAGGTGAGCGTGCAGCGCCCGCCCATGCACGCCGGGGTGCCGTTGGTCCCGCCCAGGCACCGGTTGTCGCAGCGCCCGCAGTGCATCAGCGAGGTCATGGGCGTCACGCACTCGGCGCCGCAGAGCATCTCCGTGGGCAGGCAGGACGGGCCCGTGTCCCCGGGGGCGGTGTCCGCCACCGGTGTGTCCGCGGGCGCCGTGTCCGTGGCCGTGGTGTCCTCGGGCGGGGCCGTGTCACCCACCGCGGTGTCGGGCGCTGTGGAGTCCTGTACGGCGGTGTCGGGCGTCGTGGTGTCCGCTGCGCCGGTGTCGCCCGCCCCGGAGTCCACCGGGGTGCTGTCCCCTCCGGCGTCCGTGGGGTCCGGGGGGAGCGAGCTCGTACCGCCCGCGCAAGCCCCGAGCGCCGCCCCGAGTATTGCTGCCAGCCAACCCTGTCGTAGCATGAAGTGCCTCCTGTGCGCGCCCTCCCGGGCGGCAATCGGGCGGCAGGGTAGGCACATTGCCCCGCGGGGCGCAAGCCGCGGGCCTACCGCAGGGGCGGGCACTCCATCCCGAGGGGCGGGTCGGGGTTGCAGTAGATGAAGCCTCCGCCGCGGGTGACCGTGACCAGCACGATGGTGTCCGCCCGCACCGCCGCGTCGAGGGTGGCCCACACCCGGGCGACGGCGTCCGCGGCGGCGTCGTCCACGGCGAAGACGTGCAGGATCTGCTTGACCCAGCGGTGCTCCGGGAGCACCCGCTGGGAGCTGCGCACGATGCCCTGGAGCTTGCGCACCAGGAGGTCCCGCACGTCCGCGTCGGTGAGCGCCATGGGCGCGGGCCGGTAGGCGCGGGTGACGCTCACCCCGACGCGCTCGCCGCCGATGGAGACAAGGATGTCCGTGATGGAGTTGGCCCCGGAGTCGTCCGGCGGGGCGTAGCGCACCTCGGTCTCCGTGGCCACCAGGGCCGCGGCCTCGCAGCGGAAGAGGAGCTCGAAGCTCAGCACCTCGCTCTCGGTGGAGCTCCCCCCGGCGTTGTCCGTGTCAAAGATGCGCTGCCCTCCGGGCGAGAGCGCCGCGCGCTCGTAGCGCTCGCCCGCGGCGAACACCAGGCGGTTCTGCACCCGCGAGGGCTCCCGCGCGCGGAGCATCCCCCGGAGGTCCCCGCACGGCCCCGTGAGCATGCCGAGCGTCGGCCCTCGAGGCGCGTCCGCGGCGTCCGCGGGCGGCTGGTCCGGGGCCGTGTCTGACGGGCTCGCGGTGTCCACGGCGAGGTCCAGCGCGGCGTCCGCGGAGGCCCCGTCCAGCGAGGCGTCCGGCGCCGCGGGGGGCTGGCCCGCAGGGCTCGCGCAACCCAGGAGGAGCGCCACGCACCCGAACCTCAGGCGCTCCCAGGCGGAGGTCCTGCACCTCACCGCAGCACCGCCATGCCGTCCACCGCGGTGGCCAGGAACACCGCCACCCGGCGCTGGAGCTCCAGGTCCCGGAAGAGCACGAAGTGCCCGTCGTAGGCGCCGCCAGGGTCGCTCTCCAGGAGCGCCGCAGTGGTGCGCCCGGTGGTGTCCGCGTAGTTGTTCATCACCGGGAAGGGCAGGCCCATGCCGCTCGGGAAGGCCCTCATCCCGCCGGGGATCGGCCCCGCCGCGGGCACCCCGAGGCTCACCGCCACGGCCTGCATGGTCTCCACCGTGGAGTACGTGTCCCCCAGGCCGTACACCTGCACCACGGGCCTCAGCGGGACCCCCATGGGGCGGTCCGCCAGGATGGCCCTGGCATAGTTGGCCGCGTCGCTGCGCTCGAAGTACGCCTGGAAGAGGTTCAGCGCCGGGTGGTTCACCCCCACCCCGCGGTCTTGCAGCACCACCGGCACCAGGCTCGCGATGTCCACCGGCCGGCGCTTGGTGGTGAGTGACGCCCGCAGGTCCCCGCCGGTACCGGAGAACACCAGCGCGGCCAGGTCCGGCTCGTAGGCCGCCGCGGGCAGGCCCACGGTGCCGCCCTGCGAGTGCCCCAGGAAGGCCGCCCGACGGCGGTCCAGGGTCACCGTGCCCATCCCCGCGGGCGCCGGGACGCGTAGGTTCTCCAGCGCGCGCACCATGGTGAACAGGTCCGCCGACCCTTGGAGGATGTTGTCCCGCGCCGCCTCGGGGTTGGCGAAATTGAAGAACAGCACGTCCGGCGAGTCCGTCACGCCCATGCCCCGCCGAGGGCCGTGCATCACCCCGTCCCAGGTCACCGTCGCGAAGGCCCCGCTGCGCCCGCCGCCGAGATCAATCCGAGAGAGCGCCCCGGCCAGGCCCTCGGTCACCGCGCTCCGCGTGGAGCCGCCCGTGCCGTGCGCATAGAGCACCACCGGGAAGCCGTCCATGGGGGCCGGGACGTCCCTCGGGAGGGTCACCGTCACGCACACCCGCTCCGTCCCCTGGGGCATGGCCCGCCCCATGGCGTCCAGGGCCAGCTCGCCCTCGCCGGGCATGCGGTACGGGCGCGGGCCCCGCTGGAACACCGGGAACTCCACCAGGCCCTGGTACTCATGAAAGCGCGGGTCCGGCGCGCCGATGCAACCCCGGACGTGGGCGTCCCCGGTGAGCCCGTCGTCGCAAGGGGAGCGCACGCCCATGCCACAGCGCACGAACTCCGGGGGCATCCCCGGCGGGAGGGCCCTCACGGCCTCGCGCAGCGCGGGCACCGGGGCCCTCGGGCGCTGGGTGGTGAACACCGTGGCCACCAGCACCGTCGCCGGGTCGATCATGCGCAGCTGCAAATACCGCCGGAAGGGCGCGTAGGCCGCGTGGGCCCTGGCGCTCACGGGGTCCGCGGGCGTCTCCGTGGCCAGCACCACGTTGAAGTCCGTGTCGCGCGCGACGGGGGCGCTCCCTCCGTCCACCTGCACGCCCGTGGTGAGCCACGCGGCGTAGGTGTGGCCGGGCTCCAGCGGCAACCCCGTGTCCACGAACACCGGGTTGGGGCACAGGTACGCGTTGCGGTCCGTGGTGGCGCTGAAGCGCAGCGCCGGCGTCCCCTCGCCGGTGGTCAGGTCCACCATGCGGATGGTGTCGTTCAGCCGCAGCGTGGCAAAGTTCACCCGCCCCGAGAACCGAAACGTCACGAACTGCTGCGTGCCAAAGCCGTCCGTGCTGCGCTCCAGCGCGCGGGCGTAGCGGTCCACCAGGTCAAAGCCCAGGAGCGCGTTGCCCGGGTGCGGGAAGCCCGTAAGGTTCAGCCTCCCGGTCATCGGGTCCCGGCGCACATCGTTCGGGAAGGGCAGCCGGAAGAAGTCATGGGGCGGGGATCCGTCGGCCGTGGGGAGCTCGAAGAGTGCCTTCACCGGGCCCGGGACGGTCTCGCAGCGGTCCCCAGGCCACGGGGCCGGGAAGCCCGCCCCCATGCCGAGCGCCGGAGGTTGACAGGTGCGGGTCCGGGGCACGCACAGGAGCCCCGGCAGGCAGTCCAGCGCGTCCATGCAGGCGCCCCCCACCTCCTGGCCAACGTCCACCGGGTACCCGGTCGGGGGGGTGCCCCCGTCCCCCGAGGGCCCTCCATCTTGTACGCCGCCCGCGTCCCCGGAGGTTCCGCCGTCGCCCGAAGTGCCCCTCCCGCGGGGGATCCTGCACGAACCAAAGAGGTTCCCGGGCTCCCGTACACACACCAACCCACGTTGGCACCCCGGGGTGTCTCCGCAGGGGTCCCCGGGGCCTCCCGGTCCCGCGGGGCCGCAGGTCCCGAGGGTGCACACCAGGCTCGGGCCGCACTCCGCGGTGAGGGTGCAGGTGGCGCCCATGGAGAGGTCCCCGCGGGCCCGGCAGGCGCTCGCGGTCACGTCGCAGAAGAGGGGGAAGCGGCAGTTGGAGTTCTGCGTGCAGGACTCGTTCAGGCCCCTGGGGCGCGGGGCCCCGGCGTCGTCGGAGCCGCCGAAGAGTCCGTCCAGGCACCCCCCGAGGAGGAGCAAGGCAAGGAGCCCGTGAAGTCTCGTGCGCATATCCGGGAGTGTAGTACGGGTGTATGGTCCGGTGTGCTGGAGGTTTTCGACGACCATGCGCATCGCGGTGCTGGGATCGGGGAGCTGGGGCAGCGCCCTGGCCAAGGTGGTGTCCGACAAGGGCTACGACGTGCGCCTCTGGGGGCGCCGCCCGGAGCTGGCCGAGGCCATCCGCACGACGCGCGAGAACGCGGCCTTCCTCAAGGGGATACGCTTCTCGGACACGCTCTCCCCCACGGCGGACCTGTCCGAGGCCCTGGACCGCGCGGACCTGGTGCTGGTGGCGGTGCCCACCCACGGGCTCCGGGAGGTGCTGGCCCGGGCGCTCCCTTCAATCCCCCACGGGGTCCCGGTGGTGAGCGCCACCAAGGGCATCGAGCAGGGCACGCTCTTCTTCGTCGATGAGCTCCTGGCGGACGCGGTGCCCTGGACCCGGGACACCTTCGTGGCGCTCTCGGGGCCGAGCTTCGCCCGCGAGGTGGCCCTGGGCCAGCCCACGGTGGTGGTGGCCGCCAGCCGGGACCTCAAGCTCGCAAAGATCGTCCAGGACGCCTTCTGGATCGATGACCGCTTCCGGGTGTACCTCACCGATGACGTCCCCGGCGTGGAGGTGGGAGGCGCGCTCAAGAACGTCATCGCCATCGCCGCGGGGGCCTCGGACGGGCTGGGCTTTGGCCACAACGCCCGCGCGGCGCTCATCACCCGGGGCCTGGCGGAGATGGCCAAGGTGGCCAACAGGCTCGGGGGCAACCCCATGACCCTGGCGGGCCTGGCGGGCATGGGGGACCTGGTGCTCACCTGCACCGGGGAGCTCTCCCGCAACCGCTACGTGGGCGTGGAGCTCGGCAAGGGCCGCAAGCTCGACGCCATCCTCGGGGAGATGCGCCAGGTGGCCGAGGGCGTGCGCACCGCGAAGAGCGCCTGGGACCTGTCCCAGAGGCTCGGGGTGCCGATGCCCATCGTGGAGCAGGTGTACCGCGCGCTCTACGAAGACCTGGCGCCCATTGACGCCATGCACAACCTCATGACCCGCGAGGCGGGCCATGAGCTACACTGAGCGGGCGATGCGCGGAAAGGCCCTCCTGGACGAGCTCTTGAAGATGGCCCGGGAGCGGGGCCTCGCGGTGCGCCGGGAGGCCATGTCCCGGGGCACCTCTGCGGGCGGCTACTGCGTGCTCAAGGGGGCCCCCACGCTCTTCGTGGACGAGCGGGCCTCGGTGGACGCGCAGGTGGAGATCGTGGCCGGGGTCCTGCGGCGCTGGGAGTGGGCCGAGGAGGCCCTCCCGGCGGGGGTGCATGCGGTGCTCTCCCGGCGCCCCGTTGGCCGCCGGGGGAGCGCGTAGGCGCCCATGCAGCCGCGCCCTGCGGCGCTCCCGGCGCTCCTGGCGGTGCTGGTGCTCGCGCCCCTCGGGGCCCTCCGGGCGGACCCCTGGCCCGCGATCGCGATCCCTGCCTCGAACGCGGCCACGCTGCGCGCCCCCGCCCCGAGGCCCCCGAGCGGGGACGCCGACGCGCGCGCGAGGCTCCTCCACCGCGCCCTGCGCACGGGCGCCCCGGCGGACGTGGAGGCCGCCCTGGCGTTCTTCCTCCCGCGGGACCCCTTCCTGGCCATCAAGGACATGTCCGGCGCTGCGGGGTATTTCACCACGCTCACCCGGTGGTACCGCCGGGACATCGCGGAGCTGCGCCGGGCGTCTCCGTGGTTGGCCACCTCGGAGTACGAGGGCTTCCAGCTCTCGCGGGCCTGCGCCTGGATGAGCCCCGGCCGCGAGGCCAACCGGCTGCCGTACTGGTCGTGCTACCGCTCCAGGCTCCTCCTGCGCGAACTGGGGAGGGCGACCCCGAGGGCGCTGGAGGTGCACGTGATGATCCACTGGGGGGACCAGTGGTTCGTCACGCACCTGGGCGCTCTGCGGCGGTAGGGTAGAGACCTACATCTCCGTGGGGATGTCCAGCGTGACGCGGGTGGTGGCGCCGGAGCGCACCTCCGCGGCGGTGCTGGCGGAGCCCTGGCGGCGGCCGCCCATGTTGAAGAGCTCGCCCTCGACGGAGAAGGTGCCCGACTGCAGGTCGTTGAAGGTGTAGCGCCCGGAGCCACAACGGATATCCATGGGCATGCCGAAGCTGGCCTGGATGGGGTTCCCGAGGCCCACGCTCAGCCGGATGCCATACCCCATGATGCGCATGCACTCCGCCGAGGCGGGCATGCCGTTGAGCTGCCAGTTGACCTGGAGGGCCCCCGGCGGCGCGAAGGGCAGCGTGACCTCGGCGGTCCCCCCGGAGGGGATCACCACCAGGGCCGTGTACCGGAAGACCTCCGCGTCCATGGGAGACAGGAGGCGCCCGGTGACCGTGCCCTGGAGGGCGGCCTCCATGTCCCGGCGGAACTCCAGGTCCGTGCAGGGCACGGTCTCCGTGCTGCCGAAGCCAAAGCGGATGTTCACCCGGTTGGCGCCCACCGCGGCGCAGCCCTCGGACGGGGGCATGCCGTTGATGGTCCAGCGCACCACCAGGGCCCCAGCGCCCACGAAGGCGTCCTGGGGTCCGGAGTCCACCAGCGAGGTGTCCAGCGGGACGCTGGAGTCCACCGGCGGCGGGGGCGGGGGACTGGTCCCGCAACCCAGGGCGACGAGCGCGGGCACCAGGGCGATCGAGCGGCGCATCACCCCAGGGACCTTACTACACATCGAAGCGGATCCAGAAGAGCCGCAGCTGCTTGTGGCCCCCGAGGCGACGGTAGCCCACCAAACCAAAAAGCACGTTCCAGTCCAGGTCCTCGGGCCGGGGGCGCCCATAGGAGAACAGCGGCAGGACGTGCCACTGGTAGGAGCGCACCCCCTGGCGCTCGGAGGAGAGCCAGAGCACGTTGGCCACGAGCTGCGTGACGTGGCTCGGGCTCTCGAAGCGCCAGAACAGCGGCGCTACCACCGTGTGCCTGCGCTCCCCCGAGCGGCCCGCGAAGAGCAGGGGGTAGATGTTGAAGGTCCAGTCGTCGCCCTCGCGCACCGAGTGGATCGTGGGGAGGAGCCACCAGGTGTTCCGGGACGGCGTCCAGCGGTGGTAGAACAGCGGCAGCAGGGCCTCCGTGTGGGCCCCCGTGGCGGCCTCCCGGGAGGAGAAGAAGAAGGGCGCCACCGCGTCCCAGTTGGTGCTCCCGCGGTGCTGCTGGTACACGGGCGTCACGAGGGTGGTGGCCTCCCCGGTGCGGTCGTACACCGCCAGCGGGGTCACCAGGCTCACCCCCCGCGGCGAGCGGCCGTAGTGGAACAGCGGCAGGAGCGTGGTGCGCGTGGAGGTCGCGTCGTGGCGGTGGAAGAGCACCGGCGCGAGGTTGAGGGACAGGCTCCCGGGGCTGCGGTCCACCCAGAAGGGCCCCACCACCGTGAGCGCCCGGTCCGTGTCGTGGTTCTCCCGGTGGTAGGTGAGCGCCAGGGGGATCGCCAGGTAGCTCCGGTTGGGGTTGTTCCCCGCGAACCACAGGGGCGCCAGGCCCCAGTCCGTGTCCGCCCCGCTGCGGTTGTAGTAGAACGGCCCGGCCACCGAGACCGCCCGCTCCGGCGTCCAGGTGTGGAAGGTCAGGAGCGGTGGGATCACCAGGTGCTCGCGCCGCAGCGCCCCGTCCTGCCCCCAGCTCTCGCCGTACATGAACAGCGGGGCCACCCCGAGGGCCAGGCCGTGGGCCTCGCCGGCGCCCTGCCAGCGGGACCAGTACACCGGCGGGATGATGTGCGTCCCCCAGCGCTCGCCCTGGGGGCCCGGGTCCTGGCCCCGCCAGTGGAACCACAGCGGGAAGAGCACGTCCGCCTGCACCGTCGGCGACCGCAGGCGGTAGTACGGCGGGATGAACAGCGCCGTGCGGTCCCCCCGCCGGTCCCGGAAGAAGAACGGGAACACCACCGTGGTCCGCCGCCCGCCGCTGCGCTCATACAAGAAGAACGGCGGGATCAGCGTGCGGTGCACGTTCCGGTCCGGGTCCGGCCACGCCGCCACGTCCCCCGGCAGCGCGCCGATGGCCGCCGCCCCCGCGGCGGACAGGGCCGGCGCCGTCGGGGTCCCGCCCCGGCGCCCCCCGCGGGGGGCCTCGCCTTCATTGTCGGTTGATGTATCTGTTGAAGTATCGCTTGAAGTATCGCCTGGAGTCTCGCTTGAGGTGCCAGTCTGTGCTGGCTGTGCAAGGCTCTGCGAGGAGAACACCAGCGCCGTCAGGAGCGCCAGGAGGGTGTGCTTGAGACTCACTCCTGGGACCCCGAGAGGGCCCGAAGGTGCGCCGCCACGGCGCCCCTGGGGACCACCGTCTGGGCGTGGGCGGCCATGTCCTTGACGGCCACGGTGCCGGCCTCAAGCTCCGAGCGGCCGACGATGAGCACCGCGCGGGCGCCGAGGTCGTCGGCCCGGCGGAGCTGGCTCTTCATGGACACGAAGCGGGTGTCCAGGTGCGTCTCCAGGCCCGCCTCGCGCAGCTCCCGGGCGAGGCTCAGGGCCGAGGCCAGCACCGCCTGGTCGGTCTCCCTGGCGGCGGCCACCACCGCCACCCGGAAGGGCGCCGGGGGGTCTTTCACGGGCTGGGCCAGGAGGAGCCTCTCGACGCCCAGGGCGAAGCCCACGGCGGGCACCGAGACCCCGTCCCCGCCGAGCTCGGTGAAGAGGTTGTCGTAGCGCCCTCCGCCGCCGAGGGCGTCCTGGGCGCCGAGGCTGCCGGAGGTGTCCACCACCTCGAAGACCGTGCGGGTGTAGTAGTCCAGGCCCCGGACCAGCGTGGGGTCCACGCGGTAGGGCGTGCCCAGGGCGTCCAGGTAGGCGCGGACGCGCGCGAAGTGGGCGCGGTCCTCGTCGTCCAGGTGGTCGAGCACGCTGGGGGCCGTGAGCTTGGGGGTCTGGTCCCTGGGGTCCTTGGAGTCAAGGATGCGCAGGGGGTTCCTGCCCAGACGCTCCCGGGACTCCGGCGAGAGCTCCTGCGCCACCGCGGAGAAGTGCGCCACCAGGGCGTCCCGGTACCGCTGCCGGGAGCCCCGTTGCCCCAGGGAGTTCACCCGGAGCTCGAAGGCCCCGAGGCCCAGGGAGCGCAGGAACGCCACCAGGAGGTCCAGCACCTCGGCGTCGGCGGCCGGGGAGGCGTCGCCGTAGACCTCGGCGCCCACCTGGTGGAACTGCCGGAAGCGCCCCCGGGCGGGCTTCTCCGCGCGGAACATGGCCCCGGCGTAGGCCCAGCGCACCACGGGCTCGCGCTCCAGGGCCGCGTGCTCCAGCGCGCAGCGCACGGCGCTGGCGGTGCCCTCGGGCCGCAGGGCCAGCGCGCGCCCGCCCCGGTCGTCGAAGACGTACATCTCCTTCTCGACGATGTCCGTCCCCTCGCCCACGCCCCGGGAGAAGAGCTCGGTGTACTCGCACAGGGGCGTGCGCACCTCGCGGAAGCCGTAGCGCGCGGCGGTCTCGAAGAACCGGGCCTCGAGCGAGCGCCACCGCCCCGCCTCCGCGGGCAGCACGTCGTTCATCCCGGTGACCGCCTGCAACAACGCCATGATCGGGCGCGGGACCGTAGACAACCCCCCTCCCAGGGTCAAGACATCCCCGCCCCAAGCGTGGTAGATCCATGTCCTACCATGCGACCGCTGGCCAGCGCCCTCCTCCTGCTCGCCACCTGCGCCCTCCATTGCAGCGGCACCTTCGAGCGCTGCGACGAGCCCGACCGCTCCTGCGGCCGCCCGCCGAACACCGCAGGCATGACCCTGGCCACCTTCCGGCGCCTGGGCGCCAGGAACACCCGCCCCGCAGAAGATACCCCCGTGGACTTCCGGGCCTTCGTGGTCAGTGCAGTTGACACCCTGGACGAGGACATGGGGGGCCACGTCGGCAACATCTGGGTGCAGGAGGTGCTTGGCCCCGGGGCGGCGATGGTGAACTGCCCGGAGCTCCCGGAGGGTCGCGGGCCGGGCCGGGTGTGCGCGATCCAGCTCTTCAACGCGCAGCTCCAGCCCACGGGGTACCACCCGCAGGTGGGGGACCTGGTGGACATCACCGGCGGGAGGTACCAGGAGTTCACCTGCGCGCAGTGCGCGGGGGGCCGTGGCTTCCCGGACGACCATCACATCCCGGAGGTGGCGGGCGGGAGGGTCACCGGGAGCGGGGTGGCGCCGCCGCCCACTGCCGTGCTGGTCACCCTGGCGGAGCTCGAGCGCAACATTGACCTCTACCAGGGCGTGCTCGTGGAGCTTCGGGACGTGACGGCCCAGAGCGAGCCGGACTGCCGCGGGGAGATCGCCCTCGGGGGCGCCACGGCGCCGAAGCTCACGCAGCAGCTCGTGAGCTTCCCCAATGGGGCCCTGCGGGTGGACGCCCGCCCGGGGAGGGTGTGCGCGAACGCCCCTGCGCCACCCGCGATGCCCGACCCGGAGCGCATTCGCACCGGCACGCGCTGGGAGCGCATCGTCGGGATCGCGGGATATTTCTACGGCCCCAAGCTCACCCCTCGGACCGAGGGGGACCTCGCCGGTCAGCGCGCGCCGTAGCCTCCCGGGCCTCGGGCTCGTCCAGGGCGGCGTCGAGGGCTTCGGGGGCTTCGGGGGCGGTCTCCGCCGGGGCCGTCGGGGCCTCGGAGGAGACGGCTGGGGCGTCGTTTACGAGGTTCTCGTCCACCCGGACGCGGACCTCCTGGCGGGGCGCCTCGTCCTGGTGGGCCTCGAGCTCCGCCTCTCGGGCGGCGCGATCGCGGGCCAGGGCGGTGTCCAGGGCCTCCTCCGAGGGGCCTGCGCCCCAGCGGACGCGCGCGGCGTGCACGGCCAGACCGATGCCCCAGGCCAGGAAGGGGTAGACGAACCACCACCGGGGCACGCTGTCGGTGACCGTGGCCTGGTTGGTGGCCAGGTTCAGGAGCAGGAGCCCGAGGTTCACCAGGGCAAAGAGCCCCGCGTGGAGCTTGAGCGAGACCCGGTCGGCCTGCTGGAGGCGCTGGCGCAGGGCCTCCCGGTCCCGGCCGGCTTCGAGCTCCCGGGCCGCGGCGCGCACGCTCTCCTCGGGGATCCCGGCCTCGCGGGCGACGGCCAGGAGCTCCTCCTCGGAGGTCTCGGGCCCCTGGGGGCGCTGGAGGGCCCGTCGAAGGATCTCCTCGACCTCTTCGCGGGTGTAGCTGGGCTCCTTGGGATCTTCGGCCATTTCGCGGGGGACCGTCGGGTGTAGGATACACCCCGCAGTCATGCCGGTGTTCTTTCGCTCGACGGGGACCGTGCAGGGTCCGGGGTTCTACCTTCGCCGCCACGGGTCCCTGGCGATGGTGCGCATGCCCGTGACGTGCGCCGTGCTGGACCGCCCCGGCGGCCTCACGCTCATTGACACGGGCTGGAGCCGCCGGCAGTGCGCCTGGCCGGGCACGGACCCGGGGCAGGTGACCCGCGCGCTCCTGGGGCTGCGGGTGGCCCCGGAGGACGCCCTGGCCTCGCAGCTCATCTCCTGCGGCCTCGTGCCCGAGGACGTGAAGCACATCATCGCCACGCACCTGCACCTGGACCACATCTCCGGCGCGGTGGATTTCCCCGACGCGACGGTGCACACCACCCCGGAGGAGTGGTCGTGCCTGCGCCGCGGGCGCCTGCGGGGCTACACCCGGGACACCGCGGGGCTGGAGCCGAGGGTGGAGCGCCACGCCCTCAAGGGGCCGGCGATGCTGGGCTTCCCGGCCTCCCACGACCTCTTCGGGGACGGCTCGGTGCTGCTCCTGGACGCCCGGGGGCACACCCTGGGCAGCGTGGCGGTGGCCGTGAAGCTCGACGAGGGGTGGCTCCTTCACGCGGGCGACGCGGTGATGTTCCGCGAGGACTACAACGACCCCGCCCTCACGGCCCCGAGCCTCTACGCCCGGATGAACGCCCATGACGTCCTGCGCCAGCGGGAGGGCTTCGGGCGCTTCCGCGAGGCCGAGGCCACCCACGCGGCGAGGGTGGTACCCTCGCACGACCCGGCGGTCTTCGAGGCGCTCCCAAAGACCCGTGAAGACGGCTGGAAGGCCCACTGGGACAAGAAGCCCCCAAAGGCCCCACCACCGCAGAAGGGCCCCCGCCCGGAGCGCCCGCCGAAGCAGAAGGGCCCCAGGAACGACCCTGGCGGCGCCAGGAACGACCCCCCGGGCTCCAACGGAGCGCCGGAGCGCGGCACCACCTCCAAGGACCCACAATGAACGTCGTGATCAAGTACTGCGTGGTTTGAAACTACTACCCACGGGCCGCGGGTCTCGCGGCCGCGATCAAGGCTCACAGCGGCGTGGAGAGCGTCCTGGAGCGCGGCGACAAGGGCGTCTTTGACGTCACCGTCGACGGCCGCCGGGTGTTCTCCAAGCACGAGGCGGGGCGCTTCCCCGAGGAGGCGGAGATCCTGGCGCTCCTGCCGCGGTAGCGATGCGCATCCCGCTCGCGTCCACCACGCTCCTGTCCTTCGCGGAGCACGTCTCGCGCGCGCTCGGGCGGGATGTGTTTGTCAAGCGGGACAACGCGACGCACCCTCGCTACGGCGGCAACAAGGTGCGCAAATTGGAGTACCTCCTGGCGGACGCCCGCCGCCAGGGCGCCACGGACCTGGTGACCATGGGGGCGGTGGGCTCTCACCACGTGCTGGCCACCACCATCCACGGCCGCGGGGCGGGCTTCCAGGTGGAGGCCGTGCTCACCGGGCAGCCCTACACCCCCCACGTCGAGCGCAACGTCCGCGCGGACCTGGCCCAGGGGGCCACGCTCTACGCCTCTCCGCTCGCCGCGTCGCTGCCCCTCAAGGTGGCCGCGAGGGTGCTCGCCCTGCGCCTGCGGGGGCGGGTGCCCTACGTGATCCCCTTTGGGGGATCCACGCCGCAGGGGGCCCGGGGCTACATCGACGCGGTGGCGGAGCTGCGGCAACAGCTCTCGGGCCTCGGGTTCCCGACCCCCGGGGTGATGGTGGTGGCGCTGGGCTCCGGCGGCACCCACGCCGGGCTCCTTGCGGGCTGTCGCCTCCACGGGGTCGCGAGCGAGGTCTGGGGGGTACGCGTCACCGAGCGCTGGATGAGCCCCGCCCCGGTGGTCTCCTGGCTGGCAAGCCACGCCCTGCACCTGGCAGCACCCGAAGGCAAAGGTAGGGGCTTCTCCTACAAAGACATACTTGTGGTGGATGACCAGCGCGGTGAAGGCTACGGTCATCCGACGGACGAGGCCCGGAGGGCTCAGGAGCTCTTCGCCCGGGACGACGTGGGGCTCGACCTCACGTACACGGCCAAGGCCGCCGCGGGGCTCCTGCAGCTCTCGCGCGGGGACGTATCGCGGAGGCCGTACCTGTTCTGGAACACGCTCTCGTCGGCGCCGGTGGAGGCGCTGATCCCGGACCTCACCGCGACGCTCCCGAGGTCCCTGGAGGCGCTGCTCGGGCGGGGATAGTGCACCCGCGTCGTACAGAACCTACCCCGAGGGGGATGGCGGCCGCCACCGTCCGCCGCCACCCGCCACCCGAAATCCGCCACCAGCCTCTCGAAATCATTGAGAGAAACCGGGAGGTATCCCTGGCACGAGGAGTGCTGCGTGCGATGCTGCGATGCCCGGGGTGGAACACGAGACGATGGTGCTTGCGTTGCAGGAGGACCCGTCGCTCCTGCGGCGGCTGCTCGCGCTGGCGGGTCGCCGTGTACCGCTCCGCGGGATGACGGTGGAGGACACGGCGGTGCGATGGGTGGCCTCGGCGGAGGTGCGCCCGGACCTGCTCTATTCGGGTCCCAGAGGCGCGTGGTTGGCGGTGGAGGTGCAGCGGCAGCTTGACCGTGCCAAGCCGCGGCGGTGGCTCCTGCTGACGGCGGTACTCGCAGACCAGCGTGGCGTGATGGGAGACCTCCTGGTGGTGACGGCGAGCCCGGCGGTAGCCCGCTGGGCGCAGAGGTTCCATCACCGAGGGCGAAGCGGGAGCGAGGTACAGCTACGGCCGACGGTCCTGCTGTTGGCGGGCGGCACCCTGGAGGCGCTGCTGGACCCGAAGCGACCTGCGCTGGCCTTCCTCGCGGCCTGGGCCATGCAGGACCGCCGCGGCGCAGCGGCGAGGCGGGTGGTTCGGCGGGCCCTGGCCCTCACCGAAGGGCTACCCGAAGGGTTGCGTGAGGCGCAGGTGAGGGCCATTCTCAACGTGTTGAGTGCGCCGATGCTGGCGTACCTCAAGGAGGCCGCGGTGGATATCAACAAGATCCCGGAGAGCCCCTGGGTAAAGGCTTGGAGGCTCGAACTCGAAGCCAGGGGGGAAGCCAGGGGTAAGGCCGAGGCGGTGCTCGCGGTGCTTTCGGCGCGCGGCCTCGCGGTGAGCGACGCCCAGCGCGCGAGGGTGGTCGCCTGCCAGGACCGTGCACAGCTCGACACATGGCTACGCGCGGTGGCCGCGGTGACCTCGACGGACGAGCTCCTGGCGAAGTCCGTTCCTTCGTGAGGGACCGTCAACGCTCGCCCATCCGCCACGCCTCATCTAGCGCCTGGACCCACGCCTCGACCTCCGGCCCCTCGGTCCGCGGCGAGCCCTCCTCGGAGTCCGCCGCGAGGTCGTAGAGCGTAGCCTTCGGGGCCTCGTAGCGCTCCACCACCAGCTTGTGCCTCCCATCGGAGAGCCCGAAGAGGGCGTGGCCGTCGAGCTCCCGGGGCGTGCGGTACCCCATGCGCCCGCTGTGAAACAGGAAAGGTCTCGCAGCGAAGCCCTCGGGCTCCGTGAAACTCTCCGGCGACAGCACCAACGTAGAGAGGTCCACGCCGTCGTGCGCCGGGGCGGTCACCCCGAGGAGCCCCAGGAGCGTCGCGAAGAGGTCCACGCCCTGCACCCTGCACGGCTCCACCCGCGGGCCCTGCACCCTCGCGTCGATCACGTACAGCGGGATCCGCAGGAGCTCCTCGGTGAGCAGCGCGTGCTCGGCGGTGGACGCGTGGCCCACGTGACCGCGCTCCAGGAGCTCGTCGCCGTGGTCCGCGGTGAGCACCACCGTGGTGTCCTCCGTCATCCCCAGGGCGTCCAGGGTGTCCAGCACGCGCCCCAGCCACGCATCCATTTGGAGCACCCCCGCGGCGTAGAGCCTCCGCACCGGCTCCCGGTCCTCCGGCGGATCGAGCGGGTACCTCCACCGCTCGACCACGAACTCCCGGAACACCGACGCCCGCAGCCTGGGGTGGAGCGCTCCGTCATCCACGCCCAGCGCACGGCGGAAGCGCGCGGCGGGCCAGTATGGCAGGTGCACGAACTTGTAGTGGTACCACGCGAAGAACGGCCCTCGCCCTCGGGAGAGGCTGCGCAGCGCGTCGAAGAGCACCGGGTCCTCGGGGTCCTTCGGAGACGCAGGGGACGCACCGGGCTCGTACCCGAGGTTCCGGTAGTTCCCCACGGCGTTCAGGTAACAGAGGTTCGGGACACGGTAGCCCGCGTCTCGAAGCACCGAGGCCAGACCTCGAGAATCCGCCCGCGGCTCGGACCAGGCCCAGTGGACCCGGTGCCTCGGAGGGGCCTCGCCGGTGAACATCGGGAGCAGCCCCGGGGTGGTCCACGGGCCGTTGGTCCAGACCCGCGGGAAGCGCACCGCGCGCCCCGCCCGCGCAGCGAGCTCCGGGGTCAGCGCCACGCCCTCGAAGGCGTCACAGAAGTCCGCCCTCCAGGCGTCAATGGTCAACAACAGCAAGTTGCGTCGCGCGCTCAAGGGAGCCCCTCGAAGCATGCCTCGCCCGCGGCGAAGCGTCGCGCCGCTTCGAGGTAGTCAGGCACCTGGCTGTGCGTTTCACCGAAACTTCGCGCTGGACTCCGACACATCGGTGGGCGTATGTCGTTGGATGTAGGCTTCGCGATGGACCATCGCAGTTGAGGTCCGCGGTCCCTGTGATCGGATCTCGGTCTCCTGTTCTCCGGGATGGAAGCACTTTGGGCTTGACAGTCCCCCACTCGGTGTACCAAGAGTGCATAGTATCATCTAGAAGGATGAAGGGGATGGACGCAAGGAGGGGAGCATTGCTCTTGCTGGCTCCGGTGGTCCGCGAAACTACGGACATCCTCTGATAGAACCCTGAGCGGCTCCGAGGAGTGTACCAGCCGAACGCTCTGGCGCTCAGACGTACTCATCGGCCACCGACCCACCAGACAGTCCCGTGACGCGGGACCAAGACCGACGGCTCTTCGCAGGAGAACTCGATGGCATCTGAAGCAACCGACACGTTGGACACGAAGCAACTGCTTCATGTCCTGTTTGCCTTCAAGAAGGGGGACTTCTCGCAACGCATGCCGGTCGACCAGACGGGCACCGCCGGGAAGATCGCCGACACCCTGAACGACCTCATCGAACAGAGCCAGCGGATCACCACGGAATTCGAGAGGGTCGGCGCAGCGGTCGGCAAGGAAGGCCGGATGACCCAGCGTGCCTCGGTGGGGACCGCGTCCGGTGCCTGGGCGACTCACGTAGAAGCGTTCAATGCGCTGCTCTCCGATGTCGTTCAGCCCTTCAGCGAGACGACGCGGGTCATCGGTGCCGTCGCGCGAGGGGACCTCAGCCAGACCATGACGCTCGAGGTCGAGGGGCGCCCCCTGAAGGGGGAGTACCTGAAGGCGGCCAAAGCCATGAACGGCATGGTCGAGCAGCTCTCTACCTTTGCCCAGGAGGTCATCAGGGTCGCGCGCGAGGTCGGCACGGAGGGCAAACTCGGTGGCCAGGCAGACGTCAAGGACGTCGCCGGGACCTGGAAGGACCTGACGGACAACGTCAACGCGATGGCAGGGAACCTGACCGCCCAGGTGCGCAACATCGCCGAGGTAACGACGGCCGTCGCGAATGGCGACCTATCGCGGAAGATCACCGTCGACGTCCGGGGAGAAATCCTCCAGCTCAAGGACACCATCAACACGATGGTGGACCAGCTCCGAACGTTCTCCCTCGAGGTGACACGAATTGCACGCGAGGTCGGGACGGAAGGGAGACTGGGCGGACAGGCCGTCGTGCAGGGTGTGGCCGGCACCTGGAAGGACCTGACCGACAGCGTCAACGCCATGGCGCAGAACCTGACCGCGCAGGTGCGCAACATCGCGGATGTCACGACAGCGGTCGCGCGCGGCGATCTCAACCGAAAGATCACCGTCGATGTGCGCGGCGAGATCCTCGACCTGAAGAACACCGTCAACACGATGGTGGACCAGCTGAACGGCTTCGCCTCCGAAGTGACGAGGATCGCACGCGAGGTTGGAACCGAAGGCAAGCTCGGTGGACAGGCCGAAATTGCTGGCGTCGGTGGGACCTGGAAGGATCTGACCGACAGCGTCAACGCGATGGCGCAGAACCTGACCGCGCAGGTGCGCAACATCGCGGATGTCACGACGGCCGTCGCGCGCGGCGACCTCGGCAAGAAGGTTACCGTCGACGCCAAGGGCGAGCTGCTCGAGCTCAAGGAGACCATCAACACGATGGTCGATCAGCTGAACGCCTTCGCCTCGGAGGTGACCCGCGTCGCCCGCGAAGTCGGCACGGAAGGCAGGCTCGGCGGCCAGGCGGTCGTCCGGGGTGCGGGCGGCACGTGGAGAGATCTCACCGACAGCGTGAACGGGATGGCCGGGAATCTCACGGCTCAGGTCCGGAACATCGCGGAGGTGACAACTGCGGTTGCGAGCGGGGATCTGTCCAAGAAGATCACCGTCGACGTCCAGGGGGAGATCCTTGACCTGAAGAAGACCATCAACACCATGGTCGATCAGCTCAGCGCGTTCGCCGGCGAGGTCACCCGCGTTGCACGCGAGGTCGGTACCGAGGGCAAGCTTGGCGGCCAGGCGCTGGTGCCGGGGGTGGCGGGCACGTGGAAGGACCTCACCGACAATGTCAACCGGATGGCGTCGAATCTAACCACACAGGTTCGAAATATCGCCGAGGTCGCAACCGCCATCGCCGGAGGAGACCTGTCCAAGAAGATCACGGTCAACGCCCAGGGGGAGATCCTCGACCTGAAGAAGACCATCAACACCATGGTGGACCAGCTTCGAGCGTTCGCGTCGGAGGTCACCCGCGTCGCACGCGAGGTCGGCACGGAGGGCAAACTCGGCGGCCAGGCATCGGTGAAGGGTGTGGCCGGCACCTGGAAGGACCTCACCGACAACGTGAACGGGATGGCCTCGAACCTGACGGGGCAGGTCCGGAATATCGCCGAGGTGGCGACCGCCATCGCCAATGGTGACCTGTCCCGGAAGATCACCGTGGATGTGCGTGGCGAGATCCTCCAGCTCAAGGACACCATCAACACGATGGTCGATCAGTTGAACGCCTTCGCCTCGGAGGTGACCCGCGTCGCCCGCGAAGTCGGTACGGAAGGCAGGCTCGGCGGCCAGGCGACGGTCCGGGGCGTCGCTGGCACCTGGAAGGACCTCACCGACAGCGTGAACGGGATGGCCTCGAACCTGACGGGGCAGGTTCGGAATATCGCCGAGGTGTCGACCGCCATCGCCAATGGCGACCTATCGCGAAAAATCACCGTGGATGTGCGCGGAGAGATCCTGCAGCTCAAGAACACCATCAACACGATGGTCGATCAGTTGAACGCCTTCGCCTCGGAGGTGACCCGCGTCGCCCGCGAAGTCGGCACGGAAGGCAAGCTGGGCGGCCAGGCGTCGGTGAAGGGCGTGGCTGGCACGTGGAAGGGCCTCACCGACAACGTGAATTTCATGGCTGCCAACCTCACGACGCAGGTGCGCAGCATTGCGCAGGTCGTGACTGCCGTGGCTAATGGCGATCTGAAGAAGAAGCTAGTCCTCCAGGCCGCTGGCGAGATCGGAGAGCTTGCCGACACGATCAATGCGATGAACGATACGCTCGGGACCTTTGGTGCCGAGGTCACCCGTGTCGCCCGTGAGGTCGGCATCGAGGGTAGACTCGGCGGTCAAGCTGCGGTTCCTGGCACCGCGGGGCTCTGGCGAGACCTCACCGACAACGTCAACCAGCTGGCGGCGAACCTCACGGGCCAGGTCCGCGCAATCGCCGAAGTCTCCACCGCCGTGGCCCAGGGGAACCTCACCCGCTCCATCACGGTGGAGGCGGCTGGCGAGGTCGCGGCGCTCAAAGACAACATCAACCAGATGATCCGCACGCTTCGGGAGACCACGGACCGCAACGCCGAGCAGGACTGGCTCAAGACCAACATTGCAAAGCTCACCCGCACGCTGCAGGGCCAGCGAGATTTGACGGCGCTCGCCCGGTCGCTGCTGTCCGAGGCTGCGTCGCTCGTCGGCGCTCAGCACGGCGCGTTCTATCTCGCGGAGACCGACGCGGCCGCGAAGGCCGACGGGGTGTCCTTCAGGTTGCTCGCCGGCTACGCCTACCGTGAGCGCAAGGGGCTCGCGAACCGGTTCAAGCTCGGAGAGGGACTCGTAGGACAGTGTGCGCTGGAGAAGGAACGGATCCTTCTCACGGAGGTCCCCCAGGACTACGTCCAGATCAGCTCGGGGCTCGGGGCCGCCGCGCCTCAGAGCATCGTTGTTCTGCCAGTGCTCTTCGAGCGCGAGCCGAAGGCCATCCTCGAGCTCGCCACGCTCAATCAATTCACCGAGACACAGCTCGCCTTCCTCGAGCAACTGGCCGAAGGGTTGGGCATCGTACTCAACACCATCGCGGCGACAATGCGCACCGAGGAGCTGCTGCAGCAGTCCCAGTCGCTCACCGAGGAGCTTCAGACCCAGCAGGAGGAGCTGCAGGCCGCCAACAAGGAGCTTGAAAACAACCAGACGCGCTTGAAGAACCAGCAAGAGGAGCTGCAGGCGGCCAACGAGGAGCTGGAGGAGCGCTCGCAGCTCCTCACGCAGCAGAAGCGGCAGGTCGAGGACAAGAACCGCGAAGTGGAGCGCGCCCGCGCCTTGCTTCAGGACAAGGCCGGGCAGCTCTCGCTGACTTCGAAGTACAAGTCCGAGTTCCTCGCCAACATGTCCCACGAACTGAGGACCCCGCTCAACAGCATGCTCATTCTGTCGAAGATGCTCTCAGACAACCCCGATGGGAACCTGACTGCCAAGCAGTGTGAGTACGCAAAGACCGTCAATTCATCGGGCGCCGACCTGCTTGCGCTCATCAACGACATCCTCGATCTCTCCAAGATCGAGGCAGGGTCAATGGCGATTGACATCGGCGAGCTCCGGTTCGCCGCGGTTCGCGAATTCTGTGAGCAGACCTTCCGCCCGGTGGCCGAACAGAAGAGGATCAACTTCGGGATCGAGATCACCGGGGACCTGCCACCCTCGTTGTGGACCGATGGTCGCCGCCTGCATCAGGTCTTGAAGAATCTCTTGTCGAACGCCTTCAAGTTCACAGAGAAGGGTGGCGTTCTCCTCACGGTCCGCGCAGCGACCGATGGCTGGAGCGACGACCAGGAGGTCCTCGACCGAGCCGAAAAGGTGGTGGCGTTTGCCGTCAGGGACACGGGGATCGGAATCTCGAGGGACAAGCATCGGATCATCTTCGAGGCGTTCCAGCAGGCCGACGGCACGACCAGCCGCAAGTACGGGGGCACCGGGCTCGGGCTTTCGATCAGCCGCGAGATCGCAAAGATGCTCGGCGGCGCGCTCTACCTGGAGAGCGAACCCGGCAAGGGGAGCACCTTCACCCTATATCTGCCCATCACGTACACGCCGCCGCCCAGGCGCCTCAAGGAGGACGCCGCCGATGAAGGCCCCACGGGTTCGAGCCTTGGAGAGCCCTCGCCCAGGGTCGAACCGCCGAGCGGAGGCGAGGCCCTGAGGTCTCGGCCTGCGGACACATCCGCCCAGGTGGTCCAGGCGATCGTCGAGTGGGAGGAGACCGAGGTCGCCGATGACCGGGAGGCGATCCAGCCAGGCGATCGCGTCCTTCTTGTCGTGGAGGACGATACGGCCTTCGCGCAGATCGTCCTCGATATGGCGCGGGCGCGTGGGTTCAAAGGTCTGGTCGCGGGACGGGCCGAGACGGCGCTCCGGCTTGTCAAGAGGTTCAGCGTAGATGCGATCACCTTGGATCTGCGACTCCCGGACCGGGATGGCTGGACCGTCCTCGACCGCCTGAAGCACGACGCGAGGACGCGTCACATTCCGGTACACATCATCTCGGTCGAAGAGGGGGAGCAGCGTGGCCTCATGCTGGGCGCCATCGCGTACCTGCACAAGCCCGCTAGCAAGGAGGCCGTCGAAGAGGCGCTCGATCACATCAAGTCCTTCGTCGAGAGACCCGTGAAGAAGCTGCTCGTGGTCGAGGACGACGAGGTCCACCGCCAGAGCATCGCCGAGCTCATCGGCAATCACGACGTGCAGACGATCGGGGCCGCCACGGGCGAGGCGGCGCTCAGCGCCCTCAGGGCGGAGCCCTTCGACTGCATGGTGCTCGACCTGGGGCTACCGGACATGACGGGCTTCGAGCTGATCGAGCGCCTCAAGAAGGACGCGGGACACAAGGAGCTGCCGATCATCGTCTATACCGGCAAGGAGCTCTCGAAGAGGGAGGAGACCGAGCTCCGTCGGGTCGCCGAGGCGATCGTGATCAAGGGGGTCACGTCCCCCGAGCGACTTCTCGATGAGACGGCGCTCTTTCTCCACCGGGTCGTGGCCAACCTGCCGGAGGCCAAGCGTCGCGTGCTGGAGCGATTTCGCGGCGCGGACGACATCCTGACCGGGCGCAAGGTGCTCATCGTCGACGACGATGTTCGCAACATCTTCGCGCTCACCTCCTTGCTCGACCGCTACGGCATCCTGTCCGTCTACGCCGAGAACGGCAAGGATGGCATCGCCCTCCTCGAGAGGACCTCGGACATCGACGCGGTTCTCATGGACGTCATGATGCCGGAGATGGACGGCTACGAGACCATGCGCGCGATCCGCGAGATCGGGAGGTTCAAGAAGCTGCCGATCATCGCGCTCACCGCCAAGGCCATGAAGGGCGACCGTGAGAAGTGCATCGAGGCCGGAGCGTCGGAGTACGTCGCCAAGCCCGTGGACACCGACCAGCTCCTCTCCCTCTTGCGCGTCTGGCTCTATCGCTAGGCCAGAGGCACGATGGGAACCGCCGACGCCGACTCAGAGCTCGAGGCCCTTGAGATCAAGCTGCTTCTCGAAGGCATCTTCCGGCACGTCGGCTACGACTTCCGCGACTATGCATCGGCGTCCATCCGGCGTCGCATCCTGGGCCAGGTCCAGGCGGAGGGAACGAAGAGCGTCTCGGGACTTCAAGACCGGGCGCTCCACGAGCCCGCGTGCATGGAGCGCCTGCTCCTCGGGCTTACGGTCCACCAGACCTCCCTGTTCCGGGACCCGGGTTTCTACCTCGCCTTCCGGCAGAAGGTGGTGCCGCTACTTGCCACCTACCCCTTCGCGCGGATCTGGCACGCCGGATGTTCCTCGGGTGAGGAGGTCTACTCGCTCGCGATCCTGCTCCGGGAGGAGGGCATCCACGAGCGGTGCCGCATCTACGCGACGGACCTCTCGGAGGCCATTCTTCGGCGGGCAAGGGAAGGGCTGTTCCCGCTCCACGCGATGAGGGAGTACACCGAGAGCTACCAGAGGGCGGGAGGGAAGAGATCGTTCTCCGAGTACTACACAGCCAGGTACGACCACGCGATGATGAGCGCGTCTCTACGGGAGGGCATCGTCTTTGCACCGCACAACCTGGTGACCGACGGCTCGTTCAACGAATTCAACGTCATCTTGTGCCGCAACGTGATGATCTACTTCAACAAGTCGCTCCAGGATCGCGTTCACGGGCTCCTCTACCGGAGCCTCTCGCGCCTCGGCGTGCTGGGCCTCGGGCGGAAGGAGTCCCTCCGGTTCACGCCGCATGAGACGTTCTATGAGGCGCTCGACGAGCCCGAGCGGCTCTATCGGAGGGCGACATGATGGGGGTATCCGTCGTGGTGGTCGGAGCCTCGCTCGGTGGGTTTTCCGCCCTGAAGGTCCTGCTTTCCGGGCTCCCCAAGGACTTCGGAGCACCCATCGTCATCGTTCAGCACCGTGGAAAGACAGCCGATGGCGCGCTCGCAGACCTCCTCGGCGAGGAGACGCCTCTTCCGGTCTCGGAGCCGAACGACAAGGATCCCCTCGCGGCAGGGCGCGTCTATGTAGCACCCGCTGATTATCACCTCCTCGTCGAGCCGGGGCATCTGGCGCTCTCCATGGATGCGCCCGTAGGCCACTCGCGGCCCTCCATCGACATTCTCTTCGAGTCGGCGGCCGAGGCGTACGGGAGCCTCGTCGTCGCTGTCCTGCTGACCGGCGCAAACGAGGATGGCGCGAGAGGGTGCATGCGCGTCAAGGAGCGAGGCGGCGTGGTGCTCGTTGAGGACCCAGCAGACGCTAGATCAAGCGTCATGCCGGCCGCAGCAATCAGGACAACCATCGTGGACAGGGTCCTTCCCTTGTCCGAGCTTCCCTCCGTCCTGGCACAACTATGCCGAGAGCCAGTGAGGTAGGTATGGGCGAACCTGTGCAGACAGAAGTTGAGGTCGAGCCGGTCAACATCCTCCTCGTTGACGATCAGCCCGAGGGCCTTCTCACACTCGAGGCGGTCCTCGGAGGGCTCGGGCAGAACCTCGTAATGGCCGACTCGGGCAGGGAGGCCCTGCGGCAGGTCCTCGCACGCGAGTTCGCCGTCATTCTGCTCGACGTCCAGATGCCTCAGATGGACGGCTATGAGACGGCAGCGCTGATCCGCGAGCGCCCGGCTAGCCGTCATACCCCCCTCATCTTTCTCACGGCCTCTCGTATGGCCGACGTACAGCTGGTCCGTGGCTACAGCGTGGGGGCCGTGGATTACTTGTTCAAGCCGCTCGACGCCGAGGTGCTCAGGTCGAAGGTGGCCGTGTTCGTGGAGCTGGCGAAGAAGTCGGCTCTCATCCGCAAGCAGACTACGGAGCTCGTCCAGCGGGAGGCCGAGGCCCGGCGGCTCGCCGACGCGCGGGCGCAGCTGCTCGTTGACCTGGAGCAGAAGAATCGCGACCTGGAGGCGGTCAACAAGGAGCTCGAGACCTTCTCCTATTCGGTGTCGCACGACCTCCGAGCTCCACTCCGGAGCATCGACGGCTTCAGCCAGGCACTGCTCGATGACTACGCGGCAACGCTCGATGACGGCGGCGCGCAGTACCTCCGGCATGTGCGCGAAGCGGCGCAGCACATGGGCGAGCTCATTGACGGCCTCCTGGCCCTTGCTCGAGTGACCCGGAGTGCGCTTCACCGGCAGGAGGTCGACCTGTCGCAGCTCGCGCGCGATGTCGCCGCTCGCCTCCGGAACCACGAGCGCGCTTCGGCGCGGCAAGTGGAGTTCGTCGTCGAACCAGGTCTGTCCGCCGAGGGGGATGCGCGCCTCTTGGCAGTTGTTTTGGATAACCTTCTCGGCAATGCCTGGAAGTTCACGAGCAAGCGCCCGGAAGCGCGGATCGAAGTAGGGAAGTTCGTCAAGGACGACGGCCCTGCATTCTTTGTTCGGGACAATGGCGCGGGCTTCGACATGGCCTACGCGAGCAAGCTCTTCGGCGCATTCCAGCGCCTCCACGCCGCTGCCGAGTTCGAAGGACACGGCATCGGGCTGGCAACGGTGCAGCGCATCGTTCACCGGCACGGTGGCCGGATCTGGGCCGAGGGGCGGGTGGGTGTAGGAGCCACGTTCCACTTCACCCTCGGCGAGGGAGAGCGAAAATGAGAGACAGGGTCATGCTGCTGGTCGAGGACAACCCGCGGGACGAGGAGCTGACCCTCCTTGCCCTCAGGAAGCATCACTTAAAGTGCGAGGTCACCATCGTTCGCGATGGTGCGGAGGCGCTCGACTATCTCTTTGCGACTGGCGCCCACGCGGGGCGCGACGCCTGCCTGCTGCCCGAAGTCGTCCTGCTCGACCTCAAGCTGCCGAAGATCGATGGCCTCGAGGTCCTGCGTCGGCTTCGAGCCGATGACCGGACGAAGTTCCTCCCCGTCGTCATCCTGACCGCATCAAACGAGGAGACGGACCTGCTCGGCGGCTACGACGCAGGCTGTAATGGTTATGTCCTCAAGCCCGTCGACTTCAATCAGTTCGCCGAGGCCGTTCGACAGCTCGCACTTTACTGGCTGGACTTCAACGAGACTCCACCGCGAACCGGGATGATTCCGTAAAATGGAGACGACGAGAGAACCACTTCGAGCATTGCTCATCGAGGATTCCGAGCGAGATGCCGAGCTGCTTCTGCGCGAGGTCCGCCGCAGCTTTGACGTCACCTTCGGGCGCGTCGAGACGTCCGAAGCGATGCGCGCTGCCCTTGAGAAGCAAGCGTGGGATGTCATCCTCTGTGACTACTCCATGCCGCGCTTCGACGCGCTGTCGGCCCTCTCGTTGATGCGCGGTATGGGCTTCGACCTGCCCTTCATCATCGTGTCCGGCACGGTCGGCGAGGAGGTCGCGGTCGAGGCCATGCGCGCTGGAGTCCACGACTACTTCCTCAAGGGCAAGCTGGGCCCCAGATTGGCTGCGGCCATTGAACGCGAGCGCAAGGAGGCCGCCCTTCGTGCCGAGCGGGACAGAATGCAGGAGCAGCTCTTGATCTCGGACCGCATGGCCTCCATGGGGATCCTGGCGGCCGGTGTTGCGCACGAGATCAACAATCCCCTTGCCTGCGTCATGGCCAACCTCGAGCTGGCCGCGAGAGCTGTGGCTCAGCAGGCCGAGAGGCTGGGCCTCTCCGCAGAATTCAGCGAGGTGCGAGAGGAGCTTCATGATGCTCGCGAGGCCACCGAGCGGATTCGGAACATCGTTCGCGACCTCAAGATCTTCTCACCTTCCCAGGAGGACAAGACGGGCCCCGTCGACGTCCTGAGGGTCATGGAGTCGACCCTCCGAATGGCCTGGAACGAGGTTCGGCATCGCGCACGCCTCGTGAAAAACTACGGGAAGACGCCGCTGGTTCAGGCCAACGAGCCTCGCCTTGGGCAGGTGTTCCTGAACCTCGTCGTCAACGCGGCGCAGGCGATCGAGGAGGGTCGCGCGGAGTACAACGAGATCCGTATCTCGACGAGCACAGACGGGGCGGAGCGGCTGACTGTCGAGATCGCGGACACGGGCCCTGGTATGGCGCCGGACGTCCTGGGTCGGTTGTTTACGCCGTTCTTCACGACTAAGCCGGTCGGTGTTGGGACCGGGCTTGGCCTGTCCATCTGCCATCGAATTGTCGCCGGCTTCGGGGGCTCGATCGATGTGAAGAGCGTGGTGGGCGTGGGGACGACCTTCCGGGTCGTGCTCCCGGTGGCGCGCACGGATGCGTTGGAGGAGGCGCAGCACGTTGCGCTCGACGTGGGTGCCCGAAGGCGTGGGAGGGTCCTCGTGGTCGACGATGAACCGATGATCGCCAGGGCCGTCCAGCGTACGCTGTCCGCCGACCACGAGGTCCTTGCCGTCGAGAGCGCTGCGGAGGCGTTGAGACAAATCATCGCAGGCGCGCACTTCGATGTGATCCTCTGCGATCTGATGATGCCCCAGATGACCGGCATGGAACTGCACGCCGTGCTCTCTCAGGTCGCGCGGGAGCAGGCCGGCCGGATGATCTTCGTCACCGGCGGGGCGTTCACGATTGCGGCGCGAGCCTTCCTCGACGAGATCCCGAACCAGCGTCTCGAGAAGCCGTTCGACGCCATGCACCTGCGGACGTTGATCAATGACCGAATTCGATAGAGGAGAGGGGGCCGTAGGGTGAGGTCGCCGTGCGCGGGCCTATCTCGATGGCCCTCAAGGGAGCCCCTCGAAACATGCCTCGCCCGCGGCGAAGCGTCGCGCCGCGTAGAGGCAGCCCGGCGCCCAGGTGTACGTTTCACGGTGACTTCGCGCTGGACCGAGACATCCCGGTGAGCGCATGTCGTTGGATGTAGGTCTCGCCTCAGACCACCTCCACCCTCCCCGGCATCACCGCCCCCCTCCGTCGCTCCAGAGGGTCCTGCGGCTCGCCCCTGGGCTCCCTCATCCATCACCTCGGAGTCTGCGAAGCCTCGAAACCTCCCGGGTGAGGTGCTCTCGAGCCAGACGAAGGCGGCTGGCCGCGGTGTTCTTCGAGACCCCGAGAAGCTCCGCGATCTGGCTCAGGCTCATCCCCTCGACGTGATGGAGCGCGAACACCGAGCGCTGCGCCCCCGAGAGCTGACCGAGCAGCTCGCCCAGCAGCGCCCGGTCCTGGGCCCGCGAGGTCTCCTCCTCGGGGCTCGGGTCGCGCGAGCGCAGGTCCTCCGAAGGGGAAGCCCTGGCGTTCTCCCAGTCGCGATGACGCGAGCGCAGGTGGTGCAGCGCGACCCTCACCGCGATGCCACGCAACCACTGCGCTCGAGAGCCCCTCGCGGGATCGAAGTCGGCGCGCCGCGTCCAGAGCACATGGAAGGTCTCATTGGTCACGGCACCGAAGTCCTCGGGTCGCACGCCCATGCGGCGTACGAGGTTGACGACCGATCGAGAGTGCTCGCGGCAGAGCGTGGTCAGCTCCCGCCGCTCGACACTCCCGGCGGGATCGTTCAAATCGTGGGAAGTCCACGGTAGAGATCGTTAGAGACCGCTCGTGGATAGACGAGGCCCTCCGGCGCCCGGATGGGTCCTTGCGATGGGGTCCCGGGCGGTTACGCGGCGTCGCGGAGGAGTTCGTACCA
>JACRDB010000170.1 GCA_016218725.1 Deltaproteobacteria bacterium
CAGCGCCTCGCGGGCCTCGCGCCCGAGCAGCGCCTCGCGGGCCTCGCGCCCGAGCAGCGCCTCGCGGGCCTCGCGCCCGAGGAGAGCTGGCTGGCACTGCCCGACGAGGCGCTGCGGCAGCTCCCCGCGTCGCTCGTCGGCGCGCTGCCCGAACGCGTACGCGACGCGATCCGCAAGCGCCTCGGACGCTGAGGCTCCATGGTGCTCGATCTCCAACGAGCTCACCCCAGGCGGAACTCGATCACCACGCCGCCGACGTCGAAGCGGTCGCCGTCCGCGAGGGGCTCGGCGCCCTGGATGGCGCGGCCCTTGAGCTGCGTGCCGTTGGTGGACTGCAGGTCCGCCAGGAAGAAGCGCCCGTTGTTGAACAGCACCCGCGCGTGGTGCTTGGAGACGCCCTCCAGGGCGAGCACCACGTGGTTGCCGGGCACCCGCCCCACGGTGGTCTCCACGGCGGTGAGCGGCACCTCCCGCATGCCCGCGGGGTCGTGCACCAGGAGCCTCGCCCGGGGCATGGCCCCCGCGGTGCCCTGGGCCATCAGCACCGCCGAGCGGGACCCCCCGCCGAAGCCCGCCGGAGGCTTGGACCGGTGCGAGCCCTGCTTGAAGTCCAGGTAGTCCTGCGCCGCGAGCTTGTACTCCCGGTAGCGCGCCGCGTCCGGGCGCTTGCGCAGGAGGTCCATCTCGTCCTTGAGCGTGTCCCACGCGTCCGAGGCGGCGGAGGTGCCCCCCGGCGCAAAACCCGGCACCACCTCCAGCAGCGCCTGGGCGAGCTTGAGACGCTCCAGGGCCCGCTCGAAGTGCCCCTGGTCGGCGAGGTCCCGCGCCTCCGTACGGAGCTCGTCCGCGCGGGCTACCGCGGCGGCCTCCTGGGCCACCGGATCGAGGGCCCCGTCGGGGTGTGGCGTGAGGGTATACACGGCGTCTACCTCGGTGACCTGCTCCTCCGTGGAGCCCCGAGGGCGCCAGCGGCCCTGCACCTTGAGCGCGCGGAAGGCGCCTGGGGCGTCCCCCGTGGGCGCGGGCGCGCGCACGCGGAGCTCCAGCACCAGGTTGCGCTCGTCGCCGGAGACCAGGTCCCCGAGGGCCACGGAGAGCCCCGCGGCGCCGAGGGTGGTGGGGGGCGCGCCCAGGACCCGTAGGAGCTCCACGCCCTCGCAGGGGGAGAGCACCACGCGGGCGCCCTCGCACACCACGTCCCGCTGGGCGCCGAGGGCGCGGGCGAAGGCCACCGCCGCGGCGGTGGGGTCGCTCACGTACGCGTAGCGCCCACCGCCGGCGTCGGCCATGGCCAGGAGGAGCTTGTCCGCGTGGCCGGGGCCGAAGCCCAGGGTGGACACGGACACGCCCCGGGCGCGCACGCGGGAGACCTCCTCGGCGAGGCCCTCGACGGAGGTGGTGCCCTCGTTGGGCTGGCCGTCGGAGAGCAGCACCAGGGCCTGGCGCTCCTCGCCCGTGGCCGAGGGCAGGAGCAGCGCCGCGTGGGACAGCCCCGCGGAGATGTTGGTGTTGCCCCCGGCCACCAGGGCCCCGACGGAGACCTTCACCGCGCGGCGCCCCTCGGGGCTCATGGCGGCCACCGGCGCCACCGTGTGGGCCGCGCGCTGGAAGGCCACCACGCCGAGCCGGTCGCCCTCGTGGAGGAGCTCGGCCATCTTCTGCGACGAGGCCGCGACGTGGCGCAGGGGCTCCCCCGCCATGGACCCCGAGACGTCCAGCACCAGCACCGCCGTGAGGGCGGGCAGGGCGGCGTCCTCGGCGAGCTCCGGGGCGGTCACCCGGAGGAGCACGTACTCGGTCTGCTCGCTGCCAGGCGCGAGCGCCAGGGTGACGGGGCGGACCTCCAACCTGGCGTGGCGTTCACTCATGGGACCGCTGTGCTAGCATGCGGCCGTGGACCGCGCGAGGCGCCCCGGACCCACCGACCTCGGCCTTGCGGAATCGCGGGCAGACCCCCCCGTCTGGCGGAGGTCCAGCTCTCTCCGCGGCAGCTCCCGACAGTAGTTTCCACGGAATTTCAGGCTTCGGGCAGCCGAATTCCATCACCGCGTCTCGTCACCCGCCAACCACGCCGCCAGGGCCTCCGCGTCCGCCCCCAACACCAGGTCGTCGAGGCGCTCGGCCCCCAGCGATGCCAGACGCGAGAGCACCGCCGCGCGCTCGCCCTCGGCCAGGGAGCGCCCGAGGCGCCGCTCGAACCGCCGGAGGACACCCGACCGCTGCTCCTCGGCCCTCCCTTCATCGCGCCCCTCCTTGCGCGCGGTGGCCTTGGTCTCCTCCCAGGCGGCCTCGTCCTTGATCCGCGCGAGCTCCTCGGGAGACTCGGTCCCTTTTCGGATGGAAGAGAGCACCCTCTGCCGGATGGGATCGGCATATCGCGCCTCGTCCACCTGGCCATCAAGAGAGTCTGCAATGAGCTCCATCCACTTGCGTATTCCCGGCGGCGTACGGTCGTTGATGACTCTGGGATTCAGGAAGACCATGCGGTGTTTGAAGACACCGAGGCCCTCGCCCTGCTCGGTGACCGGGTCCATGGTCATGGTGGCGACGCTGAAGCGAAGCTCCTTGTCCCGGGGCGCGGTGGTGAGGACCACCAGCGTGTAGACCTCCCGCTGCATGCGGTACTGCTCGTGGCTCTCTGCCTGCTCGACCAGGGCCACCAGGTGATAGTGCAGGAAGCGATCGAAGAAATCCTGCTCCCGGACGTGCTGGACCTCGATGATGAGCCGGTGGGTGGTGTCCTCCGCGAACAGGTCATACTCCACCTTCACCCGCCCTACGGGTTCGGTGAAGCTGTACTCTTTGTCCACCGTGTCCACCTGCACGGACATCCCCAGGACATCGCTCGCGAACGCGCTGAACACCACCGGGTCCCCGAAGGCCTTCTTGAACGCCACGCCATACCGCAGCGGGATCACCTGCATCATCCCTGCGGTCTTACCCCTTCCGGCATCCGGCCGCCAGCCAACCGCTTCCGCTACTCGATCACCAGGGTCACGGCCAGGAGGTGCTCGGCCAGGCGGAAGGGCGCGTCGGCGGAGTAGCCCCCGCGGTCGGCGTCGTAGCGGGCGAGGATCCAGCGCACGAGCCCCGAGAGCACCCCGCGGGTGTCGGGCTCCAGCACCGGCGACGGGTCCCGGAGGAGCTCCGCCGCGGCCAGGAGACCCCAGGGCTGCCAGGGCGTCACCTGCTCCCGCGCGTCCATCGCCGTGAAGCGCAGGGGCACCCGGCCGTCCCCGCGAGGGGCGCACCCGCCCCGCGCGGCGCCGTTCCAGTTGCAGTGCTCCGTCAGTGAGCGGGCCGCCGCGCGGGCCACCTCCTGGTCCTGCGGGTGCGCCTCGCGGGTGACCCGACGGGCTCGGACGTACACCCACAGCGCCATCTCCGCGAGGCCGGGGATGGCCCTCAAGGGCGGCTCGAGCTCCACCCTCGGGGCGTCGGACAGGAGCGCCTCGCGCACCCACCCGAGGGCCCTCTGGCGCGCCGCCAGGGCCCTCTCGGGGGCCCCCGGGGAGACGGCCTCCAGCTCCACCAGCGCCCAGAGCGTGAGCACCGTCGCGTACGTAGACGCATGCTGCGCGCGCTCGGGACCGGCCCCCGCGGGGAAGCTCCCGTCCTGGAGCTGCGTGGAGAGCAGCACCTCCCGCGCCGCGTCGGCGCGCTGCCGGGCCTCGTCGGCCTGGGTCTGCGCCGCGAAGCGCGTGTACGCCAGCGTCGCCCAGGCCGTGGCCACGGTGCTCGGCAGCACCTCGCGCCCATCGGACGACATCCCCGCCCAGCCGCCAGGGAGGCGAAACCTGTCCAGCGCCCCGAGGGCCCGTAGCTGCAGCGCCGGGTCCAGCGGCACGCTCACCCGCTGGGCGCTCAAGAGCGCCAGGAACTGCTGCCCCGTGTCCCCGCCGCTCGCGCTCGCGCCAGGCACCGCGGAGAAGCTCCCGTCGGACTGTTGACGGTGCAGGAGCGCCGCGCTCCACGCCAGGGCGCTCGCCCTCAGGTCCTCCCGCTGGGCGTCCGTGAGCCCCGTCCAGGGCTCCTCGCTGGCCGGCACCGACGCCACGATGGGCGCGGGCTTCGGCCGCTCGTCCAACAGCACATACGTCGCCGACGCCACAAGCCCCAGCGTCACCACCCCCGAGAGCACCAGCACCCAGGGGCGCGTCCCCCGGTCCGGTGGCAGCACCGCCGTGCGTATGCTCGGCGGAGGCCTCGCCACCGTCGCCTCCTCGGGCTCCGGCTCCGCGGGCTCCGGCGCCGCGGGCCCCTCCGGCGCGGGCCCCCTCGCCTCCGACACCGCCGCCACCACCGAGGGCTCCGGCCCCGTCGCCGCCGCAAGGGCCCCCATGGAGAACGGGGTAGGTCCCTGTGGTTGTTCTCCCGACGGTGTAGGTGACTGTACGATCACCACCGGGGGTGTAGGTTGCTGGGGCGCGGGCGCGGGCGCTTCGGGGGCTTCGAAGGGTGCGTCGGGCTCCGAGGGGCGCAGGTCCGCCGAGGCGAGGATGACCTCGACGGGGGGCTCCCTTGGGGCTCTGGGGGGCGCGGCGGTGGGTGTCTCTGCAAGGTCCTCGGGGGGGTCGGTCCGGGGCGCGGGCTGCTCCCGGGGGGGCTCTGGGGAGGGC
>JACRDB010000021.1 GCA_016218725.1 Deltaproteobacteria bacterium
CCCTTCATGGAGAGGGGGTTGGGGGGGGTGAGGTCGCCGTGCGCGGGCTCCGGTCGGTGGCCGCGGAGCGCGCGGGCACCATGGCCAGGAGCCGCTGCGCCATGCGCGCCTGGAGCGCCAGGAACTGCTGGTGCAGCGCCGAGGCCGTGGCCAGGTGCGCCTGGTGCAGCGCCGAGAGCTGGGCGACGTGGGCCTCCAGGGCCGAGAGGACGACCTCACCCCCCAACCCCCTCTCCATGAATGGAGAGGGGGCGCCCGAGGGGAGGGCCGTCGCGGCGTGGTTGTTCACGGGAGACGGCGCCTGCGCCTCTACCGCGCTGTCTCCCCCTCTCCATTCATGGAGAGGGGGTTGGGGGGTGAGGTCTCCCAACACCGGAGGGAGCCACGGAGCGGGCTCCAGGTGTTGCACGGTGAACGCGAGCGGCGGGAGGTGCAGGGCCGGAGGGTGCGCGGGCAGCGTGAGCCTGCGCCCCGAGGGGAGCGCCTCCGCGGGCGGCAGGAGCGCGGAGAGCGCGTCGGTGTCCAGCGGGACGCCCGCCGCCAGGAGCCACGCGATGGCGTGGGCGAGCTGCCGTAGCCCCGGGCGACCGTGCAGGTCCAGCGGGATCGCAAGGTGGTCCCGCTCCCCCAGGATGCGCTTGATCCAGCCCGAGCACAGCCCCCGAGGCCCGTGCTCCACGAACACCCGCACCCCGTCGGCGTAGGCCCGCTCGATCAGGCGCGGGAACTCCACCGTGTGCAGCGCCTGACCCGTGATCGCGTCGGCGCATGCCTCGGGGGTGGGGAGGTAGGACCCGTGGGTGCCGTGCGTATAGAACCGCACCCCGGGGACCTCGTGGGTCTCGCGGTGGTGGAGCCTCCACCACGCGTCGCGCACCACGGACACCTCGGGGCAGTGGCAGGCCATGTCGTAGCCGAGGGGGAGAGCCCTCACGGGGCCCAGGGCGGCGATGACCCTCTCGCAGGCGGCGCGCTCTCCGGCGATGACACAGTCGTCCGGGGTGTTTACAATGGTGAGGTGGGCCCTGGGCTCGCCCTCCAGCGCGCGGCGCACGGCGTCCACGGGTGCTACGATGCTGTAGGTCTGCCAGGCGCCGGTGGTGGGGTGCCCCTGCGTTCGCCAGTGCTCCGCGGCGGCGCGACACTCACCCACGAGGTCCCGGGTGAAGAGCTCGCCCTGCCAGCTCGCGGCGATCATCGCCCCGGGGTCCCTCCAGGCCCCAAAGGCGAAGAGCGAGTTGCTCTCGCCCGAGGAGTACCCGATGCCCGCCGTGGCGGGGAGCTTGAGCACGCGCAGGGTGAGCTCCGCGTGGAGCTGACACAGGAACGCGCAGCCCCAGAGCTGGTCCAGCGGGTGCGAGGGCTCCGCGTCCGGCGGGCCGTACACCCACCCGGTGGCCCGGGAGAGGTCCCCGAGGCGCTCGCCCAGCGCGTCCACCGCGGCCGGGAAGGCCAGGGCCAGGTCCCGCCCGTGGTGGGTGTATGCGGCGGCCGCGCCGGTGAACACACACGCCACCTCGCCCCCGAGGGGGGTGCTCCGGAAGGCCACGCCCTCCGGGGGAGGCCCTCCGGCGGTGAGCCAGCGCATCGCGGCCTCCGACCGCAGCGCCCTCTCGGGCTCCGAGGTCCAGGTGAGCACCAGCCTCGCGGGACCCTCGCCCGAGGGCTCATTGCGCGCGAGGGAGGCCAGCACCGCGGCCCGGTCGCTCCCGGCGTACACGCTCCACCGCGGAGGGCCCTCCGGGCCGAAGGCGCGGTGGTCCCCCGCGACGAGGTGGGCGGTGCATGCCTCGCCGCCGAGGGGCGTGACGGTGACCCGCGCGGCGCGGGGCGCGAGCCACGGCGTGGCGGGCGCGCTCAGCGAGGGCCTCGCGCGGTGGTAGAGCGCGAGCACCCCCGCGGCCACCTGGAGGAGCCCGACGGCCGCGTGGGGAGCCCCGAAGCGCGCGCGCAGGTCCAGGGCCCCCGGCGCGTCACCGAGGGAGAGCCCCTCGGGCTCCGGGTGGTCGCTCAGCACGGCCAGCACGGCGCGGCCGTCGCGTCGGGCGTCGCCCAGGCGCTGGAGCACCAGGGCCACGGCGCCGTCTCCCGGCGGGGCGCTCCTCCCGAGGGCCGCCAGCGCATGCTGGTGGACGGGCTCGTGGGACAGGTCCACCGCGCAGACCACGGCCAGGTCGCACTCGTCCGCGCGCAGGGCGCGCGCGGCCAGGTCCAGCGCGACCATCCCCGAGGCCTCCTCGGCGCTCACCACGAAGCCCGGACCGGCCGCGTCGAGCTGGGCGCTCACCCGGTTGGCCACGATGTTGGGCATGGTGCCCACCACCCCCGACGCGTCGAGGCGAGGCACCACGGCGTCCCGGGCCGCCTCCACCCAGGCCCCAGGGAGAGCGCCTCCGTCGCGGGCCTCCCAGGCGCGGGCCCACTGGGCAAGGCGCCAGCGCGCGCCGTAGCGGGCCACCTCGGGGTCCGCCCCCATGCCCACCAGCACCGACGTGCGCTCCCGCGGAAGTGGCCCGAGGCCCTCCACTGCCTCGCGGGCGCTCTCCAGCACCAGGAGCTGCTGGGCCAGGGTCTGGGTGAGGTCCCTCGGCGGCGCGCGCAGGCCTTCGAGCTGCACGTCCACGGTGACCCGGGGCTCTGCGCTGGGGTCGCCCGAGAACAACGCGCGGGCGAAGTCCCCGCGGGAGTCCCCGCGGGAGACCCGGGCCCCGAGGGACACCACCGCGATCGGTTGCGACGACGTAACCCTCGCCCCCGCCGATGTCTCCGAGCGCTGTCCGTCCCAGGCCTCCACCAGCAGGTGGGCGTTGTTGCCGCCGAAGCCAAAGGCGCTCACCGCCGCGAGGCGCCGCCCCTCCCACGGCTCCGGGGCGGTGACCAGCCGGAAGGGAGAGCCCTCCAGCGCCTCGATGGGACGGTCCGCGTGGAGGGTTGGAGGCCGGAGCCCCGCGCGCATGGCGCCCAGCACCTTGAGGAGCCCGGAGACGCCCGCGGCGGTGATCAAATGCCCGAGGTTGCCCTTCAAGCTCCCGATGGGGACGTCCTCCAGGCCCTCGAAGACCCTCGCCATGGAGCGCACCTCGGTGCCGTCGCCCACGGGGGTTCCCGTGGCGTGGCACTCCACCAGGGTCACGTCCCGAGGCGAGAGCCCCGAGGACCGGTACGCCAGGCGCATCGCGCGCTCCTGGCCCTCCTCCGAGGGGGCGAGCATCCCTCGGCCTCGGCCGTCGTTGGAGAGCCCGACGCCCCGGAGCACGCCGTGGATGGTGTCCCCGGCGCTCACGGCGTCCCCGAGGCGCTTGAGCGCCACCAGGGCGCAGCCCTCGGCGGGCACCAGCCCGTCGGCGTCGCGGTGGAACGGGCGGCTCTGGCCCGTGCGGCTCAGCGCAGAGAGCGCGCAGAACCCGACGTGAATGAAGAGGTCGTCGGCGCAGTTGACGGCCCCGGCGAGCATCAGGTCCGCGCGGCGGTCTTGTAGGCGGTCGCACGCGAGCTTGATGGCATAGAGGGACGACGCGCAGGCCGCGTCCAGGGCGAAGCCTCCGGCCCCGAGCCCCAGGGCCCGGGCGGCCAGGTGGGCGGTGAGCCCGGACATGAAACGGTTGCGGGCGTCGCCTCCGTCGCGCAGCGCGCGCTCTCCGAGCCACACGCCCTCGGCGTAGCGGGACAAGCCCGCGGACGGGAAGGACAGGTTCCCCAGGACGAGGCCCGCCCGCGGAGACGCCCCCTCGTGGCCGCAGGCGCGCAGGGCCTCGCGGCCCGTGTGGAGCACCCAGCGCACCACCGGGTCCAGCGCCGCGAGCTCCTCGGCGGGGAGCGCGAAGCCCTCGGGGTCAAAGCGCGCGTCGAAGCCCGTGACATACCCGCCGATGTCCGACCAGGCGCGCTCGCCGGCCTCCAGGGCGCCCCCCAGGGCGAGCTCCCTCGCGAGGCCCCAGCGCCCCGCGGGGGCGGGCCCCAGAGCGCTCCTCCCCGCGAGGACGTTCTCCGTGAGGGCGTCGGGGTTGTCCGCGCCGGGGAGGGTGCAGTGCCTCCCGACAATGGCAATGGGCTCGAAGCGCATCAATGCCTCTCAGGGCTGGAGCGCGGCCGCCCTCGCGGGCTCCGACGGTCGGAGCACGGCCTCGACGCCCCGGAGCTCCGCGAGGACCGCGCCATCGGCGTCGAGGAGCACGGCGTCGCAGACGGCGCGGGCGTCCTGCAGTTGTGTCGCGCAGACCCTGCACGTCACCGGTCCCTCCGCGGGCCCCGCGCGCCTGGCGTGCCAGGCCCCCACGGCCATGGGCAGCGAGGCCCCTCCCAGGGCGTGGCGCACCCAGAGGAGCACGAGCTGCAGCGCCCCGTCCACCAGCGCCGGGTCCGTGCGCCAGGGGTTGTTCCCCCAGCGAAGCGCCGAGACGCCCGCCAGCGTGCCGACGATCCCCTGGCGAGAGACACCCTCCACCGCGCGGATCGCGTGGAACACCGGCCCGTGGAAGAGCACCCGGCCGTCGTAGAGGGGCCCGTGGCTCCAGCGCTCAAGCCCCGAGGGCGCCGGGGGCGCGCGGTCCGCCAGCGGCGCGCGGGCCGTGAGCTCCACCGTGGCCTTGTAGTGCAGGGCGTCCTTCGCGCCGCGGAGCTCCACCTCCAGGATGGCCCCGTCGCCGTTGGAGAGCTGCCTCGCCGCCACGGTGAACACGTCCCCCGTGGTCTGGAAGCGCTCCAGCCGGACGCCCCGCAGCACCTTGAGGTTCTTCACCGCGGCCACGTGGAGCTCCGGCAGCAGCGCCCCGGCCGCCCGAGTGAACCACTCCAGCGCCAGCGCCACGGGCAGGACCGGCGCCCCCTCCACCGCGTGGTCCGCGAGGTACGGGTGCGAGCGCGCGTCGACCTTGACCTCCAGCGCCAGGGACCTCCCACCGCTCGCCCCGAGGGGCCCCTCGCCGGGAGTCCCACCTACCACCACATGTACGTCCATGTCGTGGCGTGTAGTCTCTTCCAGAAAGATCCTGGCGCCGTCGTCCAGGGCGATGAGAGGCACGCCGAGCTCTTCGAAGCGGGCCTTGAGGCCCGGGGTGACCATGCCGCCCTCCCAGGGCCCCCAGGCCAGGGAGCGCACCACACAGCTCCCGCCGCGGCGGGCGCCCTCGGCGCAGGCCACGGCGTTCAGGACCTCGTTGGCCATGGCGTAGTCGCTCTGGCCGGTGTTGCCCGCGCGGGCGGCCACCGAGGAGAACAGGCACAGCGCGCTCAAGGGGTCCTCGGCGGTGGCCTGGAGGAGGCTCTGGAGCCCGAGCACCTTGGTGTCGAACACCCGATCGAACTGGGCGTCGGTCTTGTCCGCGAGGCTCCTGTCCGCGAGCACGCCCGCGCCATGGACCACCGCGGTGATCGGTCCCCAGGACGCGCGGACGTCGTCCAGGGCGGCCCCGAGGGCCTCGCGGTCTTGAACGTCCACCGGGAGGTAGCGCACCTCGGAGCCCGCGGCGCGCAGGGCGTCGACGGTAGCCCGGGCCTCGCGGCTGGCGAGCACCCTGGAGGCGGCGTCGCCGACCTCCGGCGGCGTGGGAGAGCGCCCGGCGCGCTGGGCGTCCTTCAAGAACGCCCTCTTGAGCCCGACCTCGTCGGTGGCGCCCAGGGCCCACGGCGGGTCGTCGGTGAGCTTCGAGCGCCCGAGGAGCACCACCCTCGGGCGGTGGGCCCTGGCCAGCGCGACGAGCGCGTGGGCCGTCACGCCCCGGGCTCCGCCGCTGGCCACCACCACGCTCCGGGCGCTCATCGGCGCCGGGCGCGACGGGTCCGAGGGCGTCTCCACGGCGCGCAGGGTGCAGCGCCTGCCGTCCGCGCGGAGGCCCACCTCGCGGGTGGCGCCGCCCTGGAAGAGCTCCTGGACGAGGGCGTCCGCGAGGGCCTCCGGCGAGCGCCCTGCGCGCTCCAGGTCCACGGCCTTGACGCTCGCCCGGGGCCACTCCTGGGCGGCGGTGCGGGCCAGCGCGGACACCCCGGCCAGCCACGCGCGGGTGGGCTCCCTGCCCGCGAGCCCGAAGTCCCCGCCGGTGTCCTGCACCGTCACGAAGACCCCGCCGTCCTGCGCGAAGCGAGGCGCCATGGTCCTCGCGGCGCGGAAGGCCTCGCGGTTGACCGCCAGGGCCTCCGCGACGCTTGTCACCGCGCGGAGCCCGCCGAGGAAGAGCACCACCCTGGCGTCCGGGGGCACCTCCGTCACGACCTCCGCGGCGACGCCCTGCTCCGAGAGCCTCCGGGCCAGCGCCGGGGCCACGCCGGCGCCGTCGTCCGTCACCACGCAGCGGCCCGCGGAGGACACCCCGGCGAGCCCGAGACCCGTTGGGGCCAGCGACACTTCGCGTACGGCGAAGCGGCCGGCCCTACGTCCTTTTGGGGAGTCGGCCCTCGGGGCGGGAGAGGCCGCCACCTTCGCCGAGGCACCGGGCGCGCTCGCCGGGGCTCCCCCCTGCGCGCGCAGGTAGTCCACGATCTGCCCGAGGGTGCGCAGGGCGGCCATCTCCGCGGGCTTCACCGCGGGCAGGTCCGGCGCCTTCTCGCGCAGCGCCGACAGGATCTCCACGCGCTTGATGGAGTCAATCCCGAGGTCCGCCTCCAGCTCCATCTGCAGCCCGAGCATCTCCGCGGGGTACCCGGTCTTGTCCGCCACCACGGACAACATCAACGCCGTGAGGTCCCGCGGCGCCGAGGGCGCGCTCTGTGGGGCCACCGCGGGCGCCGGCGTGGGCGCCGCCACGGGCGCGGGCGCAGCCACCGGAGCGGGCGCAGGCGCCGTCACCGCGCGCGGCGCGGGCGCCACCACGGGCGCAGGCACCACCACGGGCGCCGGAGCGGCGACCACCACCTGCGACACGAGCGCGGGCGCGGGCATCGCCAGCGGCGCCGCGGGGAGCTCCATCGCGGGCCGAGGGGCGTACACCACGGGCTGGCCGGTCACCATCGCCGTCAGGCCCGTAAACGCCGTCTCCGCCGTGCGCAGGAAGGCCACATGGGACTCCGCCATGGCGCGCTGGTAGGCCGCGTGGGCCTCCGCCGTCTGGCGCTGGGCCTCTTGGTAGGCCCTCACCCAGGCGAGCTGCACCTCGCCGCCGAGCGGCGCGGGCGCCACCTGGGCCTCCGAGGCCGCGACCGCCACCGAACGCGGTGGCGCATTGCTGGACGTTGCCATGGACTCTCCGATGTAGGTTGGTGTAGGTTCGACTGCAACCGGTGCGGTAGCGAGGGGTTCGGGCCGGGGGGGGTTTGGAGGCGGGAGGCTCCTGGCGCCTCCGGGCGGGGGGTAGGGCTTGGCGTAGTTGGACCCGTTGAGGCTCAGGGTCATCATGGGCTTCTTCCGCGGAGCGTCGGCCTCGGGGGCGTAGGGCGCCCAGAGGCCCGAGAGGTCCACCGGGACGCCCGCGACGGCGAGACGCCCGAGGGCCTCCTGGAGGCTGGTGACCCCGTGGCGACCCTTGCGGTCCGTGGCGATGGCGCGGTGAGGGCGCTCTCCAAGGATCCTGGTCACCAGGTCCGTGAGCACGGAGCCCGGGCCCACTTCGATGAAGGTACGCACGCCCCGGGCGTACATGGCTTCGATCTCGTCCACGAAGCGCACGGACTGGCCGAGCTGCGCGGCGAGGCGGTCCTTCATGGCGTCGGGGTCCGAGGGGTAGGGGCGCGCGTCGGCGTTGCCGTACACGTCCACCGCGGGTGGGTGAAAATTCACCGACGCCAGGGACGCCCGGAAGGGCTCGCTGGAGGGCGCCACCAGCGCGCTGTGGAACGCCGTGGCCACGGGGAGCCTCCGCGCGGTGGTTCCCCGGGCGGCCAGGGCGCTCTCCACGGAGGCGATGGCGCTCACGGGGCCCGACAGCACCACCTGCGTGGGCGCGTTGTGGTTGGCCACGACGACGTCCGGGTGCCCCTCGGCGAGGAGGGCCCTCACCTCCTCCAGGGGGAGCGCGACGGCGGTCATGGCGCCGGGGACCGCGGCCGCGTCGCGCATGAGCTCCCCGCGGCGGCGGGCGACCTCGAGGAGGCCCACGGCGTCCAGGGTCCCCGCGGCGCAGAGGGCCGTGACCTCTCCGAAGGAGTGCCCGCCCGCGCAGTCCTCGCGCACGCCCGCCGCGCGCAGGAGGCTCAAGGTCGCGAGGCTCGCCACGCCGAGGGCGGGCTGGGCCCACTCGGTGGCGCGCAGGGCGTCACCCTGGGCCTGGCGCTCGGCGTCGGAGAACACCGGACGAGGGAACACCACCTCGTGGACGGCCCTCCCCTCGAAGCGTCGCCCCGCGGCGTGGTCCCAGACGCTCCGGGCTTCGTCGAAGGCCATCGCCAGGTCCGCGCCCATGCCCACGTACTGGCTCCCCTGACCGGGGAAGAGGAACGCCACCCGGCCGGGCTCGGCGTGGTGGCTATAGTGCGCGCCCTGCGGCGTCGAGAAGGGCGCCTCGGGGCGACGCTCCACGGACTCCGCGGCCGCCGCGAGGCGCTCGGAGAGCTCGCTCACCGTCGCGCAGAGCACCGCCAGCCGGCAGCGATCCGTCGCGCGGAAGGAGCCCTGGGTGGCCCGGGCCACGGCGGCGAGGCCGCCCTCCGCCCGGAGCGCGCGGCACGCGGAGACCAGCGCCTGGGGCGTCTCCGCGGAGAGGAGCACGAGCTCCGTGGGAGAAGCGCGCATGCGCCACGCGGGCCGGGCCCGGGCGCCCGCCGGCGGCACATACTCCTCCAGGGCCACGTGGAAATTGCTGCCGCCGAAGCCAAAGGACGACACCGCCGCGCGCCGCGGGTGGGAGGCGTCACGGATCCAGGGCCGGGCTTGTGTGTTGAGATAGAACGGGCTCTCTTCAATGGAGAGCCTGGGGTTCGGGCGCGAGACCTTGAGCGTGGGGGGGAGCACCTTGTGGTGCAGGGCCATCACGGCCTTGAAGAGCCCCGCGGCGCCCGCGGCGGCCTTGGTGTGGCCGATCTGGGATTTCACCGAGCCCAGGGCGCACCATTGACGGTCCGCGCGGTCGGCTTCATCAAAAGCCTGGCGCAGGCCCTCGAACTCGGCCGCGTCGCCGGCGCGGGTGCCGGTCCCGTGGGCCTCCACGAGCTCCACGGTGTCCGGGCCGAAGCCCGCGGTCTCGTAGGTGCGCCGCAGGGCCCGGGCCTGGCCCTCCGGGAGCGGCGCGTAGACGCTCTTGCTCCGCCCGTCGGAGCCGCTGCCGAGGCCCCGGAGCACGGCGTAGACGCGGTCCCCGTCGCGCTCGGCGTCCGCGAGGCGCTTCAAGGCGAGCATGGCCATGCCCTCGCCCAGGAGCGTCCCGTCGGCGTCCTCGGAGAACGGTCGGCAGTCCCCGGTGGGAGAGAGCGCCGGGGTCTTGCTGAAGCACATGTACATGAAGATGTCGTTCATCGTGTCCACGCCGCCCGTGATCACGAGGTCCGACTGGCCGAGCGTGAGCTCGTTGACGCCCATGGACAGGGCGCTCAGGGTGCTGGCGCACGCCGCGTCGGTGACGCAGTTGGTGCCCCGGAGGTCGAAGCGATTGGCGATGCGCCCGGCCACCACGTTGCCCAGGAGCCCCGGGAAGGAGCTCTCCTGCCAGGGGACGTAGTGCGACGCCATGCGCTCACAGAGCGCCTGGGCCTCGGCCTCGGGCACCCCGCCCTCGCGCAGGGCCTTGAGCCACACGGGGCGCTGGAGCCTGCTCACCATGCTCGCGAGGAGCTCCTGGGCGCTGGTCACGCCCAGGATCACCGACGCGCGCTCGCGGTCCATGGCGCTGAACTGGCCGCCGGTGGCGTCGTCCAGCACGCGCTGGGCGACGATCAGGGCCAGGAGCTGCGCGGTGTCCGTGGCCGGCACGATGTTCGGCGGGACGCCGAACTCCATGGGGTCGAAGGCCACGTCGGGCAGGAAGGCCCCGCGCTTGCAGTACGTCTTGTCCGGGGCCGCGGGGTCCGGGTCGTAGTAGTCCTCCACGAGCCAGTGCGAGGGCGGCACGTCGGTGACCAGGTCCCGGCCCCGGAGGATGTCCTCCCAGAAGCCCCGGGCGTCGGTGGAGCCAGGGAAAAGCGCGCTGACGCCGACGACGGCGATGGGGACCTGTGTGCGTGGACGCTCGGCCATGGGGTGCAACCTATAGGCTGTGACGTGTTCAGGCGAGGGGCCTCGGGCGGAACGCGAACGCCGCGGCCGGCACCGGGACCCCGTAACTTCGTAGCTGCTGGGCGCGCGTCAGCACCGCCGCGCCCTCCAGGAGGTTCAGCGCCACCTGGGCCGCCGTGCGGCGCGACGGCTCCGCCAGGAAGCTCCCCGCCGCCCAGCGGTTGAAGGCCCCCATCGCCGGACCGCACCACACCTGGTAGTCCGACACCCGCGAGGGCTCGCCATCAATGGCCCACTTGCTGGCCTTGCCCAGGTACCACCGGAACACCAGCGCCATGCGGTGCCGAGGCTCCCGCTCGGCCCGGGCGACCTCCCCGGGGTCGCGCCGCTGCCAGAAGGCCCGGGTGTCCTCCCAGACCTCGTCGAAGGTGGCATGCAGCACGTCCCGCTCCAGCCGCCCCCGCAGCTCCGTGGGGATCGCCTCCAGCGAGGGGTGCGCCTGGTACGCCTCGTAGAGCTTCGCGGCCCGCGGGCCGAAGAGCGTCCCACGCTTGAGCACCTGGACCTTGACCCCGAGCTCGAACATGTCCGCCGCAGGGGCCATGATCACGTCGGGCACGTCCGCGCGGCACAGGAGCTCCTTGGCCCGAGGGGACAGCCCCGCCTCCACGCAGGCCTGGTTCACGGACCCCGTGAGCACATACGCCGCCCCGAGCGCAAACGCCGCCGCCAGCGCGCCGGGGGTCCCCAGGCCCCCCGCGGCGCCCACGCGGATGGGCCGGGCGTAGTTGTACCTCTCCGCCAGCTCGTCCCTCACCGCGAGGATGGCCGGGAAGAGCGCCGTGAGCGCCTGGTTGTCCGTGTGCCCGCCGCTGTCGGCCTCGACGGTGAGGTCCTCGGCCACCGGGACGTGCTCGGCCAGCCTCGCCTCGCGCTCGGTGAGCGCGCCTCGCTCCACCAGGGCCCGGAGGAGCTCCGTGGGGGCCGGCGAGAGAAACCTCCGGGCCACCTCCGCGCGGGAGACCTTGGCAAAGACCTGGTGCCTGCGAACGATCCTCCCGGAAGGGTCCGTGGAGAGCCCCGTGGCCCCGCAGCGCACCACCGCGGGCGTCAGGGTCATGAAGGCCGAGGCGGAGATCTTCAGCACCCCACGCCGCAGGAGGAGCTCCGCGACGCGCTCCTCCAGCGAGGGCTCGTTGGGCGAATGGATGAGGTTCACGCCCCACGGGGCGCGGTCCCCGAGCGTCGTGGAGAGCGCCGTGAGCGCCTCCTCCACGCGAGGGTACCCGAGGCCCGCGGCGCCGAAGAAGCCCAGCATGCCCGCCTCGGCCATGGCGGTCACGAGCTCCACGGTGGCGATCCCGTTGGCCATCTCCCCGGCCACGTAGGGGAAGCGCACCCCGTGGACCTCGCCGAAGGACCGGTCCCCGAGCCACTCGGGATAGAGCGCCGGGAGCGTGGCCAGCCAGGGGTTCGCGCCGTGGGACCCCACGGAGAGCTCCCCCCCGAAGGCCACCCCGACCCGGCCCCCGGGGGCGTCCCTCACCACATGGATGGGCTCGCGCACCCGGCCCACCGCCGCCGCGAGGGCGTCCGGCGTAAAGGCCCCAGGCGAGTTCGTTGGACGCCAGGAGCCCAGGGGCTTCAAGTCCGGACCCGTCATGGTCGGCGGCTCCCTACCACGGGAGCGCCCTCCCGGTCCGTCACAGTTCTGTCACCGAGGGCTGTTACCGCGCCGTAACGATCGCGGGAGGGTCGGGTTTTCCAGCGGATTCGGGGCTCACCCCGGGTGCACCGGACCCCTGCCCTCGGCGGCGGCGAGGAGCGTGCGCCGGACCATCACGGGAACCATCTCGCTCCTCCAGGCGTGGTCCCCCGGGACGTTGGCCAGGGCCTTGCACTGCCGGGCCGCCAGCTCCGCCACCCGGGCCACCGCCGTGGCGAAGGCGCTCCCCGCGGCGAAGCCGCTCCCCTCGAGGGCCCGACCCCGGAGGAGCTCCCCGGCGCCGGTGACCCTCTTGGGGCGCGCGGCCAGGGCGGTCACCACCACGTCCCCGTGGGCGACGAGCCCGGCGCCGTCCAGGTCCAGCCGTACGGCCACGCCCAGGAGCGGGAAGTCAATGGCCCCGCGCTCCCGGAGCTTTCCATAGGCCCCTCGGTGGCCCGTCGGGGTGGGGGGCACATGCACCCTGGTGAGCACCTCCCCCGGCGCGATCTTGTGGGGCTTTGCCCCATCGGTGGACAGGAGCCCCTCCACCGGCAGCGAGCGAGCCCCGCCGGGGCCCACCAGGGTCACCGTGGCCCCGAGGCTCATGAGGGCGGGCTGGGTGTCCGCCGAGGCCGCCGCCACGCAGCGCTGGCCGCCCTCGACCACATGGCACAGGGCGCCGTCTTTCTTCAGGCAGAAGCCCAGGGCCTGACGCCAGAAGTGGGTCTGGTTGTAGTACTGGCACCGCGTATCGAGGAGCACGTTCCCACCGAGGGTGCCTCGCTCCCGGAGCTGCGGGCCGGCCACCAGGCCCGCGGCCTGGGCCAGGGCGGGCGCCCGGGCGAGCACCTCCGGGTGCTGGGACAATTCGCTCAAGGGGGTCATGGCGCCCAGGGAGAGCCCTCCGTCCTCGGTCACCGTGACGCCGCGGAGCTCCGTCACTCCGGCGAGGGAGACCAGGACCCCTGGGGTGAAGAGCTCGTGCTTCATGTTGGGAAGGAGGTCCGTGCCTCCCGCCAGAACCCGGGCCTGGGGCCCAGCCTCCGCCAGGAGCGCCAGGGCCTCCGCCAGGGTTGTCGGTTGGCGGAGCGCGAAGCGAGGAAGGCGCAGCATCAGCCCTTCCCTACTACAAGGCGCTCGGGGGCCTCGCGCGCGCGCAGTTCACGCAGGGCCTTGAGCACCTTCCCGGGGGTGAACGGCAGGTGGCAGAGCCGCACCCCCACGGCGTCATGGACGGCGTTGGCCAGGGCCGGGATGGACGGGTGCAGGGGCCCCTCGCCGGCCTCCTTGGCGCCGTAGGGGCCCTCGGGGTCGAGGCTCTCGACGATGAGGGCGAGGAGCTCCGGGGTGTCCACCGCGGTGGGCATGCGGTAATCCAACAACGAAGGCCCCTGGTGGAGCCCGAAGCGATTGACGCTGTGATCTTCCAGCAGGGCCTCCGCGAGGCCCATGTACGCCGAGCCCTCGATCTGCCCGGCGACCAGGAGCGGGTTCAGGGCCTTGCCGCAGTCATGGGCGATCCACGCGCGGGTGCAGGTGATGCGGCCGGTCTCCTCGTCCACCTCGACCTCGACCACGTGGGCGGTGAACGAGTACGCGGGGGACGCGCCGATGGTGCCCCCGCGGTAGTCCCCGCCGAGCTTCGGGGTGTTGTACGACCCGGTGGAGCCGAGCGTATCGAAGCGCTCCTCGGCGTGCTGGATGGCCTCCACGGAGGTCATCGTGCGCGAGGGGTCCTCGCGGTCGAGGACGGCGCCGTCCATGAAGAGCACGCGCCGAGGGTCGCATTTCCAGCGCTCGGCCACGGCGTCGATGAGGCGCCCTCGGAGGTTCCGGCAGGCGTCCAGCACGGCGTTGCCGATCATGAAGGTGCCGCGGCTGGAGTAGGCCCCGAGGTCCACGGGGCACAGGTCCGTGTCCGCGGCCACAACCCTCACCTGGTCCAGGGCGAGGCCCAGCTCCTCGGCCACGAGGCTCTGTACAATGGTGTTGGTGCCCTGACCGATGTCGTTCCCACCGGAGAAGGCCGTCACCAGCCCCGAGCGATCCACCTTGAGCTGGATGCCCGACTGGGGCATGCCGTTGGGATAGATCGGGTAGTTGGTCCCGGAGATGTACATGCTCCCGGCCACCCCGAGGCCCTTTCCCCGCGGCAGCCTCCCGCGGCGGAGCCTCCAGCCGCTGGCGTCTTCAACGCGGCGCAGGCACTCCAGGAAGCCATTGGAGGTCACCCGCTGGCCATTGACCGTGGGGCTGCCGGGCGGCAGCACGTTGCGGCGCCGGAGCTCGATGGGGTCCAGCCCGAGCTTCTCGGCGAGCTGGTCGAGCTGCACCTCGAAGGCGAAGCGAGGCTGCACCGAGCCGTGGCCCCTCTTCGGGCCGCAGGGGGGCTTGTTGGTGAACACCCTGGTGCTGTCAAAGCGGTACGACGGCAGGTGCGTGGGGCCCGTCAGGAGCTGACCGGCGTAGTAGGTAGTGACCAGGCCGTAGGAGCTGTAGGCCCCGCCATCGATCAGGATCTTCGCGTCCACCGCGGTGAGGGTTCCGTCCCTCCGGGCGCCGGTGCGGTAGTGCAGGTGCATGGGGTGGCGGCCCCGGTGGGCGTAGAAGACCTCCTCGCGGGTGTAGAGCATCTTCACCGGGCGGCCGGTGAGCATGGCCAGGCGGGCCACGCAGAACTCCAGGCTGAAGGGGTCGGATTTGCCCCCGAAGGCGCCCCCGAGGCAGGGCTGCACCACCCGAATCCGGTGCGGGGGCATCCCGAGCACCCGCGCCAGCGCGCGGTGTACGTAGTGGGTGATCTGCGTGGACGACCAGAGGGTCAGCACCCCGTCGGCGCCGTAGCGGGCCAGGGCGCAGTGGGGCTCGATGGCCCCGTGGGTGGTCCCATGAAAATAGAAATCGCCCTCGACCACCGCGTCGGCCTCGGCCAGGCCGGCGTCTACGTCTCCAAACGACAGCTCCACCCGCTTGGAGATGTTGCCCTCCTTGCGGTCTTCATGGATGGCCGGGTCATGGCGCTTGAGGGCCTCGAAGGGGTCCAGGTACGGGTGGAGGAGCTCATACTCCACACGGATCAGGCGCACGGCCGCGTTGGCGGTGTCTTCATCCAGGGCGGCCACGGCGCACACCGGGTCCCCGACGAAGCGCACCTTGTCCACCGCCAGGGCGGTCTCGTCCTGGGTCCAGGGGATGATCCCGTAGCGCACCGGGAGGTCCTTGCCGGTGAGCACCCCGAGGACCCCAGGGAGCCTCCGGGCCTCGGAGGTGTCCACGGAGAGAATCCTCGCGTGGGGGTGGGGGCTCCGGAGGGTCTTGCCGTGGAGCATCCCCGGGAGCGTGAGGTCGTCGGTGTACACCGCCGCGCCGGTGGCCTTGGCCAGGCCGTCCACCTTGGGGGTGGCCTTGCCGATGTGACGAAACTCCCCCCACGGGGCCTCCAGGCCATGGCGATCGCGAGCAGCCATGAGGTCCCTCCTACGCCCCCTCGGGGGGTTGTTCCCAGGCCCTCGGGGGGAGCGCCCCGCCGGTGGCTTCTGCCACGGCCAGGGCCACGGCCTGCACGATCTGGGTGTAGCCCGTACACCGACAGAGGTTGCCCGCGAGGGCCTCGCGCACTTCGGTCTCCGAAGGCCGGGCGTTGCGCTTGAGGAGCGCCCGGGCCGAGAGGATCATCCCGCTCTGGCAGAAGCCGCACTGCAGGGCCCCGCAGCGATCAAAGGCCACCTGCAGGGGGTCCGCCCCGGAGCCGCCCTGCGCGAGGTGCGCCGGGAGGAGCCCCTCGATGGTGGTGACCTGGTGCCCAACGGCCTCCAGGGCCAGGACCAGGCACGAGATCACCGGGCGCCCGTCCAGGAGCACCGTGCAGGCGCCGCAGTCGCCCTTGTCGCAGCCCTGCTTGGACCCCGTGAGGCCCAGCCGGTACCGCAGGACCTCCAGGAGCGTCCAGTGGTCGGGCGCCGAGACCTCGTGGTCATCGCCGTTGACGTGGAGGAGCACGCCCCGGATCGTGGCGCAGAAGCGCCCCAGTGACAAGGTGCCCGCGCGGGTGGACCCACCGGGCGACCACGACGGGAGCGGCCCGCTGAATGGTGATTCACCGTTCAGAGTACGTCTTGACCGCGGTCAAGTCCCGGGCGCCCGCACCCTTGCCCGCGGCGCCCCTCGGAACCACAAGGCCCCACACGCCGTTGGAGAGCCTGCCTACATCCGCCCACACGCCCCTGGAGGCTCCTCCGTGGGTGCTGCGTCGGCTCTCGTGGGTGTTCTTTGCGCTGACGGTGGTGACCTGGTGCCAGATCGCCTTTGGGGGGCTGGTGAGGGGCGAGCAGGCGGGGCTGTCGTGTCCGGACTGGCCACTGTGTCACGGCGCCCTGGTGCCGGACCTGCGGCTTGAGGGCGTGGTGTACGAGTACGGTCACCGGGTCTTCGCCACGGTGGTGTCGGCGGTGTATGTCCTCGGGGCGTACCTTGGTCTTCGGGAGGCCAGCGTGCGGAGGCGCTTTGGGAGAGCCCTCCTGGGGCTGGGCGCGCTGCTCCTGGTGCAGGCCGTGATGGGTGGGCTGACGGTGCTCCTGGTGCACCGCGGCGACGGCTTCCCTCGGCCGGAGACCTGGACCGTGGTGGTGCACCTGGTCCTGGGCAACACCTTCGCCCTGTTGGCGCTGCTCCTGGCGCTGCGCTTCCGGGCCCTGGCGCGCGGCGTACCCTGGTGGTCTACGGGGGGCGCCCCGCGCGGGGCGCGGTGGGTCGTGGGGGTGTTTGATCTGGCCCTGGCGCTCCAGGTGATCGTTGGAGGGACGATCGCCGGGAGCCTCCGGGGCATGGCCTGCGCGGAGTTCCCGACCTGCAACGGGGGACGCTTCTTCCCGACGCTGGACGGTTGGGTCGGCGCTCAGCTCCTGCACCGAGGGAACGGGGTTGTGCTCCTGGCGCTCGGTGGGTTCCTGGCGTGGAGGCTCCGGGGTCGAGGGCTGCCGGGGACCGCGGCGGCGATGCTCCCGTGGCTCCTCCTGGGGCAGGTGGCGCTCGGGGCGTTGAACATCTGGACGCACCTCAAGCCCGGGGTGACGGCGCTGCACTCCCTGGGCGCGGCGCTGCTCCTGTCCACGGCGGGGGTGATGACCGCGAGCCTCCTCGGCGCGAGGGGGCCCGCGGAGGCGTAGGCCCTACGGAGGGCAGACGGTGGCGTTGGCGCGGGGGTCGGAGAGCACCGCAGAGCCCGGGGCGCCGCGGCGCCAGGCGTCGAAGGCGTCCAGGAGGCGCACGGCGGCGCCGCCCGTGGGGGTGATGGTGACGCCGAAGACCTCGCTGTCCTCGTTGATGGTGTCGTGGTTGGTGCACAGGGGCGCGAACACCCCCGGGGCGGTGGTCACCTGGGCGCCCTCCTCGGCGGAGGCGCGGAGCATGGGGAACGCGGAGAGCTCGGGCTGGAGCACCCGAGGGAACACCGTGGCCATGCGGTCGAAGGGTCCGAGCACGGGGTCCACCCAGCCGGCCTCGAAGTAGTTCCCGGCGATGAGCGAGTCCCTCAGGGCCATACGTACAAAGAAGGGCGTGGTGACGTGGTGCCGGACCACGTGCATGTTGTCCGAGCAGAGCGCCTCGGTGCCCGGGCGGTTGGCCGCGTGCCACGCAGCGCAGCTTGTGTCATGGCGCGCGCCGTGGACGATGTCCGCGCCGCGGGCGGTGGCCTCGGCGCTCTGGGTGTACGTGGTGATGCCGAGCATCGTCAGGAGCCCCGTGGGGCTCACGGTGAGGCGGCTCTTGTCGGGGCCCACGACGGCGTCCATGAGCCCACGGACCACCAGGGGGCAGGCGCCCCCGGCGGCGCAGCGGGTGTTCCTCCCGCGGAGGAGCTCGGCGACGTGGTCGAGGTTCTCGATCACGCCGTTGCCCCCGGCGGAGTCCCCGGCGAGGACCACCTCCTCGGCCTCGTCGAGGTCCGGGAGCGAGGCCCTCGTTGCTCCGAGGGTGTACTCTGGCACGCGGCCTCCGTCCTGGCGCAGCGTCGCGAGCCAGGCGTCCAGGATCCTGCCGCCGAGGAAGTGAATGGAGTACGCCACGGGCGCCCCGGACACCGGGTGGACCGCGGTGAGGGGCACCGCGCGGCGGGTGCCCGACCAGCCGTCGGAGCTGCAGTACACCACCCGCACCTGGTTGTAGTCCCCGAGGACGTTGGGCCTCGCGGGGTCGCCGCGGTGGAAGATCCCGGTGGCCGCCTGCGAGGCGGCGCCGGCGGAGATCATGTTCCCGCGGTCGAAGTTGGTGTAGGTGTACGAGGGCGTGGAGGGGCACAGGGCGGCGCCTCCGCAGCCGCACCAGCGGGCCGCGCAGGCCTGCCCGCTGCCGCAGCCTCCGCCCCCGCGGAGGTTGAGCAGCCAGCGGTTGCGGTTGGCCTCGCCGCGGTAGGGCCGGAAATAGATCACCGCGGGGCTGCCGTCGTTGCAGAGGGCGTCGGGGAAGGCCCGGACGTCAATCTCCATACGCTGGAGGCTGTTGGCGTTGTTGGGCCCGGGGCCGGAGCCACCGCCGCCGCGGCCGCAGTCGAGCGCGGCGCTAATGTTGGGTGGGGCGGCGCCGCCGTCGGCGCCCGTCGCGTCCCCGGGCGCCGCATCGCGCGGCGGGGCCGTGTCCTGCGTGGTGGTGTCCGTAGGGGTCGTGTCCGCGGGGACGGCGCTGTCGGCGGTGCTCGGGGCGTCCGCGCCGCCGTCCTGCGGGCCACCGCCGCCGCCGCCGCCGCCGCCACACCCCAGGGCCATTGCCAGCAGAGCGCCCAGCCCCACCAGCCACCCACGCCTGTTCCTTGTCGTGTGAGAAGTCATCCGTCGCGACTCTGCAAGGCAGGTGCCGACGGTCCCCGACTACGGACTCCGTGGCCAGGGGCTACCGCCAGGACGCCCCGAGGCCACACTGTAGCCTCGAGTCTTCACCAGCGCAGGCGCAGCCCGGCGACGGGCCAGAGGAACATCTGTCCGGCCTCCTGGTCGCGTTCGAGGGCCGCGCCCCCGCGCGAGGCGGTGTACCGCAGGCGAAAGTTCACCCGCAGCACCAGGGCCGCCCGCCCGGAGAGCGGCACCTCAGCGCCGGCGGCCAGGGCAAAGGAGATCAACGGGTTGCCGAGAAACAGCCCGTTGTTCTCCCCGCGGGTGTTGAAGAGGTCCGTGCGAGACGGATCGCTGCGCACGGTCAGCGGCGCCCAGAGCACCTCGGCGAAGAGCGCCCGCCAGCGCAGGGTCACGCTGGGTCCCAGCCAGAGCTCCCACCAGCCCACGTCGATGCGGGCGCGCTCGTCGGCCGCGCCCGCGGACCCTGGGCGGTCGTAGGTCGCGCGAAACGACGAGCCCGCGTCGAAGCCCAGCGAGGCGCCGACGGCGAGCCAGGGGTTCAGGTCGCGGCTGGCGGTCGCGAACAGGAAGAGCCCGCCCTCGCGCTGCACCCGATCGTCGCGCCCGACGCCCTCGACCTGCTGCTCGCGAAAGAACGGCATCAACGAGAGCTCGGCGCGCCACGGGGCCTGGGCCCTCGCATCGAGCGTCGCGAGGGTGGCCGAGGTGACGGAGAGCGCGGCGATGCTCCAGCGGTTCATCGCAGGACTATCGCACGATTCCGCGCCGTCGCGCTCGCCCGAGCCTTGCGCTCACCGCGCGCGGCGGACGAGCTCGACCTGCCCGGGCTCCCGGGGCTCCGCGGCCGAGGCGTCGCGGTAGCGAAGCCTCTCTCCGGTGATGCAATAGTCCCAGCGACGGCCGCCCGTGGTCGACACGATCTGCGTCGCGGTGGTGGTGTAGGCGTCGGCGTCGGAGAGGGCGCCGTTCCTACGCGCGGCGCAGCGGCAGTCCCCCGTCGGCTCGGTGGCGCATGCAGCTTCTGGATTCACCGTTCGGATGGTGGCTTCGATGCCCGCGCAGCCACCCACGAAGGCCGCGCAGACCGCGGGCACAAGGATCTCGACCTCGGTCTCCCACTGGGCGCTCCGGCGCGCGAAGCCCCGCTCGAAGGTCACCCGTCCCCTCCCGCGCCCGGTGGAGCGCAGGACCCTCGCGCCCGGACACGCCGAGAGGGCCATGCCAAGGGGTACCTCCACGCAGCCACCGGCCACGTCCCAGGTGCCGGTCACGTCACCGCCGCAGGCCGCGAGAGGAGGGCAGGAGCCGTCGGTGCGCACCTCGATGGGCGCCCAGGCGGGGGTACCCAGGGCCCCCGCGTCGCCGAAGGGGTCCCCTGCGTCCACCGGCGGCAGGAGCGGCCCCCCGTCTGCGCGGGTTGCGTCCACCGCAGAGGGCGTGTCGGCCTGGGCGCTGTCTGCGAGGGTGCTGTCCGGCGCCACGGTGTCCGCGAGCGGTCCGGCGTCCGTCGCAGCGTCCACGGCGGTCGCGCCGCCGCTGCACGCGCCCGCCAGCGCCAGGAGCGGCGCTCTCAAAGTGCAAGACAGACAATGCGCTCGCAGGGTCATGGCGACAGACCGTAGCCCCGGGTCCGACGCCCGCGCAACGGCGAACGGGGTGCGCTCGGGCCTCCAGACAGCGGCGGTGGGTGCGGCGTTACGACGCGGTAACAGCTCGTGAAGGCGTGGCCCGGAGGGCTCCCTGGGCGGTCCCTCGGCCGCGACCTACGAGGCCTGGGGGGGCGCCAGGAGCTCGTCGGTGGTGGTCACCGTGGCCACCACGCGGAGCCATGCGTCGAGCTGAGCGCGATCTTGACACGCGAGCACCCTCGCGGACTGGGCGTCGCTCACCGCGAGACCGCGCGCCGCGAGCACCGCGAGCACCGCCTCGGCCTTGCCCTCGGCCTTGCCCTCGACCTTGCCCTTTGCTTCACCCTTTGCTTCGAGTTCGAGCCTCCAGGCCTTGACCCAGGGGCTCTCCGGGATCTTGTTGATGTCCACCGCGGCCTCCTTGAGGTACGCCAGCATGGGCGCACTGAGCACGTTGAGAATGGCCCTCACCTGCGCCTGGCGCAAGCCTTCGGGCAGCGCCTCGGTGAGCGCCAGGGCCCGCCGGACCACACGCCGCGCTGCCATGCCCCGGCGGTCCTGCATGGCCCACGCCGCCAGGAACGCCAGCGACGGTCGCTTCGGGTCCAGCAGCGCCTCCAGCGTCGCGCCCGCCAGCAGCACCACCGTGGGCTTGAGCTGCACCTCGCTCCCGATGCGCCCGCGACGCCGGAGCCTCCGCGCCCAGCGAGCCACCGACGTGCTGGCCGTCACCACCAGGAGATCCCCCATCGCGCCGCGCTGGTCCGCGAGCACCGCCGTCAACAAGAGCCACCGCCGCGCCTTGGCACGGTCGATCTGCCGCTGCACCTCCACCGCGAGCCACGCGCCCTTCGGACCCGAGAGCAGGAGATCGGGACGCACCTCCGCCGAGGCCACCCACCGCACCGCCGTGTCCTCCACCGTCATCCCACGGAGCGACACCCGACGACCCGCCAGCGCCAAGAGCCCACGCAGGAGCGACCGATCCTCCCGCAGCGCAAGCACCATCGTCTCGTGTTCCACCCCGGGCATCGCGAGGACCCACTCAGCACCTCCCGTGCCGCGGAATTCACCCGCTTTTCCTCAATGATTTCGCGGGGCAGGTGGCGGATTCGGGGTGGCGGGTGGCGGCGGACGGTGGCGGCCGCCACCCCGTTGGATCGCCGCGCCGCGAGAGGAGTCGGTCCCCTCCCGGCGCAGTCCGACCCGCGCCTCCGGCTCATGCGCGCGTGGTAGGTTACTCGGGTGAATACCCACTCGCTCCGGCGCCTGGCCGCCACCGTCGTCGCGTTCGCGCTCTCCCTCGCGGCGTGCTCAGACAGCGCAGGAGGCGCCTCCGGCACACCGCCCGCGATCGATGGCGCCGCGGGCGATGGCGCCCCGAGCGGCGACACCCCGGGCCTCGGGATCGACGGTGGGGTCGTCCCGCCGGGCACCCCGGACGGCGCCGCCACCGACAGCCCCTGGGGCCCCCTGTCCGACGGAGGTTGCGCACCGGTCAACTGTCAGGCCCACGTCTACCAGTGCGCCAACTGCCTCGACGACGACGGCGACGGCCTCAGGGACTGGCAGGACCCGGACTGCCTGGGCCCGTGCGACAACAGCGAGCAGGGCTACGACCTCGGCATCCCCGGCGGAGGGAGCGCGCCGTGCCGCCTTGACTGCTACTTCGATCAGGACACCGGCTCCGGGAATGACACCTGCCGCTGGGACCACCGCTGCGACCCGCGGGAGCCCCAGGCGCCGCGCTGTACCTTCTCCTCGCCACCGCCGCCGAGCGCCGAGTGCCCCCCCTCGCAGCCCTCGTCCTGCCTCGCCTTCTGCCGCCCGCTGGTGCCCAACGGCTGCGACTGCTTCGGCTGCTGCGAGCTCCCGGCAGGCGGCGGCCGGACCGTGTTCCTCGGGAGCGAGCCAAGAAACGGCGCGCCCCGGTGCAGCCCCGCCACGGTGTCCAACCCGGACTCCTGCCGACCCTGCACGCAGGTGACCGCATGCCTCAACACCTGCGAGCGCTGTGAGGTGTGCATCGGCCGCCCGAGGCCCCCGGCGGACTGCTTCGTCCCCACCCCCGGCCCCATGCCCGACGCCTCCACCCGCGACGCGCCCGCGACGGACTCCCCGGCCTCCGACGCGCCCAGGACCGACGTGCCCCCGCCGCCGGACGGCGGGACCACGAACCCCGGCCAGTGCCCCGCCCCGCTCGCCCCCTGCGGGCTCCCCGGCCAGGGCCCGTGCCCGCCGGACTTCTACTGCATCACGGGCTGCTGCATCCGAGCGCCGACGTAGGCGCGAGCCGTTACCGCGCAGTAACAACCTCCCTCCGTAGACGCCTGCGGACTGCGCCCCGCACCTTCGGTTTCGTGAAGGTCTGCATCACCCTCGGCCAACAGACCGAGGCACCATTGCCTCGGAGCGTGACACGTATGCAGAGACCCACTTCCTGGTACTTCGCCTTCCTTCTCGTCGGTTGCGGCACCGCGGCCCAGGCGCCCGCCCCGGACGCCGCCACGGACGGCGCGACTGCAGACACCGCCGCCGCGGACGCCACGGCCACGGACGGTCCAGCGCCGACGGACACGCCCTCCGTAGGTCCCCAGGACGCCGCCTCGGACGTGGCGGTGGACAGCGCCGGGGACTCGACCGCCGCGGGGGACGCCGCCCCCACCGCGCCCTTCAGCTTCTTCATCACCAGCTACGTCGCCCTCCAGGCCGTCTCGGGTAGCCCAAACGGCTTCGGCGGCGACCTACGCTTCGGGGAGACGGGACCCGGCGCGGGGTTGCGGGGCGCCGACCGCATCTGCGCGACCATCGCCGAGCGGAGCATGCCCGGCGCCGGGAGGAAGCCCTGGAGGGCCTTCTTGAGCGCCGCCAACGGCGGGGACGGCTCGCCCGTGCACGCGATCGACCGCGTCGGGGACGGCCCCTGGTACGACCGCCTCGGGCGCCTGGTGGCCATGAACCGCGCGGCGCTCTTGAACACTCGTCCGTCCGGCGCGCACCCGGCCATCGTGAACGACCTGCCCAACGAGGACGGCGTCCCGAACCACCGCCCGGACCCCTCGCGCCCGCAGGAGGACAACCACCACATGCTCACGGGCTCCAACGCCATGGGCATGCTCTACGGCCCCACCGCCACCTGCCTCGACTGGACCAGCGCCCGCGGGGACCGCGCCACCGAAGGAAGGCCCCGCGTGGGGCTCTCCTGGCCCCGCGGCATGGGCCCCGGCGGCACCAGCGGCTCCCACTGGATCTCCTCCCTGGACGAGGCTGGCTGCGCGCCGGGCGTCACCCTCTTCGGCATGGGCGGCCCGGTGCTGTCCAACCCCACCGTCGGCTCCGGCGGTGGCTACGGCGGCTGGTACTGCTTCTCCCTCGTGCCGTAGCGCCCCAGGAGACGCTCGGGTGTCCCATGATTGCACACCCTGGAAAGTGTGCGGTCGCAGGTGTATGGCTCCGTCGCACGTCGGGGGAGGCGCTGGGGCCTCGACCGCACAACGTCGGAGTAGTGATCGTGAAGCACCTTCGTGGTATTGTTGCATGCGCCGCGCTCGTCGCGGCGGCGCTGGCTGGCTGCGCGGCGGACGTCGCCGCGGACCCCGGGACCGAGGTCCAGGAGCTTGTAGGCGGCTGCCGCACGGACTGTCCCCGGTGCCGCCCCGGGGCGATCTGTCCGCTGATCGCGTGCAGGCTGGTCTGCAACGGCCGCCGGGAGTGCCTCCAGACGGCGCTGTGCATCCAGGGTTACCACTGGGACACGAACCGCTGCGCGTGCGTGAGGGACAGCGGCCCGTCGCTGTGCTCCACGGACGCCGACTGCCGGGTATACTCGGACTACTGCACGGGCTGCGACTGCCGCGCGCTCTCCACGCGCGAGCCCGACCCGGTGTGCACGGGCCCCGGCGTGCGCTGCTTCGCCGACCCGTGCCTCGGCCGCACCGCGGTGTGCCTGCAAGGGAGCTGCTCGCTCCAGTAGGGGGGCGTCACCCCCGCAGCGCCGCCTGCGCCGCGGCGAGCCTCGCCGTCGGCACCCGGAAGGGCGAGCACGACACGTAGTCCAGCCCCAGCCCGTGGCAGAAGCCCACGCTCGCGGGGTCCCCGCCGTGCTCGCCGCAGATGCCTACCTTGAGCCCCGGGCGCGCGCCCCGGCCCCGCTCCACCCCGAGCTTCATCAGGGCCCCCACCCCGTCGGCGTCCAGCGTCGCGAAGGGGTCCGCCGGGAGCACCTTCTGGTCCACGTAGAACGGCAGGAAGCGCCCCGCGTCGTCCCGCGAGAGCCCCCAGGTGGTCTGCGTCAGGTCGTTCGTCCCAAACGAGAAGAACTCCGCGTGGGCCGCGATCCGGTCCGCCACCAGGCACGCCCGAGGCAGCTCCAGCATCGTCCCCACCAGGTAAGGCACGCGCACCCCCTCCCGCGCGAACACCCCGTCCATGGTCTCCACCACCAGCGCCCGAAGCCTCCGCAGCTCCTCCTCCGCCGCCACCAGCGGGATCATCACCTCGGGCCTCGGGTCCGCCCCGCCCCTGGCGCAGAGCACCACGGCCTCCGCGATGGCCCTCGCCTGCGTCGCGTAGATCTCCGGGTACACCAGCCCCAGGCGACAGCCCCGGTGCCCCAGCATCGGGTTGAACTCCCGCAGGGCCTCGTTGCGTACCTTCACCACCTCCAGCGAGACCCCCAGCTCCTTCGCCAGCGACACCAGGTCCCCCTCGGCCTCCGGGAGGAACTCGTGGAGCGGCGGGTCAAGCAACCGGATGGTGATGGGTAAACCCTTCATTTCATTGAAGATTCCAACAAAGTCCTCGCGCTGCATCGGCAGGATCTTGTCCAGCGCCCGCTGCCTGGAAGGCGTGTCGTCCGCGAGGATCATCTCCCGCACCGCGGCGATGCGGTCGGCCTCGAAGAACATGTGCTCCGTGCGGCACAATCCGATGCCCTCGGCCCCGAAGCGCCGGGCGTTGCGCGCGTCCAGGGGCGTGTCCGCGTTGGCGCGCACGCCCAGCCTGCGCTTGTCGTCGGCCCAGGCGAGCACCTCGTCCAGGTGGGCGTCGCTCACCGCGGCGCTGGCCTTGAGCCTCCCCAGGAACACCCGCCCCGTGGTGCCGTCCAGCGTGAGGACGTCGCCCTTCTTGAACTCCCGGGCGCCCTCCGGGGTGGTCACCCTCAGCACCTCCCGGCGGTAGTCCACGGAGATGGCGCTGCAGCCCGCCACGCAGCACTTGCCCATCCCCCGGGCCACCACCGCCGCGTGGCTGGTCAGGCCCCCGGTGGCCGTAAGAATCCCCCTGGCGGCATGCATCCCGTGGATGTCCTCCGGGGACGTCTCCCGGCGCACCAGCAGCACGTCGCGGCCTTGCGCCGCCTCGCGCTCGGCCTCGTCCGCGGTGAACACGACGGCCCCGCACGCGTAGCCCATGCTCGCCCCGAGGCCCTTGCCGAGGAGCAGCCCCTTGGCCTCCGCGGATTTCGCCTCGGCCTCGTCGAGCCTGGGGAGGAAGAGCTCCGGGAGCCTCCCGGCCTCCACCCTCAGGAGCGCTTCGTCCCGGGTGAGGAGCCCCTCGCGCACCATCTCCACCGCGGCGCGCACGGCCGCGCGCATGGTACGCTTGGCGCTGCGGGTCTGCAGGAGCCACAGCCTCCCGTCTTGAATGGTGAACTCCAGGTCCTGCATGTCCCGGAAGTGCGCCTCGAGCTTCGCCGCCACCTCGGAGAAGCGCGCGAAGGCCTCGGGCATGCGCGCCTCCAGCGAGTCCTCGGTGTAGGAGGCCAGGGCGTCCCGGGTGGTGAGCTTGTGCCCCGTACGGATCCCCGCCACCACGTCCTCGCCCTGGGCGTTCGGCAGGTACTCGCCGTTGAGCCTCCGCTCGCCGGTGTTGCTGTCCCGGGTGAAGGCCACCCCCGTGGCGCTCGTGTCCCCGAGGTTGCCGAACACCATCGCCTGCACCGTGCACGCCGTGCCCCACGCGTCCGGGATGCCGTTCATCTTGCGGTACACCCGGGCGCGGTCGTTGTGCCAGCTCCGGAACACGGCCCCCACGGCGCCCAGGAGCTGGGCCCTCGGGTCCTGCGGGAAGCTCTCCCCGAGGAGCTTCTTGTAGCCCTCCACCAGCGCCCTCAGGGCCTCCGCGGGGACCTCGTGGTCATGGCGCACGCCCGCCTTGAGCCTCGCATGCTGCAGGGCCTCCTCGAAGGGCTCCCGCCCCCGGCCCAGCACCACGTTGGCGTACATGGTAAGAAAGCGCCGGTAGGCGTCCCAGGCGAAGCGGGGGTTCTGGGTGCGCGCCGAGAGGCCCTCGACGGTCACGTCGTTCAGGCCCAGGTTGAGCACCGTGTCCATCATGCCCGGCATGGACGCCCGGGCCCCGGAGCGCACGCTCACCAGGAGGGGCCTCGAGGGGTCCCCAAATACCGCTCCCACGGCGGCTCCCACGCGCTCCAGGCTGGCGAAGAGCTCGCCCTCCAGGCCCTCCGGGAGGCGGTCCCCGGCGTCGAAGAACTCCCTGCACACGGCGGTGGTGATGGTGAACCCCGGGGGCACGGGGATGCCCAGGGCGGTCATCTCCGCCAGGCCGCTGCCCTTGCCACCGAGGAGGTCCTTGCCGAGCCCCTGGCCCTCCGAGGCGCCCTCGCCGAAGTAATAGACCCGCTTCTCCATGACGGGCTTATACACCAGCGCCCCCGGAGGGGGGGTTGGGGAACCCGCCCCCGGTGCGGTATAGCCCAAGGCACCATGCCCGCGTTCGAGTACCAGGACCCGCTGCCCCTAGGCCCCGACGGCACCCCCTACCGGCTCCTCACCCGGGAGTTCGTCTCCACCTTCGAGGCCTGCGGGAGGACCTTCCTCAAGGTCGAGCCCGAGGCGCTCACGCTCCTGGCCCGGGAGGCCATGAGGGACATCGCCCACCTCCTGCGGCCCGGGCACCTCGCCCAGCTCCGGGCCATTCTCGACGACCCGGAGGCCAGCGGGAACGACCGCTTCGTGGCCCTGGACCTCCTGAAGAACGCCGTGATCGCCGCCGGGGGCGTGCTCCCCATGTGCCAGGACACCGGCACCGCCATCGTGGTCGGGAAGAAGGGCCAGGAGGTCTTCACCGGCGGCGGTGACGAGGCGCACCTCTCCCGCGGGGTGTACGATGCCTACACGTCCCTGAACCTGCGCTACTCGCAGCTCGCCCCGCTGGACCTGTACACCGAGAAGAACACCGGCACCAACCTCCCGGCGCAGGTGGAGCTCCAGGCCGTGGACGGCGCGGCGTACAAGTTCCTTTTCCTGGCCAAGGGGGGCGGCAGCGCCAACAAGAGCTACCTCTATCAAGAGACCAAGAGCCTCTTGAATCCAAGGAGCCTTCTGTCCTTCGTGGAAGAGAAGCTGAAATCCCTTGGTACTGCGGCGTGTCCGCCGTACCATCTCGCGCTTGTCATCGGAGGAACGTCCGCGGAGTATACGTTGAAGGTGGCCAAGCTGGCCTCCGCGCGCTACCTGGACACGCTCCCTGGCGAGGGCAACCTCCTCGGGAGGGCCTTCCGGGACCGGGGCCTGGAGGCCGAGGTGCTGGCCGTGGCGCAGCGCACGGGCATCGGGGCGCAGTTCGGGGGGAAGTACTTCTGCCATGATGTGAGGGTGGTACGGCTCCCGCGGCACGGGGCGTCTTGTCCGGTGGCGATCGCGGTGTCGTGCTCGGCGGACCGTCAGGCGCTGGCGAAGATCACCGCGGAGGGTGTGTTCCTGGAGGCCCTGGAGACGGACCCGGCGAGGTACCTCCCGGAGCCAGGCGCCCGGGACCTCTCCGACGAGGTGGTGAGGGTGGACCTCTCGCGGCCCATGGCTGAGATCCGGGCGACGTTGTCGCGCTACCCGGTGCGCACGCGGGTGTCCCTGACGGGCACGCTGGTGGTGGCGAGGGACATCGCCCACGCGAAATTCAAGGAGGGCATAGACCGCGGCGAGGGGCTCCCGCAGTACCTCAAGGACCACCCGGTGTACTACGCGGGGCCTGCGAAGACCCCCGAGGGCTACGCCTCGGGCTCCTTCGGGCCGACCACGGCGGGGCGCATGGACAGCTACGTGGAGCTCCTGCAGTCCCACGGAGGGAGCCTGGTGATGCTGGCCAAGGGCAACCGCTCCAAGGCCGTGACGAGCGCGTGCCACCGCCACGGGGGCTTCTACCTGGGCTCCATCGGCGGCCCCGCGGCGAGGCTCGCCCGGGACTGCATCAAGAAGGTCGAGGTGCTGGAGTACCCGGAGCTCGGCATGGAGGCCGTGTGGCGGATTTCCGTCGAGGACTTCCCGGCGTTCATCGTCGTGGATGACAAGGGCAATGACTTCTTCGAGAGCCTGGCGGGCGATGGCGCCCGGAGGCTCCCGCTGGCGGAGTAGCGACGACCTCACCCCCCGGCCCCATAGGCGTTAAGCGCGGCCACCAACATAAGACCGCGCACGGCGACCTCACCCCCCGGCCCCATAGGCGTCAAGTCGGCATCAGCCCGTACCCGTACCCGTACCCGTGCCCGTGCCCGTGCCCGTGCCCGTTCGTTGCCCGTCGTCAGGTGGGAGTCAGGGAGCGACGACGCGGCGGTGCGACGATCGGGCACGGGCACGGGCACGGGCACGGGCACG
>JACRDB010000022.1 GCA_016218725.1 Deltaproteobacteria bacterium
CCCGCCGCCCCCACCGCCGCCTGCGACGGACGCCGGGAGCGCCCCGGTCGCGCTCGACGCCGCGCCCCCCGCGAGGGCCGACGCGGGCGCCGTGGACACGGGGACGGCGCCCCAGGCGCGTGATGCAGCGATCATGGACAGCGCCGTCGCGGACGCGGGACGCGCCCCCGTGGACGCCGGTCGCGCCGCGGCGGACACCGGTCGCGCGATGGACGCGCCCGCGGCCACGGACGCGCCCGCGGCCACGGACGCGCCCGCGGCCACGGACGCGCCCGCGGTCCCGGTGCGCCCGCCGGTGAGGCCCCGGGAGGTGCCGCCGGTGGCCTTCCCGGTGGATGCGCCCCGGGGAGGACCGACCATCGACGCGCCCACCTTCGGGCTCGTGCGCGGCGCCGCCGGACGCGTCCCGGAGGACGTCCTCCGGGTGGACGCCGCGGGGCGGGACGTGTACCTCGCCCGCATCGGCCTCGGGGTGACCCGCGTGGCCTTGCGGGCCAACAGCGAGACGCTCACCTACCGCACCCACGACCTGGCCCTGCAGCGCAGGCCCCTGTCCCTCGCCACGGACGCCCGCGGGAACGTCTGGCTGGTCAGCGAGGACGGCGGCGCCGTGCGCTACGACGGCACCAGCTTCTCTCGGGTGCTCCTGGACGACGACCCCCAGCTCCACCCGTTGATGTTCTGGACCCGCGGCCGCAGCGGCGCCGCCGTGGCCCGCGTGGGCGACGCCAACGTGCTGCGCGCCTACCGCCTGGAGGGCAACGCCTGGCGCCGCGTGGCCGACGGCCCCGTGGAGACCTACGGCCCCGGCACCGTGGACGTGAAGTTCCTCGCCTGCGACGAGCGAGGGCGCTTCTGGGTCGGCCTCCGGGTGCTGGACGGCGCCCGGGTGCGCGAGCTCGGCGTGGCCGTGCTCGACCCGCAGAACCCCGTGGCCGTGCAGTACAACTCCAACATCCCCGCCACCGGCGGGGAGAACGGCTCCCGCAGGGCCCCGGACGACATCACCGCCGTGGACTTCGACCGCGAGGGCAACGCCTGGTTCGCCGGCCTCGACGGCGCCACCCGCATCCGCGCCGACGGCCAGGAGGTGCGGCGCTTCCAGGAGGCCGATGGGCTCCGCGGGGACCTCGTCAGCGACCTGGTCCGCGCCACCAACGACCGGCTCTTCTTCGCCACCCCCGAGGGCCTGGGTCTCTACGACGGCCAGGCCTTCAACTTCGCCATCGAGGGCTCCTCCTCCCTGCCCCACGTCACCGGCCTCGCCGTGGACGCCACCGGCAACCTCTGGGGCGCAGGCCCCCGCGGCGCCTGGCGCTACGACGGCCGCGGCTTCGTCCGCGTCGGCCGCGCCGAGGGCCTCCCCTCCGAGGAGTTCAGCGACATCGCCATCGACGCCCGCAACCGCGTGTGGTTCGTCACCCAGGAGGGCCTGCTCCTCTTCGATCAGTCCGTCCGCGCCAATCGCTAGAAAACGCACCCGCCCGGGACCCCTCAAGGCCGAGGTCCAGCCGCCGTTGATCCAGACCGCGCACCCCGCGCAGCCTGGACCATGGGAAACGCACACTCACCTACAGCATCCCACATCCAGGGGAGGTCCTGATGGACGTCGCTGGTGGCATTGTCGGGTTCTTCCGTCAGGCGTCGAACCGGGTGGGTTTTGACTTCGCGGCCTTCCTGGAGGGCACCGGGCTCAAGCCCGAGGGGCCGGACCCGTCGCGGCTCCCCTGGGACACGTTCTGCACGCTCTGCGAGCGGCTGGAGGTCGCCGTCGGAGGCCCGGAGGCCCTGGAGGCCCTCGGGGTGGCGGTGCTGGAGGTGAACGAGCTGGGGGTGGTCTTCCGGGTGCTGCAGCTCGTGGCGAGCCCCCAGGCGCTCTACTGGGCGAGCATCAAGTGGTCGGGGCCCTCGGCCTTCCCGGGCCTCCAGGACACCTACGAGGTGCTCCCGGACAACAAGCTCCGGATCACCATCGTGATCCCGATGGACCGCCGGGACTCGCAGCAGTTCCTGCGGCTGAACGGCGGGGTGTACGCCGCCCTGCCCAAGCTCCTCGGGCTGCCCCCGTCGCGCGTGGAGGCGGAGATCCACCCCCGCAAGGCGGTGTACGTGATCGAGCCGCCGCCGTCGCTCACGCTCTGGTCCCGGCTGCGGCATGCGCTCCAGGCCCTCTTCAGCGCGCGCAGCGCGATCGAGGTGCTCGGCGCCCAGCAGGCCTCGCTCCAGGCCCAGTACGAGAAGCTCGCCGCGGCCCACGCCGACGCCCAGCGCGCCCGCGACGAGGCCCTCCAGGCCCGCGACGCCGCGGAGGCCGCCCTCAAGGTCAAGAGCGAGTTCCTCGGGACCCTCTCGCACGAGCTCCTGACGCCCATGAACGGCATCCTCGGCAACGCCGACCTCCTGGAGGACGCCCCCATGGACGAGAGCCAGAAGGAGAGCCTGGAGATCCTCCGCGCGAGCGCCCAGTCCATGCACAAGATGCTCACGGGCATGCTGGACTTCACGCAGCTGGAGCGCCGCCTGGTGGCGCTGGAGAGCGCCCTCTTCGACCCCGAGCAGGCCCTCGTGGAGGCCGCCCGGGGCCACGCGATGGAGGCCCACCGCAAGGGCCTCACGCTGGTGTGCGAGACCTCCCAGGACGTGCCCCACGCGCTCCAGGGCGACGCCCGGCGGCTGCGCCAGGTGCTGGAGATCCTGCTCGACAACGCGGTGAAATTCACCGAGCACGGGAGCGTGCATGCGCGCCTCGGGGTGCGCCCCGCGGACCAGGGCGAGCTCTTCCTGACGGGCGAGGTGCAGGACACCGGCATCGGGATGAGCGCCGAGGTGCAGACGAGCTTGTACCAGCCCTTCCGGCAGGGGGACGGGTCGCGCACCCGGCGCTACGGCGGGGCGGGCATGGGCCTGGCCCTGTGCCGGCAGCTCGTGCTGCTCATGGGCGGCGAGCTGACGCAGCAGTCCAGGGCGGGCGCCGGGAGCACGTTCTCGTTCACCGTGCGCGTCGGCCGCGGGGACGCAGCGGCGCCGGAGCGCGGGCTCGACGGCGTGCAGGTGCTGGTGCTCAGCGCGAGCGCCCTGCGGGAGACGGCGCTCGTGGCGGTGTTCGCGCGGGCCGGCGCCGCGGCGGAGGCCGTGAGCGCCGGGGACCTCCTGGCGCGGGCGGCGGAGCTCACCCCGGGCGCGCGCGTGGCGGTGCTCGACGCCGAGGGCTCCGACGCCCACGCCCTGGCCCAGGGGCTCAAGCACCAGGGGGTGCCGGCGGTGCTGCTCCTCCCGCCGGGGCCGACGGACACGGACCGCCTGCGGGAGCTCTCAGGCGCCTGGGGCGCGCTGCCCGCGACGGCCCGGGACCTGGCGCAGCTCGTCGAGGGCGCCCGCAGGGTCAGCCCGCGGGGGCCGTCGGTGAGCTCCCGGGCGCCGGCGCTCCTGGGGAGCATCGCCCCGGCGCCCGCGGTGAAGGTGAGCGCGCCCCCCGCGGAGCCGAAGGCCCTGAGCGCGCCGCCGGTGGCCGTGGTGAGCCTCCCCCCGGCGCGCCTTCGGGTGCTCCTGGCCGAGGACAACCCCGCGCAGCGCAAGCTCGCCGCGAGGCTCCTGGAGAAGCTCGGGGCCGAGGTGGAGGCCGTGGACGACGGCGAGAAGGCCGTGGCGCTCGCCGCGCGAGGGGGCTTCACGGCGCTCCTCCTGGACTGCCAGATGCCCCGGGTGGACGGCCTGGAGGCCCTGGCGAAGATCCGCGCCCTGGGCGGCGCCGCGGGCCGCGCGCCCGCGGTGCTTCTCGTGGCCAGCGACGACGAGGAGGCCCGCGCCCGCGCGGCGCGCGCCGACGACTGCCTGCGCAAACCGCTCAACCCGGCGGCCCTGGAGGCCGCCCTTGCACGCTGCATGGCCCCCCCCGCGGGGGCGCTCCGGGAGGTTGTTTGAGATGAACCAGCCGACGCTGCACCCGAGGCTCCGCGAGCGCCTCCAGATCGCCACCGCGGCGGGCCGCGACGACCGCGAGCGCTGGGAGGCGCTGGTCCCCGCGGTGGCCGAGGACTACGCGCGGATGGAGCGCGAGCTCTCCGGGGCGAGGGCCGAGGCCGAGCGGGCCCAGCAGGCCAACCGCGCCAAGAGCGAGTTCCTGGCGAACATGTCCCACGAGCTGCGCACGCCCATGAACGGAGTCCTCGGGATGACGGGCCTGCTCCTCGACACGAAGCTCTCGGACGAGCAGCGCGAGTACGCGGACACCGTGCGGCGCTCCGGGGAGGCGCTCCTCACGCTGCTCAATGACATCCTGGACCTGTCCAAGATCGAGGCCGGGCACCTGGAGCTGGAGAACCTGGACCTTGACCTCCCGCAGCTCGTGGAGGAGCTCACGGCGCCCTTCCTGGAGGCCGCCCGGAGGAAGGGCGTGGAGCTGGTGGTCTGGATCGACCCGGACGTGCCCTCCACGCTGCGCGGGGACCCGGTGCGGCTCCGGCAGGTGCTCACCAACCTCGTGGGCAACGCGATGAAGTTCACCCTGGAGGGCGAGGTGGTGGTCCACGTGCGCGTGGAGTCCACCACGGCCCTCGGGTGGATGCTGCGCTTCGAGGTGCGGGACACGGGCATCGGGCTGTCCCCCGACGCGAAGCAGCGGATCTTCCAGCCCTTCGCGCAGGGCGAGCGCTCCACGGCGAGGACCTTCGGGGGCACGGGCCTGGGGCTGGCCATCTCGCGGCGCCTGGCGGAGCTCCTCGGGGGCTCCATCGGCGTGGACAGCGAGCAGGGCCGCGGGAGCGTGTTCTGGTTCACCGCCGCGCTGGAGCGCCCCACGCGCGTGGGCGAGGTTGGCGCCGTGCCCCCGACGCTCAAGGGCGTGCGGGTGCTGGCCGTGGACGACAACGCCACCAACCGCAGGCTCCTCGGGGCCCTGGCGGCCCACTGGGAGATGCGCTGCGACGCCGTCGAGGACGGCCGCGCCGCGCTGGAGCTCCTGCGCGCGGCGGGCCGCAGCGGCGCGGCCTTCGACCTGGTGCTCATGGACATGCGCATGCCCGGCATGGACGGCCTGGACGTGGTGCGCGCGCTCCGCGGCGACGCGGCGCTGGCCCGCACCCCCGTGGTGATGCTCACCTCGCAGCCCGGCGACGAGGACCGCGACGCCGCCGGGCGCCTGGGCCTCGCGGGGTACCTCCGCAAGCCCCTGCGGCGGGAGGTGCTCCTGGAGTGCCTGGCGAGGCTCTTCAAGTCCCGCGGCGAGCCCGCCCCCGCGGCGAGCGCGCCGCAGCCGGAGGCGGTGGCGCAGCACTCGCGCAAGGTGCTGGTGGTGGACGACAACCCGGTGAACCTCCGGGTGGAGGCCAAGCTCGTGGAGAAGCACGGCTTCCAGGTGGACACGGCGGTCAACGGCCTGGAGGCCGTAAGGGCCGTGGAGAGGCACCAGTACGCCCTGGTGCTGATGGACTGCATGATGCCCGAGATGGACGGCTACGAGGCCACGCGCACGATCCGCGAGGCCGAGGCCCGGGGTGCGCCGCGGACCACGGTGCTGGCGGTGACGGCCAACGCGATGAAGGGCGACCGCGAGCGCTGCCTGGACGCGGGCATGGACGACTACATGGCCAAGCCGGTGACGGCGGCCACGATCAACGCGATGCTCGAGAAGTGGAAGCCGCCGCAGACCGTGCCCCCGGCGGTGCCGCTGCCCGAGGGGCCCGCCCTGGACGAGGGCGTGGTGACCAACCTCCGGGAGCTCATGGACGACGGCTCCGCGGACATCGTGGCGGAGATGGTGGACGGCTTCCTGGGCTCGGCGCCGGAGCGGCTCCGCGCGCTGGAGGGGGCGGCGAGCAAGGGCAGCGGCGCGGAGCTCCAGGCCGAGGCGCGGGCCATGAAGGACCTGGCGGCGGAGTTCGGCGCCCGGCGGATCGCGGTGCTCTGCGACCAGGCCGCCAACGACCCGTCCAAGGCCTCCCCGGGGCTGGTGCAGGCCCTGCAGGCGGAGCTGGAGCGGGTGCGCGAGGCCCTGGTCCGGGAGGGCCTCCGGGCGGCGTGAAGGGCTTTCCATCGGGCCCCGGAGCGTGCAGGATCCGGGGCCATGCACATCGTCCACGCCGGCTTCGGGGACCGCGCCCGCTGGAACGGCTACGTCGAGCGCCACGCGGACGCCTCGGTGTACCACCGCTGGGAGTTCGGCGAGCTCTTCGAAGACGTGTACGGCGCCCGGAGCTTCCCCCTCCTGGCCGAGCGCGAGGGGCGCGTGGTGGGGGTCCTGCCGCTCACGCGCCTCTCGAGCCCGATGTTCGGCACCTCGCTGGTGAGCGTGCCGTACTTCGGCCACGGCGGCGCCCTGGCGGAGGACCCTGACGCCTGGCGCGCGCTCGTGGCCGAGGCCGGGGTCCTGGCGGCGGAGCTGAGCGCGAAGCACGTGGAGCTGCGCCACGCCCACCCGGTGCCCGCCGAGGGGATGCCCACCCGGGACGACAAGGTGCTCATGCACCTCGCCCTCCCGGCGGACCCCGATGGCCTCCTCAAGGCCGTGGGGGCCAAGGCCCGGGCGGACATCCGCCGGCCGGAGAAGGAGGGCATGACCGCCCAGGTCGGCGGCCGGGAGCTGGTGCCGGACTTCCACCGGGCGTACGCCAGCGTGATGCGGGACCTCGGGAGCCCGTGCCACGGCGTGGCGCTCTTTGATGAGCTCGCCCGGCGCCTTGAGGACCGGGTGTACGTGGTCACCGTGCGCTACCAGGGCCGCCCCGTCGGGGGCGGGATCCTCGTCGGGATGAACGGCACCCTGGAGATCCCCTGCGCGGGCTCGCTCCACGCCTTCACCCGCCTGCGCGGCAACATGATGCTCTACTGGAACGTGCTCAAGGAGGCCATCGCCCGGGGCTACAAGACCTTCTCCTTCGGCCGCTCCAGCGCGGACTCCGGCACCTACACCTTCAAGAAGAACTGGGGCGCCCGCCCGGTGCCCCTGCCCTACCACTACGTGCTCGCCCCCGGCCGCGAGCTCCCCAGCGTGAACCCCCACAACCCGAAATTCGCCCGGGTCATCCAGGCATGGCAGCGGCTCCCGGTGCCCCTCACCACGGTCCTCGGCCCGCGGCTGGTGCGCTACTTCGCGTAGCGGTCCAGCCGGAGCGTCGCCACCAGAAGCGCAATGGCAATCGCCGTCGGGATCATCGCGGTCCAGGCGCCCATGGAGCACCTCCGACAGAGGGGTGATGCAACCCTCATGCGATGGTAAAACACCAATGATTACACGGTGTTGAACAGTTTCCGTGGGCGTTCACCCACGGTGGGGGTGTGCGCGGCGCCACGGTGGGGTCAGCGGCAGGTGCGGTAGCCGAGCATGGCGTCGAGCATGCAGCGTCGGGAGCCATCGCAGGAGGAGCCGCAGCACGGCTGACGGTCCCCTCCGCAGTCGTGGCAGCGGTCGTCGAGCTCGCCGGCGAGGCGGGTGCAGGTGCGCCCCGAGGGGCAGGCGCCGTCCTCGCAGCAGAGCTGGTTGTTGCCGCCGCAGTCGTGGCAGCGGTTGTCCAGGGCCCCAGCGAGGCGGGTGCAGGTGCGCCCCGAGGGGCAGGGGTTCTCGCCGCCGCAGCAGGGCTGGCCGCTGCCGCCGCAGTCGTGGCAGAGGGACGACAGCTCCCCGGCGAGGCGGGTGCACACGAGCCCACGGGGGCAGGTGCGGTCTCCGCAGCAGGGCTGGTTGTCCCCTCCGCAGTCGTGGCAGCGGTCGTCGAGCTCTCCGGCGAGGCGGGTGCAGGTGCGCCCCGAGGGGCAGCGGCTCTCGCCGCTACAGCAGGGCTGGCGGTCGCCGCCGCAGTCATGGCAGAGCGTCGAGGGCTCTCCGGCGAGGCGGAGGCACACGCGCCCCCGGGGGCAGCTCGTCCCACAGCAGGGCTGGTTGTTGCCGCCGCAGGGGCCGTCGGGGGGGGGGCGCGTGTCCATTCCTGGAGGGGCCGTATCGGTGGTGGAGTCAAGCCCCGGGGCGCTGTCGGGTGGAGGCTCCTCGGGCGCGTCCAGGGGCTCCGAGGTCCCATCCATGCTGCCGTCGTCGGTGTCCAGCGGCGGGTCCCCCGGGAGGTCCAGGGTGTGGAGGTCCGGGGTGTGGAGGTCCGGGGCGCCCTCCGGGGCGTCCGGGGTGGTGTCCTCCGGGGTGTGCTCGGGCCCTCCGTCCGTGAGGTCGTCCATGGCGCGGTCGTCCACCGCGTCCGGGACCGCGGCCTCGGTCCCTGGCGGCTCGGCGGCGCCCTGGGCGTCCTTGGCAGCGGCGGCGTCGGGCCTGGCGGGGTGTACGAGTGCGCAGCCCAGCACCGGAAGGAGAAGGATGCACCACCCTCTCGCGCGGGCTGTCACCAGGAGATCGTGGCGCCTCGCGCGGGCGTTGTAAATTGTACGCGGGTTGCACAGCCGAGGCGGGTGGCTCCGCTCAGGGGAAGCGGCAGACGTTGAGGCGGCAGGTACCCGTGCAGCAGTCGCCGCTGGCGATGCACGGCTGCCCGAGGGGGCGGCAGCAATGGCCGCCGCGGCACTCGTCGCCGGCGCAGCACTCGTCGGCGCGCATGCAGGCTCCCTGGACGGAGACGCAGCAGCGCCCAGCGCCGCACTCCAACGGCGGCGCGCAGCAACGGGTGCCGACGTCCACGCAGCCCTCGCGGAGAGCCACCCGGCAGGCGGTCTCCGGGAGGCAGCTGCCGCCCACGCAGAGGGGCGCCGTGAAGGCGCACCGCCGCCCGCAGGCGCCGCAGTTGTTGGGGTCATACGCCGAGCGGCGGCAACCGCTCGCGCAGGAGAGGTACCCCGGAGGGCACACCGTGCAGACACCCAGCACGCACTCGGCGGGGAAGGTGCACGTCGCGCTCGACCCCGAGCCGCAGCAGGGCTCTCCCTCGGCGCCGCAGGTGCAGCGCCCCGTGACGCAGGACACGCCCGGGGGACACACGCGGCCGCAGCCGCCGCAGTGCTGGGCGCTCGTGGCGAGGGTCGCCTCGCACCCGTTGGTGCCGTTGTTGTCACAGTCCCCGAGGCCCATGGCGCAAATGAAGGCGCAGACCCCCCGCACGCAGGTCGGGGTCGCTCCGGGGATCGGCGGGCAGACGGCGCCGCAGCGGTTGCAGTTGCGAGCGTCCGTCAACAGGTCGACGCAGGCGCCTCCGCACAGGGCCTGCGAGGGCGCGCAGGGCGAGGGGCGGTCCATCCCCAGGTCCGTGCCTCGGTCCGGCGGTGGCGCGCTGTCCGGGCGAGAGTCCAGGGCGCTGTCCGCCACCGACGTGTCGGGCGCTGTAGTGTCAGGTACGCGCGTGTCGGGAGGTGTGTCCGCGGTGGCGTCTGGAGGAGGGTCAATGGGACGGGGCGCGTCCGACGTGTCCGCGGGGCCGGTGTCGGGTGGGGGCGCGTCGGGCGCGTCGGGCGCGTCAGGGAGTGCCGTCGTGTCGGGGAGAGCGGGGGTCTCCTCGGTGTCGGGCGCGTCGGGCGTGGGGGTGTCCTCCCGTGCGACGGCATCGGGCGCGCCGTCGGGAGGGGCCTCCTCCGGCGGCGCGTCGGGGGTCTCCACCGCCGACGGGGCGTCCTGCGGAGCCTCGGCGCGGAAGTCCCCGAAGGGCAGGAGCAGCCCGCAGCCCGGCGCACCGAGGGCCAGGAGCGCCAGCGGTAGATTGCGGCGGAAACGGCGCACGGACCGCACGATAGCACCTCCGAGGGGTCCCTCGGGGTTGCGCCGCGGCGAGCGCAGGGACGATCATCGCGCGATGGAAACGACCCGACGCGGCGCGCCGCTCCGACCTTGCACCCCCCGAGGGGCGCGTGGCCGCATCGTGGCCGCGGCGCTCTCCCTGGCGCTCGCTGGCCGCGAGGCCCGCGCGCAGCCGGCGGCGCCCGCGGAGCCCTTCGCGGCGCTGCGACCCGGGGCGGCGTGGCGCTTCTCGTACGAGAGCGCGGACCTGGTGAACATGGGGGACTTCCGCCACGGCACCGCGGTCTTCCGGGTGGACAGAGAGCAGCGGAGGCCCGACGGGAGCCGCGTGCTGCGCTGGCGCTGGGAGGGCGTCCCAGGCGGCGAGGACAGCCCCGACTGGAGAGTGCCCGCTGCGGTGGTCATCGACGCCGCGGGGATGCGGCTCGAAGGAACGAGCGCGCCGGTGCTGCCGGTCTCCTTCGCGGGGCCTGCGACGCCGCCAGGGCGCCGAGCGCGCCGCGCGCGGCCTGCCCGACCGGTGGTGTCCCGCGACGGACCCTTGCGGATCGAGCGGTCGGCCACCGCGCGGGACGGCGTCGGGTGCTTCGGTGAGTACGCCTACGAGGGCAGAGGCGCGCGCCGCGAGCCCGCGTACAGCTGGAGCCTGTGCTTCGACGCGACGGGTGCCCCGCGCTCGGCCTCGTCGGGGACCACGGCGGGCTCCACGGACCTGTCAAACGCCGCTCCGCTCGCGCCCGCGGCGGCGACGCCCGCGCTCCCCTCTGGACCGGGGCTCACCCTCGGGCTCTACCTGCCCCTGACCGGCTCCATGGCAGAGTTCGGCGCGGAGACCCGCCAGGGCGTGGAGCTCGCCGTGGACGACGCAAACACCCAGGGGGGCGTGCTGGGCCGACCCCTCCGCCTCGTCACCGAGGACGACCACGGGGACGCCGCCCAGGCCGCGACGGTCGTCGAGCGCCTGATCGATCGGGAGGGCGCCGTCGCGATCCTCGGGGAGGTGGCCTCAGCGCTGTCCCTCGCCGGGGCAAGGGTGTGTCAACAACGGCAGGTCCCGATGGTGAGCCCGGCGAGCACCAACCCCGCGGTCACGCAGGTCGGGGACCACATCTTCCGGGCGTGCTTCATTGACCCGTACCAGGGGTGGGCGATGGCGGACTTTGCGTCCCGCACGCTGCATTTCACCCGCGTAGCCGTCCTCCGGGACCAGACGAGCGCCTACTCCGGGGGTCTCGCGGACGCCTTTCGTCACCGCCTCACGGCCCTCGGCGGGACCGTCGTAGAGGACCAGGCCTACCGCGGCGGAGACACGCGCTTCACCGCGCAGCTCAGCGCGATCGTTCCCCACGACCCCGAGGCGATCTTCGTGCCGGGGTACTACACCGAGGTGGCCCTCCTCGCCCGCGAGGCCCGGAGCCTGGGCTTCCGGGGGCGCTTCCTGGGAGGCGACGGCTGGAGCAGCACCGTCCTCACGCAGAACGACGACGACGCCCTGGTCGGGGACCTCTTCGTGGACAGCTACGCCGTGGAGGCCGCGGCGACGCCCGAGGCGAGGGACTTCCTCCAACGCTACCGGGCGCGCTACCATGTGGACCCCACGGGCCTGGCGGCCCTGGGCTACGACGCCGCGCGGCTTGTCCTCGACGCCCTGCACCGCGCGGGCACCGTGGACCACGGGCCGCTGAGGGACGCGCTCGCCGCGACGAGGGACCTCGCCGGCGCCGTCGGGGCGCTCACCATGAACGCGCAGCGCGACGCGGTGAGGCCCGTGGTGCTCCGCGAGGTGCGCGAGGACCGCTTTCGGTATCACGCCACGGTGAGCCCCTGAGCGGGGCGCATCAGAAGGCGCAGGTCGCGCCGGTGTCGTCCGCGCAGGAGCCGCGGGCGCCGAAGCACTCGAAGCCGCAGGACACCGTGTGCCCATTGGTGAAGCGCAGCACCAGCGTCCGGACGCCGCACCGCGAGTCCGAGGTGGTGTGGCGGTCCGCCGTGGGGGTCGAGCACGAGTACGTCACCGACGAGGCCGTGCAGCTCAACCGGCAGTCCACCACGCGGCAGGTGTCCGGCGGGCCCGCGTCCACGCCGCCGTCCGCGGGGCATGTCTCCAGGCCGCGGCACCCGTCGACCTCGGCGCGGCAGGAGGCGCTCGTGGAGAGCATGCCGTAGACGCACTCCCGCAGCGGCGTCAGCGTGGACGCGCAGCGCGCCTGGACGCACTCCAGGGAGGTGCAGCGGGCCGCGCCGTCGCGCGCCATGGACGCCTCGCGGGTGCATGCGGCGTAGCTCAGAGCCTGCGCCGGGCAGCACCGCAACGCCGCGCGGGTGATGCAGTCCACGCAGGTGGCGCCGCCCAGCGGCGCGCAGGCCTCCTGGCAGGCCCAGTCCGTAGGGCCGCAGCGGCAGCGGCAGGCGAAGGCCGTGGCCCCGCAGGTGCCGTACTGCGGCGGCGGCGGCGGCGGACAGTAGAGCCGGAGCCCGTCCGGCAGCGCGTCCATCGCCCGCGGGAGGTCCGGGCCCGGCGCCGTGTCGCTCTGGGCGTCCGGTACGTCGCCCCGCTCCTCGGTGAGGTCCGCGGCCGAACCCTCCAGCGCGTCCGGCGGCGAGAGGTCCGGCGCCGCGTCGAGGAGCGGGGCGTCGGGGGGCCCGAGGTCTCGGACGGGCGCGAGGTCCTCCGCGGTGAGCTCCGGGAAGGCCGTGTCCGGCGGCGCTGCGTCGGTCGCCTCCTCCGCGGCGTCCTCCGGTTGGGCCTTGCGGTCCGCGGGCGTCGATGTCCCCTGTCCGGTGCAGCCCGCGAGCGCAAAGACGAGCCACCCTCCATGCCGAGACAAGCTCCGGTGGGCCATGAGTCTTCTACGGTACGCCTGGCGCTCACACCCGCGCAAGGCCGCGCCCCTCGCGACGGCTCCAGAACTCCACGGCGCGCGGTACGTCTTGACGCCCGACAGGACCGGGTGTGCGCTGCATCACGGGGTCCTCGTGGGCGCGGGCAGCTCGCTGGCCGTGGGCAGGTCGCTGCGTCGGGTGACGGTGTTCGTCGCGTTGTCCACGAAGGAGACGCCCTCCAGCGTCGTGGCGCCGTCGGGCGTGGCCAGGTCCACCGCGCCAGCGCCCTCGAGCTGCCGCGAGATCACCGCCTGACGAAGCGAGAGCGCGCCGCCGGCGTTGAAGAACCCGTAGCCTCCCTGGTCCAGCACTACTCGAGTCGCGTCGATCACGCAGCCAGGGCCTGGATGCAGGCCGTAGGCCACGGGGCGTCCGACCGGTCGGGCAATCCCGCCGTTCTGGTCGAAGCGGACCACGCCGGCGCGGACCTCGCGGACGAAGAGGTCCCTCACGGTGACCGTGGTGAGGGAGCCTGCTCCGACCGGAAGCGCGACGACGCCGGCACCGTGGACCGTCTGGACCGCGACGCGGGTGGCCACCAGCCGAGCTCCCAGCGCGGCATACAGGCCGACGCCGAGGCCCAGGTCACTCGGCCTCTGGTCGAGCAGGATCACGTCCGTCATCCGGACCTCGGTGCTCGGATCGAACGCGAGCGCACCGACCTCGCGGCTCTCGGCGACGACCACGCCGGTGGCCCGCAGCGCCGCCCCCTGCACGAACTCCATCCCGCGACCGATGAGGCCGTCGCGGCCTGGACGGACGGCGCGCACGGAGCTCGCGGCGAGTTCTACCAGGGTGTCCGCGCCCTCGGCGCTCACCCCCACCTCGCCGCTCTCGGCCAGGAGCGCGCCCGTCGCGCGCAAGGTCGCGCCGCCTTGCGCTCGCAGGCCAAAGCCGAAGGTGCCATCGGCGCGCGACCTCGTGCCGCGCACGACGCTCGCGGAGAGCTCCGCGAGCGCGCCCCTCCCCCCGGCGAAGACCCCGACCTCGACGTTGTCGGCGACGAGCACGCCGGTGGCGCGCGCGGTCGCGCCCTCCAGGACCGCCAGGCCCACGCCGCCGGTGCCGTCGGAGCGCGGCCTCGTCTCGCGGACGACGCTCGCGGCCAGCTCCAAAATAGTCTCCGAGCCCGCGGCGTTCACTCCGGCCTCGGTGTTCTCCACGATGAGCAGGCCCGTCGCTCGGAGCGTCGCGCCGCCCTGCGCCGCGAGTCCTACGCCGTACCTGCCATCGGTGCGGGGTCTCGTGGCGCGAACCGTGCTCCCGTCGAGCTCTACGACGGTGCCCGAACCTCGGGCGCCCACCCCCAGCTCGGAGTTCTCCGCGACGAGCAGGCCCGTCGCTCGGAGCGTCGCGCCCTCCTGCGCCCCGAGGCCAAACCCGAGCGTGCCATCGGCGCGGGGGCGACTGCCGCGTACCACGCTCAACGCCAGGACGGCCAGGGAGCCTCCCGTCGCGAGGATGCCCACGCCCACGTTGTCCACAAGCACCACGCCCCTGGCCCGCAGGGTGCCTCCGCTGCTGGACAGCGCTCCGGCTCCGGTGCCGGTGATCGTAAGGCCCCGCAGGTCGAGCTCTGCTCGCGCGCCCGTGACCTCGGCGGTCGCCTGGGTGGCGGGTCCGGAGCCCCGGAGGGTCACTCGCGCGGCGCACACGCCCAGCACATGAACGCTGGCACCGCGCGTGACGAGCAGGCGCGCCGAGTACTCACCTCGGGCGACCAGCACCCAACCCCGGAGGCCCACCCGGGCGACGCCATCGGTGATCGTCGCGAAGGGACGCGCGACGGAGCCGTCCGCAATGGTCGCGTCTGCGCCAGCGCGTACGTGCACAACGGTCTGTCCCAGGGCCTCGGCGCCAGGGTCCGCGTACTCCCCCGCGGGGCAGTCGGAGAGCGCCGTGGGCGTGCACCGCCCACCCGGCAACGCCCCGCTCCCCTCGGGACAGTCCGTGCGCAGCATCGGGTCACAGGTCCCATCCGGCAGACGCTGCCACCCCTCCGCGCAGGCCGTGAGCCCCACCGTCGGCGCCGCGCCGGGAGCGCCAGGCGCGGGCCAGCCGCCGCCGATGCCGCCGTCGGGCAGACGGTAGAAGCCCGGCACCGTGCCCCCGTCCGCGAGCGTGAGCGTCGGCGGGCGCGTGAGATCCACGCCCGCGCACGCCCCCGGCGCCGCGCCTCCGCCCGGCACACAGAGCAGCACCGCGGGGCCGCAGCCGCCGCGCTCATACGCCACCCAGGTCGCGGGACACGCCCAGCGCGCCATTTGAGAGGGTGCGGGGTCCGCGCCGCACCCTGCCACCAGGAGCAGCAGGGCGACGAGGCAGCGCGCGACGATCAGCCCAGCCGAGTGCTCCACCGGGGGTCCTCTTGACGTCGCTGCGCCACGGCCCGGACGCCGCCTCCGCCGCGCGCACGTGCCCGACCACTGTGCCGAGAGCCTTCCGCGATGTCAACCGGCGTCTCGTGGGCCCACCGCCGGCGCCGAGCGTTCGTACGACCTGGTCGGCGCCCACCCGGGTGCCCCGGGGGAGGTCGAAGCCGCCGTCCATCAGCGGGCGCCAGTGTACGCCCTGGAGGGCCGAAGGCGACGGTCCTCACAGGGTCTTTCCCGCCTGGCGGTCTGCGATACCCTGCCGGGGTGTCCCCTCGACCCCGTAGGCTCCGGGCGCTCCCCTGGACCCTGACCCTGACCCTGGCGCCCGCCGTCGGTCTGGCGGAGCTGCGTCCGGCGGGTCCCGCGGACTACTGCGCGGTGCTCAACGGCGCCGCCCCAGGGGACGAGGTGGTGCTCCAACCCGGGCGCTACACCACCCCATGCGGCATCACCGCCTCGGGCGCGGCCGGGCGGCCGCTGGTCCTGCGCGCCGCCAGCGAGGCTGACGGTATGCGCCCGGTCTTCGCGTACACCGGTCGGAGCAGCAACGTGCTGGACCTCCGCCGGGTGCGCCACGTCACGCTCCGGGGGCTCACCTTCGAGCACACCGAGGACTCCGTGGACACCATCAAGCTCCACGCCTCGGACGACGTGACCATTGAGCGCTGCGCCTTCCGGGACATCGGCGGCGTGACCATCAGCGCCCTGGACGGCGACTGCGCCCGGCTCACCGTGCGGGACTGCACCCTCCGGGACGTGCGCTCCACGGCCATCTACCTCGGGTGCCACGACGGCCGCGGGTGCCACGCCACCGAGGCCCTGGTCGAGCGCACCCTCATCGACGGCACCCTCCCCGGGGACGGCGTGGGCTACGGCGTCCAGCTCAAGCTCAACTCCTACGGGACCCTCCGGGACAACACGGTCTACCGCACCCGAGGCCCCGGGCTCATGGTCTACGGCTCGGACCGCGGCGACCCGCCGTCGATCCTCGAGGGAAACTACGTCCACGGGTCCGTCACCGACGCATGCATCCTGGTCGGCGGAGGCCCCGCGGTCGCGCGCAACAACGTCGTCGAGGGCTGCGGCTACGCGGGCCTGCGCGCGCAGAACTACGCGGGCCGCGGGCTCCAGCGCCGCGTCTGGCTCGTGCACAACACGGTGATCGACAGCGCCGTGGCGGGCGTCCGCGTGGAGGCCTGGGCGCCGGGCGCGGGGAACGTCCTGGCGTTCAACGCCATCGTCCCGAGGGCGGGGGTGGCGCTCCTGGACCCGGCCTCGCCCGCCGCCGAGCCCTTCGTCGGGAACGCGGCGTGCCCGGCCTCCGCGGGCTGCTTCGAGGCCTCCCCCGCGCCCTACGACCTGCGCCCCCGGGTCGGCGGTCCGCTCTACCGCGCCGCGGGGGCGGGCTCGGAGCCCTGGCGCCCCACGGACGACTTCCTCGGCGCCCCGCGGGGCCCGAGCGCCGACATCGGCGCGCTCCAGCGCCGGGACGGGATCCCCGGTCCTCGCCTCGGCGGCGGCGCGCCACGGCCACCCCGGGAGCCCATGACACCCGTCTCCGACGCTGGCTCCGACGCTTCAACCATGTTCAATGATGCTTTGGACACTGTGGTGGATGTCACCAAGGAGTCCCCAACGATGTCCGATGGAGCGGCCCCCGCGACGCCCCCTTCAGGGTCCGTGGCTCCCGGAGGTTGTGGGTGCGGCGCGGGGCGGGGCGCCGGGGGCCCCGCCCTTGCGCTCCTGGCGCTCGGCGCGGTGGCGGGAGCCAGGCGCCGCCGCGGCCGGGGCCGGTGACCTACGGCCTCGCGGCGGGCGGCGTGGGCGGCGCGGTGACCACCTCCAGCTCGCGCACGGTCTCCGCGAAGCGCACGCGCCGCTCGCCGAGCTGCGTGTCCAGCGTCACCACCTGGCGGGTGAGCTGGTCGATCTCCGCGCTCACCCGCGCGAGCCTCGCCGTGAGCTGGGCGCGCAGGTCCGCGGCGCCGGGGTTCAGCCGGATCGCCCGGAGGTTCTCGCGGGTCTCCTCGGCGTTGGTCTGCAGGTCGTTGCGGCGCTCCTCGGCGGTGGCGCGCTCGCGCCCGAGCGCGATGAGCTGCCGCTGGAGCTCCGCCGCGGCGCGCACCGGCGTCGCCACCGGGGCCGGGGGGTTGGCCGTCCGGAGCCACTCCTCGATGGCGTGCAGCGCGTCCTCGTTGCTCCACTGCACGGAGATGGTGAAGGGCGTGCGCGCCGTGAGCACCAGCTCCGCGCTCCCTCGGGCCGGGACCAGGAGCGGCGCCAGCGCCGCGCCGTTGGCGTTCTGCGTGCCCTCCGGCGGCTCGTGGAGCTGGACCCCCTCGCCCAGGGCGTGGCGCATCATGATCCGCAGCGGGTGGTCCATGCCGTTGCGCCCGCGGTACGTGGTGCGGGTGACGTTGTACCGCTCCAGGGTGATGGTCTCCCGCGCGATGCGCACCAGCCGCTCACCCTCGACGTTGTAGGTAGCGTGGGTCTCCACCGCCAGCGCGCGCTCCAGGGCGAAGGGCACCGTGGCGCTGGCCCCGTCGGGCAGCGGCTCCAGCATCCCCTGGCCCAGGTACGCCCCGGCCTCGAAGATGGCGACGGGGCCTCGCTCCAGCATCGCCCCGGTGCGGTTCTCGAAGCGCGCCACGTGGAAGGGGTGACGGCTCGACTCGGGCACGCCCCCGTCGGGCGCGAAGAGGTACATCTGCTCGCCCGGCACCTCCCGGGCGGTGAGCATCACCATGGTGGCGCTGCGGTCCGGGAGCGTCACCCGGTGCGGGAGATCGTACCGCGTGGTGCCCCCCTGCACCGCCAGCGCCGCCAGCGCCGCCACGTTCCGGGGCGTGCTCGTCGCCGAGGGCTCCAGCGCCGCCTGTCCGGTGGGCCGCTGGCCCCAGCCAGCGGAGCCTCCGCCGGAGCGGGTGCTCGGCGCGCGGGCCCGGCGGCGCGCCACGTCTCGGCGGTCCGCGAGCCCACCCTGGAGCGAGTCCAGCTCGTCGCCCTCCATGCGCTCGGTGGCGGCCGTGACCGCCGCGGGCGTGGCCGCGGGCGGCGGCGGAGGCGCCGCGGGGGCCTCGTTGTTCTGCGCCAGCACGGTCTCCCCGAGGGGCACGGCGTCGATGACCGCGCCGCGGTCGGTGACCACGGGCCTCGGGGGGATCGTGGGCTCCGCCAGCTCGCTGCGGAAGGACACCGGGGTGCCCGCCACCAGGGCCAGGGAGACGTCCGTCCAGTCCTCCCCGGAGAGGTTCTGCACGATGCCCCAGGCCTGCACCTGGGGGTGTCCCTGCGCGTCAAAGATCAGCCGGTACGAGGGCCTCCAGATGGGCGTCTCCACCGTGTAGCCCACCACCAGGTCGTGCCCCCGGCCGTCCAGGGCCACCCTCACCGTGCGGCGCTCCGTCGGCCTCGGGGGCGTGTCGCCCACGTGCTCCTCGGGGAGGGGAAACGCCGCGGCGCGCACGGAGCTGCCGCCCCGCTCCATCACCGCCAGCGTGGCCAGGAAGTCCCCCACCTCCTGCTGCTGCACCCGGAAGCGCACCTCGTCCTCGTCCACGTGGCCGTGGCGCTCGAAGTACCCGATCCCATTGCGGTAGACCACCACCCGCCGCAGCGGCAGCGTGCCCTCCGTCGTCACCGAGGCCACCCGCCCGCAGCCCAGGAGTCCATAGAGGGCGCCCGCCGGGAGCCACCACCGTAGAAGAGACCTTGCCGTCATGCACACACCGCCGTTGTTGGGACCACGCGAGGGTCGTATCCCCCGTGGACACCTTGCTACGACGGTTTGTTGGGTCCTGAAAGAACCGCGCGGTTCACCCCAGGGAGGCCGTGGGCAGCCCCTCATCCACCCAGCGCGAGGCGGTCGTGGCCGTGAGCTTGAAGCTCGGCGCCACCCTCCGCCGCGCCAGGCACTGGTCAAAGCGGTCCCAGGCGGTGAGTTCTGCGTGGGGGTCGTCGTCGTCCGGGGTGATGTCCAGGTCCACCCGGACGCTCTCCCCCGCGGAGGAGTGCACCGTCACGCTGCGGTGTAGCTGCGCCCGGCGCTGCTGGGCGTGGCGCTGGAGCACCTCCGTGGCGGTCTTGACCAGCGTCGCGAACGCGCTCTGATCCAGGGGTTTGGGGTTCTTCTTGTCCCGCCCCATGGTCCAGGGGCCCACCAGCGCGGGCTCCGACTCCCCGTCCCGGAGCATCTCCACCGCCCAGCCGTCATCGTCCAGGTTCTTCACCACCCGGGCCGTCCAACCCTCCGCCCGCCAGCACCGAGGGTCCTGGGTCTCCGGCCGGGGGCGCACCTTGAGGTCCGGTTCGTCGCTCACCGTGTGTGGCTCCATCCCCCGAAGATACCCCCGGGACCCTAACCCCTCCAAGCCCGGAAGTGACATTCCCTGTCACGCCGCACGGGCGTCGGTTTGGAGCTCCCGCGCTAGGCGGTCCAGGGAGGGGTCCCTCCCCATGGCGGCCAGGAGCTCCTGGCGGGCGTAGAAGAGCCGCGTGCGGACGGTGAGCACGTTGCTGCCGACCAGGGTGGCCACCTCCTGCGGGGGGAGGCCCTCCAGGTCATGGAGGATAAAGACCGCGCGCTTCTTCTCCGAGAGCCGGTCCAGGAGGCGGTAGAGGGCCCTCTGGCGCTCGTGGCGCTCGGCCTGGGCCAGGGGGCTGTCCTGGCCGTGGTCCGGGTGCTCCTGGGGGAGCTCCACCGAGGCCTGTACCCGGCAGCGCTGGGCGCGCAGGTGCATGAGCACCACGTTCACCGCCACCCGGTGCAGCCAGGTGCTGAAGCGCGACTCCCGGCGGAAGCCCGGCAGCGACCGGAACACCTGGAGGAAGACCTCCTGCACCAGGTCGTCCAGGTCCCGGCGAGGCCCCGCGAGGCGGGCCACCAGGCGCGTCACGCGCCGCCGGTGGGCGTTGTACAGCTCCCGGAAGGCCACCGTGTCCCCGGTCTGGGCCCGCACCACATAGCCAGGGACCGCGTCCTCGTCGGACGATACGCACGCAAACGCTTCGACGCACACAGAGTCCATGGCCCAGCACCTCCGCGAGAGGACACACCGCGCTCCGAGCGGCGCCCACCCCGCCGCGCGGCGCCCGCTCTCATGGGAGGTCTTGGAGGCACCCCGACGCCGCCGTCGAAAAATCGACGGACACACCGCCCGTGGCCCGGAGGACACACCGATGGATTGGGTAACATATTGAAATTATTGGATTTATACCTCGCGCCGGGGCTGGCATCGGCCGTGCTTCATGGCTCTGGCACACACCCGGACGGCGGGTGTGCACGGGTGGTGCAGCGATGGACACTCTTCGATCGACGATGCGGTGGGCGGCGACGGCGACGGCGCTCCTCTCGGGCGTGGCGCTCTGGCAGGCGCTGGGACATGGCCGGGCGCAGGCCCAGGGGATCGCGCCGGCGCACCCTGCGCAGGTGGCGGCGCCGACGCCGGCTCCGGGGCCGACGCCCGGGTCTGCGGCCCCGTCGGCGAGGCCCGGGGAGGCCCCGAGGGCTCCCGCTCCGAGGGCTTCCGCGGTGGTGGCCCGGAGAGTGCTCCTGGCGCGGGGCGTGGAGAACCGCGAGCCCGTGGGCGTGGGCACCGCCTTCCGGCGCGACGGCTCGCCGGTGTACGCGTTCCTGGAGGTGCAGAACCCCGGGGCGCCCACCACGGTGACCGTGCGCTTCGCGCGCGCCGACGACCCGACGCACACCGTGGGAAACGTGGTGCTGAGCGTGCCGACCTCGGCCCGCTGGCGCACCTGGAGCTTCACGCGCCTGGCGCGCACCCCCGGCGCCTGGGCCGCCACTGTGGAGGGCCCGGACGGTCAGGAGCTCGGCCGCGCGGAGTTCACCATGCGGTGACCGCGGCGCGCTACCGCCGCCGGGGCACGAGCTTCAACACCCGACGGCCGTCCCGCGGCGGCGCCTCCGCCACGGAGAAGATCCCGAGGGACAGGGTCCGCGGAGGACCCGACTGAGGCCGCACGTCCACGCGGTCCGGCTCCGGGATCTTGAGCACCTCGCAGAGCCCGAACTTGTCGTGCAGGAGCAGGTCCCCCACCACGATCTCCGGCTCATCGGGCTCGTCGCGGGTCTCCCTCTCGGGCTTGCGCGGCATCGCCTCCAGCGCCTGCGCCACCTCCGGGAGCGTGCGCGGCGCGGGCCCCAGGGGTGGCGGCGGCGGCGGCGGCGGCGCCGCGGGCGCCGCGGCCGCGATGCGCTCGACCATGGGCACGCGCAGGCCCTCGCGGGGCGTGCCCTGGGTCTCCCGGGCGCGCCACAGCACCAGCCCCGTGGTCTGGTCCTCGGCGAGCTCGTAGTTCAAATCGTCGAAGACCGTGAGGTCGAACTCCACGGCCACGGCGCGGGCGGCGGCCAGGCGCCCGCCCAGGACCTCCATCCCGCGGTCCGTCTCCCGGGACACCGTGGCGTGCAGGTGCACCACCATGGAGTTGTTCAGGAAGCCCACGGAGCCGCGGGCCAGGACCTCCAGGGGGCCCTCGAAGCGCCGGGGGTTCTGGAACGCGCGCGTCCGCGGGTCGTAGGTGACCAGCGTCGCCTGGTCCACCAGGCCCGCGACGGTCACCGTCGCCACGCGCACGCCGTTGGCCTTGGCGGCCGCCGCGAGGAGCTCCAGCACGCCCTCGCCGCGCTCGAGCCTGCCTACCAGGTGACGGAACACCTCGGACGTCTGGATCAACACGGTGGCTCGCGCGCTCCCTCTACGGAGCGCCGGAGATACGGCAACCCCGCCCCGAGCGCAAGCCCGGGGCGCCACGCCCGGTCCCGCGGGGCCTTCCCTCCGCCCCTGCGATGCACCTACGCTTGGCCGATGAGGCCTGGCAGCTTCCTCGCGCTCGCGCTCCTCGGACACGCCTGTGGGGCCACGCTGACGAGGCCCCCGGCGTCGGAGGGTCCGTCGTGGCTCTCGAGCCCTGCGCTCGACGAGCCCACGAGGGCGTCGCTCCGCCGCTTCCAGGCCTACGGCGTGCCGCTCCCGTTCGAGGTAACGCTCGCCCGACCGTTGAGCCCGGTCGACCGCGCCAGGCTCGCCGCCTCCGGGGTAGCGCTCGACGGCGACGGCGTCGCCGTACGCGCGACGGCCTGTCCTCGCGACGTCCACGCGCTGATCGCCGTTGGCGCGGTGCGGCTCTCGTGCGCGCGCTTCTCCGGGACTCCCCCGCCCGAGGGGTGGAGAGCGCGTGTGAACGCCCAGGCTGCGTGGGAGTTCGCGCAAGGAGGATGCTGGATCCTCGGGCAAGCGGAGTTCGGCGCTGCGCTCACGCCCGAGGCGCGGGCGTCGCTGGACGCGCTCGGCGTGCACGCCGCGCATGGAGGCGGCGGAGCGACCAGCGTCCTGGTTCCACGGGAAGCCCTGCCGGCGCTCCTGGCGCTGCCCTTCGTGCTGCGCTTCGATGTAGAGCCGCCCTCCGAGCCCAACGCGCCCGCCACGCGCCGCTGATCCCTCCGCCACGCCCGGGACTTCGCCGCGGCTGCCTCGCTCTTCACCGTGTAGGTGAATGTAGCCGGGGCCTCAGAGACCGAGGGACGGATAGTGAACACTTGACTTCGACTCGACCGCGGTAGAATCACAGAGTCGTGCTCGACAGGCTCACGATCACAAACTTGAAGGGGATCCGGTCGCTGACCATTGGGATGCGCCCCTTTACCCTGCTGGTGGGGCCGAACGCCGTTGGCAAGACGACCATCCTGGACGCAATCTACCTGGCATCCGAAGCCGCACGGTCTCATGAGAACGCATTTGTCGACTTTCTGCGTGGCGAACGCTGGTGTCGGGAGGACCTCGTGCGGGTCGGCCAGGAGCTCCTCCAGGTGGAGATCCTGAGCGGGGATGCTCGAATCAAGCTTCAGATCGCACGGGTCCCCCCTCCACCGACCACGGTCGTGATTGCGGTAGGGCAGTCCCCGGAGGGTCCCTTGAAGGATGAACACCAGCCGTTGGTGCAGCACCTCCGCGAGGCGACTGGGTTGCGACTGGACGCCGAACAGATCGCGCGGCCTGTCCCGGCCTCTCTCGGAGCGCCGAAGCTCTCCCCGGATGGCTTCGGTCTGGCAGGAGTCCTCCAGCATCTCCATGGGCTCCGTGACGGCTCCCTGGAGTCGATCGAGCAAGCGACCCGCGCTGTTGTACCCAGGTTCCAACAGGTCAAATTCGAGCCCACCAGGATCCATTTGCAGGAGCCTCTCCCACCGAGCGCCGGAAATCTTGGAGGAACCCTGGTCTGGCGGTACGTCCCCGGCGTGCAGCTCAGGCTCGTCTTCGACGACAACGTCGAGATTTCGGCCACCCACGCGAGCGAGGGGACCCTCCTCACCCTGGCGATCCTGGCCCTGGCGCACGCGCCCGCGCCCTTTCGCCGCAGGCTCCTCCTGATCGAGGACCTGGACCGAGGCCTTCACCCGGCCGCTCAGGCCGGGCTCATCAAGGCCCTCTATCGGGTGTTGGAAGACAACCCGGACCTCCAGGTCGTCGCGACGACCCACTCGGCGGACCTCGTGGATGCTTGCGACGCCGAGGATGTCCGGGTCCTTGGGATGGACGCCCGGGGCGACACGGCCGCCCGTGCGCTGACGGAGCACCCCGAGGCGGCCAGGTGGCTCAAGCTCCTTCGGGTCGGTGAGTTCTGGGGTACCGTCGGCGAAGACTGGGTGACCGGGCCCCCGACGACGCCGACATGACGACGGTGGCAACGGTGGCCCTTGTGGGTGAGGACACGGCCCATGCGGTCCTCCTCGCGACCCTCTTGCGCGGATCCATCTGTGAAGTGGCGCGCGAGCGCGCCATCACCTGGGTGGTCGATCAGATCGAGCATGACCCGTGCTTCCTTGGCCCGCACGACCTCGGCGAGATCCTCTCGGGAGTGCGCTACACCAACTCCATCGAAGGGCTTCAGACCGCGGAAAATACGCTCACCATCCAGGGGCGACCGGTCAAGCTCCGTGGTCATCTCGGAGGACAGCCCCTCGCCCCGGAGGCGCAGAAGTGGCGGCGGCTGTTGGTCGGGGTCCTCGCACTGGAGCCCTCAGGGGTCATGATCGCCAGGGACACAGACGGCGAGCCAGCCAGGCTCCAGGGGCTTCGGCAGGTGGTCGAGTGGCTTCGGCAGCAGCGGAGGAATCCCGCGTTCGTCATCGCTGCCCCGCACCAGGACGCGGAGTGCTGGTTCGTCGCTGGGTTCGACACGGAGGACACACAGGTCCAAGGGGGCATGCGATCCCTCAGGGTGGCGTTGAAATTCGATCCGGTCCGGCACCCTGAGCGCTTGACGGCCCACCCCAATGACGCCCCCACCGACGCCAAGCGCGTCCTTCGCACCCTTCTGGGCCTGGAAGCGAAGAGCCGCCCGCTCGACCCCGACGAGCTCCGCAAGCACCAGGAGCGACTCCTTGGCGACCTGGAGCGGCTACCGAGAAACGGTCTGGCCACGGGCCTGACGGAGTTCCTTCGTGAGGTCCGAGAGGACTTCGTGCGGCGGCTCTTCCCCGGACTCTGACCCTGGGTCGGTGGCGCCGTATTACGCCAGCTCCGCGGTGCAGTGCGTGAGCACCGGCTCGCCGCTCTCGCGGGTGGCCGTGCGCATCCAGGCCCTGTTCCCCTCGACCCACAGGTCCGTCAGGAGCGTGTCCCCGGGCCAGACGGGCTTGCTGAAGCGCGCCGTGATGCTCTTGATCCGCCCGGCGTCGCCGCCGCAGAGGCTCCGGGCCAGCGCCCGGCACAGGTACCCGTAGGTGCACAGCCCGTGCAGGATCGGCGCCCCCTTGAAGCGCGCCACCAGCGGGAACTCCGGGTCCGCGTGCAAGGGGTTCTTGTCCCCGAGGAGCCGGTACAAGAGCGCCTGCTCGGGCCCGGTGGTCTCCTCCACCCTCGCGTCCGGCGGCCGCGTCGGCGTGGACGTCTCCCTCGCCGGGGGCGCCTCCCCGCCCCAACCCCCTTCGCCAAGGAACAGAATCCCCCACTCGGTCTCCACCAGGAGCCGGCCGTCGGCGTCCGTGGTGCGCGTCGTAAGCACCGCCTGGGCCATGCGCTTGAGGTCGTAGAGCGCCGCCACGGTGCACGTAGATCGCACCGTCCCTCTGGGCGGCAGGGGCTGGTGCACGGTCACCCGCTGGTGCCCGTGGACGATGTTCTCCAGCGTCCCGCCGGTGCGCCCCAGCGCCTCGTGGAGGGCGTCGTACGCCGGAACCACCGCGAAGGTGGGCAGCACCCTGGGCCCCCGGCCCTCGTAGAGGTAGTCCAGCTCGGACTTCTTCGCCCCCACCCCCAGGGCGTACAGAATCACCCGCTCCGCGTCGTAGGTGTACGCGTGCTCGTCCGTGGTCATGCCCACACACCCGCGATCGATCGCCATCCGAAAGCTCCTTTGGTTCGGCCCGCGTTCTAGCGCATCCTCCGGCGCGTGTCGCAAGGTCCCTCGAGCCTTCTCCTCCCAGCGCTCCTCGCGGCGTGCGCCCGGCACGCACCGCCCGCGCCCCCCGGGCGCCCTCCCTCCGCCACGCCCGGCCTCTCGGGCCTCTACTGGGGCCGCTGGGAGGACGTCCCCGAGGGGCTCCGGGTGGCAGTCTGGCTGTCCGAGAGCGACGGGCGCCTGCGCGGGAGCTGGGACCTCCTCCCCTGGCACGGCGAACTCTCCGGCCAGCGCCTCCCCTCCGGGCGCTGGGCCCTCACCTGGCGCGAGGAGGGCACCGTGGCCGTGCTCGATGTGCGCGAACGCTCGCTGGAGCTCGCCCGAGACCCCTCCACCGGCGCCCTCCACGGCGTGGGGAGCGCCCGCGCCGTGGAACTCCTCCCGGTGCGGCATGTACCCCGCACCCTCGCCCCCGGGGTGTACCTCGGGCGCTGGACGGGGCTCCCGGTGGGCATGGCCGTCGAGACGCACCTCTTGCGCGCTCCCGATGGTCGCTGGCGGGCGGCGTACCGCTACCAGGAGCGGGAGGGGAGCTTCGTGGGGGAGCTTCGGCCCGACGGGGCGCTGGCGATCCATTGGACGGAGCTGTCCCCCGGGGATCGGGTGGCGCGAGGGCAGGGGCTCCTGCGGCCCTTCCCGTGGGGTCTTCGGGGGACCTACGGCGTCGAGGACGCCCGCGAGGGCATAGGCTTCTGGTCCCTGGAGCCCTTCTAGCGCGCTACGAGGGCTCCAGGTCGTCGGCGATGGGGCTGCGCTCGGCCTCGGCCGCGAGGAGCTCGTCCGCGGTGGCGGCGCGCACGGCGCGCACATGGATCTGGAAATTGAGCGTCTCGCCCGCCAGGGGGTGGTTGCCATCGACCACCACGTGGTCATCATGGACCTCGACGACGTGCATGGTGAGCGAGGTCCCGTCGGAGCCCTCGGCGACGAACTCCGCGCCGGGCTTGAGGCTCTCGGGGTCCGGGAACTCCTCCTTGGGGACCTCGAAGATGCTGTCCGGGTCGCGGGTGCCGTAGGCGTCCTCCGGGGGGACCATGACGTTGAGCACGTCCCCCTCGGAGGCCCCCTCCAGGGCCTGCTCCAGGCCGCGGATCAGCCCGCTGCGGCCCCAGACCACGCCCTGCACGCCCTCCGTGGCCTCGATGAAATTCCCTCGGCCGTCGCGGAGGGTGTACTCGAACTCGACGAACTTCCCGGCCTGGATCGCCTCGCCCATTCCCGGGGAGCTTACCCCCTCCCCCGCGGTGGAGGCCAGCCGACGGCAACCGTGGCCGTTGGTGCGGGGCCCCGGCATGTACTACCTTCCGCGACCCGTTGATGAGCACCTGGCATGTCGGCTGCGCGGGCCTCCCCTGCGCCAGAGAGCGTTACGTCTCCGCGTTGAACCTCGTGGAGCTGGACCTGCGCCCCCCGGCGCCCCCTACAAAGAGCCTCCAGCGCTGGCGCCAGGACGCCCCGGAGGGCTTCGTCCACGCGGTGGTGGCCCCTCCGGCGCTCTACGGCGACCGGGATTTCCCCCTGCGCGACGAGGCCACCACGGCCACGGAGCTAGACCGCCTGAGCACCGCCGCGGGGCAGCTCGGGGCCGCGGTGGTGGTCCTCCGGACGCCCATGGCCATCGCCCCCGGGAGCGCCGCCCTGGAGCGCTTCAAGGCCCTCCTGGCCAGGGCCACCGCGCGCTTCCGTCGGGTGGTCTGGGACCCCGCGGGGCTCTGGGAGCCCGAAGGGGCCGTGCGCGTCGCCCACCCCCTCGGGGCCCTGGTGGTCACCGATCCCCTCCACGATGAGCCCACCGGCGAGAAGGTCGCCTACGCACGCCTCCGGGGGCTCGGCATCGACCGCAGGTACCACACGGGGATGCTGGAAGACCTCGCCTCGCGCCTGGAGGGCCTGGACGAGGTGTTCGTGGTCTTCGCCTCCGAGGGCGCCTGGCGCGAGGCCCGGGCCCTCTCCCGGCTCGTGGGTACCCTCACCACCGCGCCCGACGCGGACGACCTGGACGACGAAGAGGATGACGACAACGGCGCCGGAGACGACTCCGACGACGACGAGGAGGACGGAGACCCCCGGTGAGGAACGCCGTCCTCGCACAGGACCCCGCGGGCCTCGCGGCGTCGGAGGCGGTCTTCGCCGCCCGGGGCTCCGTGGTGGACGCGCTCCTCGCGGCGGCCCTCGCGAGCGCCATCAGGGCCTCCGAGGCCTCGCTCCTCGGGAGCCTCACGGTGCTGCTCGTGGGCCCCGGCGTGGGGGCATGCATGGTGGACGGCCAGGCCCGGGCTCCGGGGCTCGGCGCAAAGCGCAAGCCCTCGCCGGAGGCTCCACCGGACGCCTGGAGAGCGGTGCTCCCGGGTTTCCTCCAGGGCGTGCTCACCACCCACACCCGCCTGGGTACCTTGAAGCTGTCGCACATCACCCGAGAAGTAGGTTCGGCGGTCCGTGCGGTGGACAAGCGCCCCGAGGCGAGGGCCCGTGCTCGCTTCGTGGAGGTGCTGGGTCACGAGGGCGTGGCGGGGCTGGAGCGCCTGGGGCTCTGGTCGGCGCTGAAGCGCGCGGCGGGGGTGTCCGAGGGGGGGCTCTTCACCGCGAGGGACCTGCGCCCGGAGGTGCCCTCGGAGGTGCTGGAGCTTCACCCCCTGGTGGTCGGGGACGGCGTGGAGGTCTTGCAGCCTCCGAAGCAGACGGTGGTGGCCCAGCAGCCCGCGCACCAGCCCCCGGAGCCGCCGGAGGTGGTGGTGGATGTCGCCGTGGGGGTGGACCACCGCGGGGTGGTGGGCTGCGCGTGCTGGGTGGTGGCCCCCACGGCGGCGCCGCTGCCGGAGCTGGAGGGCCTCGGGCTCGCGGCGCTCCTGGCGCCGCCGAAGAGGGACGTGCCCCGGTGGCGCCCGGGGACGGCGGTGTTCACCCCTCGGCCGTTGGCGGTGCTGCGGACCCAGGGGAGGGCCTGGGCGAGCCTGGCGGTGGCGGGCCTCGGGGAGCTTGAGCGCGCGCGCGACGCGGTGGTGGCGACGCGCTTGAGCCTGGCCGGGGTGCCCGCGCCCGAGGCGCCCGCGTACAACGTGAGGGACGCCCTGACGCTCTGGGCGGTGAGCGAGTTGGAGGGCGCGGACGTGCGCACCTCCGCGGTGGCGTTGTAGGCTCCAGGTCCATGGACGACGCCCCCGAGGGATGGCTGGACCCCGCGCGCCGCGAGGCCTTCCGCGCCCGCTGCGTGGAGGAGATCCCCGAGGGGTACAGCCCCCTTGGCCACCTGGCGATCCCGTCGCTCACGGGCCTTGGTGTGGCGGCGGCGTGCGTGGCCTCGCTCCGGGGGCTTGAGCCCCTGGAGCTCCTCGCGGTGCCGGCGATGTACCTCCTGTCCAACGCCACCGAGTGGAGGGCACACAAGGACCTCCTGCACCGGCGACGGTGGCCCTTCCAGGTGCTGTACGACCGTCACACGCCGACGCACCACCGGATCTATCACACGGAGGACATGGCCGTGCGCTCGCGCCGGGAGTGGCGCCTGGTGCTGCTCCCGGCCTATGGCGTGGCGCTGATCGCGCTCGGGACCTTCCCCCTGGCCTTCGGGCTCTCGCGCTGGCTGGGGCGCAACGTGGCGGCGCTGACGCTCGCCACGGGGATGCTCTACGTGGTGTCCTACGAGTGGCTCCACCTCGCGTACCACCTCCCGGAGGAGCACCCCGTGGCGAGGATCGGCCTGGTGAAGAGGCTCCGCCAGCACCACGCGAGGCACCACGACCCGAGGCTCATGCAGCGCTGGAACTTCAACGTGACGGTGCCGCTCTGGGACCTGGTGCGGGGCACCTTCTGGCGCCCTCCGCCGTCGGTGGGGGCGTAGCGCGTGAGGGACCTCGACCTGCTGGTCCACGGCCGCGTGGACGGGGCCTGGGTCTGCGCGGAGACGGGCCTGGTGGGGCTCACCGTGTGGTGCCCCGGCGGCGCCCGGAGGCTCGGCGTGGGCATCGGCCAGAAGGTCGTGGGCGCCGGGTGGCTCCCGCGGGAGCCCGTGTTCCGAGCGCCCTCCAGGCACCCCCTGGTGGCGGCCCTGAAGGCCCACCTGGTCGGGCACACCGTCCGCGACGCCGCCACCGACGACGATGGCGCCCTGTGGGTAACTGTAGGGAATGATGCTCCATGTGCGCGGGTGCGGCTCTTCCCTGCGCTCCTTGGGGAGGCGAGGGTGCTGGACGGCGCGGGGAGCGTGGTGCTGGTGTGGACCGGGCCTCGGGGGAGGCTGCCGTTCCGGCCCGAGGCGCTCTCGGACGGGGCGGCCCTGGTGGACGCGAGCGACGGCCTCGCGGGGGAGCTCCAGCGGGCGGCGCTGCTGGCGGCGCTGAGGGCACAGGCTCGGAGGCTCTCCCGTCGGGCGGAGGCGGTGCGGGAGGACCTGGCGAGGCTGGAGGACACTGGCAGGCTCCAGCGCATCGGGAGGATGCTCCTGACCCAGGGGGCGCAGGTCCCTCGGGGGGCCTCGAAGGCCACGCTGGAGGACTGGGAGGAGGGCGGCGCGCTGGAGGTGACGCTGGACCCGTCGAGGCCGGCCAAGGCCCAGGCGGAGCGGTATTTCCACGAGGCCCGAAGGGTTCAGCGCGGCGAGGGGGCGATGCGCGAGAGGCTCCGGGTGACCGAGGACGCCCTGGCCGCGGTGAGGGCGCTGGAGGCGCGGGTGGAGGGCAGCGACGCGGCGCTGTCGGAGGCGCTCTCCGGGTGGACCGAGGAGGCTCGGGGCCTCGGACTGGACGCGCGCCGGGTGAGGGCGCGGGGCACAAAAGACGAGCCCAGGCTGCCGTACATCGAGTACGCGGCGTGGAGGGGCGCGAGGGTGCTGGTGGGCCGCGGGGCCTCGGACAACGACCGGTTGACCACGAAGGTGGCGAGGCCGCAGGACCTGTGGCTGCATGTCCGCGGGGTGCCGGGGGCCCACGTGGTGGTGCCGCTGGACAAGGACGTGTCGTGCCCGTCGGAGCTCCTGGTGGACGCGGCGACGCTGGCGGCGTACCACAGCGACGCCCGCGACGAGGACACCGTGGAGGTGCAGTACGCGCCGCGCAGGTACGTGCGCAAGCCCCGGAAGAGCGCGCCGGGGCAGGTGGTGCTGGACCGCGAGAAGGTGCTCACGCTGAGGGTGGAGAAGACGCGGCTGGAGCGCCTCCTGGCGTCTCGGAAGGAGACGCAGTGAGAGGGACCGCACCCCCTCAACGCGCGCCGCAGGTCCCAGGGCGCTGCGACGGGTCCAGGAGGGGCTCCGGGAGGCGCTCGTCGGTGAGGGTGGGATCCTCGAGGACCGCGAGGACCTGGGTGACTACGCCTTGGATCGCGAGCGGGGGCGTGACCACCGAGGTCCCTCGGACGAGGTAGCGCCGGAAGCCCCAGGCGGCGCCGTCGGTCCAGGTGAGGGCGCCGCCGAAGGCCGCCGCGGCGGTGTCCCCGTCGGCGAGGAGTACGCGCTGGAGGTCCAGCGTCGAGGCGGTGCCCACATGGGCGCCGTAGGCGCGGGGGGGGCCCACGGGGCGGTTCTGGTCGCAGGGGTCGTAGTCCAGGGAGGCCACGCCGACGCCGCGGACGAAGGCGTCCCGCACGGTGACCCTGGAGCCCCTTGGGGCGCCGCGCAGGACGCTGCTGGGCGCCGACGCGAAGGCCGCGCCGTGGCTCCCGAGGACGGTCACGCGTCGGGCCTCCACCGTTGCGCCGCCGGCGCCCGCGACGCCGTAGCCCCCGCGGCCGTTGGTGGGCAGGATGGCCTCGAAGAGCACGTCCTCCAGGGTGACCGAGGTGCCCTCCCCGGAGGCCATGGAGCCCCCCTCGTGGCTGCGCTGGACCAGCACCCGCACGGCCTCGAAGCGCGCGCCCTGCGAAGCCGTCAGGCCGATCCCGAGGACCGCCGGGGCGTCCACCGGGCGCGTAACCCGCACCGCGCTGTCCATGAGAACCAGGTGTGAAGGGACGCCGCCGGGGCTCTGCCCGATGCTCAACACGGCGCTGCTGCGGTTCTCCTCGAGGAGCGTCTCCCGGGCGTCGCAGCGGCCGCCCTGTTGCGTGGTGAGGCCGTAGCCCGTCAAGCCGTCGGCCGCCCTCGGGAGGGTCTCCCGGACGATACACCGATCGAGCTCCATGCGAGACGGGGCCCCGTCCGGGCCGACGCCGACCACCAGGACACCGGCGCCCAGGCTCCGCGCGACGAGGGTGCCGTGGCCGAGCGCGCGCCCCCCGTCCCGGGCGGCGAGGCCCACCGCGGAGCCAGCCTCCGGCGAGTTCGCGAGGGTGTCCCGCACGACGCAGGCGTCGAGCTCGAGGCGCGACGGGCGGCCCGTGATGCTGACCGCCGCGGAGAGCGCGCCGTAGGCCAGGTTGCGGTCCAGCAGCGTGCGCAGGGCGCTCACCTCGCCGCCGACATTCGCGTAGAGGCCGATGCCTCCAGAGCCGGTGCTCCGCGGGAGCGTCCCGCGCACCACGCAGCCCGTGAGCGAGGCCCGCGAGGGCTCGTCCTGCTGCCCGGCGCCCTCCGCGACCACGCCCACGCCGCGGTTCCCGAGGAGCAGGGTCCCGGTGAGGGTGAGCCGCGCGCCGCGCTGGATGGTCGCGCCCCAGCCGCTCTCCGGCTCTCCCTCCGACGGGCGGGAGTCCCGCACCACGCACCCGAGGAGCTCCACCGAGGAGGCCTCTGCGGCGTCGGCGCGACCGATGGACAGCGCGCCCGCGTAGCGGTTCCCGGCGAGGAGGCTCCGTCGCGCCACCACCACGCCGCCGGACTGGGCGGTCACGCCGCAGCCGAGGCGCCGATCGGACGCCTGCGACCGGGTGTCTCGCACCACGCACTCGGTGAGCTCCACGCGGGACGGCTGGAGCGCCCGGGACGCGTCCACGGCGTAGGCCCCGGCGGTGCGGTTGCCGCGGAGGAGGGTTCGCAGGGCGGTGATTTCACCGCCGTCCTGGGCGTCCAGGCCGAAGCCGAGGTTCCCGTTGCTCGCCAGCGGGAGGGTCTCCCTCACGACGCAGTCCGTCAGGGCGACGCGGGAAGCGGTCCCCGCGACGGCGTCCGCGGCGAAGACTCCGGCGGCCTGGTTGCCGTGCACCAGGGTGCGCGTGGCGGTGATCTCGCCGCCATTGATCGCCATCAGCCCCGAGCCCCCGAGCGCCTCGCGCTCGGCCGGCAGCGTGCCTCGCACCACGGAGTCCGTGAGCTCCACCCGAGACCGCTGGCCCTCGGCGTGGCCGAGGTTCAGGGCCACCACGCCGGCGTTTCTGTTACGCTGCACCAGCGTGCGCGCCACCACGATGACGCCCCCACGCTCGGCCAGCAGGCCCGCCCCGCCGACCTGACCGAAGGGCCTGGAGAGCGTCCCCTCGACGGAACAATCCGAGAGGGTCACCCGCGTCGGGCCCCGCAGCGCGTCGACATCGATCCCGAGGACCCCTGCGCCGTGACAGTCCACGATGTCCGAGGCGCTCACCCAGAGCTGGGAGCCCGCCTGGGCATGCACCCCGTTGCCTCCGCTCCGCACCGTGAACCCTACGAGCTCCGCGCGCGCACCACCGACCACCGCCACCGCGGGACGGTCCACCATCACGCCCTCCAGGGTCACGCGATGGCGGCACCCCAGGAGGTGTACGCCGTCGGGGAGGATCAGGTTCTCCCGGTAGGTGCCCGGGGCCACGCGCACCCACAGCGCGCCCGAGGCGCCGCGCAGCGCCCGGTTGATCGTGGGAAAGGGAGCCGTCTCCGTACCGTCCGCGGCCGCCTCGCTCGCACCCGCGCGCACATGGAGGACCCTCGCGTCGGGGGGGAGCGCGCCCAGGGTGGGATACGTCTGCGAGGCCTCGCAGGTGTCAGGGAACACGGGCTCGCAGGTGCCATCTCCGAGCCTGCGCCAGGGTGCGGGA
>JACRDB010000027.1 GCA_016218725.1 Deltaproteobacteria bacterium
ACCTCAGGGACCCTACGCCTGGCGAACCCCGGCCTCCACCGCCCAACACCACGAAAAGTCCGAGCGCCACGGCGCCCTGGGGGATCGGTCCCGACGACACCACAACGTGATGGCGCTTAACGCCTATGGGGCCGGGGGGGGGTGAGGTCACCGCGGAGAGACGCCCTCGAAATTGGCCCTCACTGAGGGGCATTGACACTAGTGTGCCAGGGCCTTCCAGGCGATGGAGGCCCCGAGGGCAAAGACCAGGGTGGACGAGAGCACCGGCAGGGCGCGGGCGAGGCGGCCGTCCGTGGGGAGCCGGTCCAGGGCTCCGCGGGCCAGGACGAAGAGCAGCCCCAGACCCGAGAGCACCGACGCGAGCCCCGCGGAGAAGGCCACCAGGAGCGCGAGGCCCAGCCCCACGCGGTGGACGGAGATCGCCGTGAGGAGCACCACCAGCGCGCCGGGGCACGGCACCAGGCCGCCGGAGACGCCCAGCGCCACCAGCGAGCGCCAGCGCACCTCGGTGTCCGGGGGAGGGCCGTGGTCGTGGGGGACGCCGTCGCCGTGGTCGTGGGTGGTGGAGCCGTAGGGCACCGGGAGCGCACGCAGCGGCGCGAGGCGCCCTCGGGGCGGCGCCCGCCGGAGCACCAGCGAGGGCGCCCCGAGGCGCTCCCGGAGGCGCCGGACGCGCCCGGGGAGCTGCGAGGCGGCGAGGGTGGCCACCAGCACCCCGCTGGCCAGCTCCAGCGCCCGGAGCCAGCGGTCGCTCCCGAGGGAGCGCTCGATGAACAGCGCCGCCATCCCGAGGAGGAACACCGACGCGGTGTGGGTGACGGTCACCGTGAGGCCCAGGGCCAGGGCGTGGCGAGGGCGCCCGCGGGAGCCCACCAGCCAGGCCGCCACCAGGGCCTTGCCGTGCCCCGGCGAGAGCGCGTGGCCGGCCCCCAGCCCGAAGGCCACCGCCAGCGCGAACAAGAGGAAGCGCCAGGAGCGCGCGTCCCCATGCACCAGCGACGCCAGGCGCCGGGCCTCGGGGTCGCCGCCCTCGCCCGTGGCGGGCGGAGGCCTCCTCGCGGCCCCGGCGCCGCCGGGGGTGCGCTGGATCACAAACGTAGCCCGGTCGATCCTCGGGGGGCTCCGCAGGGCCTCCTCGGGGTACGCGAGGGCCGCCCCGGCGCGGGCCGTCCCCGGCGGAAGGTCCGACGACACCAGCGCCCCATGCGGCGACGGCTCGAAGGACAGCTCCCTCCAGCCCGAGCGATCGCTGTAGAGCCTGTCCGTGACGGTCACCGTCACCCGGTCGCGCCCCGCCGGGAGCGGCGCCCGGAACTCCACGGCCACCCTCAGCGTGCTCATCCCGTTCTGCCCCGCGGGGGCCTCCAGGCCGTGGAAGACCTCCCTCGGGGTGACCGCCTCGCCGTCGATCCGAAGCTCCAGCGAGGCCTCCACCCGCGGCAGTACGCCCTGGAGGTAGCGCTCCCTCTCCGCGGGCGTCACCGCCCCGTCGTGGTCCGTGTCCAGCCGCTCGATCTCGCTCCAGGCCGGCAGCTCCGCCAGGTCCAGGAGATAGTCCAGCTCCAGCGTCTGGGCGTCCGCCCGCACCCCGAGGTACCGGTTGATCGAGCTCATCCCCAACGGATGCCCCTGCGCCTCCGTGGGGACCGCGAGCCCGAAGGCAAGGAAAAGTATACACCGTGTATACCTCCCGACGCGGGGTGCTGGGGGAGTCTTGGGGACCATCGGGGCGGTGATGGTCCCACGGGGCCGCGGCGCGAGGGAAGGGGACCGCTCCGGCGGTGTGCTACAGTGCGCCTTTCCGGTGTCACCGTCCGCGCCGCTCGAACCCCGCGAGACCGTTCGTCGCAAGGCCCTGGCGCTGGGCTTCCACCGGGTGGGCGTGGCCCGCGCGGAGGCGCTCGCGGTGGACCACCCGCGGTACCTCTCGTGGCTGGCCCGGGGGCTGCCTCCGGGCCTCGGGTACCTCGCGGAGAACGTACACACCCGCGCCCGGGTGGACACCCCCGAGGTGCTGGAGGGAGCCCGCTCGGTGGTGGTGTGCGCGCTGTCGTACCACCGCGGGGACGAGCCCGGGCCCGAGGGCATCGCCCGCTACGCCCGCGGGCGGGACTACCACAATTTCCTCCGCAAGCGCCTGCGGCGCCTGGCGGCGTTCCTGCGGGTCACCTTCGGCGCCGAGGCCCGTCCCGTGGTGGACACGGCGCCGGTGCTGGAGCGCGCCTGGGCGCGCCTCGCGGGGGTGGGCTTCGTTGGCAAGAACGGCTGCGTGATCGCCCCGGGCCTCGGGTCGTACCTCCTCCTCGGCGAGGTGGTCACCACCCTGGAGCTGCCCCCCGACGAGCCCCTGGAGGAGCGCTGCGGAGCCTGCACGCGCTGCCTGGACGCTTGCCCCTCGGGGGCCTTCCGCGCGCCCTGGGTGCTCGACCCCTCGCGCTGCGTGAGCTACCTCACCATCGAGCACCGCGGACCGATCGCCCCCGCGCTGCGCGAGCCCCTGGGCCCCTGGCTCTTCGGCTGCGACGCCTGCCAGGAGGTGTGCCCCTTCAACCGCACGGCGCCCCCGTCGAGGCACTCCACCCGGGACTTCGCCCCGCTCCCGCGCTGGAAGGACCACCCCCCGGAGGCCCTCCTCTCGCTCACCGAGGACACCTTCCGCGCCCTCACCGAGGGCACTGCCCTGGTGCGCGCGGGCCGCGAGGGCCTCTGCCGCAACGCCGCCCTCGTGCTCGGCAACACCGGCTCCCGGAGGCACCTCCCGGTGCTCGCCCGCGCCCACGCCTCGGACCCGAGCCCCGTGGTGCGCGAGGCCGCCGGGGACGCCCTGGCGCGCCTCGCGGCCCGGCTGGCGCTCGCCCCCGAGGAGCTTTAGCCTCGGTCCCATCAAGGCCCCTCTGTCGTACCGAAGCCTCGCCGGGCTGTGCCTGGCCCTCACCTGCCACAACCCCGCCGGGGGTCCCCAGGGCCTTGCCCCGAGAAGACCCACAGCGCACTACAACACCCTACACCCCGAGGTGGCCTCCGAGGGCGCGGATGGGGGGTTCACGGATGTGGCCCTGGAGCCGGACACCTCCACCCTCCGGGCGAGGCCCCTCGGGCGTTGCCCCTTGGGGATCGAGCGGCCCGAGGAGGTGCTGGCGCGGGTCGGGGCCGTGGAGCTCACGCGCTGCGACGTGGCGGTGCGCTGGCAGCAGCGCCTGCGCGAGGGGCTCCGGGTGGACGACCCGCGGGCGCTCCTGCACGAGCTGGTGGATGAAGCGCTCCTGGCGTCCCGGGCGGTGGTGCCCGCGCGGGACCCGGAGCTCGACGCGATCGTGGCCGAGGCCCTCCTGCGGCGGGAGACCCTGGCGGCGCTGGGGCCGAGGGTGCCCTCGGAGGCGGCGGTGGAGCGCTACTACCGCGAGCACCCGGAGGAGTTCCGGTCCCCCGCGAGGCACCATCTCCAGGGGCTCTGCGCGCCCACCCAGAGGGCCGCCGAGGCGCTCCGTCGGAGGCTCCTTGGGGGGGAGGCCTTCAGCGCGCTGGTGGCGGGCTCCACGGACCCCAACGCGCGGCGCGACGGCGGGGACCTGGGCTTCGTGACGGCGGACACCACGGGGCTCCCGGAGGCCCTGGTGAGGGCGGCGATGGCGCTCCAGACACCCGGGGAGGTGGCGCCCCGGGCGCTGCCGGTGACCACCGTGGTGACGCCCCCGGCGCAGCCCGCGAGGCACGGGCGTCGGCGCCGCCCCCCGAGGCCCCGGAGGGTGAGCGCCTGGTGGGTGCTGCAGCTCGTGGAGCGGCTGCCCGAGGAGGTGGTGCCCTTCGAGGCCGCGCGCCGGGGGATCCTGTCGCAGCTCACCCGAGGGCGGTACAACACCCTCCGGCGGGAGACCCGGGCGAGGCTCCGGGAGGTGTTCTCGCCCGCGACGGCGGCGGCGATTTCGCCGGGGGCGCTGCGGCAGGTGCGCCCGCCGACGGGCGCGAGTACACTGCCCGGGAGGCCGCCGTGATGACTCCCGAACGCAAGCAGCTCCTGGTGGCCGACGATGAGACCAACCTCCGGAGGGTGCTCACCGCCGCGCTGGAGAGCGACGGCTACGAGGTCCACGCGGTGGCCGACGGCCAGGCGGCGATGGACGCGCTCAAGGAGCACCACCTGGACGTGGTGATCACGGACCTGCGCATGCCCGTGGTGGACGGCCTCGGGCTCCTGCAGCACTGCGCGGAGCACTACCCGAACCTGCCGGTGATTCTCATTACGGCGTACGGCACCGTGGAGACCGCCGTCGGGGCCATGCGCCGCGGGGCCTTTGACTACATCTCCAAGCCCTTCGACCTGGCGGAGATCCGCGCGGTGGTGGCCAAGGCCCTGCGCACCGGGGACCTGCGCACCCGGGACGTGATCCTCTCCGGCGGGGACCGGGCCCGGTACAAGATCATCGGCAACGACGCGGCCATGACGGCCACGTACGATATTCTCGAGAAGGTCGCGGACACGCCCGCCACGGTGCTCATCACCGGCGAGAGCGGCACCGGCAAGGAGCTCATCGCCCGCGCCCTGCACGACAACTCCGCGCGGCGGGACCACGCGTTCATCCGGGTGAACTGCGGGGCCATCCCGCGGGACCTCATGGAGGCCGAGCTCTTCGGGTATGAGCGCGGGGCCTTCACCGGCGCGGTGAACTCCAAGCCCGGGCGCTTCGAGCTGGCCCACGGCGGCACGCTCTTCCTGGACGAGATCGCGGAGATCCCGGTGGAGATGCAGGTCAAGCTCCTGCGGGCCATCCAGGAGGGTGAAATCGACCGCGTGGGGTGCGTCAAGCCCACCACCGTGAGCGTGCGCCTGGTGGCGGCCACCAACCGGGACCTGAAGCGCGAGATCGCCGCCGGGCGCTTCCGGGAGGACCTGTACTACCGGCTGAACGTGGTGCCCATTCATCTCCCGCCCCTGCGGGAGCGCCGGAGCGACATCCCGCTCTTGATCCAGCATTTCCTGGAGACCCACGCGGCGCGCTTCCGCCGGCCGGCGCTGCGCCTCGCGCCGGAGGTGCGGGCCTGCCTGGAGAGCTACCCCTGGCCGGGGAACATCCGCGAGCTGGAGAACGTCCTGGAGCGCTGCGTGCTCCTGGCCGACGGGGACACCATTCGCCTCCGGGACCTGCCCCCGGAGGTGCGCGAGGGGAGCGTCTCGCCGGAGCCCGGGGAGGCCGTCGGCGCCGAGGAGGACACGGACTCGGACAGCGACGCCTCGGGCCCCGGGGGGCTCAAGGAGCGCGTCCGGGAGGCCACCGCGAGGCTGGAGCGGGAGCTCATCGTGAAGGCCCTGGCGCAGACCGGGACCAACGTCACGCAGACCGCCAGGCTCCTCAAGATCTCCAGGAAGAGCCTGCAGATCAAGATGAAGGAGCTTGGCCTGCGCGAGGGAAACGGCTAGACCGGGGCCGGTGATGCTCCGACGCACTCCCCTGGCGCTCCTCCTGGTGCTCCACTGCGACCGCCCCGCCGCGCGGCGCCCGCCGGAGCCCCCTGCCCCGCGGGCTCCCGACGCCAGCCCGGACGCGGCGAGCTCCGGCGCGCCGGACGCCGCGCCGGACGCCAGGGTCCCCGCGAGGCTCACGGTGACGGTGAAGAACACCGGCCAGGGGCCCATTCGTATTCGCACCAATCAAGACCGCAACGAGCTGGTGCGGGCCGTGAGGCTCAACGTCTCGCCGGGCACCTCGGACCGGGCGGCGCTCTTCGCCCAGGGGACCAGGGTGTCGCTCTTCCCGATCGGGCGCATGCCCTTGTGCACCAGCGACGCGGGCGCGGGCTACGGGGGCCTCGGGCAGCCCGAGGACGTGTACCTCCAGCCCAACGAGTCCCTGGAGGTCGCCGCCTGGGACGGGGTCCAGCGCGAGGAGGTGCTGGACCCCCAGCGGGGGGTGTGCGCGCGGGAGCTGCCTCCCCAGCCCGGGCGCTACCGCGTGGGGCTCGACCAGGGCGAGAGCGGGGACTACTTCCCGGTGTGCGACCGGGCGCTCTTCGCCTGGCCCCCGTCCCCGGAGGCGGGCGCCCTGCGGCTGGAGCTGCACTGCCGCCCGCCCACCACCGACGCCGGGCGGATCATCAGCCCCCCGGCCCCCCGGCCCGTAGCCCGCTGAGCGGGGGCGTTACCGCGCGGTAACGATCCACGGTCCCTCGGAAAAACCCGACCCTCCGGGGGTCTTGACCACGGACAACGCCGGCCCCGAGGTGCGGGGCTCACACTCGCGCCATGGCCCTGCCGCGTGTGCTCCTGTCGTCGCCGTGGTACCCGGACGGGTACAAGACCCAGGCCTGGGACAACCCGGTGACGGACTTCGGGGACCTGCAGTTCACCGGGCACCAGGACCTGTTCACCATGCATGGGCACATGCACGAGCTCTTCGCCCACGCCATCGGGCAGAACCTCCGCGGGCCCACGGTGTACCTGGAGTACCCCCGTCGAGAGGACTTCCTCGCCGAGGTCGAGAAGGGCTACGAGGTCGTCGGGCTGCACCTGTTCTACAACCAGGTCGAGGCCACCCTGGAGATGTGCCGCGCGGTGCGCCAGCGCTCGCCGCGGTCGACCATCGTCCTCGGGGGCTACGGCGCCCTCGGGATCGCGGAGATGATGACCCCGGAGGCCCTGCGCCCCACGGCGGACTACCTGTGCCTCGGCGAGGGGATCGCGTTCCTGCGCAAGCTCCTGAAGGAGCCCGCCTCGGACCCGATCAGCATCACCCACCTGCCCCGGGGCGGCATGACGCTCCCCTGGCACAAGCGCTACATCACCGACGAGGTCGGCGTCGCGGTGGCCTCCCTCGGGTGCCCCTACGGGTGCGACTTCTGCGGCACCACCAAGATGTTCAACCGCCGGCGCCTGGTGCTGGTGCCGCCCGAGAAGCTCGCCGCGGAGGTGGTGCGCTGCTACGAGGAGCACCCCAACACGCTCATGGTGGCGGTGTACGAGGAAGACTCCTTCCTGGACCAGGAGTACCTGGAGGCCGTGGGCGAGGCCCTGCGGCGGACCGAACTCGGCCTCGGGGCGGGGCTCTGGGTGCTGGGAGGGGTGCGCTCCATCCAACAATGGGGGGAGGACCGCTTCGACCGCATCGCGCGCTGCGGCATCGCCTCGGCCTTCCTGGGGGTGGAGAGCAAGTTCGCCCCCGCCGAGGGCTACCCCAAGCGCGAGGGCAACATCCGAGAGGTCTTCAGCGAGTTCCACCGCCACGGGATCAGCACCGTCGGGGCGTGGATCTGCGGGTTTGACTTCCACACCCGGGAGAACATCCAGGAGGACCTGGCCTTCCTCCTGTCGCTCAAGCCCACGATGCACCAGCTCACGACGCTGTGCCCCTTCCCCGGGACGGACCTGTTCCGGCGGATGCAGAAGGAGGGCCGGGTCCCCGAGGACCCGCGCTGGCAGGACCTGTCGTTCTTTGGCGCGGGCGGCGGGTTCAAGTACAAGAACTTCGAGGCCCACGAGCTCTTCGAGGTGATCCACCAGGGCTACCAGCGCTCCTACGAGCTCTGGGGCCCGTCCATGATGCGCCAGCTCGAGGTGCAGCTCAACGGCTACGAGTGGTCCCTCTCCACCGGCGACGCGGCCCTGAGGAAGCGCGCGGGCTTCCACCGGCGCCTGGCCATGGGCATCGCGGTGTTCCTCCCGACGGCGCTGCACTACGCGCCCAACGGCTTCGTGCGGCGCCAGCTCCGGGAGCTGGCCTCGCGCTACCGATGCGTGCTGGGCGAGCCGAGCACCATGCAGAAGCTCCTCGGGCAGCTCGCCCTCAAGCTCGCCCACCAGGAGAAGCGCCTCCGGGCGGACACCGGCCGCGAGCGCGGGGCGGAGCTCCCGGAGCCCCGCGCCACGCGCTACCGCTTCGTGGGCAGCGAGGCCGCGAAGCCCGGCGCCCAGCCCTGGACCGCGGAGCCCCTCGGGCCGGAGCCCGAGTTCGCGCGCTTCCGGCGCAGGCAGAACGCCACCCGGCGGGTGACCAGCACGCTGAACGAAGCGACGCGCATCTACGACCACCTCACCCGCCGCACGCGCCCCGAGCGCGAGGCCGTGGACGAGGCCGCGCGCGTGATCGCCGCGTTCTCGCACCCGCTGCCGTGAACCCCGCCGCCGAGGAGGGCGTGCGCAGCACCTGCGGCGAGTGCCTCGCCGCCTGCGGCGTGCGCGTAACGCCTGACGGGCGCGTGCGCGGCGACGGGGAGCACCCCCTGAGCCGGGGCTACCTCTGCCAGAACGGCCGGGCCTCGGGCCAGCTCCTCGGGCACCCCGGCAGGCTCACCCGGCCGTTGGTAGAGGGCGAGGCCGTCCCCTGGGAGCGCGCCCTGGACCGAGCCTCTCACGGCCTCGCGGCGGCGCTCGACGCGGGGGGTCCGGAGGCCGTGGGGTTGTACTTCGGCGCCGGGGACCCGGCGGGCTCGCTGGCCTTCCTGGCGGCGTCGGGGTTCCTCCAGGGCCTCGGCTCCACGCGGCACTACAACGTCCTCGGGCTGGAGGCCACGCACCGGCTCGTGGCGGCCCGCGCCCTCTTCGGCGACCCCTTGGTGGTGCCTCGCCCGGACCTGGAGGCCGCGAGCGCGCTCCTGGTCCTCGGGACCAACCCCGCGGTCAGCAACGACGAGGTGGGCCTCGCCGAGGCCCTGGAGGCCCTACGCCGCCGCCGCGGGGTGACGGTGGTGCTGGACCCCTGCCGCACCGAGGCCGCCCGCCACGCCAGCGTGCACCTCGCGCTGCGGCCGGGCACTGACGCCGAGGTGCTGCTCGCGCTCCTGAGGGTGCTGTTCACCGAGCGCCTTGGGGACCCCCGGCCGCCGGTGCCGCTCGACGGAGCGCTCGCCCTGCGCGCGCTCTGCGAGCCCTGGACGCCGGAGCGCGCGGCCGCCGTGGCGGACGTCCCCGCGGGGGACATCGTGCGCGCGGCGAGGCTCCTGGGCGCCGCGCGCCCCGCGGCGGCGCTGACGCGCCTCGGGGTGGCGATGTCCCGCCGGGCGACGGTGAACGAGTGGCTGGCCCTGGCGGTGGTGGGGGTTCTCGGGGGCCTCGGGGCCCGCGGCGGGCAGCTCCTGAACCCGGGCTTCCTGGATTTTCACGCGATGATGAAGCGCGGGCGCCAGCACCCGGGCTCCATCGCGGGGCTGCTGCCGCCGACGCGCCTGGCCGGGGACCTCCTGGCGGACGCCCCGGACCGCCTCCGGGCGCTGGTGGTGGTGGCGGCGGACCCGGCGGAGTCGGTCCCGAACACCGCCCGGTTGCTCCGAGGGCTCCAACGGTTGGACACGCTGGTGGTGCTGGACGTGGTCCCCACGGCCACCACGGCGCTGGCGACGGTGGCGCTGCCCTGCGCACACCACCTGGAGAAGGAGGACACGCACCTGCTCCTGCCGGACCGGGTGCCTCGGACCTGGGCGTCGCTGTCGCGGGCGGTGGCGCCGCCGCCGGGGGAGGCGCGCAGCGAGGTGGCGATCTTCCTGGAGCTCTCGCGGCGGCTCGGGACGCCGCTCTTTGGTGCCCGCGCGGTGGACCACGCGGTGCGCGCGGCGAGCGCCTTCGAGGGTCGGGGGCTGGCGACGCCCTCCGGCGCGCTGCGGGTGCTCCTGCCGCTCCTGACGGGCTTCAAGCTCACCCGAGGGCGCCTCGGGGCGCCGGGGGGCTGGTCCCTGGGGCGCGACGGGGCCCTCGACCCGGAGGTGTTCCGCGCGGCCATGGCGCGGCCCGGGGGGCGCATTGACCTGTGCCCCGATGCGTTCCGTCAGGAGGCTGAGCGGGCCCTGGCCGCCCCGTCGGAGGTGACGGACGGAGGGCGGGACCTGGTGCTGATGACCTGCCGTCGCGGGCGGGCGGGCATCAACGGGAAGCTCCGGGTGGTGGGGCGCGGGGCGACGGCGCTGGTGCTGCACCTCTCGCCGTCGGAGGCGTCGCGCAGGGGCCTCTCGGAGGGCTCCCGGGTGCTGGTGGAGACGCGCGTGGGGCGGGAGCCCGCGGTGGTCGCGCTCGATGCGGTCCTGCGGGACGGAGCGGCCTCGGTGGAGTTTGGCAGCCCCGGGCTCAACCGCCTGACGGACGACGAGGACCTTGATCCGCTCTCGGGGATCCCGGCGCTGGCGACGGTGCCGTGTCGGCTGATCCCCGTCGCAAACGCTGGAGGAGTCGCATGACACGCACGCTGGACCTCTGCCGGGTGGGCCTGGCGGAGCGCAACACGCTGGTCGCCCGGCGCTTCGCGGACCTGGCGCAGGGCGCGACGCTGGAGGTGCTCACCGACGCGCCGCCGTGGGTGCTCTACCACCAGCTCATGACCGATCGCTTCGGCGAGTTCGCCTGGACCCTCCGGGAGAACGGCCCCGAGCGTTGGGTGGTGGAGCTCACACGCACCGCCGCGCCCTGAGGCGCCCTACGCCGATCGGCCCCGGGGCATCTTGTCCCGCGTCGAATTGTGAGCCGATCTGAGGGGATCGGGGCTCCACACCGACATGACGCGACCGCGACGATGGTGGGTCGGCCTGGGTGCCTTGCTGGCGCTCGCGGGCCTGGGCACGGGGTGCGGCGGCAGCACCGCAGAGACACCGGACACGGGTGCGCCCGACGACGGCGCTGCCGAGGCCGGGGACGACGCGCCCCTCGCAGACACCGGAGCGCCTCCGGGTCCCGACGCGCCCCAGGAGGACGCCTCTGCCCCGGATGGCCCTGGCGCGGAGACCGCCCCGAGCGACGCGGTCACTCCGGGAGACGCGCCTCCCGGGAGCTTCTGCGCCCTGGTGGAGTGCGTCCCCGGGACGCGTTGCTGCGAGCCCAGGCGGGAGTGTCTCCCCGAGGGTGAGCGCTGCGACGGCACGCCGCCGCCGCCACCCCCGCCACCACCCCCGCCGCCACCGCCACCGCCACCGCCACCGCCAGACGGCGGGACCGTGCTGGACGGAGGCGCCACGCGCTGCACGGCGGACCGCGAGTGCGGCCTGGGGCTTCGTTGCTGCGCTGGGCGCTGCCAGCCCGCGGGGGCACCCTGCGCGATGGACGCGGGCACGGACGCCCCGGCGACGGGCTACTGCGCCCGGGTGACGTGCCGCACGGGGCTCGTCTGCTGCGAGGCGTTGCGGGCCTGCCTGCCGTCGATCATCCCGTGCCCAGGCCGCGGCGACGCAGGCACGGGGACGGACACGGGCACCGGGATGGACTCGGGCACCACGGGCTGCACCAGCGACGCGGAGTGTGGGTCGCTCCTGCGGCGCGAGTGCGTCTTCCCGGCGTCGGCGTGCGCGCGCACGGGGACCTGCATGGACCGGACCGTCTGTGTGCGGCCGGAGGCCTTCTGCGGGTGCACGGGCGGCACCTACCTCGCGTGCCGCCCGGACCGCCCGACCCGCAGCCGCGGGGCCTGCGGCGCCGTCACCGACGCGGGCACGGACACGGGCGCTGCGGACGCCGGGTGCCGCACGGACCGCGACTGCGCCTCCGGGCTACGCTGCTGCACCGGCACGGGCCTGGGGGCGGGGCGATGCTACAGCCCGGCGTGCCTCGCCTGCTGCATGGCGCGCCCGTAGAGCACTCCGCGTTACCGCGCGGTAACGATCAATGATCCCTCGGGAAATGCCGACCCTTTGGGAACCTCGAACCGTCGCTATCGGGCCCTGGGGTCGCCGAGCCATGCGGACAGGTCCGCCGCCGAGAGATCGAGGACGACATCCCCGAGGCGCTCGGGGCCAAGGGTGCCAAGGCGATCGCGAAGCACCTCTCGCTCGGCTTCAACCACTGGACGCCCGAGGCGCCGCTCGAACTGGCGCATCAGGGGCGCGAGGCCGCGGTCCGTGGCCCTCCTCTCCCACTCGTCGAGAATCTGCTGGGCGTTGTCCACGAAGTCCTCCTCGTCGGGTGACCGGAGCGCGGGAAGCTCCGGGATCTGTGTCCGCCATCGTAGCAGCATCGGGAGGAGCCGCCGCTCCCAGGCGTCCTCGGGCAGCGCCAGGAGCTCCACGCCCGCCGAACGCAGCACCCTACCTCGCCCGAAGAGCCGCAGCGCCAGCGTGTCCCGCGTGGCCGGCAGCGCCGAGACCGACACCACCTGCAGGGCAAAGCCCGGCACCGAGCCGTAGACCCCCGAGGGCCACCCTCGCAGGGGCCGCAGCCCGAACTCCAGGCGCACGCTCCGCGGATCACCCGCGACCACGAGCCAGTGACGGGCGTCGGCTCGGTGGGCCTCGCCCAGAGTATGCCGCCAGTTGAGGTACTTTCGATGCGTGTCCCGCACCTCCTCCCCGTCCGGCGCGTCGTGGAAGGCGTCCAGCATCACCGGGTCCTGCGCCATGCGCCCCAGGAGCCCGCGACCCGCCAGGGCAACCCGCCGCAAGGGGTCCGGCTCGAAGGTCGTGTCTGCCCGTTGCGCCGCAGGCGCCACCTCCGCCTCCGCAGTCACCCTCCCAAGGTCCCCGAGGGCGTCCCGCCAGAGGTCCTTGGCCAGTCCATCAAAGCGCGTGCGCATTCTCTGGGATGGGTATCGCTGCGAACCCCTCCGAGGTTTCCTCCTCGGCGATCGTTACCGCGCGGTAACGATCAATGATCCCTCGGGAAATGCCGACCCCCGAAGCGTTCCCGGGAGCGACGCCCCTACGGCCCCAGACCGCAGCGACCGGCGCCCGCCTCACCCAGCACGGGCTCCGGGAGGCGCTCGTTGGTGAGCCCGGGGTCGTCATGCACCCTGCCGTCCGGGACCCCAATGCGCTCCAGTGTAAAGGGTGGGGTCACCGCCGAGCTGCCTCGGACCAGGTACCGTCGGAAGCCCTGCGCCGCCCCGTCGGACCAGGTGAAGGAACCGCCGAAGGACGCCGCCGCGGTGTCCCCGTCGAGGACGGTCACCCGCTGGAGCGTCACGGCCGCGGCGCTGCCGACATAGACACCGTAGGCCCTCGGCTGCCCGGCGCTTTGGACAAGACAGAGGTCATAGTCCAGGGCGCCCGGGGCGACGCCCTGGACGAAGCCATCCCGGACCACCAGCGCGGACGCCTGGAACGACCCGCGGAGCAGCGTGATCGGGAGCGCCGCCAGCGCCGCCCCGTGGCTCCGAAGGACCGCCCCCCGGAGGACCTCGACCCGGGCGCCCCCCGCCGCAGCGACCCCGAAGCCACCGCGCCCGTCGACCCCGGCGCAGTCCGAGAGCAGCGCGTCCACCAGGGTCATCGCCGGGCCCTCCCCGGACGCCATCGCGCCGCCCTCGACGGAGCGCTCGGAGAGCACCCTCAGCGCGTCGAGGCGCCCGCCATCGACCGCCAGGAGCGCGATGCCGAGGCGCCGGGGAGCCTCCAGCGCGAGCGTGTCCCGCAGCGCGCAGTCCGTGAGCTCCACCCTGGAGGGCGCGCCGCCCGGGCCGCGCTGCGCGCTCGCGGCGCCGGCGGTGTGGCTGCCCTCGATCCGGGTCCCGCGGGCGGTAAGCCACGCGCCTCCCTGGGCGACCACGCCGTACCCGATGCCCTGGTCCCGCGCCCGCGGCGAGGTCTGGCGGACCACGCAGCCATCGAGCTCCACCCGCGAGGGCGCCCCCTGGAGCCCCACGCCGAGCGCCGCCACGCCGGCGCCGAGGTTCAGCTCGACCAGCGAGCCCCGCGCCGTGAGCGCCGCGCCCTGCTGGGCGAGGAGCCCGTTCCCCGAGGTGGCCTCGCCGAGGCGGGCGCGCGTCTCCCGCACCACGCAGCCGTCGAGCTCGACCCGGGAGGCCGCGCCCGAGGGACCCTCCGCCAAAGCGTAGACCCCGACGCTCTCGGTCCGTCGCACCAGCGTGCGCGACGCGCGCAGGAGGCCGCCGAACTCTGCGCTGAGACCGAAGCCCCCGGCCGACGGACCCGCGCGCTCCGCCGTGTCCTGGACCACGCAGTCCGTAAGCGTCGCCCGCGACGCCGTGCCCGCTTCGTCCTCGCCCCTGGCGAGCACGCCGGTGTTCGGGTTCCGCGCCACCAGCGTGCGGGTGAGCCGCGCCTCGCCGCCTCGCTCCGCCAGCGCCCCGTACCCCGAGGCCGGCTCCCTGGGATTGACGCCCGTGACCCTCACCACGCACCCGTCGAGCTCGATCCGTGACGCGGTCCCTGTCACACGCACCCCCGCGGAGAGGTTCCCGAGCAGCAGCGACCCGCCCGCCGTCGCGACGGCGCCGCGCTCCACGTCGATGCCGTAGCCCCGCGCCCGGTCACGCTGGTGGAGCCGGGTGTCCCGAAGCACGCACGCGGTGAGCTCCACCGTCGGCCGCGCCTCCCCGCGGGGCGGGTCCGCCGCATGCACCGCCGCGGCGTGGTTGCCCTGGAACACCGTCCCACGGGCCGTCAATCGCCCACCATCCTGCGTGCTGCCGCCGTGCCCCGTCCCCCCGTCGCGCGCCCTCGGGAGCGTGCCCCGCACCACACAGTCCTCGAGGTCAATCTGCGACGGCGTCTCCCCGGAGAACCCGATCGAGAACACGCCCGTGCTCTGGTTGCCCTGGAAGAGCGTCCGCCGGGCCACCACCCGGCCCCCGTCCGCCGCGAAGGCGCCGACCCCGTCGATGCTGCTCCCCTCCCCTCGGACCGTGTCCCGCACGACGCAGTCCGTGAGCTCCACCCGCGACGGGGACTGCTCCCCGTGGGGTCGCCCCGCGGCCACCACCCCGGCGCTCCGGTTCGCCCGGAGCAGCGTGCGGCGCGCGAGCACCGTCGCGCCCTCCTGCGCCAGGAGCCCCACGCCCACGTCCCTCGCGCTGTTCTGCGAGCGGGTGCCCTCCACCGTGCAGTCGTCCAGCTCGACCCGTGTGGCGCCGGACGGGTCCGCCGCCGCCGTCGCGAGCACCCCAAAGCCCATGGCACCCACCACCTCCGAGGCCCTCACCCGAACCACCGCGCCGCCCTGGGCCTGGACGCCCACCCCGGCCCCTCGCACGATCAGTCCCTGGAGCTCCAGCGCCGTCCCCGCCCCCGAGGCCAGCACCGTCGGTTGCCCCGCCACCGGGCCCTCAAGGGTCACACGCCCGTGACACCCCAGGAGGTGTACGCTCCCCCGCGGCGCGAGGTTCTCCCTATAGGTCCCCGGCGCGATCCGCACCCACACCTCCCCGGACACCGCCGCAAGAGCACCCACAACGGTTGAAAACGGCGCAGCCTCCGTGCCATCGGGGGGTTCCGTCGCACCTTGGTGTACATGTACCACCCTCCCGGTGGCTGGGGCTCCCGGGTCGGGGTAGCGCGCTTCCGGGGTGCAGTTGTCCGTGGACACCGGCTCGCAGGTGCCATCGTCCAGCCTCCGCCAGGGCTCCGGACACGTCGGGATCCCTGCAGTGGGCGCGAAGTCCTCCGGCGGCGCGAGCGTCCCCGCCGCCACCTCCGCCGTCGCAGGGAGCGCTTCGGGCCACCCCCCACCTACACCCCCATCGGGGAGGCGGTAGAAGCTCGTCCCAGCAGCTCCCACGGGCTGTGGGTGTGTGTAGTCAACACCCTCACATGCTCCAGTCGCGGCGCCTCCGTTAAACGTGCAGAGCACCACCGCGGGGCCGCAGCCGCCGTGGGTGTGGGCCACCCAGGCGGGCGGGCAGGGCCAGCGTGGTGGCGCGGCGGGCGCGGGCGGCGGGTCACTGCAGCCCGGGCACAGGCGCAGGACCAGCGCGGCCAGGGGCCAGCGGCGTGAGGTGGTCAACGCCCCGAGGGTACCATCGGGGCCTACCCTGGGAGGTAGGCGATGGTGTTCACCAGGGTGACCAGGCGCTCGCGCTGGTCCGCGGTGAGCTCCGTGAAGCGCACGCCGAAGCCGGGGTTGATGTTCTCCCCCTCCTCGCGCCACGGGTTGATCCACGCCACCTCGCCCACCAGCTCGAAGGGCTCCTCCCCGGGCGGCGAGAACTTGAGCGTGACCTTGGTCTCCTGCACCGGCGGCGTGCGCGACGCGATGAAGATCCCGAGGGCCGAGATGTTGGTGATGTACGCGTAGAGGAAGGTCTCCCCGTCGCTGCAGTCCACGGCCCAGGTGACGTCCACCCGCGGGTGCACCCGGCGCTCACGGCCGTCCGGCGGCGGGAGCGACCGCCGCTCGCCGGGCGGCAGGGACTCCCGCGGGGGGCTATCCGGCGGGGGCGGTGGCTTCGAGGTGCTCATGGTTTGGACTCTCCCTCCGATGGGACGTTCTACCGCACGGTGACCCGCGCGGCGATCACGCGGTTGTCGTGGTCGTGCTCGCCACCCTCGGTGCGCATCCGGTCGCTCCCATCGAAGAAGCCCATGAACACCGTGTACACCCCCGGGCGGTACGTGGAGGGCACCTGCACCGTGAGCTGGTCACGGATGTAGTCCCCCTCCTGCCAGAGCCTCACCGGGTAGCGCCCGCCCACGGGCTCGTGGTCCCCGTTGATCCTGGGCCCCGCCCCGTCCGTGTGCACGAAGATCTGCCAGTTCCGCGGCGTCTCCCGGAGCACATGGAACACGAAGGTGATCTTGAAGCTCCCCCCGAGCGGGACATACGTCATCCCGTTGGAGTCCAGGTCGTAGCCCAGGAACTCCAGGAACTGGTCCAGCCGCACCGGCTCCCGGGCCGGACGACGGATCCTCGGGCGCTCGGACAGCACCCACTGCTCCAGGGGGTTTCGGTTCTCCCGCCCCTCGAGGTCCGAGACCGCCACGAGCAGCGTGGAGTTCGTGGCGTCCACCACCGGGACGTTCCGGTGCCTCGCCGCGCGGTACGCCCGGTTGAAGCCGCCGAAGACGTCCGTGCCCACCACCAGGAAGCTCCGCGAGGAGCCCGTGAGCCACTCCACGGCCTCCTGCTCCGAGGACACCGCGCTCGGGGGCTCCAGGGTGTAGTACCGCGTCGCCGGGTCGTCCGTGGGGCCGCCGTAGCGCCCCACGCGGTCCCCGGGGTGCCGGAGCTGGCGCACCACCGCCCACACGCCCCGCGGGGACATGTGCTCGCTCAGGGCCGGGATGTACCCCTGGGTCACCACCAGCGCCGTCACGAACGCCGCCGCGGGCACCCACGCCACCCGCGAGCCCACCCAGCGGTTGACCGGCCCCCCGGGGCGCCCCAACCACGCATAGAGGTTCCACACCGCCAGCGCCCCGAAGAGCCCGAGCAGCACCCCCACCGGCGCCAGGGTGATGGCCCTCACCACCCTCACGGCCACGGTGGTCATCACGGGCCCCGTGGGGGTCTCTCCCTCCGCGGGCTGCCTGCCGGCCACGGCCAGCGCCGTGCCCCCGCCGAGCATCATCACGCCCGCAAGGATCGCCAGCGTGTACGACAGGTTGGCCATGAGCAGCGTCCCGACGCTCCGCCGCCCGGAGGCGAGCTTCTCCTCCTCGGCGGTCGCGCGCCAGGAGCCTTCGGTCTCCCGGAGCCAGGTGTAGGGCCGGTCCCAGGCGAAGGGCTTGACCTCGCCGGCGCCCTGGAACACCACAAGGATCCCCAGGACCAGGAACACCCCGGTCTCCACCAGGAAGAAGAACTCCGCGGGGAACGACGGCACGGCGCCGTGCCTGAGGTTCTCCTGCGCGGTGCGCACCCACTCGCTCATCCGGGCCTGGAACCCAGCGGGGAACACCGGCCCCTGCTCCCCGAGCGCGAAGGCCGCGTAGGAGCTCCGGGGAAACTGTAGGTAGTCCCGGAACATCAACAGGGTCAGGAGCGCCGCGCCCACGGCCACCGTGCGCCAGGGCTTCTTCTCCCGCTCGCAGTCCCGCAGGAGCACCCCGAGGGCGAGCCCCAGCGGCGCCACGGTCACGAAGGCGCTCAGCCCGTAGAGCTGCATATGGAAGGTCTGCAGCGCGAAGCCCAGGGCAATCATCAGGAAGGCCGTGAGGCGCAGCCCGGACTCCCTCCAGGCGTCCACCTCGGCGGCCTCGTCGGGCTCCAGCGCCGCGTCCGAGGGCCCCTCGCTCACCGCCGACGGCGGCGACACGAGCCTCACGAGCCCGAAGGGCAGGAAGCCCGTCCACGGGAAGGCCGCGTGGCCCACCTGTTCGATGTACGTCTCGAAGGTGAGCCAGGCCCCGGAGGGACCCGCCCCGCCGCCGGCCCCTACCAGAGGCGAGTACGCCGTCACGTCCCCGCTGGCCGCGCGCTTGAGCGCCGCCGCCGCCAGAGCCGCCGCCCCCACGAAGGCCCCGGCCCCCACCAGGCGCGTGGTGCCGGTCTCCCGCGAGGCCCGGAGGAGCACCGCCAGCCCGAGGGCCCCGAGCACCGGCACCACCCCGAGCATCACCCCGGCCGCCGCCACCGCGAGCGCAAGCCCCAGCGCCGCCAGCGCCGCCCCCGCCCGGCGCCACACCGCGCTCTGCCCCCAGGCCAGGAGCACCACGCCCGAAAACGCCACGGTGGTCGCACTCTGCGCGATCCCCCCGCCGAACATCTGCCGGGCGTTCAGGTACACCAGAGGTAGGGTGGTGTAGGCAAGGCCCGTATAGATGGCCAGGCGTCGGTCTCCGGCGCCTCTGGCGGCGGCCATGAGGGAGGCGGTGGCCAGGAGGGCCAGGAGGGCGCCCGGGAGCCTGCCGAAGAGCTCGCTGGTGCGGCCCAGGCGGAACCCGAGGGCCACGGAGGACACCTGGGCGGGGGGCCTGTCCAGCACGACGGGGTGGTGGGCGGCGACCTCGCGGGCCATGTCGGCCACGCGGATTTCCGCGGGTTGCCAGATCCCGAAGCGGTCCAGGCCGAGGAGGAAGATCACCACGGCAGCGGTCACGACGACAAACCAGGCGACCAGGCGGTCGCTCGAAGCATTCTTCATGGTCCCTCGAAAGCGGAAGCGAACCTAGTACACCCTGGGGCGACTTTCGAGGGGGACTACGCACGAGTTCAAGCCGGGGGTGGGAGCCACCGTTGATCGGGGGTGTCCCCCTCCGCAGGAGCGTAACCCGTGAAAGCTCGCACCCTCGGCGCCTGGTGTGCTCTGGCCCTCTCGATCCCGCTGCCGGCCCTGGCCGATGAGACCCTTCTGTCCCTGAACCGCCGGCTGCGCGTGCCCGTGGGCCCCGCGGGGACCGCGACCCAGGTCCACCGCCTGCGGATGCTCGGGCGCAACCACTGGGCCGTGGTGACCCCCGCGGTGAGCCTCCAGGGCCGCTGCGGCGCGCCCCTGCAGCGCGTCTCCCTCTGGTCCGAGCAGCCCGACCGCACGGTCACCGAGACCCTGAGCGACACGTTTGATGTCTGCACGCGCACCCCGGGGGAGCTCCTCTCGGTGAGCGTGATGATGGTCAATGGCCCCGAGGTGCGGGTGTTCCTCTCCCGCCCCCACATGGTGAACCCCACGGCGATGGTGCGCTACCACGTCACCGGGGATCGCTACGGCGGCCCCCACGTGGAGCGCTACATCGCCGCCACGCCCGACGAGGCCCCCAGGGGGTCCCTCGCCTCGGCGCCGGACACCACCCTGGACGGGGACGTCTCCGCGTGGGCGGGCCTTACCCCCCTGGCGAGGGGCACCTCCCGCTCGCTCCCGGGGAGCGTCTGGGTCGCCCAGGACGGGCGCGGCGTGCGCTTCGCGGCGACGGTGACGGCCCCCGAGGCCCCCACGCTCACCCTGGCCCTGGCGGAGACGGGCATCAGCACGAACACCCTCCTCGGGCGCGAGAACAACCACGGGCGCTTCCTGACGGTGCGTTGCGACCAGCCGGTGCCCGGCGCCGAGGTGCGCTGCCGGCGCGACGGCGACCGGGTGACCATCGAGGGCCGCACGGACCTCGGGACCATGACCTGGGCGGCGCCCACGGTGTCCTCCGTGGCCCTCCACGCGACGCTCCAGGCGGGCGCTCGGAGCATCACCTCGGACCCGAGCATGCGGCTACGCCGCTGGAACCTGCCGGTGCCCGTGGAGTTCCTCGCGGGGGCCTCGGAGGGCACCCGCCAGGCGTGCCGCGGCGGGTACCACACCTTCCTCCCGGTGGGCGGCGCGGCGAGCGTGCTCTCCTGCGGAGCCCGCTGCACCGACGGCGCCTGCGAGCAGCACCTGCCGCTCGACAGCCCCGCCCGGGTGGTGATCCACCGCGCCGGCGACGGAGTCTGCGCGGACGTGTCGGGCCTGGGCAGCGAGGCGTTCCGCGCGTGCGACCCGGGCGAGGACCGGGTGCAGCTCCTCGGGACCTTCCCCCTGGTGGGCTTCACCACGGTGATCGCCGTGGAGCGCGCCCCCGCCGGCCGCGACGCGCGCCAGTCCGAGGTGTGGGCCATCGTGAGCCCCTCGGCGGCGTGGCAGCGGCTCTGGCAGGGCGCCGAACGGGCCCCGGCCTCGCTCCCACGGGTGGACACCGCCACCCGGCACCCTCGCTTCTGCGCGGCGCCCGGCGAGGGCGGCTGCGAGGTCGCCCAGGGCATCACCTTCGTGCCCCCGGACCCGGGCGGGCCGGTGACCAACGTCCTGGTGCGCCTGGGCTTCCGCAACGCCCGCGACGGCATCGTCGGGCTGTGAACCCCTCTCAATCGGTGTGCGTGGGCGCTGCCGAGGGCGCCTCCGAGGGCTCGAACTGGAAGGGGTAGCTCACCACCACCACGCCGGACCCCGGCGGGGGCGCCGGGAACAGCCAGGAGCGCACCGCCGAGGCGATGTCCGCGCCCACCGCCGGGTCGCCGGTGGTGTTCTCCGTGACCTCCGCCCCGAGCACCCTGCCGTCCTCGCCGATGACAAAGCGCACGACCACCCTCCCCCTGGCGTCGGGATGCCCTCGGAGGGCGCGCTCGTAGGCCGCCCGCACCTGGGCGATGTTGCGCCGGACCACGGCGCGGATCACGTCGGCGTTGATGGTCCCGGTCACCACCGGCGTCGCGGCGGCCACCATGGGCGCGGCGGTCACCCGCGCTTCGAGCGCCATCGGGTAGCTCCGGGTGATCGCCGCGGAGTCTCTCCCGACGGTGCCCACGCTCCCGAGGCCGATGGTGCCGTAGCCATACCCGCTTCCCCCGGAGCCCGCGCCGAGCATCCCAAGGCCGCCGGAGCTGCCGTAGCCGTAGCCGTAACCTCCGCCGGAGCCGATGTTTGCGCTCGCCCCGGGGACCATGGCCCGGCCCCCCACGGAGCCCTCCTCGTCCACGGCCACGAAGGACGTGTAGTCCGACACGAGGCCGAAGCGCAGGGCGAGCCTCGTGACCTCCTCGCGCAGCGCGGGGGTCTCCCCGAGGAGCATCGCCGTGGACAGGTCGTGAATGCGCGCCCGGGCCCACACCGACGGCACGGCCTCGTGGCCCCCGGGGGCCCTCGGGAGCGAGACCCTCACGCGCTGGGTCCAGGCCCTTCCCCGCACGCGCCCCGAGAGTTGGATGGTGCCCTCGCCGCCCTGGGCGTAGCGCCCATGGACCAGCACGGGCTGGTCGGCGAAGACATCGGGCAGGGCCCTCGGGTACACCTCTCGCACGTCCAGGCCGCCCCAGTCCACCGCGAGGTCCGTCACGAAGGGTCGGGCGATGCGTGTGTGAAAGCGCTCCGCCGCGGCCGAGGGATCCTCCGAGGGGGTGACCACCTCGGACACTCCCCGCCCCAGCTCCGCCACCTGCTCCAGGAGGTACCGGTTGACCGCGCCTCCCACGCCAAAGGAAAACACCCGCGAGGCCCCCAGGTCCCGGGTGAGGGCCGCGAGCACCTCCCTCTCGTTGCCAATGTAACCATCGGTGATGAGCACCACCAGGCGCATGCGGGCGTCCGCCGGAGGGGCCGCCCCAAGGGCCGCGTGGAGCCCCGGGAGCATCTCCGTGGCGCCCGCCGCGCGCAGGGACTCCACCCAGGCGCGGGCCCGGGCCAGGTTCTCCGCCGTGGGCGCGAGGGGCGCAGGGGCCAGCTCCGAGGTGGCGTCGGAGAAGCGCACCACGCGGAAGGTATCCTCCGGGCGCAACCGCCGGAGGGCCTCGGACACCAGGGCCCGGGCCTGGGTCATGGGCGCGCCTCGCATGGAGCTCGACGTGTCCACCACAAAGACCAGCTCCCGCGGCGTGACCGCGCTGTCCGGGGCCCCCGCGTCGGGGTGCAGGAGCAGCGTGAAGAACCCGTCGTCCCCGTCCCGGCGCGCGAGCACCGACGGGGTCACGGTCTCTACCCTCGGGCGGTACCGAAGCAGAAAGTCCCGATCGGGGAGCGCACGACCCTGGGTGAGGGTCACACCTACAGTATCGCCCGTGTGAGTGATTGTAATGGGATGTGAGGGAGAAGTGACCTCTTCGAGGGCGGTTCCGAGGTCCACGCGGGCGGAGAGGTCCACGTCGCCCGGGGGGCGCTCGGGGGTGCTGCCGCCCTGGCCCGGGGTGTAGCGGGAGCCGGTGGCCAGGGGCATGACGAACTCGTAGCGGCCGTCCCTCCAGGGGACCGTCTGGGCGAAGCGCAGCACCACCCGGAGGGGCTCTCCGGGGCGGATGTTGGCCACGGCCTGACGGAAGAGGTTGGGGCGCTCCTGCTCCAGGAGGGCCGCGGTGCGCCCTCGGGCCCGGGCCCGCTGGTACGTCTGCCGGGCTTCCGCGCGGCGCTGGATGGTTCCGTGGATCGCCCTCGCGCCCACGTGGAGGTCCATGGCGTCTACGGCGCTGTTGGCGGGCAGGGGGAAGAGGTACTCGGCATCGACGGGGTGGTCGTAGGGGTTGGTGAAGCGCTGCTCCACGGTGACCCTGGCGACGACCCCAGAGACCTCCGCGGACACGGAGGTGTGCAGGAGCGGAAAGCCCTCGGTGGGCGCCGGCGCGCTCCCTCGGCGCGCGGTGGCGGCGCGGAGCCTGAGGGTACCCTGCAGGGGGGTGGGCTCCTCGGGGGCCGCGGGCTCGTGGGCGGAGAGGCCGTTGTGCTCGGCGTTCCCGCCCCACATGTGCCACCCATCCAGGGAGGGGTCACCGACTTCGAGGCCGAGGACCTTGCCTCGGGCGGTGGCGAGGTACACCCAGCCGTTGGCCACCGCGGGCTGAAACGCGATGGGCTCGCCGATGTGGTAGGCCCAGGTGGTCATGCCCGTGTCAATGTCCATGCCGTAGACGTCGCCCCCGCGGGTGCCGACCACGAGCTGCGAGCCCACCACGGCGGGGGAGGTGACGCCCCGCTGGGTGATGGCCCCGGGGTAGCGACGGCGCCACACCACGCGGCCGTCGGCGGCGTCGCGGGCGACGACCTCGTCGCCCATGGCGTGGTAGAGCCGCCCTTCTGCGTAGGCGGGGCGAGCGCCCTCGTAGGCCCAGCCGGCCTGGGTGCCACCGGTGTCCGCGCGGCGGGCGGCGTAGGGGGCCCTCACCGCGGGCCCGGAGGAGACGACGCTGCCGTCGCGGGTGTCGAGCACCACCTGGCGCTCGTGGCCGTGGGGCGCGCGGCGGGCGACGTAGAGCCTGCCCGCGTCCACCGCGGGGGCGCTGGTGGCCCCGAGGGACCGTCGCCAGCGCACGGCGCCGTCCCGGGCCCGGAAGCGCGCGACGGAGCCGTCCATGGTGGTGACGTAGACGTCCTCGCCGTCGATCACCGGGGCGGTGAGCACGTCCGCGGGCACCGGGCGGGTCCAGAGGTAGGCCCCGGTGCGCATGGACATGCCCGAGAACGAGAAGCCCGAGGGGGAGCGTCCGTCGGGGTACGCGGAGAACACCCTCCCGTGGGCCGCGGCGGCCTGGGACATCAAGGGGTCCCCGAGGTAGTGCGACCAGCGCTGCCGCCCGGAGGCCAGGTCAAACGCAAAGAGCGTGCAGCTCTCGGTGTTGAAGAGCACCTTGTCGTCTTCGATGATGGCCGCGGTGGGCCCTCCGTCGGGGGTCTGGCCCACCCAGGAGAGGCCGCCGGTGTGGGCGTCCAGGGCGTACACCGTGGTGCTGGTGAAGCCCGCGCCGACGTACACCTTCCCGCGGGCGTACGCGGGCGTGGTGAGGGTGGCGTTCTGGGCGAGCTGGAGCACCCACCCCCGGCGCTGCCCGGCGAAGGTGAAGCGCGCGCTCTGGCCGAGCGCCACGCGAGGGAGCTCGAGGCTCCGCGGCGCCACCCGGACACCGAGGTCCGTGGGGCCCAGAGCCTCGTGGGGGTGCTCCACCGGGGCGATGGCCCCCGGGAGCGCTCTTGGGGCCTCTGGAGCCCTCGGGGGCTCCGGCTGGACCACGGGACGATGCCTCGGGGCAGGCGGGTGCCTCGTGTCACGGCAGGCCGTGAGCACCAGGACCCCGCAAGCCCCAACCAGGGGGGAGCGCGGGCGCATGGGGTTGCCCACTCAGACAACGGCCGAGCCCAAAGGTTTTGCCGCGGGCGAAGGGTGCGCGGAGCGTGCGTGTGGGGCGCGCTTCAGACGCGGGAGCAAAGGCGGAACACGGGGCCTCCGGGGCCTCGGAGGTAGGGGTGGGTGGTGTCCCGAAAGGCAACGGTGACGGCCCCGAGACCCAGGAGGCGTGCGGTGGTGCCCGGGACGTCGTCCACGCGGAACTCCAGCCACGGGGCCCACTCCCAGGCGCTCTCGGGCAGGGCCTGGGCGGCGCTCACGTACGACACCCCGAGGGAGAACCCGTCGGCCAGGGTGAACTGGTCCATGGAGTCCCCGAGGGGGCGCCGGGAGGCCCCGAAGCCCTCTTCGTAGAAGCGCCGGACGGCGTCCCGCAGCGCGAGGTCGATGGACAGCTTGAGGTTTCGTCCGAAGTCGGTCATGGCGCTCCTCCCCTACCGTATGGAGGCCACGAGGGCGTAGACCCCCGCGGCGGCGATGGAGACCCAGGTGAGGAGCGCCCCGAGGGCCCTGGGGCCCGACGGCTTGATGCCCACGCCCACGGCGTGCAGGACCCTCCCGAGGGTGAAGGCCGCCCCCACGCCGTGGAGCACCGTGGCGGCTCCTCCGGAGAGCTCCGCGGTGAGGAGCAGCACCAGGGCGAGGGCCACGTACTCCGCGTTGTTGCCGTGCCTCCTGGCCGCGGTGAGGAGCTCCTCGGAGTCCCCGGTGCCCAGGAACACCTTGGTCTTGCCCCGCACCCGCGAGACATTGGCCGCGAGGGCCACGTTGAAGATCGCGTTCACCGCGCCATAGATCGCCGTGATGGGTACCGCCATGTGCGTGCTCCTGGTTCGTCGAGGGCGCGTCCTTCGCGTCCGTCGAGAGGGTAGACCGGGGGGCCCGCGAGGATTCATCGCACAATCGACGGGGCCGTCGGTTTTTCGCCGCGGGGGATCCGTGGTAGCGCTCCTGGGGATGGACACGGACGCCCAGGGGGAGCTCCTCGCGGCCGCCCGGCGCGGGGACGGTCGGGCCTTTGACGCCCTGACGGCGCCCCACCGCCGGGGGCTCCTGGCCCACTGCTACCGCATGCTGGGCAGCGTGGCCGACGCCGACGACGCCGTCCAGGAGGCCCTGGTGCGCGCCTGGAAGTACCTCCCGGGCTACGAGGCCCGCGCGGCGCTGCGCTCCTGGCTCTTCTCCATCGCCACGAGGCAATGCCTGGACATGCTCGAAAAGCGCCCCCCGCGGCGCTTCCCCTCCATGGACGAGGGCGCGCCGTCGGACCCCTCGCGGCCTCCGTCGGCCGCGGTGCTGGACCCGGTGTGGCTGGAGCCCCTCGCCGACGCGCGCTGGTGCGAGGGCCCCGCGGACGAGACCGACGGCCCCGAGGCCACGGTCACCCGACGCCAGAGCGTGGCAGTGGCCTTCCTCGCGGCGCTCCAGACGCTCCCGGCCACGCAGCGGGCCGCGCTCCTCCTGCACGACGTGGCGGGGTGGGCCTCCGCGGAGATCGCCGAGGCCCTGGAGACCACCCCCACGGCGGTGAACAGCGCGCTCCAGCGCGCCCGCGGCGCCCTCGACGCCAGGGCCCCGGCCTGGGAGCGCGTCCCTCCTCTGGGCTCCTCGGTGGAGACCGAGGCCCTCTCCCGCTACCTCCGGGCGTGGAACACCGGCGATCCGGGCGCCCTGGCCTCGGTGCTCCGGGCCGACGCGGTGCTGGCCATGCCGCCGGTGCCGGACTGGTACGCCGGCCGCGAGGCCATCCGCGCGCTCTTCGAGGGCTTCATCCGAGGGCTGGGCACGCAGCTCATCGCGGCGCCCGCGACCAACGGCCAGCCGGCGTTTGCGTCCTACCACCCGGACCCACAGGACCCTACACGGCTCCTGCTTGATGGTCTCCAGGTGCTCCACCTGGATGGCGACGGCGCGGTGGTGTCGGTGCTGGTGTTCCTGGGTCCCGAAGCGGCGCTGGCCCAGGGGCTTCCGGCCGCGCGGGAGGCTTGAACGCCCCGGCCCTACGGCGGCGGGGGCCGTAGCTGGAAGTTCGGCTCCGGGAGCTGCTCGGGGCTCGAGGGCCCCCAGAGGGAGGGCCCTCCGGGGCGCCCCGGGCCTCCCGGGCGACGACCCTGCGGACCCTGGGCGGCGCGGGCGGCGGCCTGGGCGCGGCGCTGCTCCACCTCCGCCTGGGCCTGGGCCTGCTGGATCCGGCCCACGAGCCCCAGGAGCTGTCCCACGGCGGTGATCGGCGCCCGGAGGTCCAGCACGAAGTGTGCGCCGTCGTCCCCGGAGCGCGCCGCGGTGAGCGTGCCGTCGATGGCATCGGTAGCGCTGAGCGGCGCCTCGGGGTCCGCGGGCGCGCCGATGAGCGACGCAAACGACGCGGGCGTGAGGTGCAGCGCCGCCACCGGGTCCCCGGTGAGCTGCGGGTCCAGGCGTGCGCCGGTCTGCAGCGCCCGGTACTGCGCCGCGGGGTCCTGGGCCTCCAGCAGCGTGAGGCGGTCTCCGGTGGGGACGAAGAGCACCGACCGGGACATCAACTGCCGCACCGCCGCGGGCACGTTGGGCGGCAGCCTCGCGGGGTCCTGCCCCATGCGAATCCGCAGGCTCCCCGGGGGGAGCCCCGGCACCGGCAGGAGCTGGAAATAGCTCGCCGGGACGGCCCCGGAGGCCCTCGGGGTGCGAGGCACCGCCGCCGCCGCCGTGCGCACCTGGGCCACGGCGTCCGTGGCGTTGGGCATGCGCGCCACCTGGATCACCGAGCCGCCGTTCTCCGTCACGATCCCTACCGCGCGGTCCCCCGCGCGACGGAAGTCAATCAGGCCCTGGGCCGCCTCGTGGAGGCGCACCATCTCGGGCCCGAGCACCCGGAGCATCTGCGGGTCCGAGGCAGTGGGCGCCAGGAGCGGCGAGAGGGCCCGCATGTCCACGCCCATGGCCAGCCAGCCCTGGACCCCCGCCGGGAGCGTGCGCAGGAGGTCCAGGGCGGCGCGGCGCCCCACGGTGGCCCCCAGGAGCGCCCGGGAGCTCTCCCCGGTGGCGTGGGCGAAGTCCCCCTCGGCGTGGATGCGGTACTGCTCCTGGTCCACGGTGAGCGTGGCGTGGAGGCCCGCCAGGTCGTCCATGAGCTGCTTGGAGTTCTGCACGCCGTGGCGCGCGGCCTCCAGCTCCGCCCGGGGGATCGCGCCGCCGTCGGGCATGCGGAGCCCCGCGCCGGTCTGGAGGTTGGCGAGCTGCGTGGCCAGGATGCGACGCAGGGGCTCCGGCCGCACCGTGGCGTCCGCCACCACATCGTCCGCGGGAGCCTCGGAGCCCTGGCGCAGCGCGTACGCCCAGGACGCCCGGAGCGACTCCCTGGGGCCACAAAGGAGCATCCACCCGACGGGCCTCCTGCGCGCCACCCAGCAGGGTTGTTCCTCCCCGGCTCCGGCGTCCCTCGGGGCCTCCGAGGGCTCGTACACGCCTGGAGACACCTCCCGGAAGTTCCTCCGGGCCTGGGCGTCCGCGGCCACCTGGGCGCCCGCCCGGAGGGGCCAGGCCACCACCAGGCCGAGCCTCGGGTTGGGGCTCTCGCCCTCCGGGGCCATCATCACCGCGGCCCAGGCCGCGTCGGGATCGACCTCGATGCCGTGCTCGCCGATGCCAGGCGAGAACTGCGGCGCGAACTGCCCCAGCACGGCCCCCGCGGGCCCCGGAGCGATCAGGTTCAGGATCTTCCGCAGGGCTCTCCCCCGGACCGTGAGAAGCGCCCCGGAGGGCGTCTCCACGGGCCCCGCCGGGGGCGTCGCCGCCGCGGTCCCGGCGTCCGCGGGTGTGGCGCGGGGCTGTCCCGCGTCCGCGGCGGGGGTGGCGTTGCGGTTCGTACAGCCCACGACCAGGCTCAGGGCCAGGGCCCTCCAGCGAGTGCGCATGTCGCGCGGGGCGTATCACCGCGCCCACCCCTTGTCACGAACCGCACCCCCGGGAGGTAGGGCGATGCAGGGCGCTGTAGGAGAGCGAGGGCGCCCCGGGATGGTTACCTTGGAGCCGGAAGCGTGCGATGGAGGCCGGTGATGGCCTCTCGCGAGCTGGATACGTTCCTCCGGAAGTCCCTCGGTGACCCGAAGACCCCGCCGGAGACCCGGGCGACGGTGGAGCGGCTCTTCGCGGTGAATGACACGAGCCCCGCAGCGGTGGCGGCGCTATGCGCCCAGGCCGCGGTCGTGGCGAGGGCCGCCCACACGGACCCGAGGCTCCGGGCCACCCTCGGCTGGCTGGTGGAGCTAGGCCTCGTGGCGGGGGTGACGGCGGCGACGGAGGCCCCGGCGCCCGAGGCGCGGGTGTATTTCAGCCCGGGGGAGACTTGCCTCGACGCGATCGTGGGGGCCTTCCGAGCGGCGCGCAGGAGCGCGGACGTGTGCGTGTTCACGCTCACCGACGACCGTATCGCGCGGGCGGTGGGCGACGCCCACCGTCGCGGCGTGGCCGTTCGTGTGGTGACGGACAACGACAAGGCCCAGGACGAGGGCTCCGACGTGGAGGGCCTGGCGCGGCTTGGGATCGCCGTGCGGCGCGACGAGACCGAGGCGCACATGCACCACAAGTTCGCGGTGTTCGATGGCGTGAGGCTCCTGACCGGGAGCTACAACTGGACCCGGAGCGCCGCGCGCTGCAACCAGGAGAACCTGGTGGACACCACGGACCCGAGGCTGGTCGGGGCCTTTACCCGGGAGTTCGAGCGCCTGTGGGCGCTGTTCGGGAGGGCGTGAGCGGAGACGCGCGACCTGGGCCTCAGCCCGGCGAGCCCCAGTAGTACGTGACGGCGATGGAGCCGGCGAAGATCTCGCCGAAGGAGTGGTTGGGACCCACGGTGGTCCCGAGGCCGAAGGCCGACTGGGAGAACTCCGTCGGGATGCTGGTGGCGCGCGGCACCACGCGCTGCGTGGCGCTGCGGAACCGGAGCTGGAGCCCGAAGCGCGCCGTGAGGGACACCTGCGGCATCCCGAGGAACCCGAGGTGCACCTCCGCCTGGGCGTTGCCGCCCATGGTCAGGATCAGCGCGTTGGAGGACTCGTCCCGGGCGTCCATGGCCGTGGACCCGCGGGTGATGCTCGCCGAGGCGAAATGGAACGCCAGGAACGGGGCGAGCTGGATGTTCACGTGCTTGGCCTCGGCCAGCATCAGCGGGACGCCGAACTGGAACCCGACGCCGAAGAACCCGGGGTCGTCGTCCGTGTCCGTGCGGGTGCCCGACCCCTCCGGCCGGGTGAAGCTCCGCGTGCCGCTGGAGAGCCCGAAGGCTAGGCCGCCCTCGATGCCTAGCTGGTTGTTCACCCAGTACCGGATGCCCACGGTCTGGAGCGTGGCGCTGCCCGAGCCGCCCATCATCATCATGCCGGTGGGCGGGGGCACCGTGCCCGAGCCCTGGGAGCCCGAGTCGTACGTGGGCAGGCCGTTGCCGCCGCCGGCCAGCACGGCCACCGTGGTCGCGCCGAAGTACGTGAGGCCGAGGCGCCCCACCACCCGCGAGTGGTCCGTGGGCCCGGCGGTGCTCGTGATGGATTCCCCACCACCACCACCGCCGCTGGACCCCGACGAGCTTCCGCCCGACGGAGGCGTCTGCCCCATGCCCATGTCCTGGGCGCCCGCCGACGCGGTCCCCACCAGCAAGGCCATCCCCAACGAAAGCGAGAGAGTCGTGCGCATATCCCTTGTCACCTGTGGCTGCCCTTCCGTAGGAGCTTTGCGCGCGGCCCCGCGCAGCCGATGGGCCATTCGCAGCGCACCCGTCTAACAACACCCCCCGAAGCCCGTCAAGGCAGCGGGGACCGATTGTCCCCCAGAGGGACAAGAACTACTTTCTTTTCAATAAGTTACAATCCAAGCCAGGGCACCGGATCCAGGGTCTCGCTGCCCCTGCGGACCTCGAAGTACACCATCGGACCGCGGCCGCCCTCGTCCCCGACGGACCCTATGGGCTGCGAGACCTCGAGCTCCTGGCCCACCCGGACGTCGATGCGCCCGAGGTTGGCGCACACCGTGTAGTAGTGGTCGCCGTGCTCCAGGATCACGATCTGGCCGTAGGCGCCGTACCGATCGGCGAAGGCCACCCGGCCGCCGTACACCGCCCTCACCGGCGCGCCCTGCGCCGTGGAGATCTCCACGCCGGGGCCCTCGGCGCCCTCGCGCCAGGCGCGGCGTACCTCGGCCCGGCCCGCCACGGGGAAGAGCAGCCGCCCGAAGCTCGCGGCGAAGCCGTCCGGGGCGACCATCCCCGCGGCGCCGCCGTACACCGTGAGCCCCGGCGCCGCGGGCACCTGGGGCGCCCCGGGGAGGCCCGCTTGGACCACCAGCAGGGACCGCTGCGCCGCGTCGAGCTGCGACCGGTGCGCGCGGGCGGCCTCCAGGAGCCCGCGGACGCGCGCCTTGTCGGCGTCCAGGGTGCCCGCCCGGCGCTCCACCTGCGAGAGCTCTCGGAGCGTCTCCCGCAGGGCGCGGCGCAGCCTCTCGGCGCGGGCGGCGTGCTCCAGGAGCACCTCGGGGCCTCCGCGAAGGGCCAGGGCGTCGCCCTGGGCGAGGTGGTAGAGCCAGCGGGCCTCGCTCCGGGCCCGGGTCCGCAGGAGGTTCCTCCGGGGCTCCAGGGTCACCGTGTCGGCGTCGAGCCGTTGGGCCTCGGACTCCAGGCGAGAGACCTCGCCCGTGGCGGCCTCCAGGTCCGCGTTGGTGGCGGCCAGGGCCAGCCTGGGGTCTCGCAGCGGGGCCATCGGAGGGCTCCCTAGCTGCTGGGCCTCCAGGGCGCCCGGCCCGAGGGCGCCCAGGGCCACCACCACCACGAGCCGTCTCATGTGGGCGCTCCGTTCAACCCGCGCTGGAGGGCCGCGGCGCTCCCGAGGGCGCCCAGGGCGCCGCCCCCGGTGAGGAGCCCGAGCACCACCCACCCGGAGAGAAACACCGGGCGCACGCCCAGGGCGAGGCCCAGGGTCTGATCGAACTGGTACCGGAACCCGAAGAAGAACACCCCCAGGAGGGTGACCGCCGCGAGGGCGCCGAAGACCCCGAGGAAGGCCCCCTCCAACAGAAAGGGCGCGCGCACGTAACCCGGCGAGGCCCCCACGAGGCGCAGCACCTCGATCTCCCTGCCGCGGCTCTGGAGGCTCATGCGCACGGTGTTGCTCACCACGGCGAAGACGCACACCAGCACCCCCAGGGCGAGGAAGCCCGCCGCGGCGCGGCCGCCGGTGAGCATCGCCCGGAGGCGGTCGGTGAAGCCCCGGTAGGTCTCCACGCCGGTGACCGTGGGGAGCCTGCGCACGCGGTCGGCCACGGCGCCGAGGCGCGAGGGGGTCATCGCCGCGGGCACCAGGCGCAGCTCGATGGTGGCCGGGAAGAGGTCCACCGGCGCGTCGGCCAGGGCGTCGTCGCCGTGGCCCAGGGAGGCCCGGGCGTCCGCCGGGGAGACGTACCGGGCGCTCTCGACCTCGGGGAGCGCGGCCAGGGCGCTGCGGAGGGCCTCGACGCCGGAGCCCGAGGCGCCGTCGGCCAGGTACACGGTCATGCGCACCGGGGCGCCCCAGCGGCGCACCATGGCCCCGGCGTTCTCCACCAGGAGCAGCGCCCCGGCCATGCAGAACAGCGCCAGCGCCACGGTGGCCACGGAGAGGAGCTGCGTCCCCAGGGACTGACGGATGCCACGAAGCGCGCGAGAGAACATCGAAACGGTCCTTCCTGTGCGTGCAGGTCAGTGCAGCGGGGCCTCGAGGAGCTCATCGTCCCGTACGTCGATGTCGACGCCATGGTCCGGTCCCAGGGTGCCCCCGAGGGCGCCGCCCAGGGCCGAGAGCCCCGCCCGGGCCTCGATGGCGCGGCCGTCGTCCAGCACGATGAGCCTCCGCGGGGTGACCTCCAGCAGCGAGCGGTCGTGGGTGGCGAAGAGCACCGTGGTGCCGCCCTCGTGGATCTCCTCGAAGAGCCCGAGGATGTCCAGGGCCAGCACCGGGTCGAGGTTCCCCGTGGGCTCGTCCGCCAGCACGATGGCGGGCTCCGTCACGATGGCCCGGGCGATGCTCACCCGCTGCTGCTCGCCGCCGGAGAGCACGCCCGCGAGGTCCTCACCGCGGCCGTCGAGGCCCACCCGCTCCAGGGCCAGGGCCACCCGGGAGCGCACCACCCGGGGGGACAGCCCCATCACCTCCAGGGCCACGGCGACGTTCTGGGACACGGTCCAGTACGGCACCAGGCGGAAGTCCTGGAAGACCACCCCGATGTTGCGCCGCAGGTGGGGGATGCTCTCGTCCGTGAGCCTGGCCACGTCCCGGCCACAAAAGAGAATGCGCCCCTCGTCCACGGTCTCCGCGCGGTACACCAGCCGCAGGAGCGTGCTCTTGCCCGCCCCCGAGGGGCCCGTGATGAACACGAACTCCCCTCGCTCCACCGTGAGGTCCACCCTGCGCAAGACCGGGGCGTCCGCGCGGTAGACCTTCATCACGCCCTCCAGCACAAGAATCGGCTTGTGCGAGGCAGAGCGGTCAAAATGTCCCTCTGGACGGAAGTGCGGTCGGAACGCCGTGGAGACCCTTGAGCGACCCATACAGCCGCTGCGTACCCCGCCCGAGGGCACCGGCGCAAAAAACGGACAAGCCCGCGGCTACGGCCTCCGCACCCCCGGCGCCCCTGGGAGCACCCGCACGGGCCCCCTGCGGGGCGGAGGCCGCACCGCTCCCGGGGCCTGGGCGTCCGGGGTCACAGCTCCCTGGGCGCCCGCGTCGGTTGTGGGGTCGGGGGTCGCCGCGGCGGCCGTGGGCGCGGCGGGGTCCGTGGCGATTTCCGCCACGAGGTCGGGCAGGAAGGTCGCCTGGAGCGCGAAGCTCCCCTGGCCCTGGGCGCTGTAGCTGTCCACCACGACGTAGTACGTGCCGGGCTGAACGTGAGTCTGCACCTGCGAGTGGCGGGTGTCACCGTGGTCGTCGTTGCAGCCGAGGACCTCGTGGCCCTGGGCGCAGCCCGCGCGCAGCTCCAGGATGAGATCGAACTGTGCGCTCAGCTGGAGCGTGAGGGTGCCCGCGACGGGGGCCTCGACGCGGTAGACCATGTCCCCTCCGGGGCCACGGGAGCCGCAGGTGACCGCCGCGGTGCGCACGCTCGGGTCCAGGAGGCCCTCGACCACCTCGGCCCCGAGGAGCGGCGCCGCGGCGCAGCGAGGGCCCATCCCGGGCGTGTCCTGCTGGGAGGCGGGCTGCGACGGGTCCACCGCGACGGCGGTCTCCGTGGCGCGAGACACGGCGAGGGAGAAGCTCCCCTCGTTCTCGCGGTAGCCGTCCACCACCACGGTGTACGAGGCCCCGCCCTCCAGGTCGAGCTCCAGGCGGGAGCTGGCGGTGGACTGGAAATCGTCGTTGCAGCCGAGCTCGTTGTCGCCCTGGTAGACGGCCAGCACGGCGTCATACTGGCTGTTGCTGTGGAAGCGGTAGCGGCCCGTCTCCGGCGGGACGAAGCTGTACTCCACGTCCCCGGCGCTGGAGCTGCCGCAGCGGGGGCTGCGCGAGTCCCCGGCCCCGCGGGTGGAGCCCGAGACGGTCTGGTCCAGCGCCAGGGAGCCCGTGGCTGCGCCCGCCCGGAGCTGCAGGAGCGCGTACAGCACCGGCGAGCACCCGCCGAGGGTGGCGACCGCGGCGAGCGCCGCGAGCCTCGGGGCCTTCCAGGGTCTCCGCATGGCCCCGGAGCGTACCACCGACGGGCGCCCGCCCGAAGGGCCGCGCGCTCACAGCACCAGCTTGCGGACCTTCGGGCGCAGGGCCGCCGCGGCGGCGTCCACCGCGTGCCGCGAGGCGTTGTTGCGGGCCAGCACCAGCCACGCCTCGGGGTGCCAGGCGGCCACCTGCCCGAGGGCCCGCAGCCCCTCGTCGCCCAGGTTGTTGCGCCCGAGGTCCAGCCGCAGGAGGCGCCTGGGAAGCCCCGAGGACGCCAGCGCCGCGCCCGCCGAGGCGTCCAGGGCGTTGTCCGCCAGGGACAGCCACTGGAGCGACGCCAGGGCGCCGGTGACCGAGAGCTCCCGCACCCCCGCGGCGCCCACGCGGTTGTCCTCCAGGTCCAGGCGCTGGAGCCCCGCCAGCGCGGGCGCCCGCGCCAGCGCCGCGGCCCCCGACGGCCCCAGGCCCACCCCCCGGAGGGACAGCGACGCCACCGTGGCCAGCCTCGGGCACTGCACCAGGAGCCCCACGCCCTGGTTCCCGAGGGCCACGCCCGACACCTGCAGCTCCACCAGGTTCGCCAGCTCCGGCAGCGTCACCACGTCGAGGATCCCGTCGGCGTCGTGCCCCGAGCGCTGGAACACCAGCGCCCACCATCGCCCCGCGAGGCCCTCGGGCTCCGCCTGCGCGGCCGCCTCGTCCCCGGGGCGCGAGCCCTGGAGCCGCACCGCGTCGCGCACCCATTTCGCGCCGCGGAGGAGCCCCTCGCGCAACGTCTGGGCGTCCATTCCCGGGGGGATTCGCAGCGAGCACGCCGGCGCCACGGCCCCCTGGAGCGCCGCCTGGAGCTCCTCCGCGTTGGCGTAGCGACGGTCCGGGTCGCGCTCCAGCGCCCGCCGGAGGACATTCCACACCGCCGGGGTCACGCCGCCCACCCCCGCCAGGCTCGGGATCGCCTCGGAGGTGATCCGCTGGAGCACCGCCCGGGGCGCGGAGTCTTCGCCCTCGAAGGGCGTCGCGCCCGAGAGGAGCTCGTACAAGATCACCCCGAGGGCCCAGACGTCCCCGCGGGCGTCCACCACCGACGCGCTCGTGAACGCCTCCGGCGGCATGTACAGGGGCGTGCCCAGGAGCTCATGGGTGGGCGTCACCCGCGCGTCCGCGAGCTGCGCCACGCCAAAATCAAGCACCTTGGGCACCACCGCCCCGCCGCGACGGTCCAGGAAGATGTTGTCGGGCTTCAGGTCCCGGTGCACGATCCCCAGCGCGTGGGCGCACGCCATCGCGTCCAGCACGGGCCCCAGGAGCGCCATCGCGCGCCCGACGTCCACCCGCCGCAGTGGCTCGATCTCCACGTGCTGCGTGAGCGTCTCGCCCTCCAGGAGCTCCTGCACCAGGTACAGCTCCCCGGAGGTAGGGTCCCGACCTACATCGTAGCTCTCGATGACGTTCGGGTGGTGCTGACCGTTTCGCAGGACGCGGTTGGAGGCCATGGCCTCGCGCACGAAGCGCCGCGCCTGGGCCTCTTCCGCGGCGTGGCCGTGAAACACCTTCAGGGCCACGGCGCGGCCGCTGAGGGTGTTTGCGGCGCGGAACACGCTCCCGGAGGCGCCCACGCCGAGCACGTCCTCCAGGCGGTATTTCCCGTCCAGGACCTGCCCCAGGCGCCGCCGGGCGGCGTCCTGGAGGTCCTTGCGTGCCGACCGACTCACCGTGGACAGTGTACAATCTCCCACCGGGGACCATGAAGCAGAAGTTCCGTCGACGCATGGCCCTGGCGCTCGGGGCGCTCGTGGGCGCGTGGCTCCTGGGCTCCGGGCTCCTGGGCTATGTTGTCACCCGGCCGAACCCCGGGGACCCGGAGACCCCCGCTGGGGCGGTGGCCGTCTGGATCCCCTCCCAGGATGGGGTGCGCGTCAGGGCCTGGCGCTTTGCCGCGCCGGGCGCCTGGGGCACCGTGGTGGTGGGCCACGGGTACCGCTGCGACCGCTCGCAGCTCGCGATGGTGGCGCCGCACCTTGCGCGCCGGGGGTTGCGCACGGTGACCTTTGACTTCCGCGGGCACGGCGCCACCGAGGGCCACGCGGACCGGATCACCTTCGGGGCGCGGGAGCACCGGGACGTGGCGCCGGTGCTCGCCTGGGCCCGCGCGCTGCCGGGGCCCGTCGGGTACCTCGGCTTCTCCATGGGCGCCGCGGGGTACGTCCTCTCCGGCGTCGAGGCCGACGCCGCGGTGCTGGACTCGCCCTTCGACGTGCTCTCCCACGCGCTGTCGGCGCGGCTCTGGAGCCTGTACGTGCCGCCCGTCCTGGGGCTGCCGGGCATGGCCGTGGTGTCCCTCCGCGCAGGCGAGAGCGTCTGGGGCGTGGCGCCCGTGCGCCGCGCGGGCGCCCTCCGGAGGCCCACGCTCTTCGTCTTCGCGGGCCACGACCACTGGGTCTCCAGGGCCTCCCAGGACGCCTGGCGCCGGAGCCTCGCGCCCGGGTCCCTCGTGCAGGACTACCCAGACCTCGGCCACGGGGACCACTTCACCGGCGCGTGGATGGCGCGCGTCACGAGCTTCCTCGCGGAGGCGCTTTAGGACCCGCGGGAGAAGAACTCCAGGTTTCGCGCCCGTCCCGGCGTGGCGACCTGCGAGCGCGCCCGGAGCGCGCGACCGAGGCGTACCTCCTGGTACGCCGCAGGAAGCGCGCGAGGACGTAAGCCGCAGGGCGCCCGACGGGCGGGATGCGAAACCTGGAGTTCTTCTCCCGCGGGTCCTTGGCTACCGCTCGAAGGTCGCGTCGCAGAACCCGAGGGTCTCGTCCAGGGGCTCGCCCGCGGCGGGCGTGGCCCGGAACTGCGAGGTGTTCTCGTGGTGGAAGTACCACCGCCCCTGCGCGGGGGACACGGTGAAGCCGCAGAGGTCCCCGAGGTCCGTGAAGGTCGCCACGACGGAGGTCATCCCGTCCGGCAGGCGCGTGCGCACGATGGTGGTGCGGTCCCGGGCGTACACCAGGAACACGTTCCCGCCGTGGCTCTCGGCCACGCCCCAGTACGCCCAGGACTCACACCGCACGTGCCCCAGCGGCAGGAGCCGCGCGATCTCCGTCACCGCCCCGAGGGTCGCGGGCCGCAGCGAGATGTTGAACACCTGCATCCCGACGTGCACCACCACCCGATCGAAGCCCGCGAAGATCCCCACGGAGCTGTCCACCGCGGTGGAGCGCATCTCCAGCGAGGGGCTCAGCCCGATGGCCCCGGCGGTGCCGGGGATCAACGCCCCGGTGACGCCGTCGATGCGCTGCAGCCGCGAGGCCGTGCCCCCCATGCTCGGCAGCGGCGTCGAGCCCGACGTGAAGGTGAACACCGTCCCGTCCCGCACGTTGCCCACCAGCGCGTCGTAGCCCGCGCCGGTGGGGGCCCCGCCGCCGAGGTCCTCGATGCGCCAGCGCCCCGTGAGGGGCGTCAGGGTCATGTCCGGCGTGTCCCCGGTGTAGAACACCTGCGCGCCGCTCACGGCGATCCCGCCGCGGTCGTCCAGCCTGGGGATGCTCACGGTCTGCTCCACCGTGACGCAGTGGTCCGCGGTGAGCGACGCGATCCGGAAGGTCCCGTCCCCGGCCACGCACGCCCCCGCCCGGCACACCTCCCCGGCCGCGCACACCCGCCCGCAGGTGCCGCAGTTGCCGTCGTCCGTCGCCGTCGCGCGGCAGAAGCCCGAGCAGTCCATGGTCCCCGTGGGGCACACCCCCACGCAGTCCCCGCGGTTGCACGCCATCCCCGCCGGGCACCGAGCCCCCGCCACCCCACACCGCGTGGGCCCCGGAGTGTCCGTCACCGCCGTGTCCGCCACCGCCGTGTCGGGCGCCGTGCTGTCCTGTGGGGCGCTGTCGGGCGCTGTGGTGTCCTGTGGGGCGCTGTCCGGCGAGGTGGTATCCGGCGCCGAGGAGTCCTCCGTGGTGTCCCCCGGGGCGCTGTCCGGTAGGGAGCTGTCCGGGACGGCGCTGTCCGGGACTGAGGTATCCGGCGGGGCGCCCGTGTCCGCGGCGCCGCCGCCCAGACTGAAGCGGTCCGTCGGGAAGCTGCACCCTGCCCCCGCCGCCGCAGCGGCGAGGGCCCACATCGGTCCCAGGCGTCTCACGGCGCGGGAGTATAGCAACGTCCGGCCCCGGGGAGGAAAGGGCTTGCGCAAGGGTCCGCCGGGAGGCAATGGTCACGGCCCATGCCTTCGGAGCTTCTGGATCGGCGATTCCTGGCGGTGCTGGGCAAAGGGGGGGTCGGCAAGACCACCGTGGCCGCGGCGCTGGGGCTCCTGGCGGCCTCCCGGGGCAAGCGCGTCCTGGTGGCCATGACCCAGTCCCGGGAGCGCCTGAGCGCCATGCTGGAGACCGAGCTGGTGGGCTCCCAGGTGCTGAACCTCCTGCCCGGCCTGGACGCCGTCAACATGGATCCAGAAGCCTGCATCGAGGAGTACGGGATGATGGTCCTGCGGAGCCGGACCCTGTACCGCGCCGTGGTGGACAACCGCATGGTCAAGGGCTTCCTCCGGGCGATCCCGGGCATGGACGCCTGGAGCATGCTCGGCAAGGCCCTGTTCCACGCCCACGAGAAGGGCGAGGACGGCCGCCCTCGCTACGACCTGGTGATCCTTGACGCGCCCGCCACCGGGCACGGGCTCCAGATGCTCCGGGTCCCGAAGGTCATCACCGAGGTGGCCCCCCTCGGGCTCCTGCGCGGCGAGGCGGAGAAGGGCCTCGCGCTCCTGCGGGACCCCGCCCAGGCCGGCATGGTGGTGGTCACCCTCGCCGAGGAGATGCCCACCTCGGAGACCGAGGAGCTCCACCGGGCGCTCACCCAGGAGCTCAAGCTCCCGGTGGCGCAGCTTGTGATCAACCAGGTGCTGGCGCCGGTGTTCTCCGCCCGCATGGAGCTGTCCCTGGCCGCCGCGGAGGTGCTGGCCCGGGCGCCGGCCTTCGGCCCCATCGCCGCCACGGGGCGCTCCCGGGCCCGCCGGGAGGAGCTCCAGCGTCGGATGATCGAGCGCCTCGCGAAGCTCCCGGGGGACAAGTGCATCCTGCCCGCCCTGGCCGTGGAGCGCATGGGGCGCCCGGAGGTCGAGACCCTCGCCCGGGGCCTGGGGAGCGTCGTTCGTTAGGGGCCCTACCTCTTGCGGAAGGCCTCCAGGAGCTTGCGCAGGGCGGCCACGTCGAAGGGCTTGGAGAGGTGGGGGTTCGGGACGCGCTCCAGGAACTCTCGGGCGGAGGCGGTGAAGGCCCCGCCGGTCATGAAGATCACCGCGTCCAGGAGCGCGGGGTGCTTCTCCCGCAGGCGCTCATGGAAGTCCATGCCGGTCATCCCGGGCATCATCAGGTCGCAGAGGATCACCTCGAAGCGCTCGCCCGCGTCGAGGCGCGCGAGGGCGGAGGGGGCGTCGGTCTCCAGCACCACCAGGTGCTCGGGCTGCAGGAGCCTGCGCACCACGTGGCCGATCAGGGGCTCGTCGTCCACCACTAGCACCGAGAGGCTCTCGGTGAGGGGGGTGGGCGGCGGGCTCCTCGGGGCCACCGAGCGGGGCTCCTTGAGGGCCGGCAGGCGCACTCGAAAGACGCTCCCCTGGCCGGGCTCGCTGTCCACTTCGATCACGCCCCCGAGGGCCTGCACCACCCCCTGGCAGACCGAGAGCCCCAGGCCCGTGCCCACCCCGACGGGCTTGGTGGTGAAGAACGGGTCAAAGATCCTCCGGCGCACGTCCGGGGCCATGCCCGCGCCGTTGTCCGACACCTCGATCAGGACCTCCCCCGAGGGGGATGCAAAGGTGGCCACGCGCACCAGGTTCTCCTCGGGGGCGCGGTCCGGGAGGGCCTGGAGGGCGTTCACCAGGAGGTTCAGGAACACCTGCCCGAGGCGGGCCTCGTTGGCGTCCACCTGCGGCACCGGGGCCAGGGAGCGCACCAGCATGGTGCGGTGGCGTAGTTCATTGGACACCATCCGGAGGGAGACCTCGAGCACGTCCCGGACGTCCAGGGCGCTCCTGCGCTCCTCGTCGGCGCGGGAGAAGGTCTTCAGGTCCCGCACGATCCGGCTGATGCGTCGCACGCCCTCCTGGGCGTCCACCAGGGCCGCCACGAGGCCCTCCTGCGGCGCGTCCGTGGCGCCGCCGAGGCCGGTCAGGTGGTCCGCCAGGAACGAGAGGTTGCCGGCCACGTAGGCCAGGGGGTTGTTGATCTCGTGGGCCACGCCCGCGGCCAGGGTGCCCACGGACACCATCCGGTCGGCCAGGAGGAGCTGGGCCTGGATCCGGCGCTGCTCGGTCACGTCCCGGGCGATGGTCACCGTCGCGGGCTCGCCGTCGAACTCCACGGGGATGGAGGTCACCTCGGCGATCACCTCGCCGCCGTGGAGGGACCGCAGCCGGAGCTCCCTCGGGGCGTCCGGCGCCGGGCGCTCCGACGGCCGGAAGGCCTCGCCGGAGGCGCTGTCGTCCGGGTGCAGGAGCCCTCGGAGGCTCCCGCCGGGGAGCGCCTCGGGGTCCCCCAGGGCCTCCCTCCAGCGCGGGTTGGCGTAGGTGACCTTCTCCTGCCGGTGGACCGCCAGCGCGAAGGGCGAGCGCTCGATGAGCTCCCGGAAGCTCGCCTCGGAGCGGCGCAGGGCCTCCTCGGTGTGGCGCTGCACGTCCGCCGCGTAGGCCGCGGACAGGAGCAGCCCGAAGGAGCGCGCGGCCTCGCGCTCGTCCAGGGTCCAGGTCCTGCGGGGGCCGACGTGCTCGTGGCAGAGCACCCCCACGAGGGAGCGCCGGAACCACACGGGCATGTCCAGCATCGAGGTGATCCCGTGGGGGGCGAAGTAGCTCGCGGCGAACTCCGCGGTGCGGGGGTCCGTCCAAGCGTCGTCGGCGATGATGATCGGGTCCTCGGCGAGGGCCCGGAAGTACCCCGGGTAGTCCTCCCCGCGGAGGATGGCCCCCGCCTCGAAGGCATCCCTGCTCTGGACGTAGAGGCTCTGGAGCCGGATGGTGGGGGGCTCGCGGGTGTAGGTCCAGAAACCCACCCGCTCGACGCCGAGGGTGCGCGCGGCGGTGCGCAGGAGCCGCTGGACCATGACGTCCGGGTCGCCGTCGTCGGGGTTGGAGAGGGCCAGGAGCTCGCGCTGCTGGGCCCTGCGGCCGGTCACGTCCACGGACACCGCGAAGGACCGGGTGATGGCCCCGGCGGCGTCCCGCTCGGCCACTGCGGACAGGAGCACCTCCAGCATGCGCCCGTCCCGGCGCACGAACTGGTACTCCACGTCGGTGCACACGCCGGTCACGAAGAACGCCGGGAGCACCTCCTCCACGGCCTTGCGGCGCGACGCCTCGGAGAGGAACTCCACCGAGGAGCGCCCCAGCACCTCGTCCCGGCGGTACCCCAGGGCCGCCAGCCAGGCGTCGCTCACGCTCACCAGGCGCCCGCGGGCGTCGATGCTGTGCAGCATCACCGGCGCGCGGTCATACAGAAACGCGTGGCGCCCCTGGAGGTCCCGCAGGGCACCGCGGAGCGCCTGGCGCCGCTCGGCCAGGCCCAGGAGCACGGTCAACCGGCAGGCGTACACCTCCGCCGTGAGGCCCGTCTCCAGGAGCTCTCGGGCCCCGGCGGCCAGGAGCGCGCGGGTGGCCTGGAGGTCGCCGGGCGCCACCAGGGCCACCGGCAGGGTGCTGCGCTCCCGGAGCGCGCCCAGGCGCTCCAGGGCGTCGTCCCCCGGGAGAACCAGGGCCATGGTGGCCGCGGCGGCGTCCGGAGCGGGCTCCCCCGGGGCACAGACCGCGAGCCCCAGCGCGTCCAGCGCGGCCTGGAGGGCCACCGGCGGCGCAGGCCCGCCGTGGAGTTCGACGCGCATGCGCCCACATTTGTCGCGGAGGCGCCCGCGGCTGTCAACACCTCCGCGCGCGCCCGACGTGTGCTATCATGGTCGGGATGTACCCCCGGGAGGCGTCAGGGGAGGAGCCCGGGGAGACGGCCCTGCTCCTGGAGGTGGCCCTGGAGTTCGGCCGGGCCACCTCGCTGGACACGCTCCTGCAGCTCGTGCTCGCCCGGGTGACCCATTTCCTCGACGCGGAGCGGGCGCTCTTCGCGCTCTTTGACCGGCACCACCGGCTGGAGCGGGCGGTGGTGCACAACCTGGACTGGCCGGGCCCCCCGGCGAAGCTCCCAGTGAGCTGCAGCGTGCTGGAGCGGGTGCTCACCTCGCTGGAGCCGCAGTTCATCCCCGACGCCGCCCACGACGCGGAGTTCCGGTCGTACCAGAGCGTGCGCTTCCACAACATCCGGTTCGCCCTCGCGGTGCCGGTCCCCGTGGACGAGGCCGTCACCGGGGTCATCTACGCGGACAGCCGCGCGAGGGTGCAGCCCGACCTGCGTCGGCGCTTGAAGCTCCTGGAGGCCCTGGCCTCGCTGGTGTCCATGGCCGTGGCCAACGCGCGCCTCCACGACGAGCGGCGCTTCCGGGCGCGCTTCCTGTCCATGGTGGTGCACAACCTCCGGGCTCCCCTGGCCGTGCTCCAGGTGAACTCCGACGTGCTCCAGGTGATCGCCCGCCAGGAGCCCCCGCAGGACGGCCCGCAGGAAGCCCCGAGGGCCGGGCTCCAGCAGCTCTCCGACGAGATGGCCAGCGGCGTCCGGAGGATCACCCACCTCATCCGGGACGCCCAGCGCCTGTCGGAGCCCTCCGGGCGCGAGGAGACCGCCCCGGTGGACGTCCAGGCCTACCTCTCGGAGCACCTCCGGGGCCTCGCCACGGTGGCCTGCGCCCAGCGCATCGCCCTGCGCCTCGCGCCCTCTGCCGCGCTCCCCGCGGTGGAGACCTTCCCCCGGCGGCTGGACATCGTGCTGGACAACCTGGTGCTCAACGCCATCAAGTACGCCCGCGAGGGGAGCGAAGTGGAGCTCCACGTCGCGGCGCACGAGGACCCGGGCCCCCCGGACGCCCTGGCGCGGCCCTTCGACGACGCGGCCCTGCTCTTCGCCAGGGTCGAGCCCCTGGTGCCCGCCGAGGGCACCTCGTGGGTGCGCGTCTCGATCACCAACGAGGGCCCGCCCATCGAGGCCGCCCTGCACCCCACCCTCTTCGCGGACAACCCCCCGAGGGAGCGCCTCCAGCGCGGCTTCGTGAGTTCGGGCCTGGGGCTCTCCATCGTGCACCAGTGCATGCGCCACCTGGGCGGCGCCGTGTGGCTGGAGCGCTCGGACGAGGCCCGGACCACCTTCGTGTTCGCGCTGCCCGCGCGGCTCAAGGACCGCCCGGGCGACCCCGAGAAGGCGCCAGAAGTCCAGTAATTTCCGAGACTTACAGGAGGTTCATCCGGAAGAGCTGCTGCCCCAGGAGGAGGAAGTCCCCGTTGCGCAGGGTGCGCCGGGCGCGCAGCCGGAGGTAGGTGCCGTTGGAGCTTCCGACGTCCGTGAGGGTGAGCTGTCCGTGGACCACGGCGAGCTGGCAGTGGAGCCCGGAGACGTACCCGTCCTCGGGGAAGAGAATGTCCCCTCGCTCGCGGCCGAGGTAGAGCCCGGTGACGGGGATGGGGAAGGCGTTGCCGTGGGTGTCCCGGCCCACCACCAGCGAGACCTTGCCCACGAGGCCCTCGACCTGGGCGCCGAGGCGCTCGGTGCCGTCGGCCTCGGGGCTCGGGGCGACCTGGGCCTCATAGTGCAGGATCTCCTGCCCGATACGGAAGACGTCGTGGTCGCGCAGCTCCACGGGCACCTGCCGGTCCACGCGGACATAGACCCCGTTGAGGGAGCCCTCGTCGTCCACGGTGATGTTCGCGCCCTGCACTGTGAAGGTGGCGTGGAGCGGCGACAGGTACATGTCATTGCCGAAGACACCCTGGGTGTTTCTCCCGATGGCGTTCTCGCCCTCGACCAGGGTGTGGCTGCCGCCCTCGCTGCCGTCCGGCCGGATCAAGACGAGCCGGGCGCGCTCCACGGGCCTTGGCGCCACCGGGGGCACCACCACCGGGGCCACCGGCGTGGTCTGCGCGGGCTGCCCCCAGGCCTGACCGGGTGGCGGGGGTGGCGGGGGTGGCGGCGGCGGGGGTGGCGGCGGCGGGGGTGGCTGCTGCTGCACCAGGGCCTGCGTCATGTCGAAGCCGCAGGTGATGCAGAAGCGGTTGTTCCTGGGGTTGGGCGAGGCGCACTGCGGGCACACCGACGGGTACGCCGCGGGCCCCGCCGTGGGGGGCGCCACCATGGGCACCGCGGCGGTGGGGGCCACGGCGATGGGCGTAGGCGGCGGCGGCACCGGCGGGCTCGGGGGCGGCGCCAGGATGCCCGCGGAGGTGTTGGGCGCGGCGGCGGTGTTGGGCGCCCCGGGGGGTGTGTTGGGCACGGCGCCGGTGGAGCTGAAGGGCCCCGGCGGGAGCGGCGCCTGGAAGGGCGTGGGCGGGCGCACGCCGGGGCCTGCGGCGTTGGCCGCCGGGGGCGTCGGGCGCACCACCCGCGCGTCGCCGCGGGGGAGCTCGTTGCCGCACCCGAGGCAGAACTTGTAGTGGTCCTGGTTCTCCTTGCCGCACTTGGGACACGTGATCACGGGCGCCTCCGGGGCGAGCTTTCGTCTTGGGGGTTGACAGGAATCACGCGGAGATGTCCACGCGCAGGAGCTCGCGGCCGATGAAGAGGTAGTCCCCGTGCAAAAGCTCCCGCTCGCCGTGGATGCACAGGTACGTGCCGTTCTTGCTGCCGGTGTCCACCAGGGTGTAGGTCCCGCTGGCGCCGAGCTCGATCTTGCAGTGGCGGCTGGACATGTACGGGTCGTTCGGGAAGTTCATGTCGCAGCCCTCGCGGCCGACGGTGACCACGCTCTCCCGCGCGCACACCGTGGTGGCCGTCATGCCCCCGCGCAGGAGCTGCACCACCCGGAACGGAGACGGGCGCTTGGGGGACGAATAGAACAAGGTCCCGTCGGGCTCGGCGCCGTCCGTGGCCCGGGGCGTAGGGTCCAGACGGAACACCTGCTCGCCCGCCAGGAAGCGGTCCCCGGGCTGGATCGCCGTGGAGCCCTTCACCCGGAGGAACACCCCGTTGAGCGAGCTCTCGTCCCGGATGATCAGCCGCCCGTCCTCGCGGTAGAAGAACGTCGCGTGGAGCGGTGACACCCACGCGTCCCGGTCAAAGAGAATGTCCCCCTGCGAGCGCCCCGCGGGGTGCTGGCGCCCCCCGAGGAGGAACGCCGTCTCGTCCGACGGGTCCGTCTGGAACCCCTCGCCCTTGATGACCACGAGCTTGGCCTTGCCGGGCTCCAGCATCTTGGACAACATGAGCGTCTGCGCCGCGAGGATGTCCCGCGGTACTGGTTCGCCACAGCGCCCGCAGAACTTGTGCCCCTGCGGCACCGGCGAGTAGCACTTCTTGCAAACGTAGCTGCGAGCCTGCTCCATCAGCGCCTCCGTGACGACAAACCGGGCCGGGATCTTGACCGGGCCCACCAGCCGAATGCCACCGGTGTCGCGGGAGCGCCCGCGGTCCGGAGACGCCTCCCCGGAGGCGCCTGCCTCCGCGGTGGGTGGCGCGTCCGCCGCAGGGCGGAACATCGCCGCGAGCGAGTCCACCGGCGCGCCCGAAGGCGCCTCCGGCGGGCCACCGGGGGCTCGGGCCGGGAGCGCCTGCTCCCAGCCGAGACCCTCTCCACAGGAGGCGCAGGTGCCCGCCCCCAATGGTGCGTAGGCATCGCAGCGACCACAGACAATCCCGACATCGATCTCCATGGAGCGCTGTGCGTCCCCGCCGGTAGCCCTCGAACGCCCCGCACAGTAGGCGCAACCCTCACCCAACGTCAACGACTTGCATCACCCGCGCTCGCTTCCGCCTGAGCCTCCCACCCGCGCAAAAACCACAACGGTCCCAGGCACAGACCTACAGAGACGGAAAATGTAGGCAACAGTCCTACATGTTCCCCCAGGCCCGCACCCAGGAAGCCCCCGAGGGCCAGGGCCAGGGCGTTCAAGCTGGTGAGCAGGGTGTAGTGCAGGGCGGCTCGGTCGGGGCGTGTGGCGCGCATGAGCGCGGCGAAGAGCATGGTGGACGCGGCCCCGGAGGCCAGGTGGTCGCTCACCAGGGCCAGGGCCGTGAGCCCCCTGGGGAGGCCAGTTCCGTAGGCCACCAGGAGCGGCAGGAGGGACACCGCCTGGAGCACCGCGGCGAGGGACAGCCCCCGGCGGTCTCCGAGGCGCTGGTGGAGAAAGCCCCCCAGGAGGCTCCCGGCCACGGCGGCGCCGGTGCCGAGGTTCACGGCCACCCAGCCGATGGAAGCCTGGGACCAGCCGGCGTCCACGAGCATGGGCTTGACCAGCACGCCCGCGGCGTGCATCCCGAGCTTGAAGGTGAGGGCCAGGGCGGCGACCTTCCAGGCCTCCCTGCGCACCATTCCGCGCAGGAGCTCCAGGACGGTCCCGCGGGGTGGGGGAAGCGCCCGGGACACCTCCAGGGCGCCGTCCCGCAGGGCGAAGGCCCCCACCCCGGCCAGGGCGATGAGGGCCCCGCAGAGCCCCACGGTGAGCGACGGGGACAGCTGCGCCGAGAGGACCAGCATGCCGCCCCCGCCGAGGATCATGCCCACCCGGTACCCGCCGATCTGGGCGGCGTTGCCGTAGCCCCGCTCGGCGGGCCCGAGGGACCTGACGGCGAAGGCGTCCACGAAGACGTCCTGGGTGGACGCCAGGAAGGCCGCCAGGAGCGTGAGGGCGAGCCACGGGCGCAGGGCCTCGCGGCCGTGGAAGAGCCCGTAGGAGGCCACCGTGAGGGCCAGGAGGAGCTGGAGCCCGAGGAGGGCCCCGCGGCCGTGGGGGCGCACCCTGGGGTGATCGGCCAGGCCCGCCCAGAGGGCCTTGGCCTGCCAGGGGAGTTGCAGGAGCCCCAGGGCGGCCAGTTCGGTGAGCGAGAAGCCCGCCCGGCGGAGCACCACCGGGAGGTACTCCACGGCGAAGCCCAGGGGCACCCCCTGGGCGGCGTAGAGCACGGCCAGCGCGGCCAGTACGCTCGCCCTGGGGCCCCGTGTGGAGACCGTCAGCGCGGCGGCGGACACCGGGCCTCGAGGAACCCGAGCACCCGGGCATTGACCTTCTCGGGCTGCTCGATGGGGGCCGTGTGGCTCCCTTCGGGCACCGGGAGGAGCTCCGCGCCGGGGATGAGCCGAGCCATCTGCTCGGCGTAGCGGGCCGGGGTGAACTGGTCCCGCTCGGCGGCCACCACCAGGGTGGGGGCGGTGATGTGCGGGAGCAGGTCCTCGGCGGAGTGCTCCCCGGCGGCCTGGAGCATGCGAAGAAACATCTCCAGGTCCAGGTGATTGACGTGCTCGAAGTAGGGCCTGAGGTCCCCCGGGAGGATCCTGGTGGCGTCCACCTCGCCCAGCCACCGGGCGAGGGTGACCGAGAGGTTCACGGGCCCCCGGGACCACAGGGCGCGCGCCAGCCGCGGGTGCTTCTCCAGGAGCGCGAGGGCCCCCGGGAGCACCTGCCGGAGGACATCCGAGTCATGGAAGGTTCGGGTGATACGACCATAGCTCCCACAGAGGAGCACCAACGCGCACACCCCCTCGGGGCGTTGGCGGTAGCCCTCGAGGCACACCTGGGTGCCCATGGAGTGCCCCAGGAGCACCGCGGAGGTGACCCCCAGGGTGTCCAAAACGCGCCAGAGGTCCCGGGCGTGGTCCTCCACCCGGACCAGGCTCGAATCCCTTGGAGCTCCAGAGCGCCCGTGGCCGCGGTAGTGCCAATGCACCACGGGCATCTTCGCCGCCAGGGCGGGTTTGAGGTACTTCCAGATGAAGCCCTCACAGGCGATGCCGTCACAAAGAACGGCGGCGCTACCCTGGAGGGGCCCCCCGGTGACCTCGGTGAAGAGCGTGGTGCCGTCTACCGCGGTGGCAAACCGGACCACGCTGGACGGGCGCCCCGAAGAGCCAGGAATCCCTGGCTCTCTAGGGGTTTCCGGCGGGGCGTTCAGTCCTCGTCCCGGCCCCTGGGATCGTCGCCGGCTTCCATGTCCACCACGTCGTTGACCGACGGGAGCTTCCGGATCTCCGTGCGGGCGATCTTCCAGGCGCGTTGCATCACCCAGGAGAGGGAACGGTCCAGGCGGTTGGCCTCCTGCTGGATCTCCAACAGCATGGACTCGGGGAAATACAGGCTCTGCTTGCGCTTGTCACTCTGGGCCATCAGCGGCTCCTCGTGACACGAGGGAGTATCGGTCCAGGCCGTCGATGTCAAGAAATAGTTGTGGGGGCTTGTGTCCCAGGGTGGGAATTTCGGGTCTGGGGGTGCACCCCGGACCCGGAATCCCTTCATCCCATCACATGGGGGCGATGGGGACCACGGAGAGGACGTAGGCGTCGGTGCCCGTACGGACCAGGCTGCCGGCGGGGCGGAAGATCCTGGCGCAGACCGTGTAGTTGCCCGCGGGGAGCATGGAGGCCCAGGGGTAGAGCGCGCGGCGGTTGCCGTCCACGGTGCCGCAGGAGCCCGGGCCGGAGTTCTGGGCGATGCCCCGGAGCTGCCCGTCGGGGCTGTACACGTCCAGGACGATGCTGGCGCTGAAGGGGTTGGGGCAGCGGCCATTGCCGTCGCTGACCGACGCGAGGATGCCGCCGTTCATGGCCACGGTGACATTGACGCAGTCCACGTCGCCGAGGGGGAGCGAGCCCCGGACGTTGCGGGCCATGGTGGCGGGCATGCCGGCCTGCATGGCGTTGTTGTTGGGCTCGGTCTCCATGGCCACCATGGCCGAGCAGGTGCCGGCGTTGTAGGCCGTGGGCTGGCACACGGACCCCATGGGGCAGCGGGTGCGGCCGTTGAGCGGGTCGCACATCCCGCCCGCGGCGGCGGTGCTCTGGCAGACGCCCGCGGTGAGGAAGGACCCCGAGCAGGTGAGCATCGCCCCGCAGGGCATCTCGCCGGGGCGGCAGTCGGAGCCCGCGGCGGAGCCGTCGGCCACGCAGGTGCCTTCGAGCGCTGAGCCCATGTTGAGCACGCAGGAGAAGCCGTCGGCGCAGCGGCGGTTCAGCCGGTGGCAGGGGCCCCCGGCCATCATCTGGACCTCGGAGCACAGGCCCGCCTCGCCCAGGGTCGAGCAGGTGACCGAGCCGTCACAGCGCATGGTGGCGCCCGGCCGGCACCGCCCGCCGAGGGAGCCCTCGGCGAAGCACCGGCCGTTGTACCGGTCGGACAGGTCCGTCAGGAGGCAGGTCGACCCGGCGGGGCAGTCCGCGTCGGGGCTGCAGGCCCCGCCCGCCATGGACGGGTTGATGCAATGCTCAGCGCCGCTCTCGCCGACGGGGAGGCAGCGCAGGGCGCCGTCGCAGCGCGGCTCGGCCATGCGGCAGTCCGTGCGGGCCGCGGAGCCATTGGGCAGGCAGCGGCCGAGGACGGCGCCGCCGTTGGCGGTCACGCAGGTCTGGCCCATGGGGCAGAGCACCCGGCCGGTGACGCACTCGCCCATGGGCATGGCGACGCGCTCGCAGGTGGGGGTGGTGTCCGAAGGGTCGAGCTCCACGGAGCAGGTGAAGCCCATGTCACAGCGCCCGCCCATGGCGCCCATGGAGCGGCAGTTGGTGCCCGAGGCGGTGCCGTCCCGGGTGCAGACGCCCTCGCTGGACCCGAGGATGGGGTTCAGGCAGGTGTGCCCGGCCTCGCACTGGTGGAACGCGTCGCAGGCCATGCCGGCCGTCACGCGCTGGGCGCAGGTGCTGTTGACGCACGCCAGGGTCATGTCGCACTCCGGCGCGCTGGCCCGGCAGGGGGCGCCCAGGGACGAGCCCGCCGCGCGGCAGGTGCCCATGGTCCCGAAGGGCGTCATGGGGACGCAGGACAACCCCGTGTCACAGCGGGTGGTGAGCCCGTTGGTGGTGCAGGGCATGCCTGCGCCCACGGGCATCTGCTCGGTGATGGTGAGGTCGTAGGCGCCGTGGTCCGTGGTGCCGCTGCCCGGCGGGAAGAACCCGCCCATCAAGATGTACACGGTGGTGCCGGGCATGAGCACCTCGGTGGTCACGAGCGAGCTCACGCGCCGGTCGGCGGAGGCCTCGAACTCGGGGTCGTCGTCGTTGCACACGGCGCTGTTGAGCGCGGTCTGGCAGCGGCCCGTGACCCACAGCACGGTGTCAAAGGTCCGGGGTGTGCCGGGGTTCGTGGTGCTGATCCGCAGGGCCGCCGGGGCGCTCCCCACGGTGTACGACAGCACCTGCTGCCCGGTCATCTGCACGCACCCGCGACCGCCCGTGGGGGCGGACACGGGCGTGCGCCCGGTGGGAGGCCGCCCCATGGTCTGGGACATGTACGCCTCGTCGGTGTTGCCCATGTAGCGCAGGGTGCCGCCCATGCGCATCCCGGCCATGTTCAGGTTGACCACCGGCAGCCCGGCGCAGGTGCCCGCGGGGCCCCCGTCCGTGGTGTCCCCCGGGCGGTCCGCCGGGCGGTCCGTGGGAGCGCTGTCCGGGCGCGCGCCGGTGTCCCCGGTGGACGTGTCCAGGGTCCCGGTGTCACCCGTGACCGTGGTGTCCGGCGGGGGCGCCGTGTCCGCGCCCGCGTCGTTGGTCGGCGCCGTGCCCGAGCACGCCACCAGGGCGCTGCCGACAAGCAGCGCAAAGCCAGTACCTGCAAGACCTCTCATGGAAGATTCTCCTCTGGGCAGCCCACCCGATCGTCGGAGTACGCTCCGCGGGCGCGGCAGTGTCTCACCTTTCCCCACGTCGTCAAGGGGACCCCGGTTTTGGAGGTGCCCCGCGGCGGGGTACAGTGCCCGCCATGGAAGTCCGTCGTTCCGTGCGCGCCCTGGGGCTTTGTCTGGCCTTCGGGGCGACCTTTGGGGCCGGGGTGCTCTGCGACCGCCAGGCCCATTCGATCCCTCCGAGGGCGTCGCCGTACCGTCGGCTCGGGATCGTGGCCCAGGTGCTGGCCCACATTGAGAACTCCTACGTGGACCCGGTGGACGAAGACCGCCTCATCGATGGCGCCATTCGGGGAATGGTGAACACCCTGGACCCCCACAGCGCCTACCTGGACGCCGAGGAGTACGCCCTCCTGGAGAGCGAGGCCACCGGGCAGTTCGGGGGCATCGGCGTGGAGATCGACGCCCGCGGGGACTACCTCACGGTGATCTCTCCCATCGCGGGCTCCCCCGCGGCGAGGGCCGGGGTGCGCGCGGGTGACGAGCTCCTGGCGGTGGACGGCCAGGACGCCCGGGGCCTGGACGTAGACGAAGCCGTGCGTCGCATGCGCGGGGCGCCGGGGACGCACGTGAGGGTGGTCCTGCGCCGCCGGGGGCAGACCGAGCCCCTGAGGCTCGACCTGGTGCGCGAGGTGGTGCGCGTGACCTCCGTGGAGGCGCACCTCCTCGATGACGGCGTGGGGTACGTGAACCTCCGGGCCTTCCAGGAGCGCTCCAGCCAGGAGGTGAGCGCCGCCCTGGACCGACTGACACGCTCCGCCGGGGGCTCCCTCCGGGGCCTGGTGCTGGACCTGAGGAACAACCCCGGGGGCCTTCTGGACGAGGCCATCTTCATCGCCGATCAGTTCCTGGCCAGCGGGGTGATCGTGAGCACCCGGGGCCGCGACGGCGCCGCCCAGGACGAGGCCCGGGCCCATGTCGCAGGCACCCGACCGGAGTTCCCCATCGTGATCCTGGTGAACGAGTACACGGCCAGCGCCGCGGAGATCGTGGCCGGGGCCCTCCAGGACCACCACCGGGCCACCCTCGTAGGCACCCGCACCTTCGGCAAGGGGAGCGTGCAGACGGTGATCGACCTCCCCGACGGCGGCGCGCTCAAGCTCACCATCGCGCGGTATTTCACCCCGAGCGGCCGGAGCATCCAGGCCCAGGGCATCGCCCCGGACGTGCAGGTGGAGGCCGTGGACCTGCCCACACCCCCCGCGGCGGACTCGCCCGAGGCCCCCGAGCGCGAGCGGGACCTCGCGCGGCACCTGCCCAACAGCAACCAGGGCGACCCCACGCCGCCGTCAGTGCCCGGCAGCGACCTCCGGGACCTCCAGCTCCGGGTGGGCTACCAGCTCGTCCGGGGCATGCTCCGGGACGCCGCCCGACCGACGGGTGCGGGGTCCACGCCGCAGGCACCCGCGGAGGCGGCTCCGCCGAGGGAACCCGCGCAGCCGAGGCCTTGAGGGCGCGGCCCACTGCCACGGAGTGACGGCGGTACCGTCACCCCGTGGTGTTGCTTCGAGGTCAGTCGCCGGTACGAATACGAATGCCCGGGGGGTTCGGGCAGGGCAGGCAGAGCCGCTGGCCGGCCAGGAGGATGCCCTGCATCCCGCCCGCGCACCGCGGGCTACACGCCCAGGACTCGAGCTCCGGGCGGAACACCCGGAAGCACCCCGGGGCGCACTCCGCGGGGGGCCTCGGCGTGCAGAGCGCGCGGGAGCCGAAGATCCCGCCGTAGCGCACCACCATCTCGCAGCCGCGGTCACACACCCAGGCGTAGTCCCGACGGTACGTCGGGTGGCGCCCCGGCGGGCACTCGGGCGGCGGCTCCACGCACTGGAAGCGCCCGGGGGTGACCTCCGCGGATACCCGCCCCTCGGGGCAGCGCGAGGCCTCGCAGACCTGCGTCATGAGCGGCAGGCCGTCACCCATCTGAATGCCGCACATCGGCGCGGCCGTCACCGGCCGGAGCCGGTAGATCGCCTGCTGGCCCATCGGGCAGATGCAGCTCTCGTCCACGCGGCCGTCGCAGCTGTCGTCCACGCCGTTGCACAGCTCGTTGCCCGGGAGCACCTGGCCGGTGCACGCGCCCCAGCGGGAGTCGCTCCCGCAGACCATCCGCCCCGCGGCGCAGCGCCCGCGGCCCGAGGTCCCCGAGGGGCCATCGTAGCAGGGCCGCATCTCACCCGGGGTGCACGGGCAGCCCTCGTCCGTGGAGCCGTCGCAGGTGTCGTCCGCGCCGTTGCAGGTCTCGGCCATGAGCGGCAGCACCATGCCGTAGCAGGCCGTCCAGGTGGAGCCGCCGTCGGTGCGCTCCACGCAGCGCCGGAAGCCCCGGCGGCACATCCCGCGGTCCGCGCTGCCCGCCGGGCCCGTGTAGCAGTCCTCCACGGCGCCGAGCTCGCAGGAGCAGCCCTCGTCGGTCATCCCGTCGCAGTCGTCGTCGTGGCCGTTGCAGCTCTCGAAGGCCGGCACCACCATGTCGTTGCACTCGCCCCAGCGCAGCCCCATGCCGGGCTCCATCTGACACGCCTGCGTGCCGCTGCGGCAGACGCCCACGCCCGGGGTGCCCATGGGCCCGCCGTAGCACGGCCGGGTCATGCCCTCCGCGGGGCAGGAGCACCCCTCGTCGATGAACCCGTCGCAGTTGTCGTCCATGCCGTTGCAGGTCTCCATCTCCGGCCGACCGAAGCCCACGCACGCCGCCCACACCCGGGCCGCCGTGCAGGTCATCCGGCCGAAGCCGCAGCGCGTCCCGCCCGCCTCGTCGGGCCGCCCCGGGTAGCACGAAGCGGTCTCCCCCGGCGTGCACGGGCAGTCCTCGTTCACGATGCCGTCGCCGTCGTCGTCCAGGGCGTTGTCGCAGTTCTCGCCCCCGACCATGGTCCCGATCACCTCTCGGGGCGGCAGGCCGCTGCCGCCGTCGTCCACCGGGCCCGAGCCGTCCCCGCCCGAGGTGCCATCCCCGCCCGAAGTGCCGTCCCCGCCCGAAGTGCCGTCCCCGCCCGAGGTGCCGTCCCCGCCCGAGGTGCCGTCTCCACCCGAGGTGCCGTCTCCACCCGAGGTGCCGTCTCCCCCGGTGGTGCCATCACCGCCGGTGGCGCCGTCTCCGCCGTTGGTGTCCGCAGGGAAGGGGTCCCGGGTGTCGATCCCGAGACCCGTATCTCCGCCGCCACCCCCCGTGTCCATGGCCTGCCCGGCGTCCCCCGTGGCGCCGTCATCGGCGCCGGTACACCCGAGGGCGACCAGCACCCCTAGAAGCCCAACCCAACGGACGTGTGCTCGCATCGACGGAGACCTCCTGCCAGGGACCAGCGTGGTGAATGGTGCGAGTCTCGCCCGAACACTCCCACTGCGTCAATGTGCCCCGCCCTTGCCTTGGACCGCCTCGGGGCGCTAGGCACCCGCCCATGAGCGAGCTTCGAGCCACGTACCGCGCCGCGGTCCTCCCGGCGCCCCACCAGCCCGTCCGGGTGGAGGAACTCCCGGCGCCAGACCTCTCTCCCGGGGGAGCGCTTCTAAAAGTGCTCTACAGCGAGGTTTGCGGCACCGACGTGCACCTCCTGCGGGGCAAGCTCAAGGGCGTCCCGTACCCGCTCATCCCGGGCCACGTCTCCGTGGGCGTCATCGCCGCCCTCCCCAAACCCTTGATGGACGTCAATGACCAGCCCTTCCGCGAGGGCGACACGGTGACCTTCCTGGACGTCCACGAGACCTGCGGGGCCTGCCACGCGTGCCTGGTCACCCGGCAGAGCACCCGCTGCCCCTCGCGCAAGGTCTACGGCATCACCTACGGCGCCCGGGACGGCCTCCTCGGAGGCTGGAGCGAGGCCCTCTGGATGAAGCCCGGCGTCAAGCTCATCCACCTCCCGAAGGACCTGGAGCCCGAGACCTACATCGGCGGAGGCTGCGGCCTGGTCACCGCCCTCCACGCCGTGGACCGCGCGGACATCGCCCTCGGGGACACCGTGGTGGTGCTCGGCGCCGGCCCCGTGGGGCAGTCCATCGCGGCCTTCAGCGCCCTCTCCGGCGCCTCCGACGTGATCGTGATCGGCGCGCCCTCGGATCGCCTGGCCTTCGCCCTGAAGATGGGCGCCAGCCACACCATTGACCTCCAGCAACCGCCCGAGGAGCGCCTGGAGCGCGTCTGGTCCCGCACCCGCGGCCGCGGCGCCGACGTGGTCATCGAGGCCGCCGGCGCCCCCGAGGCCGTCTCCCAGGCCCTGGACCTGGTGCGCGATGGGGGCCGTGTGGTGGTGTGTGGTCACTACACCGACAACGGTCCCGCGAGCATCCACCCCCACTGGCAGCTCAACCGCAAGCACGTAGAGCTCCGGGGCTGCTGGGGGAGTGACTTCTCGCACTTCTACCGGGCGGTGCACCTGGTGGCGCGGCACCAGCAGCGCTTCGCCTGGAGGGAGCTGGCCAGCAGGCGCTTCACGTTGGACCAGGCCAACGAGGCCCTGGCCGCGGTGGAGCGCCGGGAGCTGGTCAAGGCGCTGATCGTGCCGGGGTAGGCTATCTTTCACGGATGCGCGTTCGGTTCTTCCTTGGAGCGGTTCTTCTCCTTGGCTGTTCGCAACCCCCAGCGGCGCCGGCCGCGGACGCCGGGCTCCAGGACCTGGAGGACCGCGCCGCGGCGCCGGACGCCCCCCAGGACGCCGCTCCAGACGCCTCCGCCGACGCTCCCGCGGACGGCAGGGCGCCCTCCAGGCCCTTTTCCCAGGGGCCCTACGGGGTGCGCCCGAGGGACCTGGCGGGGCCCTTCACGGTGACCACACCAGAGGGCCCCTGGTCCTTCCAGGACTCCTGGACCGGGGAGGACAGCTACGTCTTCCTGGTGGTGACCACCAGCTCGTACAGCACCAACCTCCTGCGGGGCTCCCTCGCGGGGATGCTGGAGCGCTCACCCCGGAACGTGCATTACTTCTTCCTCCAGAGCGGCGCCGCGAGCGCGCTGGAGGCGCTCCGGGCGCGCTTCGGGACGGAGCTCGGGGACCTCCCGGAGGCCGACCGCGAGCACTGGGGCCCGAGGCTCCACTACGTCCCGGACGACGTCACCACGCAGATGAACTGGCTCGGGGACCTGGTGCGCGCCCGCCGGAGGACCGCCAACATGGTTCCCCGCTACGAGTCCGTGCAGTGGGCCGTGGACCGCGCCCAGCGCGTCCGGGAGGTGGGGCAGCTCGGCCGCCTGGCCTCCGGGGGCCTGCGGCTGGAGCTGTCGTTCCTGGGCAACGAGGCGCGGTACTACAACTTCGAGTTCGAGCGCGAGGAGCGCCTCCGGCGCGAGCGAGGCACCACCGTGGTGGAGCTCCTCCGGAACGAGACCGTGATCCAGGACGCATACCCCGAGGTCATGCTCCCGAGCGCCGAGGCCATGGCCACGTTTGACACGCTGGAGGTGGACCTCACGACGGACTGCGTGAACCACCGGGACGGTGACTGCGGCGCCTGGGACTACCTCTCGCACCTGTGGCTCTGCGAGGCGCCCGCCGGCCCCGGAGGCGGCGCCGACGCGGGCGCCCCGGACGGGATGGTGCCCCCGCCCCGGTGCCCCACGGAGCTTGCCCGCTGGATCACCACCTACTGGCGCGAGGGCCGCTGGGTGACGGACATCTCCGGCGTCCTGCCGCTCCTGCGCGAGGGCGGCCGCCAGCGCTTCCGGTGGTACGCCAGCCGACAGTTCGACCCACGGCCCGCGAGCTACATCGCGAGCCTCTCCCTGCGCTTCTCCAACCGTGGCCGGGGCATGCGGCCCGTGGAGGCCCGGAGGGTATACGAGGGCGGCGCCCTCAACGCGGACTACAACGCCCGGCACCCGCCGGTGCGCTTCACCGTACCCGACGGCACCCGTCGGGTGGAGCTCTACACCCTGGTCACGGGCCACGGGGCCGAGACGCGCCAGTGCGCGGAGTTCTGCAACCACACGCACCACCTCCGGGTGAACGGCACCGACCACCCGATCACCTTCCCCGAGGCCCAGACCCAGGACGGCTGCACGGACCGCGTAGACCAGGGCGTGGTGCCCAACCAGCACGGCACCTGGTACTTCGGTCGCGGCGGCTGGTGCCCCGGCTGGGATGTGCGCCCCCACCTCGCGGACATCACCGCGGACCTGCGCCCCGGCATGGAGAACGAGCTCACTTACGAGGCCCTTATCGGCACCGCCAGGCCCGCTCCCATGACGGGTTACGGCAACGTCGTCCTGACGACGTACCTCGTCTTCTGGCGCTGAGCGCACGGAGCCGGCGCCGCGCTCACGCTCATGGCCGTCACAGCCCCCGGTGCTCGATGCCGACGCTGAGCGGCACCGTGGCGGCGTTGGACTGCGCCATCAGCACCGTGGCCGCGCCCACGGTGACCGCCCAGCGCGGGCTGAACCACCACGACAGGTCCACGCCCAGGCCCACGTAGCGCGTCTGCCCGGTGCCCGGGATGTTCGTCGCCGTCACCGCCCCGAGCGGCTGGAGCGTGCTCACCGTGACCGCGAACTGGAACCCTACCGGGAAGTGCCAGCCGAACTGCGCCGAGCCGTACACCGCCGGGTCCAGCCCGCTCCGGGTGAAGGCCCTCAGGCCCGCGTTGCCCGAGAGCCAGCCGCCGCTCCCCACCCCGCGACCGAGCTGCAGCTCCAGGTCCCCCGCGAGCGTGGACACCGTCGGGCGGTATGCCACCGCGGGCGTCGCCGGGTCCCCGAGGTTGTCACCCCCGACGGGCGGAGTGCCCCCGAGGTGCCCCTCCAGCGCCAGGTTCCAGGTGCCCTGGAGGAGCCCGAAGCGCGCCCCCGCGTTGAGGTCACCCGTATAGAACGCGGTCTGCCCACGGAACACGGCGACGCCTGCGGGGCGCCCGTAGGCCACCAGCGTCCAGCGACGGTGGAGCCCCACCTCGGTGTAGAAGTTCAGCGCGTGGTCGCCGTAGCCCGCGCCCGCGGGCACGTTCTGCCCGGACGCCAGGAACACGTTGCTCCCGAGGAGCGAGCGCGTCCAGAGCTTGAGGTAGAACGCCCCGGGGTCCTGCATCCAGCCCCCGGCGAGGGCGCTCCCGCCGCGCGACAGGAGCCCCAGGAAGGCCACGGAGGCCACGATGGCACGGCGCTTCATCGTTCCTCTAGTGGCGGCCGAAGAGCGCCGCCGCGCACGGGATGATCATGGTGAAGGTCAACACCACCGCGGCGATGATGCACCCCATGGGGTTGGCCTGGGCGCCGCCGGTGCCGCGCATCATGGCCGCGTAGGGGTTGTTGGCCACGCCGAAGACCGGCGCGTCGATCTCCATGTTGTCCCGGTCCACGATCACCGCCTGCGGGGGAAGGGCCTCGGACTGCGGGGCGAAGCCCTCCGCGCGGCGCACGGCGGTGCCCACCGCGATGATCTCGATGAGCCCCGGGGACAGCTCCTTGATGATGAGCTTGTTGCCCACCACGTTCTGCGCCCCGAGGGCGTGGGCCTCCTGCCGGAGGAGCTCCAGGCAGTTGCCCCGGGCCTTGTAGATGAGCTGCGTGACCTCCGGGAGCTCGCCCCGGGACATGGCCTTGAACATCGCCCCGATGCCCTGGGCCACGCCCAGGGAGTACACGCTCGTGGCCGTCACGAGCTGCATCGGGACGTAGCCCAGCTTGGCCAGGTTCCAGAGCTCCTCGCCGGTGAGCTCCGAGGTCACCACCTGGTGAGGCTGCACCGGGCCCTGCGAGAGCCTCGGGTGGTACGCCGCGGTGCCCGTGATCAGAAGCTCCACGGTCCCCGGCCCGTAGGGCAGCATCTTGAGCTTGACGTCCACCACGGCGTTGGCTCCCGCCTGGGCGGCCTCCATCTGCAGGCGCTGCAGCGCCACGTGGCGGATGCCGTTGTACATCTGCGAGAACTCCTTGACCTCCCCCTGGGCGAGCTGCCGGAGCGAGCCCGTGAGCCCCCGGCCGATGCCCAGCGCGTAGGCCACGTTCCCCATCACGAAGCGCACCGGGACGTACCCCGCGTCCAGGTGGCAGTACAGCTCGATCCCCGAGGCCGAGGTGGAGAAGAAGCGCCCCGGCTGCCCGGTCACCCCGGTGCCCTGGGACAGGAACTCCGTGTAGCCCGCCAGCGTGCGCAGCTCGCTCTGGACGCCCGTCACCCCCACGCTCCCGCGCTGCTGGGCCTCCTGCTCCATCCTCGCGATGGCCGCGTGGCGACCCTCGGAGATGAGCGACGTGATCTGGCTGATCTCCCCGCCCGCGAGGCTCTTGCCAAAGGACGCGAAACCCCCGGCGATACCCAGGGACTGCACGCTGTTGCCCACCGCGAGCTCGCCGGGGCCAAAGCCCTTCAGCGCGAGGCAGTAGATCTCATTGCCCGACAACCCCGAGATGACCATCGCGGACCTCCGGCGCGGGATTGTGCGGACCTCCCGCCCCGGACACAACTCCCGACGGCGAAATCGTCGCCGTGAGCGCATGCACATGCACCGGCAGGGACTCCCGGGCGCACCCGGGGTCCTGGCGCTTGCACCGGGCGCGCAGCCCCGGCACGTCATCAAAAACCCGGTGGCGCTCCCAGGCCGCCCGCGCCCGGAGGGCCTCCGAGGGCGCCCCGAGGGCCGTGAGCTCCAGCGCCTGGAGGTGCTGGAGCTGCGCCCTCTCGGGGTCCATCCCTAGGCCCCGCTGGACGAGCTCCAGGGCCTCCCGGTGGCGCCCGGCGAGCCCCAGCCCGTTGGCCAGGTACTCCAGCACCCGTACGTTCCCCGGGCGGAGCCGGTGGGCCGACCGGGCGGGCTCCAGCACCCCCGCCCAGCGCCAGGTGTCCGCCGCGCTCAGGGCCCGAAGGAACGGCACCACGGGGCTCCCCGGCGCCAGGGTCCTGGCCTCCGAGAGATACCGCTCCAGGTCCGCCGTGCGGCCTTGACGGAGCGCCACCCTCGCCAGCTCCACCCGGGGCTCGGCGCGGTCGGGCGCCAGACGCGCGGCCTCCACCAGCGAGGGCAGAGCCTCCCCCACGCGCTCCTGGAGGCTCGCCTCCCCGAGGGCCCGGCCGTGGTCGTAGTAGCGCCGCCACGGGGGCACCTCGCGGGGCGCCTCGCCCCCGCCCGCCACGGCCTGCCAGGACGCCACCACGGTCACCACCGGCGGCGGGCAGGGCCTCCCCTGCTCCCCCGGAGCTTGCGCGCAAGCGTAGGCCCAGTAAGGATTTGCGAGCCTGCGGTGCAGGAGCCGCACCCTCACGGTGACGGGCAGGGCGAGGGCCTCGGGGGCCTCCCAGGCGTAGCGCACGACCCTGGAGGCCCTGGGCGGGAGCGTGGTGTCATAGGCCACGGCGCGGTACCGGTGGGGGTCTCGGAGGAGAGCGGGGCGGCCGTCGGCATCGATGGGGCGCACCTCCAGGCGGTGGGCCTCATCCGAGGGGGCGCCCGGGTCCTGGGGTTGGAGGGCTCCGCTCTGGGCGACGAGGGCGCCGCGGGCGTCGGTGACGGTGACCTCCAGCCAGGTGTCGGCCACGTCCGCGGTGCCGCCCGGAAATCGATGGCCCACGCGCTCGTTGACGAGCACCACGTCGAAGGTGCGGCGCGGACCGGGCTCCCAGGGGACGGTCTCCAGCGGGCCCGAGGGCCGGGAGGGGTCCGTGGGGGCTGAAAACAGATCCAGCCGCACGGCGCCCTCCAGGGCCTGGCGGGCGGCGAGGGCGGCCTCCGGGTCGGCGGTCCACGCGGCCAGGGCCGTGTGTCCCCCTGCGAAGCGGTGTGAGCGCACCATTCCGTCGGTGGCGGCGGCGTCGCCGCGGGGCGCGGGCACCAGGGGCATGTGGCAATCCTGGCAGGTCCGCCTCGGCGCGTCGGGGTCGTGGCGCTCCAGGTCGTTGCCGGCGTAGGCGCTCTGGTCCCAGGCGTCGAAGTCGTTCTGGCCGCGCTGCCAGTGGTGCTGGGAGACCGCCTCGGGGATGCCTACCTTGTGGCATGCCCCGCAGAAGTCCCCCTGTGCGAGCAGCGGTCGGGAGAGCCTCTCGCGGTGCCGCCGGACCTCGTCCTGGGGGGGGTTCTCCCGCGCGGGGAAGGGGACGGGCTCCGGGGAGACCACGTAGTTGCCATTGCCCGTGCGGTCGTGGATGCGCTCGATGGAGTGGCAAAGGAGGCACCCGACGCCCTGCCGGGCGCGCTCGTGGGCGCGGTCGATGGGGCGGCCGTCGAGGTCCCCGCCGAAGAGCAGGGCCGGGTCGTGGCAGCCGCCGCACCAGCGGGTGGAGGGGGCCCCCCGGGCGGCGGCCACGGCCCGGAAGGCCGGGAGATAGAAGGGATTGTCCAGGGAGGAGAACCGATGGGCCGAGCCGCTCCACTGGGCGAAGAGCTCCGCGTGGCAGACGGAGCAGCGGTCCACGGCGGAGAGGTGGTCGGGCGGGAGCGAGCGCCCGCCCGACACCGAGGCCGCCGAGGGCGAGTGGGCCCCGGGCGGCGCCTCGGGCACCCGGGCGCGGGGCCCCGGGCACGCGGGGGGTGGGGTCCGGGCAGCAGGGCCCGCGCACGACGCGAGGGCCACGAGGGCCGCGAGGGCACGCGAGAGGAGCCTGGACACCGGTGGGAGGCCTCGCCTGGAGCTTTGCACGATGCGCACCCGCTTGGACACACGGGACCTCTGGAGCTTTGTTGGGAGCTTGTCCTGGCGGGCCAACGGGACCACACTGCGTGGCTGATCGATGGTGAGCGCAAGAGTCCTGGTCGTGGACGACGAGCCCAACGTGGTGGAGACCATCTCCGCGGTGCTGCGCCGCAAGGGTCACCGGGTGTCCAACGCGGCGGACGGCGCGGAGGCCCTGGCGCAGGTGCAGGCGGAGCGCTTTGACCTCGTGCTGATGGACGTGCGCATGCCGGGGATGGACGGGGTCTCGGCGCTCCAGCAGATGCGCGCCCTGCCGGACCCTCCGAGGGTGGTGCTGATGACCGCGTGGTCGGCGCCGCACCTCCTGGAGCAGGCCTGCCAGGCGGGGGCGGTGGACGTGATCCCCAAGCCCCTGGACCTCCCGAGGCTCCTCGGGCTCATCGAGGACCAGGGCCACCGGCGCACGATCCTCGTGGTGGACGACGACCGGGCGTTCTTGCGGAGCCTCTCGCGGGCCCTGGAGGCGCAGCAGCTCGCGGTGCACACGGCGACCACCGCGGAGGAGGCCCTGACGCAGCTCACCTCGGCGCGGGTGCGCCCCGACGTGGTGCTCCTGGACCTGCGCCTGCCCGGGATGAGCGGCGCCGACGCCCTGGTGGCGATCAAGAAGCTCGACCTCGGGATCGCCGTGGTGCTGGTGAGCGCCTACGAGATCGCCATGGACCACAAGCTCCGCGGGGACGCCGTGGCGGTGCTCCAGAAGCCCTTCGAGATGGACCGCCTCCTGCGGACGATAGATGAAGTGACAAGCGCCCGCGGCGCGTAGCGTTCACAGCGCGCGGCAGAGGAGGCCCTCGCCGCAGTTGGTGCCCGGGGGACACCCCACGAGGCAGCTCTGGAGGCACACCCGGTCGGCGGGGCTGCACCCGGTGAGCGCCGGGCACGCGCGGTCCATGGCGGTGGAGCAAGCCGGGCGGCAGGTGCGGCCGCGGGCGTAGCAGGCCTGGCCGTTGGGGCAGTACGCGCCGCGGGTGCAGTCCGGGACGCAGACGTCCGCCTGGCGGTTGAGCGTGGCGTTGTACGGTCGGCAGGTGTAGCCCTCGCGGCAGGACCGACCCGCGGCGCAGCGCCGCGCGCACGCGCTGAAGAAGCCCTCGATCACGCAGACCCCCAGCGCGCCGCAGCCGTCGGGGTTCGCGGTGCGCTCGCAGCCCGAGGAGCAGTAACCCCTCGGGTACTCCTCGCGCTCGCCGCTCACGGCGCCTCGGTAACAGATCACCGAGGTCCCCGGGGTGCGGACGCAGTCCCTGGCCTCCGTGCAAGGGCTCCCGATGGACCCCGCGGGGCACTCGGCGCCCGCGTTGACGTCGCAGCACACGCCCTCGCGGCACTCGCTCCCCACTCCGCAGGACGAGGTCCCCACGCCCACGCATGTCTCCGGGGGACGGTCCGTAGGCGCGTCCATCATGGCCGAGTCCGCTGGGGCGTCCGGGGTTGCCGCCGTGTCCGCCGTGGAGTCCGTGACCTGCGGCGCGTCAGCGCCGGAATCGGGGACCCCAACGGGGCACTGCCCCGAGGCACCTCCCACCGGACAGCAGCGCCCGGAGACACACGAAAGCCCCGCAGGACACAGCCCCCCGACGCCACACCGGAGCTGCCCGGTGGTGTCCCACTCGGGCACACATCCCACCACCAATGCGAAGGCCACGGCCACCAGGGCTCCAGCGCGCATTATATTGTACCTCCGACCCCGAGGCCGAGCCCTCCGGGGGTGGGGAGGACCAGGGCCCTCGGAGCGCCGGGCCGTGGGGCTCCGGACCGGAGGAGGAAGCCGAGGACGCCACCCGTGAGGAGGGCACCTCCCGCGAGGCCGAGGGTCCACGCGAGGGTGCTCTGGAGCTGGGCGCTCGACCGGGCGTCTTCGAGGGCGAGGCTATAGGGCTCCTGGCCGAGGTTGCCCGCGCGGACCCTGGCGCTGTTGCCCGACGCCAGGACGGCGAAGGCCACGGAGGCCCCCGCGCAGGCGACACCTCCACCGAGGAGCAGCCAGGACCCGAGGCGCGAGGGCGGGGCGCGGTCTTCGCCGGGCGGGTGGGGCGTGGGTTGGGGCTGCGGCGCTGCGGTGGGGGGGGCTGGCGTGGGCGCGGTGGTGCCTCCTTCACCGAGGCGAGCGCGGAGCGAGGCGATGCGATCCCGGAGGGTCTGGAGGCCCTGGGGGTCGGCTCCCGGGGCGCCGGCTTCATCGAAGCGACGGTAGGCGTCCAGGGCGCCTCGGAGCTCGCCTGCGGCCTCCAGGGCGCGGGCGATGTTGTAGAGGAGCGCGGCGTGGTGGCTCTGGTCGTAGGCTGCCTGGAACTCCCGGGCGGCCTCGGCATAGCGCTGTTGCTGGTAGAGGGTGTTGCCCCGGTCCAGGTGGGTCTGGGCGGGGGTGCCGGGTGGGGGCTCCTGGGGGCCGGGCTGGGCGGAGGCCACGGCGGGGAGGAGCGCAAGGCAGAGCCCCAGGAGATAGCGGTTCCCACCCATCGGCTGCGGGTACAGTGTAACCCAACCGCGGGGTGCCTGGCGCGAAGTGTGCGTCGCTGGAGCTTGTGGTGGATTTCGTGTGTCGGGGTCGAGGGGGCTGGTGGTAGGCTACCGGGCACCTCGACGGGTCCGTGACGAAGGGACTGAGGATGAAGCGTTCGGGCTGGTGCATCGGGCTGGCGTTGCTGGGCGTGCTCCAGGGCTGCGGGAGCGACGCCCCGGCGACGATGGACACGGGGGTGCCCACGGAGGGCGGCGCCGACGCCGGGGACGTGGTGGCGCCGATGGACGGGGGCTCGGACGCCTCGGACGCGCCCTCGGCGGACACCCAGGGCCCGCAGGACGGCGCCGGGGATGGGGCCACGGACACGGGCACCGGGTCCGACGTGACGCCAATGGACGGCCCCATGGGGGACGGGACCACCCTGGACGGAGGCGCTGGGGACGCCACCGGGGGCGACGGCACCTCGGGCGGGGATGGCACCGGGGGAGACAGCGCGGGCGGGGACGGGGCCGTGGTGGACGGCGGCGGCTTTGCGCTGCGTCCGCACCGCGGCGGGGCGCTGGTGGGGGCCGGGGGGGTGATGCTCTCGTCGCGCTTCCGGATGGTGTCCACGTTGGGGCAGTCCACGGTGCACGTAGGGACGATGCGATCGGCAGGCTTTCGGCTCCAGGGTGGTCTCGTAGGGGCCACGGGAGACCGGCGATGATGTACGGGAGGAAACCAATGGCTTCGAGACGAAGGGCTCGCGGGGGGATCTCCGCGGTGATGCTGGGCCTCGCGCTGGCGCTGGCGCCGGGGGTGGCGTCGGCGCAGGTGCCGCAGGCGCTGGTGCACCAGGGGCGGCTCCTGGACCGGGCTGGCGCGGCGGTGGGGGGCTCGCAGATGCTGACGTACCGCATCTACGACGCGGCCTCGGGCGGCATGGCGCTCTGGAGCGAGACGCACAGCGTGACCTTCGACGACGGATATTTCTCCGTGCAGCTCGGGGGCATGAGCGCGTTCGCGCCGGGGCTCTTCAACGGACGCCCGCGCTTCCTGGGGGTGACCGTGGGGGCCGACGCGGAGATGACCCCGCGGGAGCCCGTGGCGAGCGTGCCCTACGCGCTGGTGGCGGGGGACGTGATCGGCGAGATCCACCCGACGGCGGTGGTGATCGGCGGGACCACGGTGATTGACAGCATGGGCCGCTGGGCGGGCACCGGCGGCGGCCCGCCCGGACCGGCAGGGCCCGCGGGGCCGGCGGGACCGGCGGGCCCGGCGGGGTCCCTGGGGCCCGCGGGGTCGGCGGGGCCCGCGGGACCGGCGGGACCGGCGGGGCCGATGGGGCCTCCGGGAGAGGGCACCGAGCGCGAGTGCCCGGGGTTCATCTACAACGACGTGTGTGTGAGGTTTTTCGACAACGTCTCCACGGGGACCGACTGGAACACCGCGGTTGCCACCTGCGCGGGCCTGCGCTCGGACCTCTGTTCAGCGACCCAGTACCACCTCCTCCGATACAACCACGAGGGGGTCGGCGCGGACCTCTTCTACAACACGACGACCGGTCGACGCGCGGTCTGGAGTCGGCACTTCTCGGACAACGACGCCGGCAGGATCAGCTTCGCGCTCCAGAGCAACGACGACCCGTCCCTCGAATATCGCTACGGTTTCGCCTGCTGTCCGTTGCAGGCCAGCGCGGGTGCGCGCGCCAGGTCTACGCTCGTCCGTGCCATGGGAGCGACGAGCGACGTGGGGGTTCGCTTCACCTACCTGACCCCCATCGAGAACACGAATTCCATGGTCGCGGCTCGGATCTGCGCCTCGCTCCAGAGCGATCTGTGCACGACCAGCCAGTACGTCACGCTCAACGACGCTGGGCGCTTCTCGGGGAGCGTGCGCCGCCTCACCAACCATTTCTCGGACAACGACGGCGACGTCTTCGACCCGATCCTCGGCACGAACACCCAGGACAACCCTGGTTGGAACGAGGCGTGGGCCTTTGCGTGTTGCATCAACCAGCTCCCCACGGATGGCTCTTGCCCCTCGCCGGGCACGGTGATCAACAACATTTGCGTCATGGACATTCACGCCACCGAGGACTCTGACTTCCCGAACGCCTCGCGCGCATGCGCTCGAATGAACGCGGACATCTGCTCCAACAGCCAGATGCAGAACATCCGAAATGCAGGACGCTTCCCCGGCGTCCGCGCCTGGACCAACAACGGCGCCGACAACGACAGCAACCGGGTCGGTGGTCTCCTCTCGTCGATGCCCGACAACCCGAACCCGCTGACGGACCGCTTCGGCTACGCCTGCTGCCTCTAGCTTCAACATCGCCACACTCCTTGGGCGGCTCCAACAATCTCAGAGGATTTCTCGTGGTTGCCTGCCCCCTTGGGGAGTCCGCGTTGGAGGCGCCGAGGGAGGGCGTGGCTCCAAGGGGGAGGAGCCTCCCTCGCGCCTTCCTTGCGCCCTCGCGCGCGATGGGCCATCCCTCACCCTCATGATCCCCTCCCGTTGGCGTCGCCCGCTCGCCCTCGGTCTCGTCGTCGGGGCGGCGCTCGCCTCGCTGCCCTTCGTCCTCGATGCCCGCGAGGCCCCCTACCTCTACAACCGCCCGGAGGCTGTGCCTGCCCGCGCGGTCGCGCTCGTCCTCGGCGCCCGGGTCCTGCCGGACGGCACCCCGGGCGCGCTCCTCGCCGATCGCCTCGCCGCGGCGCGAGCGCTCTACCTACGCGGGACCGTGCGCCGCGTCCTGGTGTCCGGTGACCACGGGCGCGTCGGTTACGACGAAGTCAACGCCATGCGCCGCTGGCTCGTGGCCCACGAAGTCCCGTCGAGCGCCGTGGTGCTCGACCACGCGGGGTTCCGTACGCTCGACTCCATGGATCGCGCCGCGCGGGTCTTCGGCGTGCGCAGCGCGGTGGTCTGCACCCAGCGCTTCCACCTCCCTCGCGCCGTGTTCCTGGCGCGCTCCCGCGGCCTCGACGCCGTGGGCCTCGCCGCCGACGGACGAGGCGGTCCCGGATCCCGGACCGACCGCCTCCGCGAGCGCGTGGCCGTCGCCCGCGCCCTGGCCGACGTGTACCTCCTCGGCACCGGCGCCCGCCTGGTCGGCCCCCAGATCCCCGCCGACGGCGATGTGGTCCGCTCCTGGGACCAGGCCACCCGCAACGACGTTCACCGCGGAGCTCGCTGAACTCACTCCTCCTCACGTAAACAGCCACGTCAGCTTCGCCAGGAGCCTCGTCTCCGGCGTTGCCTGCCCCAGGAGCGAGAGCCCCAGGCCGTAGCCAGGCTCGCCCGGCGCGACGCGCAGGAGCGCGGCATGCACGAAGGCCACGCTCAGGAAGCTCCCCGGGCGGTACTCGTACCGCGCGATGGCGTTCACCTTGAGCACCGCCCGCTCGAAGCTGGCGTCGCCCCCGTACGCAAACGGCGCCCAGCGGTCCGGCGCGACCAGCTCCCGGTAGTCCCGGTACCGCAGGTCCCCGAGGAGCACCTGCGAGAACACGTCCAGCGACGCCCGACGAGACAGCGCCAGGTTCGCTCTGGCGATGAGCTCGTAGATGCGCCCGCGCTGGAGCCCGAAGACCGGGTGCTCCACCCCCACGTTGTCCGTGACGGTCTCCACCCAGCGCGGCGGGTCGTCCAGGAAGCGCACCGTGCCCTGAAGAGACAGCGTCGCAAAGGTCGTCGGGATCACCGTCGCCTGGAGCCCGACGCCCGCGCGACGCCCCCCGTTGTAGGTGTCCACCCCGCCCTGCAGGCGGAACCTCACCGCGCGGCGGGTGTCGCTCTGGAACCACCCATAGGCCTCGATGCCAGGGGCGAGGGCGTAGGGGATGCCCCCGCGGGTCTCGCGGTCATCGAAGCGCGCTGCCTGGAGCTCCGCCCCGACCCCGAGGGTCCAGAGGGAGCGCGAAGTGGCATACACCTCGGTGCCGAAGCCTCGCTCCAGGAGCACCCCCGCGGTGTTGTGCTGCTCGATCGCGTAGCCGCTCCACTCCACGTTGCGCAGGAAGCCTACGGGCCGAGGCGTCCGGAGGGTGAAATCCGCCACGAGGCGCACCATGTCCCCGCGCTCCAGGTACCCCAGGCCGTTAAGGTCAAAGCCCCGGGAGTACGACCGCACCCGGGCGGACCAGAGGAAGACCGGGCTCTCGGCGCGGGCCACCTCCGCGAAGAAGCCATAGCCGTCGCGCTGCCCGTCCGAGGGGTTCCAGGCGTGAGAGAAGAGGAGCTGGCCGCGGTGGCGGTGGACGTTGTCCGGGAAGCGCCAGTCCCAGTCCATCCCGCCGACCAGGTAGTGGGGCTGCCCCGCGCGCCCTACGTGCGTCGCGATCAGCCCGAGGGAGGAGCCCTCCCGGAGCGGCCTCCGGAGCCTGAGCGCCAGCCAGTTGGTGCCCGGGGACACCTCCCGCTCGGTGTTCACCAGGGCGCCATCGCGGGCGGTGGTCTCCACCGCGGCCACCGGCGCGGTGACGGCGTCCAGCACCGCCACGCTCCACGCGCCGACGCGCCCGGCGAGCTGGGCGGCGCCCCAGACGCGCGCCAGGGGGTCCGAGGAAGTGACCGTCGCCTCCGGGCGCGAGGGCCCCGGGGGCTCCTGGGCGGCCCCGATCCTGCGGGTGTGCAGCACCGTGAGGGGCGTGCGAAAGAGGCTCCGGCCCTCCAGGAAGAAGGGCCTCCGCTCGACGAGCTGCACCTCGAAGGTCGACAGGTTCACGAAGGCCGGGTCCACCTCGGTGGTGCCGAACTCCGGGTTGGCCGTGAGGTCCAGCACCAGGTCCTGCGTCAGCCCGAGCTTGAGGTCCGCGCCCAGCGAGCCCGACAGCGTCGCCGTGGTGTCCAGGCGCGAGGGGTCCTCCAGCATGCGCGTGACCCCGAGGGCGTAGGGCCGCAGCTCGAAGATCCGCCGTGGCGTGATCCCGACCACGCCCCGCAGGCGCGCGAAGCGCGAGACGAAGGCCGGGGCGTCCGCGGGGATCGGCGCCAGCGAGGAGAGCTCTCCCAGCTGGAAGTCATTGCGCTCCACCTGGAGCCGGAAGTCCGGGCGCTCGGCGTCGAAGCGCAGGACGCGCCAGGGGAGCTCGAACTCGGCGCTCCAGCCGTCGTCCGTGACGGCGGTCTCGGCGCTCCAGACGGCGTCCCAGCCGACGTCCGTGTTGTCCTCGCCGTCCCCCCGCACGAGGGCGTCCACCTGGACCCCCGCGGGGTTCACGGTGAACGCGAAGGCGGAGTTCCCCTCGGCGCGGCCGTCCACCAGGACACGCACCCACTCTCCCGGCGGCAGCACGTCCCTCCGGGAGAGCCTCTGTTCAGGGCGTCCGCGGGTGACGCACGCCACGGCCACGTAGAGCGCGCGGTCGTCGTAGGCCACGCGCACCGTGGTGCCGTGCGTGGCCGCGGCGCCGAAGGTGGGCTGCCGCTGGAGGAAGCCCGCGGCGGGCGCCACCGAGCGCCAGAGCGCGTCGTCGAGGGCGCCATCGAGGGCGGGCGTCCCTCGGCGGGCATGCACCACCGGCGGGACCGCGAGCGCGGAGCCAGCGTAGAGCGCGAGCCCCAGGGTCGCCGAAGCCAGGGGACACGCTACCTTCACGACGGTGCTCGCTCGCGGGGGTAGCTATGTCAGGGCACCGCGCGCGTCAACTCCGGGCGTGAGACCCTATTTCTTGTCCAACGTGGCGACGCCGTCCCAGTCCGGGGGCGGCGGCGCGTCGGAGAGGGCGAGGCATCGCTCGTGGCGGAGCCTCGCCACGGCGTCGTCGGGCAGCTCCGCGCGGACGGCGGCGAAGAGCGATGCGGCCACGGCAAAGTCCCGGGCGTGGTAGCGGTCGATGGCCCTTCGCCAGGAGTCCAGCGTGGCCTTCTTCTTCTCCCGCAAAGGGGCCGGGTCCGCGTCGAAGACCTCCACCAGCGTGACGGGCTGCTGCCTCCCCACCACGCGCACCCGGTCCACCTCCCGCACCAGGAAGCTCCCCCCAGCGCGCTCCATGGTGCTCTCCGTGGTGAGCAGCGGCGCCTGGTAGCTCTTGGTCAGCGACTCCACCCGCGCCGCAAGGTTCACCGGGTCCCCGATCACACCGCACTTGATCCGCTGGGGTCCCCCGATGGTGCCCAGCGTCAGCGCGCCCGCGTTGAGCCCCACCCCGATGCGCACGGCTCCCAGGCCCCGCGACCTGCGCTGCGCGTTGTACCCCTCCAGCCGCGTGAACATCTCAACCGCCGCCGTGATCGCGTCCGCGGGCGCCCCGTCAAAGAGCGCCATGATGGCGTCCCCGAGGTAGCTGTCCACGAAGCCCCCGTGGCCAATGATCGCGGGCTCCATCGCGCCAAGGTACTCATTGATGAACGCGATGTTCTGCTCCGGCGTCTGCCCCTCCACCAGGGCGCTGAAGCCCCGCATGTCCGAGAACAGCACCGTCATCTCCTTCTGCACGCTGTCCCCGAGCTCCACCCGCGCCACGCTCGGCCGCCCCAGCGACGAGATGAACTCCTTGGGCACGAAGCGCTCGAAGCTCCGCGCCATGCCCTCCACCTCCCCGTAGAGCTGCGCGTTCTCCAGCGCGATCGCCGCCTGCGCGCTCAACAGCTCCACCACGCGCAGCCGGTCCGCCGAGAAGGCCCCCGACGCCAGGTCGTTCTCCAGGTACACCACGCACGCCAGGCGCCCCTGGCTCATCAGCGAGCGGCACAAGACGCTCACCCCGGGGTTCTTCGCCAGGTGCGCGTCCTGCCCGAAGCGGGCGTCCCGCGAGGCGTCCTCCAGCACCACCGCCTCCCCCGTGCGGGCGACGTAGCGCACCACCCCCTCGGCCAGCGCCGGCGCCTCCGCGATGGGCACGCCCCCGAGGGACCGCGGCGCGCGATCGGGTTCGGCCACCACCTCCACCCGCAGCTCCCCCGCGCGCTCCCGCAGGAGCGCCCCACGCCGCGCGCCCACGCTCTCCACCAGGATCGTCATGATCCGCTCAAGGAGCCGGTCCAGACGGATCTCCGACGACAGCGCCGCGGCGGCCTTGAGCACCGATGCCAGGTCCAACGCGTCGGGCCGCGCCCCCGCCCGCGCCTCGCCCGGCGCGGGACCCAGGAGCGCCGCGTGGTCCTCGCGCAGCCACTGCACCTTGGCCGTCGCGCCCCAGGCACCAAACGCCGCCATGGCGTCGGTGAAGTGGCGCCGCGCCTCGGACGCGTTGGACTGCGCCAACGCGAGCTCTCCGAGGCGCTCCGAGGCCATCCCCTGGAGGTGCGGCTCGCCCCGACGTCGCGCAGACTCCAGCGCGAGATTGAGCTTCCCGCGCGCCAGCACGAGCTCCCCGGCCACCCACGAGGCCATGCCCTCCAGCATCCGCAGGCGCCCCTCGAAGCTCACCGGAACAAGCTTCGCCCAGAACGCGAAGCGCTTGATCGCTGCCTGGAGCAGCTTCTTCGCGCGCTTGTCCTCGGGCTCCTTCACCAGGAGGTCCGCCGCCGCCAGCCCGCTCATGAAGGAACGCTCGATCTCCATGAGCTGCCCTACCAGCGCGTGGGCCCGCCCCTCGGTCTTGAGCGAGAGCGCGACGCCACGCTCGGGGAAGCCCGCCAGGACGTGATCCCCGATGCGCAGGGCGTCAGAGTAGGCGCTCACCGGCGTGAAATGGCTCTTGTCCAGCCGCTCCAGGTAGCTCTGCTCGCTCTCCTCGTCTGTGCCCCAGGAGTCCCGGCCCTGACTCTTCCCGGTCAGGTGGGCGACTCGGAGGAGCGCGCTCGACTGGTAGAACAGCGTATTGTGGAACTTCCCGCGCTTCCCCTTGACCTCGTGCTCCTGCAGCTCCACCGCGAGGCTCGCGAGCGCTCGCCCCTCGATGACGCCCAGCATCGCGTACTGCGCGTAGGCATAGGTCACATACTGAAAGTCCCCGGACGCCTCGGCGTGCTGCGTGGCCCTGTCCAGGATGGCGTGGTTCCGGACCCAGTCCTCCTGCCAGTGGTTGATCAGGGTCGCGAGGGTGAAGTAGCTCCTGGCGAGGAAGAACGGCCGCGGGAAGCGCTCCTCCGCGAGGCGGATCACCATCCGTCCGAAGTCGTAGCCGAGCTTCGTGTCCCCGAGCCCAGCGGACAACACCGCGCCGTAGTTCATCATGGCGTAGGTGCCCTGCGGAGACACGCCATGCTTGAAGGCGATGTTGGCCATGCGCAGGTACGTCAGGCCTGCCTGCTCCTCGCTGTGGCTGTACGCCGGGAGCGTGAGCTCCATGTAGGTGTCAATCATCAGGAGGAGCGCCTCGTCGGTCAGCTCTGGCGCCGTGAGGAGGTCTTCGGGCTTGCGGCGGCCGAGGTACCACTTGCTCCTCGCGATCTCCAACGCGACGCGCCCCTTGCCGACATCCAGCGGATAGTCGTGGCCCAACAGCGCGAGGCCGGCCCGTCCCGCCTCCAGCGCCACGTCATGCTCTCCCGCGAGGTTCGCCAGCACCACCCGGGTCTTGTAGATACGGGCCTTCTCGATCGGCCTGCGGGCATGCGCGAGGCAGGCCGAGAACAGCTCCTCGGCCCGCGCCTTCGCGCCGGTGAACGCTAGCGCCTCGCCATACCCGTGGTGCGCCTCCAGGGCCTCCGCGGGCATGCGCTCCCAGCCCTCCTCGCCCAGGAGCTCGCAGGCTGCTCCGAGGGCCCTGCACGCCGCGTCGAAGGCCATGGTCCGGCGCCAGTGGGTGCCTGCCTTGAGGAGGACCCTCGTCAGGGCCAGGCGCCGCTCCCAGGGATCCACGCGCAGGGCTTCCAGGCCCCCGATGGCTTGCTGAGCCACCACCTCGGGACCACCCTTCGAAGCGTCCCCCTCGGCCAGCAGGCGACGGGTGATGGCCCCGTGGAGGGCCGCGCGACCGCTGCCCAGGTCGTCTAGCACGGCCTGCCGCACCTGGTCATGGACAAAGGTCCACACGCTGCGGTCCAGGGATCGCTGCACCAACCCCTCCTCCTCGGCGACCGCGAGCGCCTGGTCCGCGGCGCCTTCCGCGCCGGTGGCCACCGCCAGGAGCGCCAGGCTCCCTCGGCTCCCCAAGCACGCCGCGGCGTGGAGAACCTCCCGAGCACCGCGCGGGATGCGCTGGACGCGCGCCCCCAGGACCCTCGCGAGGCCCTCGTCCACGGTGCGCCTGCGCACCTCGTCGAGGTCCCAGCGCCACGCCCCCGCGGCGTGATCGAAGGCCAGGGTGCCGTCCTCGTGCAGAGCGCTCAGGGTCTCCACGAAGGCGAGGGGGTTGCCCCGAGAGCGCTCTGCCAGGAGCGACGCCAGCGGCTCGAGGGCCTCCCTCGACGCCCCCGTCGCGCCCACCAACAGCGCCACGCACGCCTCGGTGTCCAGCGGGCGCAGCACCAGGCGGGTCACCGCGACGCCCTCGCGGGCCACGTGCTCAAGGGTCTCGTCCACCGCCAGGGACACCTCGGCCCCGTCCCGCGAGGTCAGCAGCACGAGGGTGTGCGTCAGGACCCCTGGCTGGAGGAACCACCCCAGGAGCTCCAAGGCGCTCGGGTCTGCCCACTGGATATCATCCAGGCAAAGCACCAGCGGGCGGCCAGGGCGCGCGAAGAGCCCCGCGAAGGCCCGCAGCGCCTGCCGATAGCGGTTGCGTCCCTCGGTCTCCGGCACCGCGTCCACGGGCCCCGGGTCTCCCAGGAGCGAGCGTGCCTCGGGCAGCGCCTCGGCCACCACGGCGGCACCCGTCCCCAGGGATCGGGCCTCGGCCTTGAGCGCCGCGACCACCGCCTCGCTCTCCGCGAGGGCCTGGAGGGCGAGCTCTCGGAGCGCCGACAGGATCGCGTCCCCGGTGGAGCGGTCCTGGTTGAACTTGCCGTGGACGAAGGCGCCCCCTCGCGCCGTGGCCATCCTCCGCGCCTCCCGCGCAAGGAGGCTCTTGCCGATCCCCGAAGGCCCCTGGATCAGCACCGCCCCGAGGCCCCCGTCGGAGGCCCGCTCAAGGGCCGCCTGGAGCGCTTCCAGGTCCCTCTCCCGGCCGTACAGGTGCGCGGGCCTGCGCAGCCAGTCCGCGCGGTCCTCGGCGCCCGGCTCGAAGTCCGGGGAGCCTCCAGACTCAAGCTCCCGGAGGGCGCGCTCCAGGTCCAGCACCAGGCCCCGCGCGGTGAAGTACCGGTCATCTGGCCGCTTGGACAAGAGCTTCTGGACGATCTTCTCCAGGGCCGCGGGCACCCCTGGTCGCAGCGTTCCCAGGGGAGGCGGGCGCACGGCCATGTGCCGGTGCAGGAGCGCCGCGGGGTCCGTCTCCACGAAGGGAGGCCGCCCCGTAAAGATCGCGTACAACAGCGTCCCCAGGGCGTACAGGTCCGCGCGGGTGTCGTACCCGTGCGTCATCCTCCCGGTCAGCTCCGGCGCGATCCATGGCAGGAGGTCCAGCCTTGGCAACTCGCTGGCAGACCCTCCGTCTCCCCGTCGTGCGCGACTCCCGCTCCCGAGGTCCACGAGCGTAGCGCTCGTCCCCTCCACAAGGAACGCGTCCGGACGCAGCCCACGGTGTGTGATCCCGGCCTGATGCAACCCCGCCACGACCCGCGCCAGGGACAGCCCCAGGGCGCACCCCTGAGACCATGGCAGGTCCCCTCGGAACAGCGCCGACAGCGGCACCCCCGGTGCGTTCTCCAGCACCAGCCTCGGCCCCGTCGGCTCCACCACCAGGGGCCTTGCCACCCCCGGCAGCGAGCGCCCCCGCCCAAGCTCCAGGTGCGCTCCCAGCCGCAACCCTGCCGTCCCCGCGGAGCGCGCGAGGTCCGGCCTCGGCGCCAGGAGCAGCTCCCCGGCCGCCTCGTCCCGCGCCAGGACGAACTCCGGGTCCAGCGCCAGTACCCGGCAGGCACCGCGGCCTTCAAACGCGAGCAGTTCCCCCGGGCGCATGGTTCACTGAACCTCGACGGGTTCCAGGCTGTCCAGCCGGGGGACGCCCTCGATCCCTGCGGCTTGCGCCTTGCGGCGCTCCCGCAGCCAGAGGATGTAGACCAGGTCCAGGATCAGCACCACGAGGCCCATGGACTGCAGGAGGTAGTCCTTGGTGAACACGATGAACATGAACACCGTGTTGAGCCCGGTGCCGATCCCCTTGAGCCAGGCCACCCAGGGGCTCATCGCTCGCACGTCGCGCATCCGCGCGAGTTGGAAGATGTACGCCGCGGAGATCACCAGGTTGTCCACATAGGCGGTGATGGCGCCGATGTAGTGGTCCGTGCGGTAGCGCCCGGGATAGGCGAACTGGTTGCTGTCGGAGACCGGGTAGGTGAAGAAGAACAGGATCCAGCAGGCGACGCTGAACACCAACGCCGGGCGGAAGTTCTTCCGGATGGCCTCGGCCCACCCCTGCTTGTGCCCGTAGAGCCACAGGAGCACGAAGAGCCCGATGTCCACCACGAACCAGAGCCGGTAGGTAAACTGGGCGAGGTGGCCCATGTTGGTCTTGTAGAACCAGGCCCAGATGAACTCCCAGGAGATGCTGGCCGCCAGGGCGATCATGGGCATCTCGATGAACTTGTATTTGAGGCTGTTCCGGATGATGATGACGTACAGGACCGCCCAGAGGCCGCAGCCGACGAAGAACCACGGGAGCTCCCAGGCCCCGTAGCACTGGAGGTTGAAGAGCTCGGGTCCTATCTCGAACCCGTCCTTGCAAATGCGTGGACCATTCATGGCGAGGCCTCCCGGTGGGTCGCGGCCTACGAATCTGGTGGAAAGCTCGTCTGTAATCAACGATATTCGCTCCCCTGGAGCATAAAGCCATGGAGTGGACCGACGACCGGCTCGACGAGATGATGGCCACCGGGGACCCCTGGGCCGACAAGATCTTCGAGGACCAGGACCCCGCGGTGGTCGGGCCCCTGATCAACAAGTTGTACCGCCGGGACTTCTCCGGGGTGCCCCCGGTGCTGATCAAGCGCATGGAGGAGTTCCGCGCCGCCTACCGCCTGGACCTGCTGGACAAATGGACCCCTGCGGACCACCGGCGCATGCGCCAGGCCGAGCGCGCCTATTTGTCCCACTCCATCCCGGCCGCGGCATGCCTCCTCCTGTCGGCCGTCCCTCAGGGGTACTGCGCCCCGCGCCTCTCCCGGGTGCTCACCTACACCGGGCTTCTTGAGGAGGCCACGCTCCGGCGCCTCCTGGGCGTCCTCCAGATGGTGCTGGACGTGATCTTCGTCGGCGGCTTCGAGGAGGACGGCCAGGCCGTGCGCACGGGGGTCCACCTGCGGTTCATGCACGCCGCCATCCGGCGCCTCCTCAAGGATCAGGTCGAGAAGGGCCGGCTCCAGTGGGACGAGGCAAAGGACGGCGCCTTGATCTCCCGGGAGGACATGCTCGGGACCCTCATGGGCTTCTCCCTCCTGGTCACCGATGGCCTCCCCCGCCTCGGCTTCGACCTGGACAAGCGCATCGATGAAGACATCTGGTTCCTCTGGCGCAACTTCGGCCGGACCCTCGGCATCCCCGACCGCTTCCTGCCCACCAGCGACTCCGACGCAAGGGTCTTCTACGAGGCCTACATGCGCCGACATTTCAAGCCGGCCTCGGAGAACCCTGACGGGGTGAAGCTGGCTGCGGCCAACCTGAAGGCCACCGCGGGGCTCCTCAAGCAGTATCTGCCCTTCCCCTTGAACCGCGGGAACCTCCCGTACAAGCTGTCCCAGACGGTGATGGTGCACCTCATCGGCCCGGACCTCTCCCGCAAGCTGGACGTGGACAAGCCGCCGATGCTGCTCAACCTCTCGATCAACACCATGCAGCACGTGATCGGCCTCGTGTATGACGCCGTCACCCAGGGGACCGATCGCAGGAGCGGCTTCCGGCGCTTTGTCCGTCGCAGGGCTCGGAGCATGAACCAGCGGCTCTTCGAGAACCTGATCCAGACGGACCTCGGGGGGCGGCCAATGTGGGAGATCCCGTCGAGCCTCGCGGACCTCCAGAAGCTCGTGGACCGCGAGGATATGGAGCCGATCACGGCCGACGAACCCCCACCTCCCCAGTCCTAGAGGCCCGCGCTACGCTCCCTGGGGCGTATGGCACCCCCTCCCCTCCGTATAGACCTCCTCCGCGCCCGGGCGCGGTACCTCCTGGCCCTGGGCGCCCTGGGACTGCCCGTCTGCAAGCCCTCTCCCGAAGCCTCGGCGCAGACGCCCCCGAACCCCCATCGCCCGGGGAGCTCCTGGCAGGTGCCCTCGCCCGACCGGGGCACCCGCCGGACCGGCTGCCAGTCCGGGGTGGCATGCATCCACCCCTCCAGGCCGCCGCCTGCGGCCAGCGCCGGACCTGCGCCCTTCCAGCGGTGCGACACCGCCCTCGCGGTCGCGGCGCTGGGGATGACCCCGGAGCACCACCGCGCCACCTTCAGCCCGGAGGCCACGCTCCAGGAGCGCCGCACGACCCCCAACGCCTGCTGCTACAGTTGGAGCGAGACCGGCTGCCGCGGTCGCCCGCTGCGCGACGGCAGCGGCGCCGCCCTTGTCGCGCCCTCGGTCCGGGCGCCGGGGGACAGCGCGCTCGACACTTCGCCCGCCCTCTCCGCCGACCCGTGGGTGGCCCAGGCCCTCGCCGCGCACTGGAGCGCCGAGGCCGCCGCGGAGCACGCGTCCGTCGCGGCCTTTGCGCGCGAGGCCACGGTGCTCCGCGCCCTCGGGGCGCCCGAGGAGCTCCTCCGCGCCACACAGCGCGCCGCCCTCGACGAGGTGGAGCACGCCCGACGGGTCTATGCCGAGGCCAGCCGCTGGGCGGGAGCCGCCCTGGGCCCTGGCGCCCTCCCGCCGCTGGAGGCGCTCCCGGAGGAGCTCCCGGCCCTGGTGGACCGCGCGCTCCTGGATGGTTGCCTCGGCGAGGGCTGCGCCGCGCTGGAGGCCGAGCACGCCGCGCACCTCGCCCGGGACCCGGACACCCGCGCGCTCCTCGACGCCATCGCCCGGGACGAGACCGAGCACGCCGCCCTGGCCTGGCGCACCGTGCGCTGGGCCCTCCGCCAGGGAGGGGACCCCGTACGAGAGCGCCTCCGTGCCTTCCGCGCCGCGCTGGCCCGGGGCCTCGCGGCCCCGGAGCCCGACTGGAGCGGCGACGGACCCCTGGCGCCCTACGGCGTCCCCTCGCCCGCCACGGCCCGCGCCGTCCGGCGAGAGACCGCCCGGAGCGTGGTGCTCCCCTGCCTCGACGCGCTCCTCGCAGCCGCGTGACGGCCCCTCTCCGGCGAGAGGTATACACCGTGTATCCCTCCCCAGGCACACCTTCAATTTGCTGGACCGGTGTGCGCTCCGGGGCGTAGGACGGGGCGATGCAGGGCGCGATCGCGGCGCTGAGGGCGCTGCACATCACCGCGGGGGTGCTGGCGCTGGCGGTGTGCGCGCTGCCTCTGGCGTCGCGCAAGGGCGGGAGGCTGCACCGCCGCAGCGGGGCGGTGTACGCCTGGGCGATGTTCTCCGCGGCGGTGACGGCCCTCGGGGTGGTGCCGCTGAGGCTCCTGAGCACGCGCTCCGCGGCGGTGCGGAGCCGGTCGGTGTTCCTGGGCTACGTGGCGGTGCTGTCGTTCACGTCGTGCTTCTACGGCTACCGGGTGCTCGGCCAGAAGGGCCGCCGGGAGCCCCACCGGGCGCTGGTAGACCGGGCGGTTCCCAGCGCGCTCCTCGTGGCCTCCGGGGGCATCGCCCTCTACGGTGTCGTGACGCACTTCCCGCTGGGGTACCTCTTCGCGCCGCTCGGGGTGCTGGTGGCCACCGGGCAGCTCCGGGCCATGGCGTCGGTGCCCACCGCGCGCAACTGGTGGCTGATCGAGCACCTGCGCGCCATGCTGGTGGCCACCATCGGGACCCTTACGGCCTTCCTGGTGCAGAACACCCTGAGGGTGCTACCCCACGCGGGCGTGTGGCCCTGGCTGGTCCCCACGCTCCTCGGGGTGCCCGCGATGATCCTCTGGCGTCGGCGCTACGAGCGCGTTGCCCCGACGCCCTGACGGCGCCGTCGCCGCCGGACACACGCGAGCGCCAGCGCGCCCAGGGCGCCCGCTCCGTGGCGCGCTCCGCGGACGTGGCAGCCACAGCCGCCGGGCGGCTCCGCGCCCCCCATGGCGCCGCCGCCGTCGGTGACCGCTGCCCCGTCGCCTGCGTCGGGATCCAGGCCCACTTCACCCATGGCACCCCCGGCGTCGGAGTCCTCGGGGACGGCGCTGTCCGCGGGGGCTCCGGGGTCCTCGGGCACGTCGGCGGCAGGGGCCACGTCGTCGGCGGTCTCGGGCGGGAGGTCCGCGCCGAGGTCCGCGGCCGCGTCGGCGCTGGCGTCCACCATGGGCCGGGCGTCCGGGCGAGGGCCCGTGTCCGCCGGGCCCGTGTCCCTGGTGCCCGTGTCCCGCGGGCCTGCGTCCACCGGCGCGCTCATCCCCGCGAAGGCCTCGAGCTGCGCGAGGGTGCCGTTGTACCGGTCCAGGTCCACGTTGCCCGCAATGCCCGCCACGCGCCCCGAGGAGGTGTACTGCCAGAAGGCCCAGTCCATCCACTGGTCGGCGATGTTGGGGCACATCGCCGTGGTGTACTGCGCATGCCACAGCGGGTCCCGGGCGAAGGCCGTGGACCGCACGTTGTCCTGCCAGTAGTAGCGCCCCGTGTAGATCATCGGGCGCTTGCCGGTGCCCGCGGTGACCAGGTCCACGAACTGCTGGATCCTCGCGGTGTACATCGCCGGCGAAGGCAAGCCCGGGCCGGGCTTCTCCACGTCCAGGGTCACCGGGAGGTCTCCGGGCCCCAGGCGCCCCACCGCGGCGATCACGATCTCCGCCTGGGCCCGCACGTCCTGGTTGGGCTCGAAGTACAGGTACGCCCCGCGGATCATCCCCTGGGCCCGGATCGCCGGCCAGTTGGTGGTGAAATACCGGTCCCGGTACGTCCCGTCCCCGATGCGCGCGATCGCGAAGCGCTTGCCCGCCGCGCGCACCATCGGCCAGTTGATCATCCCCTGGTACGACGAGATATCAATCCCCTCGACAGAGCCCCCGCGCCCGCACACCGTAGACGCCGCGCTGCCCCGCCCAGGCTCCTCCCCGCCGCAGCCCCCAAGCACCAGCGCCGCCAACGCCGCCCACCGTACCCCCGCGGTTGCACAGCGCTCGCCACGGACCACCATGGCGCCATCGAACACCCCGCGGCCCCCCCCGTCAACGGGACGAAATGCGACAAACCCGGCGCCGCCTGCGCGAGCCTGCGGACTAGATGTCGCACCCTGGTGAGGCCCTGGAAAACGGTGCGGGTGCTATGGTCACCGCACCGAATTTCTTGGAGGCACCGTGAAGCACCCGACCCTGCGTTCTCTCTCCTGGCTCTTTGTGTTGCCGATGGTCCTTGGGGGCTGCGGCGGCGACACCACCGGCGGCATGGGCGACCCGGACGGGGCCCTCGCGGACACCACGCCGACGGAGGACTCGTCGGTGACGGCGGACACCGGCGTGCCCGTGGACACCGGCGCGCCCCAGCCCGACGGAGGGGCCGACAGCGCTGTGCCGCCCGTGGACACGGGGACGACCGAGGACAGCGCCACGCCGCCGGACGGGCCGGTGCCGCCGCCGGACGGACCGGCGCCGCCGCCGGATGTGCCCGTGCCGCCGCCGGACGTGCCCGTGCGACCGGACGGGACCGTGCGGCCCGACGCGCCGTTGCCGCCGGACGGGACCACCATGGTCACCCGCTGCGGCACCCGGGGGCTGCCTCCGTGTCCGATGGGGCAGTTCTGCAACTTCCCGCCGAGGGCCATGTGCGGGGCCACGGACCTTGGCGGCACCTGCGAGACGCCGCCGATGGTGTGCACCCGGGACCTGCGCCCGGTGTGCGGCTGCGACGGGCACGACTACACCAACCCCTGCGAGGCCGCCCGCGCCCGCCAGAGCGTGGCCCGCGAGGGCCGCTGCATGACCACCATGGACGGCGGCACCACGGACGTGCCCACGATGACGGACACGCGGCCGGTGACGGACACCTCGGTCACGCCGGACGCCCCTGCGGGCTGCGCCGCGCAGGACGCCCACGGGATGGGCGGCTGCGACCGGGTGCTGGGCTACGTCTGGGACGGGACCATGTGCAGGGCGCTCTCGGGCTGCTCGTGCACGGGCACCGCCTGCGGCGCGCTCTATCGCACCATGGACGGCTGCGTGGCCGAGCACCGGATGTGCGTCGGGGACTGCCGCACCCGGGGTTGCCCGGACCGCGCCACCTGCTCGCCCTGCCGCGCCACCGGCGGCGTGGTGTACATCTGCCTGCCCCGCGGGGCCACCTGCTGAGAGACCCTACGCCCCACGCTCCAGCGTGACCGTGGCGCTCGCCTCCACCACCTCCCCCGGGGCCAGGGCCCCCACCGCTGACACGCCGCGGGACACGCACCGCACCAGCTCCGGCGCGTCCGCGCTGCGCGCCTCCAGCGCCGTCACCGCCCCGCTGGCGTCCACCCTCACGGTGACCTCCAGCGCCTGCGACGGCGCCGTCGGGTGCCGCAGGAGGTACTGACGCCAGCACCGGTGCACCACCCCGCTGCGCGCCAGGCTCTCCAGCGCCGCCTCCCGACGGCGCCCGCCCGTGGGCCGAGGCTCCGCCGGGGACGCCGAGGACGTACGCAGCGGGCGCTCCCGCACGGGCTCCGCCGTCGGCCCCAGGGCCAGCGCAACCCGCGAGAGGTACGCCCGGTCCTGCCGAGAGAGCCTCGCACGACGCTGAGCCTGCGCCTCCGGCGCCTCGCACAGCACCGCCACCAGCGCCAGCGCCCCGTAACACACACGTACCCACACCGCGGCGCCGCCGCGCAGACTCCCAGGACTGTTCACCATGACCGAAGACCCCACCGAGACGGCCAGCGTTGAGGCGCCAACGGTGCGCCCTGTCTCCCACCGATGCGTCGACCCCGGTGGGTGTTCAAGGGAACGGTAGGTGCGGCACCCACACCGCAGGGGCAAAGCGTGCTATGGGGGCGGCCCATGAGCAGGATCTACCGTTCGCTTCCGCCGCCGGGGACGCGCCTCGGGATTGCGTTCTCCGGGGGTCTGGACACCCGCTGCGCCGTGGCATGGCTGTCGCGCCAGGGCCTGGAGGTCTACGCCTACACCGCGGACCTGGCCCAGCCCGACGAGGACAACCCCGCGGACATTCCCCCGGTGGCGCTCTCCCACGGCGCCCGGGGGGCGCGCCTGGTGGACGCCCGCGAGGCCATGGTCCGCGAGGGGATCACCGCGCTCCAGTGTGGGGCCTTCCACCTGTCCACGGCGGGGAGGAAGTACTTCAACACCACGCCGCTCGGGCGCGCGGTGACCAGCCTCGCCATCGTGAAGGCCATGCGCGAGGACGACGTGCACGTCTTCGGTGACGGCAGCACCCACAAGGGCAACGACATCCAGCGGTTCTACCGGTATGGCATCCTGGCGGACCCGGGGCTCAAGATCTACAAGCCCTGGCTGGACCCCCGCTTCGTGGCGGAGCTCGGCGGCCGCAAGGAGATGAGCGAGTACCTGGAGAGCGTGGGGCTCCCGTACCGCATGGGCACCGAGAAGGCCTACTCCACCGACGCCAACGTCCTCGGCGCCACCCACGAGGCCAAGGACCTGGAGCGCCTGGACGTCGGGATGAAGATCGTGAACCCATTGATGGGCGTGGCCTTCTGGGACCCCGCGGTCCCCGTGCCCGCGGAGACCGTCACCGTCGGCTTCGAGCGCGGCGTGCCCGTCTCGCTCAACGGCCGCCGCGAGGCCTCGCTCCTGGCGCTCTTCCTCGAATGCAACCGCGTCGGCGGGCGCCACGGCCTGGGGATGTGCGACCAGCTCGAGAACCGCGTGATCGACGCCAAGAGCCGCGGCGTCTACGAGGCCCCGGGCATGGCCCTCCTGCACCTCGCGTACGAGCGCCTGCTCACGGCCATCCACAACGAGAACACCTGGGAGCTCTACAACACCCTCGGGCGGCGCCTCGGGAGGCTGCTCTATGAGGGCCGCTGGTACGACCCCGAGGCCATGCTCCTCAAGGACGCCCTCACCCGCTGGGTCGCCCCCTCCGTCACCGGCGAGGTCACCGTGGAGCTGCGCCGCGGCGAGGACTACACCCTCCTCGACACCCGCGCGGTGCATATGGCCTACGACCCCCACAAGCTCTCCATGGAGAAGGTCCAGAGCGCCTTCACCCCGGAGGATCGCATCGGGGCCCTGGAGCTTCAGAACCTCAGCGTGCAGGACAACCGCGCGCTCCTGATGCACCACCTGCGCAGCGTGGCGGGCCTCGGGGCCCCCTCGGCGCAGGTGCCCCTGGAGCTGGAGGACGAGCTCAAGTAATGCTACCCCGAGCTGAAGCACGGGGCCTTCGTGTTTGCCACGAGCGCCCCTTGTGCCACAGACCGAGTCGCGCGCTTCGCAGCGCGGAGTTTCTGCTTCGCAGGCCGGGCCGTCCCGTCGCCTCCGCAGACTTCACCACCGTGCATTCCACGGTTGAGGAGCACCCTGGCAGCGTTGACATCGGCGTTGGCGCGGTGCCCGCACGCCACGCAATGAAACTCGCCCTGGCTCGGACGATTCTGCACCGCGATGTGGTGGCACTCCGCGCACTCTTGCGAGGAGTACGCGGGTTCCACTGCGACCACGCGGCAACCCGTCCGCTCGGCCTTGTACGTGAGAAACGCCACGAAGCGCCCAAGGCCCCCGTCGAGCAGCGCGCGGTTCAAGCCCGCCTTCTGCGTGACGTGGGTGCCTGGTGCCTCGACGGTGCCCTTCGCACTCGCGGTCATGTTCTTGAGCCGCAACGCTTCGACCACCACGGCGCCTTGGTTCTCGGCGTAGTGTTTGGACTCGCGATGCAGCACCGCGTCTCGCTGCCGGGAGACGCGGCGATGGATACGCCCGACGCGCTGGTTCGCGCGGGCTCGGTTCTTCGATCCTTTCTTGGTATGGCTCGCTCGGCACTGCGCCTTGCGGAGCGCGCATTGACTCTTCTGGAGCGGGCGGGTGTTCTCGATCCTCCGTCCGTCGCTGTCAGCCAGCAGGTTGACCACGCCAAGGTCGATCCCCACGGCGGGGTCGGTGCTCGGCGCAGGGTCCGCAGTCTCCGCCACCCAGGACACCGACGCGTACCACGCATCGCCCTCTCGCACGAGCGCGCAGGTCTTGGGCTCGCCGTGCATCGTGTCGTGCACGATCGCGCGCACGGTCCCGAGCTTGGGGAAGTTCACCGCGGCGTGTCGGCCCTCGCCCTGGATGGAGAAGAGTGCGGGGTGCGGTTCGATCATCGGGGCGAGCTCCCCACGCTTGCGGCTCTTGAACCGGGGCCTCTCCGCGAGGCCCTTGAAGAAGCGCTGCCACGCCCTGTCCAGCTCGTGCAGCAGTTGCATCGAGACGTTGCGCGGCAGCTCCGCGAGGAACGGCACCT
>JACRDB010000024.1 GCA_016218725.1 Deltaproteobacteria bacterium
GAACCCGGCAACGCTCCAAACCATTGCTACGCCGATGCTTACGTGCACACGTAAGCGCCCCCCGGCAGGGGGGCTGGCATTCGTGAACAGGCCGGCCCAACGGGCCGGTGGCCCGCATCGAACGCGGTCACCCAACGGCGCCCACCCGCACCGAGGACGGTCACTCAACGGCGCCGTACCCGCATCGAACGCGGTCACCCAACGGCGCTCACCCGCATCGAACACGGTCACACTACGGCGCCGTACCCGCATCGAACAAGGTCACTCAACGGCGCCCACCCGCACCGAGGACGGTCACTCAACGGCGCCGTACCCGCACCGAGGACGGTCACCCAACGGCGCTCACCCGCACCGAGGACGGTCACCCAACGGCGCCGTACCCGCATCGAACACGGTCATTCAACGGCGCCTACCCGCTCCGAGGACGGTTGCCCAACGGCGCTCTCGCGCTGAGAGACCTCACCGCGCCCCAACGCGCCGGACGGCCACGGTGTAGCTTCGGGGCGCGCCGTTGGTCCACACGAAGAGGTACACCTCCTCGGCGGCGGTGAGGTCGGCGGAGACCTCCGCGGTGGCGCCGTGGTAGACCCCGTTGGAGCCGAGCAGCGAGTCCGCGTCGCCGATGACACAATGGCGTCGCAGGAGGAGCGACGGCCCGGGCTCCAGGCCCATGGTGGTCACCCGGAAGCTGTAGCGCCCGGCGGTGAGCGCCGTGAAGCGGTGCAGCCGCACGCCGCGGAGGTACCCGTCGCAGGGGCTGGTGGGGGCAGGCTCGGCCCCGCCGGTGGTCACGCCGGCGCCCGCTCCGGCGAGGTCCTCGGTGGGCGCGAGCACGTCCGGGGAGATGCCCCTCGGGCAGGCGCGTACGTCCGGGCGGCAGAGCGCCTCGCGGCAGAGCGGGTCGCCGTACACCGTGCAGAGCGTCCCCGCCGGGCAGCGGGAGGTGGTGGCCCTGGGGTCGCAGGCGCTGCCCGCGGAGACCTCCAGGGGCGCGGACACGTTCAGCATCAGGGGCGCGCTCGTCAGGCCCTCGCGGTCGCGCGCCACCAGCACGAACCGAGAGTTGCCGCGGAACAGGTCTGAGGTCAGCCGAAGGGACCACAGGCTCCGCGCGGGCGAGGGGCCATAGACGGGCAAGGTGATGGACACCGGGACCGCGAAGCCCAGGGGCGTCAGCTCCAGCGCGACCACGTCGTCGTTGGGGTCGTCCCAGCGGACCAGAAGCGCCGAGCGCTCCGGCGTCGTCGCGCGGAAGGCGCTCGCCTCACGCAGCACCGGCGCGACAAAGCGCGCGCACACGCCGCTGGAGGTGCACCCGCTCCCCTCGGCGCACAGGTCCAGGAGCTGCTCCGGGTCGCAGCGGCCCTCGGCGGGCACCACCGGGGCGTCCTCGATGGGCACGGACCGCTCCGCGCGGAGCCCCACGGAGTCCGTCACGGCGAACACCGCGGTGACGGCCTCCGGCCCGCGGGAGCGCTCCCTCACAGCGGTGGCCCGCACCACCCCGGAGCGGTCCGGACTGCTCCCGGTGAGGTACGTGTCGAGGGATGGGAGGGCCCCTCCGGCGCCGTCCCGGAGGCGCGCCACCACGCCGCTGGCGTCGTTGTCGGCGTCGCGGTAGCCCGCCACGAAGCGCAGCGTGCGGCCCCCTCGGAGTGCCCGGACCGAGACGAGCTCCGGCGCATGCCCCGGCTCACACACGCTGTCCGCCGCGGAGCCCATGGGGGGGGTCACGCACCGCTGGCCCGTGGGACACGCCCGGTCGGTCTCCTGGCAGCCCCTGGGCTCCTCCATCTGTGCTTGCACGGTCCAGGCGCAGCGCGACCGCTGGCAGCCGTCGGCCACCAGCGCCAGGGCCTCGCCCGCGGCCATCCTCACGGTGAACCGCAGCGGCGTCCGGAAGGGCGCCGGCCCGTGGTAGTCCTGGAAGCGCGCGCACGCCCTCTCGGCGCCGCCGCCCTGGCACGGCTCCCGCGCCGAGAAGCTCCAGAGGTCGTCGCCGAGCGCGGAGAAGGTCCAGCGCCCCGCCCTCGGCGCCACGAAGCGCGCGGTGGCGTCCAGGCCTCCGTAGTGCGTGGTGCAGCCGTCCCGGACCAGGTTCCTCCCGGGGTACACCACCAGCGAGGGACCCAGCGCCGTGCCCTCGCCCGCCAGGAGCTCCGGCATCGCCCCGGCTTCGCACGAGGCGTCCGCGGTCCCCGAGGTGTCAACCGGGTTGACCGGACCGGCGTCTCCCTCCACCGCCGTGTCCCCCGCCGAGGCGTCGGCGAGCGCAGGGTCCGGGGCCGTGGTCTCCAGCGCACAGCCGCCAAGGACAAAAGAAAAAACAGCCCTGCGGAGCGAAGAGAGGTCCATCATGCCCGGTGGGTGGCCGGGCGCCGAGGGACCCGTCGGAAAATCCACGGCGAGGGGGCGTGTCAACTGTATTATACGGTCGGCGGGGTGTGGCCGCGGGCGCGCCGCAGGACCAGGGCGAGGGCCCCGGGCATGAGGAGCACCACCACGAGGGAGAGCGCGTCGAGCCGGTGGTGCACGGTGGCCGCGCGCAGGAGGTCCCCTCCGTGGCTCCAGAGCTGCTGGGCCGTGAGGACGGCGAAGAGGAGAGAGAAGCCCCGGAAGTCCCTCCAGAGTCCCACGGCGGCCACGAGGTCCACGGCGGCGAAGAGGCCGTGCCTCCAGGTCGGGAGCCTGGGCGCGAAGGTGGGCGCGAGGGCCCCGACCAGGTGGTAGAGCCCCGCCCCGAGGAGGAAGACGGCCACGACGCGGAGGGCGAGGGTGTCGCGCTTCACGGCGCGCTCCCGGGGGGATTTCGCGCGAGCCAGGCGCGGGCCGCGGGCTCTCCTCGGGCCTCGGCGGCGCGGACCAGGAGCCTCCCCCTGGGGTCCCCGAGGCTCGCCAGGAGGTGCCCGAGGCCATAGAGGGTGTACGTGGGCGAGGTCAGGATATCGAGCTCGCTCTGGAGGAACGCCGGCCACGGCCCCCGCGCCCCAAGCGGCAGGGCCCTGGCCGCGGGGGCCATGGCCGGGAGGGACACGGCGAGCGTGGCCGCGGCGAGCCCGAGGGAGCCCCGCTGACCGGACTCCTCGGCGAGGCTCCAGGCCTGCGAGGCGAGCGCCCTCTCGCCGATCCAGTCGCCCTCGGTCTCGCGCCCGGCGGCCTCCAGGAGCCGGAGCCTCGCGCGCACATCGAAGGGCTCGCAGCGCTCGGCCTGGAGCGCCAGGAAGGCGCCCTCGCAGGCGGGGCGCTGGAGGCGGTTCAGGAGCGCGCTGCGCTCGGACACCACGGGGCGCGAGGGGTTGGCGTCCAGGAAGCGCCCCAGGCGCTCGTAGCGGTCCCTCCCGGCGAGCACCACCCGGAGCGAGGGGTGCCTCGCCCGGAGGCGCGCCCAGTACCACCCGGAGCTGGCCAGCCCCACGGGGACCAGCACCAGGTCCGGGCGCGCGGCCTCGGCTTCTTGACGGTAGAGCGCCGGGACCCCGAGGCCGTCGCTCTCCAGGAGCACGATGGCGCCGCGGGGGGCCTCGGCGAAGGCGGCGTCCGCGAGGCGTCGGGGGAAGTGTATCCCTCGGGCGTGGGCGCGGAGCCAGGGGACGTCCTGGGCGAGCGCTGCGCTCACCACTAGCGCGACGCCCAGGGACACCCTGGCGCCGCGATCGAGGGCCGCGCGGGCGCTCAGGGCCGCGAAGCCGATGCCCGCCAGGAGCGCGACGGGCACCAGGTACCCCTGGAGGTCGGGGTTGTGCGGCAGGGGCTTGTTCCCAATGAGCAGCACGAGCTGGGCGGCGCCCAGGAGCCCCGCGCCCACGGCCAGCCACGGCGCCCGGCGGCGCCCGAGGGCGAGGCCCGCGACGCCCACCGCCAGCGCCCCGGCGGCGGCGGCGACGTGCCCCGCGAGGCGCCCGACGCTGGTGGCCACGTGCCCTGTGGTGAGGCCCACGTTGCGCTGGTAGTCCTTTGCCAGGAGCACCGCGAGGAAGCGCCCCGGGGTGTCCGGCGCGCCCCAGGCGAAGTGCGCGTCGGAGCGCGCAGCCCACGGGAGCTGCAGGTACGGCAGGAGCCCGAGGAGCCCTCCAAGGAAGGTGCGGGCAAGACCCCGCACCCCCAGGTTTCCGCCCACCACGACGGCCACGCCGAGGCCCGCGGCGAGGGCGAAGGCGGGGTTCGAGCACCCGGTGAGGCCGAGGGCCACGCCCGCCGCGAGGGGTCTCCCGAGGGCGGCGAGCGCCAGTGCCGAGAGGGCCCCGAGGGAGGCCAGGGCGTACACCTCGACGCGGGTGCCGGTCTCGAACACCGCGGGCCACAGGAGCGCCGCGGTGAGGGCGAGGGCGCGGGCGACCCTGGCGCGGCGGCGCCCCTCGGCGGGGCAGGCGAGCTCCGCGAGGACCGTGGCGGGCACCGCGGCCAGGCACCACGGGAGCACCGACGCGAGGGCCACGCCGAAGCCCGCGGGAAGCACCCTGGAGAGTGTGCCCGCGAAGAGCGTGTGCAGCGGCGCTCCGGGCGGGTGGGCCACGCCGAAGGTGACCGCCGCGAGGGCGAGCTCCGGCCCGTCGAGCCAGTCCAGGTCACGGCTGGCGGCGACGCACCCGAGCGGCAGGAGCGCCAGGGCGAGGGCGAGGCCATCCCGCAGCGGTGTGGAGCGCGCGGCGGGCGCCTCCTGAGCCGTGGCGAGGGCCTGCGTCACGAGGGCGCGAGACCATAGCACGACCGCGCCGCTCACCCTTCCGCGAGGAGCGCCCGGAGGTCGTCGCGGGTGAGGCCCTGGGGGACGCCGTCGTCCGTGAGGGCCGCGGCGGCGAGGGCCCTCTTGCGCGCCTGGAGCGCGATGATGCGCTCCTCGACGGTGTCCGCGGCGACGAGGCGGTAGATGGTCACCGGCCGCTCCTGGCCGATGCGGTGGGCGCGGTCGGCGGCCTGGTCCTCCACGGCGGGGTTCCACCACGGGTCCAGCAGGAACACATGGTCCGCCGCGGTGAGCGTGAGCCCGGTCCCTCCGGCCTTGAGGGACACGAGCAGCACCGGCGCGCCCTCCTCGGACTGGAAGGTCTTCACCACGCCCTCGCGGTCACGGGTGGAGCCGTCCAGCCGCGCGAAGGCGACGCCCGAAGCCGTCAGGTGCGGCTCGACCTTGTCCAGGAGCGAGGTCCATTGGGAGAACACCAGCGCCCGGTGCCCGTCGGCCACCGCCGTGGAGAGGGCCTCGACCAGGCACTCCACCTTGGAGGAGCTGTCGGCCCGCTGGCCGGGGACCAGCCCCGCGTGGCATGCGGCCTGGCGGAGCCTCAGGAGCACCTCCAGGGCCACCAGCGGGTCGCCCCCGTCGCCCAGGGCGCGCGCCACGTCGTCCCGGCGGGCGGCGCGCACGGCGTCGTAGACGCCGCGCTCGGTGTCATCGAGGGCGCAGCGCAGGACCACCTCGGTGCGCGGCGGGAGCTCCGGCGCCACCTCGCGCTTCAAACGCCGCAGGACAAAGGGTTTGAGCGCCTCCCGGAGCCTCCCTCGGGCCTCCGGGTCGCCGTCCGCGAGGGGCCTCGCGTAGGCGTCATCGAAGTCCGTGCGCCCCCCGAGGAGCCCGGGGTTCAAGAAGTGAAACACGCTCCAGAGCTCCTCCAGGCGGTTCTCCACGGGCGTGCCCGAGAGCGCCACGCGGAAGTCCCCGCGGAGGCGGTAGGCGCTCCGGGCGGCCTGGCTGTCGGGGTTCTTGATCGCCTGGGCCTCGTCCAGCACCACGCAGTCCCAGGGCTCGGCGGCCAGCGCGTCGGCGTCGAGCCGGAGCACCGCGTAGGTGGTGAGCGTCACGTCGGCGTCGCCCAGGGCGCGCCCCGGGCCGTGGTAGAGCGCCACCCGGAGCCCCGGGCGGAAGCGCCGCAGCTCGTCCTCCCAGGCGTGGAGCACGCTCCTCGGGCACACCACCAGGCTCCGCCCCCGCAGCGCCGCGAGGGTCTGGACGGTCTTGCCGAGGCCCATGTCGTCCGCCAGGAGCGCCCCGAGGCCCACCTCCCGCAGCGCCGCGAGCCAGTCCACCCCGCGGTGCTGGTACGGGCGAAGCACCCCCTGGAGGTCCTCCGGGAGCGCGGTCACCGGCACCGCCCCGGGCCCCTGGAGGAGCGCCCCGAGGCCTTCGAGGGCCTTCGGGGGCGGCATCTCCAGGTGTTCGCAGAGGGCCGCGAGGGACGGGAGCGCAGCCCTGGGGACCGTGCCGTCCTCCCGCCGGGCGCCCAGGAGCGCCGCCACCCGGTGCCCGTGGGCCCGGAGCCACCCCTCGGGCAGCGGGGCGAAGCCCCCGTCGGTGAGGGGCACCACCGCCAGGCCCTCGCGCCAGGCCTGGAGCACCGCCGAGGCCTCCGCCCGGCGCGCCGGGGAGCCCTCGGAGGGCGCCTCGAAGGAGAGGTCGAAGCCCTGGTCGCCCACCTCCAGCCGAGGCTCCAACGCCGTTTCAACGAACAACATTGAGGTGTCCGTTGAGTCTTCGGAGAAGGTACGAAGCCGCGTGAGAAAACGCGCCCCATCCACGCCGCGAAAGGTGCTCCGTACGCCCACCGCGAGGCCCAGGGCGTCGCGCAGGTGGTGCGCCTCGCGGACCTCTGCGTCGCGGTCCCGCGCCGGGAGCGAGCCCTGGAGGTAGACGAGCCGGTCCCCCTCGACGCGGGCGCAGGGGGGGCGACCATAGACCACCCGGGGCAGCACCGAGAGGGCCCCCTGGAGGAGCGTGACGGCGACGTCCACCCGCGGTCGGAGGCAGCGGTCCACGGCGGGGAGGCCGGGCGCGTGAACGACCACCGGGACGCGCGCTCGGAGCGCCGGGAGCGCGTCCAGGACGAGGGCTGCGGCGTCCTCGCGGCGGTAGACGGTGACCCTCGGGAGGCGCTCCATGCGGGCCCCTCCGAGGTCCCAGGCCCCGCTCGGGCGGAGCACCGCGCCGCAGAGGCAGAGCCCGATGCAGGGCGTCGCGGTGACCTCCGGCGGGCGCTCCAGGCGCAGGGCGAAGCCGTCGGGGTGGTCCTCCACGGTGGCCCGGGGGAGGCACTGCTCCGGCGAGGCGCGCACCGGCGCCCCGTCCAGGGTGAGGTCCACGCAGGCCGCGAGCGATGTCATGAGAGCCGTCGCATCGTACGTGGTGGCAAGGGTCTGGGCGCGCTCGGTCCAGCGCTCCAGCGCGCGGTCTTCCTCGGTGATGGCCACCGGGACGGCGGCGCTGGCGAGGGGGCCCGCGAGGCTCTGGCGGCGCCCGTCGGGGAACACCAGCGAGCGCTGGAGGGTGAGCCCGGTGGCCGTGACCTCCAGGGCGTAGGACACCCGGGCCTGGAGGAGCGACGCCCCTGGGAGCGGGGCGCCCGCGGCGTCCCGGGCCAGGGCGGCGGCCACCACGTGGGCGCAGGGGTCCGAGCCGCCGCAATCGCAGGCCCACTCGCCCTCTTCGGGGTAGAGCACCACCGTGGGCGTGAACCCCAGGCCCTCGACGGTGAGCTCCAGCACCACCTCGTCGTCGGACTCCCGGCGGGTGACCACGGGCCCTCGGGAGAGGGTTTCGCCGTCCCTCCAGCGCGGCGGCGGGCAGCGGCGCTTGAGCGCGCCCACCAGCCGCCGGAGGGCCTCCGGGGAGACGCTCACGCCGGGTCGAGCTCCAGGCTCCACGCCTCGCGGTCGAGCACCTGCTCCACGGTACACACCTTGCGGTAGAACCCTACGGTGTCCCGGGCCACCCACGGGACGGTGACCCGGTCAAAGCCCTGGCGCGCGAGGTCCGCGAGGCAATACCGCGCGAGGCGCGCGCCGAGGCCGGTCCCTCGATATGCAGGCAGCACCCCGAGGGGCCCGAAGGTGCCCTGGGAGGGGTTCATCCCCGAGTGGCAGACGAAGCCTCGGGGCTCGCTGGAGGGCCCTGCGAGGAAGAGCCCACGGTGCCCGAAGGCCCTCTCGGCCTCCCAGCGCCAGGGCTGACCGAAGTGCGCGGCGACCCACTCAAGCGACCTCACCCCCTGGCCCCCTCTCCCTGTCAGGAGAGGGGGAGAAATGCCAATAATTTCAGTCTCTTGCTCCCCCTCTCCTGACAGGGAGAGGGGGCCGGGGGGTGAGGTCGCCGCCAGGAGATCACAGTGCGTGCTCTGCACCTGGAACCCTAGGTCTTTGAGAATCTCGCGCAGCGCGTGGTCCTCGGGAGAGAGGCCGGAGACTCGGTAGTTCCCCGGAGGGCCGCCCACGGAGAGGGCGCTGGCCCCGTCGCTCCGGGCGCGGCGCAGGACGGCCAGGGCCGCCTCGCGAAGGTCCGCGCCGGGCGTGGCCCCGGCCCACCAGGCGCGCCCCGCGGGGCGCACCGGCGGCGCGTAGAGCGCGGCCCCTACGCGCTCCAGGGCCCTCGGGGGCGAGAGCCTCTCGTGGAGCTCCTCGGGGTGGTCGCAGAGGAACCCGAGGGCGCTCAAAACGCGAACCCCAGCGCGGTGTGGGCCGCCGGGAGGACGCCCCGGGTGCCGTAGGCCCCGACCCGGTAGTCCAGGTACTGCACCCCGAGGCCGCCGGACAGCACCAGCCAGCGTCGGAAGAGGTACGTGTACCCCACCAGGGCGCTCACATAGCCCCCGAAGGAGGCGTCCGGCGCGGGGGTGCTGGTGGACACCCGGGCGGCCACGCCGCGGATGCTGACCCAGGCGCCTTCTGGAGCGTGTCCATAGAAGAAGCCCCGGACACCCACCTCCACGCCGAGGCCCAGGTAGGGCTCGTGGCGCTCGCTCTGGATGCCATCGAAGAGCCGGAGGCTCGGGCCCACGTACACGCTCACCCGGCGCCCGAAGGCGCGCTCGACCTGGACATGGACAAAGCCCAGGGCGGTGGTGAGCGGGTCCACGGAGACGGTCCAGCGAGGGGGAGGCGCGTCCGGCGGGTCCGCCAGGGCCGCGCCCGGGGAGAGCGCCAGCGCGCAGCCGAGGGCCCACGCGAGGGTGGGCCTCACCAGGTTGTACCTTTCGGTTCATGGGGAGGCGCGGATGCCTCGGACCTATGCGGAAGCGAGGTCCGGGGAGGAAGCACCCCCAGCGGTGGGTCCGCGGCAGCGCGAACAGGACGCGGACAGGCAATGTCCGCGAAGCCCGTCGCGGTGCTTGCGTTCTTCGCGGGCGCTGCAACGATGCGTACGTGCTGCTCCAGCGCGCCGCCCGCTTCCGGCTGTA
>JACRDB010000025.1 GCA_016218725.1 Deltaproteobacteria bacterium
AACCTGTGAACGCTCCGGGCCCTTGCCACGGATGGGTCCTCGCTTCCCACGTAAGCGCCCCCCGGCAGGGGGGCTGGCATTCGTGCACAGGCCGGCCCAACGGGCCGGTGGGCCGCATCGAGGACGGTTACCCAACGGCGCCCACCCGCACCGAGGGCGGTTACCCAACGGCGCGAACCCGCATCGAGGACGGTTACCCAACGGCGCCCTCTCCTCCCCCCTCTCCTGACAGGGAGAGGGGGGTTGGGGGGGTGAGGTCGCCATGCGCGGCGACCCTTATCCCCCCAGCGCCCTGCGCAGCACCTCGTCCACCCCCGCGGGCTCGCGCCCGAGGAGCGCCCCGAGGGCGCTCTGGTCCGTCACGTTGTCAATCGCCAGGAGCCGCAAGAGGTCCGGCGTCAGCGGCGGCCTCGGCAGCACCGCCTGCGCCAGCCACGCGGGGCCCCACAGCGCCGCCGAGGGGAGCGCCACCAGGGGCCTCGGGCGGCCCAGCGCCACGAGCGCCCGCGCCGTCAGCGCCCGGTACGTCACCCGCTCCGGGCCCGCGAGGTCCAGGGTCTCGCCCACGGTCCCGGTGTCGCTCACGCACCGCGCCAGCGCCTCCGCCAGGTCCCACACCCCGAGGGGTTGGAACAACGTCCCCCCTCCCCCCGCCAGCGGCACCACCGGCAGCCTCGAGAGCTTCGTCACCTCGCGGAGGAAATGGTCCCCGGGCCCCAGCACCAGCCCCGCGCGAAGCACCGTGTAGTCCAGCCCGCTCGCCCGCACCCGCTCCTCGCCCAGCCACTTGGTGTACGTGAACCGCAGCGAAGGCATCGCGCCCCCTGGAGAAATCTGCCCGAGGTACACAACCCGCCGAAGCCCCGCCTCCGCCGCCGCGCTCACCGTGTGCTCGGTCCCCTCCACGTGCACCCGCTCGAAGGTCATCGCCCCCTTCTCGAACTCCACCGCCACGAGGTGCACCAGCGCGTCGCAGCCCTCGCAGGCCCGGAGCACCGAGGCCCGGTCAGTGACGTCACCCGCCACCAGCGCCAGCCCCTCGGCCCGCGCGCCGAGCGCCGCCTGCGCCCGCGCGGGGTCCCGCACCAGCGCCCGGGGCTCCAGGCCCCGCTGCCGGAGCGCGTCCAGCAGGTGCCTCCCCACAAAGCCCCCCGCGCCCAGCACCAGCACCCTGCGCATCACACCCTCCTCGGCGGCAGGTGGATCACGAACTCCGACGACGCCGCGTAGACCGCCACCGCGGGCGCCTGGCCGGGCTCCAGCGCCCCCTCGGCCACCATGCCCCGAGGGTCCACCGCGCGCACCCTGGCCTCTTGAAACGCGATGGGAGGGTGCTCCACCGGGAACGCCGCCAGGCGCCTCCCACGCAAGAGGCTGTAGCCCACCATCGGGTTCCCCGTCACCTCCCGCACCCGGTCCAGGTCCACGCCCTCCGGCGCGGGCTGCGAAGCGCCCACCTCCACGTCCAGCACGGGCGTCCCATCCCTTGAGAGAATTCGCCGTTCATCGGACACTTCAAGGGACAACTGCGCGCGCTCATAGGGCAGGCCCAGCCCATACCGCGGCAGCGCGTAGGAGCGCGACGCCACCTGGCTGCGCCAGAAGTACACCCCCGCGCCGGACCCGTCGGCGAGGGTCACGTACGCCCGCTCGTTGAGCTGCGGGAAGGTGAGCCCGAGCCAGGGGGCCAGCCGGAATGCCATGCCCCGCTCCACCATCACCGCCAGGGAGAACATCCCGAGGGGCCCGCCCGGGGAAGGCACCACGCTCGGCGCGAGCCCCGCGGGCAGGAGCCCCCGAAGGCGAGCCTCGGGCACCAGCCAGGTGACCAGCGTCAGGTGCTCCAGCGTGGTCGAGATCGTGAGGTCCATGGCCCCGGAGGGTGCCCTGGACCCCTCCGGGAGGGAACGGAAATGCTACTCGCTGGCGGGGGCGGCGGCGCCGGTCTCCGCGCGGGACGCCGGGCTGGCCGAGCGCACCGCCGTCAGCGGCGCCTGGGTCTTGTGCAGGTGCTCCAGCGCGGCCCGCCACTCCAGCACCGCGAGGGGGGCCCCGTCGCCCCGGCGGTTCCTGTACTTGAGGAGCCGCAGGTAGCCGCCGGTGGAGGCCAGGTGCTTCTCGCACACGGCCACCAGGGCGTCCACCATGCTGCCCGTCTCGCTCGGGGCCGCCGGGGCCGAGTGGAACTGCAGCACCGGGTTGAGCGTGCGGTACACCTCCGCCCGCCGCGCCGCCGTGTCCGTGGTGCCTCGCAGGACGTGCACCACCTGCGTGATCACCCGCTCGGCCTCGCCGCGCACCACCCGGGCCTTGCCCTCGGTGGTCACCACCCGGCCGTTGAGCACCAGGCCCCGGATCATCTCGCGGACGTAGGAACCACGGACCGCCGACGAGCGACCCGGGGACTTCTTGTGTTTCTGATGTCGCATGACGCTCTCCCGATTGCCCTCTTCAGAGCTGGCCCCGCTCGGTCTTCCAGCGGTCCAGCATGACGTTCCAGCCCTCGATGTGCATCCCGAGCGAGAGCCCGAGCTCCAAGAGCTTGTCCTTGATCTCCTTCAGGCTCTTGCGCCCGAAGTTCTTGGTCTTCAAGAGGTCCGCCTCGGACTTCTGCACCAGCTCGCCGATGTAGCTGATGTTCGCGTTCTGGAGGCAGTTGGCGCTGCGCACCGAGAGCTCGAACTCCTCGACGCTCTTGAACAGGTTCTCGTTGATCGGCTCGTCCGAGCGCGAGGACGAGAGCCCCCCGGCCTCCTCCTCCTCCTGGAAATTGATGAAGATCTGGAGCTGCTCCTTCAGGATCTTGGCGGCGTAGGCCACCGCGTCCCGCGGGCGCACGCTCCCGTCGGTCCAGACCTCCAGCGTGAGCCGGTCGTAGTCCGTGATCTGCCCCACGCGCGCGTTGGTGACCGTGTAGTTCACCTTCTTCACCGGCGAGAACAAGCTGTCCACCGGGATCCACCCGAGGGCCATCGCCGGGTCCTTGTTGCGCTCCGCCGGGTGGTACCCGCGCCCCACCCCCACGGTCACCTCCATGGAGAGCTTGCCCCCCTTGGACACCGAGGCGATGTACTGGTCCGAGTTCAGCACCTGGTAGTCCGTGACCCCGAGGCCCTCGATCACCAGGTCCCCGGCGCGCACCACCGTGGGGCCCTCCTTCTGGAGCTTCATCGTCGCCCGGCGCGTGCTGTTCGCCCGGAAGGTCACCTCCTTCAGGTTCAGGATGATGTCCACGACGTCCTCCTTGACGTCGTCGATGGCGGTGAACTCGTGGAGCGCCTGGTCAAAGCGCACCGCGACGATCGCCGCCCCCTGGAGCGAGGACAGGAGGATCCTCCGGAGGGAGTTCCCGATGGTGATCCCGTAGCCGCGCTCCAGCGGCTCACACACGAACTTCCCGTAGGTGGGCCCCCGCTCCGGCGAGTCCTCCTCCTGGAGGTGCTTCGGACGGATGAGGTCGCGCCAGTTCCGGGTGACGATCGATTCGGCGGACATGGTGGCTCCTGTGGGTCGGTCCCGGCCGCGGTCAGCGGCTGTAGAACTCGACGATGAACTGCTCCTTGATGTCGAACCCGATGTCCTCGCGGGTGGGGAGGGTCTTCACCGTCCCCGCGAAGGCCGCGCGGTCCACGTCCAGCCAGGACCCCACCTGGCGGCGCTCCACGGTGCCGAGCGCGTCCTTGATGCGCGCGATCTCCCGGCTCTTCTCCCGGATGGACACCACGTCCCCGGGCTTCACGGGCATGCTCGGCACCCCCACGCGCTTGCGGTTCACCTGCACGTGGCCGTGCAGCACGAGCTGCCGCGCCTCCCGCCGCGTGGACGCGAAGCCCATGCGGTACACCACGTTGTCCAGCCTGCGCTCCAGGAGGAACAGCAGGTTCTCGCCGGTGACCCCCTTCTGCGCGTCGGCGTGGGCGAAGCAGCGGCGGAACTGGGCCTCGAGCACCCCGTACACCCGCCGGAGCTTCTGCTTCTCCCGCAGGCGCAGGCCGTACTCGCTGAACTTCACCCGGTTCTGCCCGTGCTGCCCGGGGGGATAGGGGCGCTTCTCAAAAGAGCACTTGTCCGAGTAGCAGCGGTCGCCCTTCAGGAAGAGCTTGGCCGCCTCGCGGCGGCAGAGCTTGCACACAGGTCCGATGTAGCGTGCCATGGTGGTCTCCTCAGACCCTGCGCCGCTTGGGGGGACGGCAGCCGTTGTGGGGGATGGGCGTCACGTCCCGGATGAGCGTCACCCGGAAGCCCGCCGTGGAGAGCGCCCGGAGCGCGCTCTCGCGCCCGGCCCCGGGGCCCTTGATGAACACCGCCACCTCGCGCATCCCGTGCTCGGAGGCGCGGCGCGCGGCGTCCTCGGCGGCCACCTGCGCGGCGAAGGGCGTGCTCTTGCGAGAGCCCTTGAACCCGCGGGACCCCGACGACGACCACGCCACCACGTTCCCGTACAGGTCCGCGATGGAGACGATGGTGTTGTTGAACGTCGCCTGGATGTGGCAGATGCCCTTGGCGATGTTCTTCTTGACCTTCTTCTTGGTCCGGGCGCCGGCCTTCTTCGTGGCCTCGCCGCCCGCTGCCTGTCCGCTTTGCTTCGCCATCTCGGTACCCTCTGGTTAGCGCTTCACGGGCGCGGCGGGGCGGGCGAGCGCGAGGCCCTTGCGGGGCCCCTTCCTCGTCCGTGCGTTGGTGTGTGTGCGCTGCCCGTGCACGGGCAGGCCCTTGCGGTGCCGCAGTCCGCGGTAGCACCCGAGGTCCATCAAGCGCTTGATGTTGTTCTGCACCTCGCGCTTAAGGTCCCCCTCGACCCGGTACTCCTGGTCGATGAGCTCCCGGATCTTGCGCACCTCGGCCTCCGTGAGGTCCGAGGTCTGCTTGCCCGGGTCGATCTCCGTGAGCTTGCAGATCAGGTCCGCCCGCGCGGGGCCGATGCCGTACAGATACCTCAGGGAAATCCGCAGGGGCTTGCGCCCCGGGAGGTCCACACCTGCGATGCGCGCCATGGCCTAGCCCTGCCTCTGCTTGTGTCGTGGGTTCTCGCAGATGATCCGCACCACCCCGCGGCGGCGGACCACCTTGCACTTGTCACAGACCTTCTTCACCGACGGACGGACCTTCATTGCAGCCTCGCTGTTGTCTCTTCGCTTGTCACTTGTGGCGGTAGGTGATCCGACCCTTGGAGGGGTCGTAGGGGCTCACCTCGACGGTCACCCGGTCCCCCGGCAGGATGCGGATGTAGTACTGCCGCATGCGCCCGGAGATGGTCGCCAGGACGTCGAGCCCGTTGTCGCACCGCACCCGGAACATGGCGTTCGGGAGCGCCTCGCTCACCGCGCCCTCGAACTCCATCTTGTCGCCCTTGACCTCGTCGGTCTCCGAGCGGTTCCTGTCGTGCCTCTTCCTCGGCATACCGTTCCTTTACGCTAAGCCCTAGAGCGCGGTGGTCCGCGCCCCCTCGTAGTTCTCAGAGATCAGGTAGCTCTCCACCTGGTTCACCGTGTCAATCGCGACGCCCACCACGATCATGATGCTCGTGCCCCCGAAGGGCAGCGCCAGGCGGAAGGTGGTCCGGAGGAAATCCGGGATGATGCACACCAGCGCCACGTAGATGGCCCCGCCCGCGGTCACCCGCATGAGCACCTTCTCGATGAACTCCGCGGTGGCCTTCCCGGGGCGCACCCCGGGGATGAACGCCCCCTGCTTCTTGAGCCCGTCGGCCACGTCCACCGGCGGGAACTGCACCGCGGTGTAGAAGTAACAGAAGAACACCGTGAGCAGCACGAAGGCGCTGTTGTACACCCAGCCGCCCCGCAGGAGCACGTCCCGCAGGTCGTCCATGCCCGGGATGCTCATCCCCGCCAGGGAGTTCGGCAGCACCAGCATGGTGCTGGCGAAGATCGGCGGGATCACCCCGGAGGCGTTCACCTTGAGGGGCAGGTGCGTGCGCTGGCCCCCGTACATCTTGCGCCCGACGATGCGCCGGGAGTACTCGATCGGGATCCGGCGCTGGCCGCGCTCAAAGAGGATGATCACCGCCACCGTGCCGATGATGATCGCCGCCGCCACGAAGAGCGTCAGGGGCTGCACCTGGCCGCTCTTGAAGGCCTGCGAGAGCTGCCCCACGGCGGTGGGGAAATCCGCCACGATGCCCGTGAAGATCACCAGGCTCGTGCCGTTCCCGATGCCCCGCTCGGTGATCTGCTCGCCCAGCCACATCACGAAGACGGTGCCCGTGGCCAGCGTGAGCATGGTCATCAAGCGGAAGCCCCAGCCGGGCTCGCGCACCACGGACAGGAGCTCCTGGGCCCGCTGGCTCTCGAGCCACACGGTGGTGCCCCAGCCCTGGGCGAGCGCCAGCACCACGGTGCCGTAGCGGGTGTACTGGTTGATCTTGCGCTGGCCGGCCTCGCCCTCCTTCCGGAGCTCCTCCAGCGGGCGGTACACCGACGAGAGGAGCTGCAGGATGATGGACGCCGACACGTAGGGCATCACGCCCAGGGCGAAGATGCTGGCCTTCTCCAGCGCGCCGCCGGAGAACAGGTTGAAGATCCCGAGGAGCCCCGCGTCCGTGTCGCCGGCGATGGAGTCCCGAAGCGCCTTCCGGTCCACGCCCGGGAGCGTCACGTAGATCCCGATGCGGTAGACGGACAGCACCCCGAGGGTGAACAGCACCCTGCGCCGAAGATCGGCGTTGGAGAACACGCGCCAGAGACTCTCGAACATGGTGGCCTTTCCCTCGGGACCTCTCTGCCCCTACGCCAGGAGCGCCTTGACGGCGGCGGTGGCGTGGACGTCGTCCGCGAGGCGGATGCCCGTGGCGGTCCCGGTGGCCACCACCTTGACACGCTTTGTCCCCTGGGGCACGAGCCCGTGCTCCAGGAGCAGCGCCAGGGTGATGGGCCCGTCGGTGACCTGCTTGAGCCCCGCGAGCTGACCCAGGGTCACCGTGGCCCGCGAGCGCTTCATGGCGCTCCGGAAGCCGCGCTTCGGGAGCCGCCGCTGGATCGGGGTCTGGCCGCCCTGGAACGCCAGCTTGCTGAAGTTCCCAGGGTGCCGGGCCTTCTGGCCCTTCTGGCCCTTGCCGGCGGTCTTGCCGTTGCCGCTCCCCGGGCCGCGGCCCTTGCGGAACGCTGGCCGGCGCGCGCCCTCGGGGGGACCGAGGGTGGACAGGATGTCACTCACTGCACACCTCAACCTTCACCAGGTGGAGAACCTTCCGGACCATCCCGCGGATCTCCGGGCGATCCACCAGCACCGTGGTGCTGTGGGGCCCCTTGAGCCCGAGGCCGTGGAGCACCTGGTGGAAGTGCCTCGCCTCGCCGATGGCCGACCGTAGCTGCGTGATCTTGAGCTTGCCCATGACCGAATTCTCCCTAGTCGCGGCTCTTGAGCTGCTTCAGGGCGTCAATGGTGGCCTTGACGGCGTTGTGGGGGTTGCGGCTCCCGAGGCTCTTGGTCAGGATGTCCCGGATCCCGGCGCTCTCCACCACGGCGCGCACCACGCCGCCGGCGATCACGCCGGTGCCCGGCGAGGCGGGCTTCAGGAGCACCAGGCCCGCGCCGAAATGGCCCTGGGCCTCATGGGGGATGGTCCCCTGCTGCAGCGGCACCGGGAAGATGTTCTTCCGGGCCTGCTCGTTGCCCTTACGGATGGCCTCCGGGACCTCGTTGGCCTTGCCCAGACCCACGCCCACGCGCCCGCGCCCGTCGCCCACCACCACCAGCGCCGAGAAGGAGAAGCGCCGGCCGCCCTTCACCACCTTGGCCACGCGGTTGATGGTGACCACGCGCTCCTTGAACTCTTTCTCTTCGTCGAAGTCAGCCATTGTGCCCTCTCAGAACTGGAGCCCCGCCTCGCGCGCCGCGTCCGCGAGCACGCCGAGGCGGTTCTCCTTCTGGTAGACCCTGCCGTTGCGGTCGAACACCACCCGGGTGATGGACTTCGCCAGGCACAGCCTGGCGAACTCCGCGCCCACCAGCTTGGAGAGCTCCTTCTTGGAGACCTCCTTCTCGCGGAACGCCGGGGCCAGCGACGAGAGCGACAGGATCGTGCGCCCCGCCTCGTCGTCCACGGCCTGGATGTACACGTTCTTGAGGGAGCGGTAGACCACCATCCGGGGCCGCGCCGGCGTCCCTCGCACGGTCTTCTTCGAGGTACCCATCACTTGCCTCCCTTGCCGCTCTTGCCGGCCTTCTGACGGATGCGCACGCCCTCGATCCGGACCCCTTTGCCCTGGTAGGGCTCCGGCGGCCGGTGCGACTGGAGCTTCGCCACGAACTGCCCGAGGACGTCCTTGTTCGTCGCGTCGAGCTGCAGCACCGTCTGCTTGCTCTCCGCGGGGATGGTGATCTTCACCCCCTCGGGGACCTCCTGGACCACCTGGTGCGAGAGCCCCAGGGACAGCGTGAGCACCTTGCCCTTGAGCTCGGCCTTGTAGCCCGTGCCCTCAAGCTTGAGGTTCTTCTGGTACCCCGTGGAGCACCCCACGATGGCGTTGTTGAGCTTCGCCCGGAGCGTGCCGTACCGCGCCGAGGCCCCCGGAGGGGCCTCCCCGGCGGTCTTCTGCGCGCTCACGGTGAGGGCGCCGCCCTCGAGCTTCACCTGGAACTCCCCGGGGTACGGGAAGCTCGCCCTGGCCTTCTTGCCCGCGATCTGCACCACGCCGTCCGCGACCTTTACGTCGGTCCCGGCGGGGATGAGAATGGGGCGTCGTCCGATCTTCGACATGGCGCTTACCTTCCGGTCACCAGAGCGTGAAGAGCAGCTCGCCGCCGAGCTTCTGCTCGCGGGCGGTCTTGTCGGTCATCACGCCCCGAGAGGTCGAGAGCACCGCCATGCCGAACCCGTTCTTGACCACGGGGATCTCCGCGTGGCCGACGTACACCCGGCGCCCCGGGCGGGAGACCCGCGACACGCCCTCGATGGCGGCGCGGCGGTCCTTGTTGTAGCGCAGGCCCACGGAGAGGCTGCGCTTGACGCCCGTGGCCTCCTCCTTGATGTCCTGGACGTAGCCCTCCTGCTGGAGGATCCCCAGGATCTGGGCCTTGAGCCGTGAGTGCGGCACCGCCACGCGCTGGTGGCGCGCGAGCACCCCGTTGCGCAGCCTGGTCAGCATGTCCGAGATGGGGTCGGTCAGCATGGCACCCTCACCAGCTCGCCTTGGTGACGCCGGGGATCTCGCCCTTCAGGGAGAGGTCCCGGAAGCACACCCGGCAGAGAGAGAACTTGTTGTACACGCCGCGCGTACGGCCGCAGCGCTCGCAGCGGGAGCGGGCCCGCGCCGAGAACTTGAGCTGCGTCTGGAACTTCGCAAACGAACACGCCTTCGCCATCGGAGGTCTCCTACGCCCGGAAGGGCATCCCCAGGGCTTGGAGGAGGAAGCGGGACTCTTCGTCGGTCTTCGCCGTCGTGGTCACGCAGATGTTCATGCCCTTGATCTTCTCCACGGAGTCGTAGTTGATCTCCGGGAAGATGATCTGCTCCTTGAGCCCGAGGGTGTAGTTCCCGCGGCCGTCAAAGGCCTTGGGGCTCACGCCCTTGAAATCCCTCACCCGCGGCAGCGCGAAGGTGATCAATCGGTCCAGGAACTCCCACATGCGCTCGCGGCGCAGCGTGACCATCACCCCGATGGGCGCGTTGGCCCGGAGCTTGAAGGTCGCGATGGACTTCTTGGCCTTGGTCACCATGGGCTTCTGCCCGGCGATCGCCGTGAGCTGCTCGACGGCCTGATCAATGATCTTGGCGTTCTGCGTCGCCTCGCCGAGGCCCATGTTCAGGGTGACCTTCTCGACCCTCGGGACCTGCAGGGCGTTGGTGTACCCGAACTTCTGCATCATGAGCCGGGTGACCTCGGTCTGGTACCGGGCCCGCAGCCGCGGGCGGTAGCGCTCGGTGGTCATTGGCCTCCTCCGTCCTTCTCGATGTACTTGGCGACCTTGGCCAGGGGCAGCGGGCGCTCCACCTCCTTGATGGAGCCCTCCTGCGCGCCGGGCCCGGGCTTCATGTGCCGCTTGACCTTGTTGACGCCATCGATCAGCACGCGGCCGCGCTCGCGGTCCACGGAGAGCACCGCGCCGGTGTCCCCCTTGTGCTTGCCGGAGATGACGATCACCTTGTCGTCCTTCTTGAGCTGGGCCTTCATCAGATGACCTCCGGGGCGAGGGAGATGATCTTCATGAAGCTCTTGCCGCGCAGCTCGCGCGCCACCGGCCCGAAGATGCGCGTCCCGATGGGCGCGCCCTCCTTGTCGATCAGCACCGCGGAGTTGGCGTCGAACTTCACGTAGGACCCGTCCGGGCGCTGGTACTCGCGGGTGGTGCGCACCACCACCGCGCGGGCGGTCTGGCCCTTCTTGATCTTCATGTTCGGCAGTGCCTCCTTGACGGAGACCACGATCACGTCCCCGAGGCCCGCGTACTTGCGCCGCGAGCCGCCCAGGACCTTGATGCACTGCACCCGCCGCGCGCCGGAGTTGTCCGCCACGTCCAGGATGGTCCGCATCTGGATCATGGCTGACCCCCGGCGGGCGCCTCCGCCTCGCGGCGGGACACCAGCTTCGAGACCACCCAGCACTTGCTCTTGGACACGGGCCGGTGCTCCCGGATCTCCACCACGTCACCCAGCTTGTACTGGTTGGTCTCGTCGTGGGCGGAGTACTTCGCCCGGCGGCGCACGTACTTGCCGTACACCGGGTGGCGCACCATGCGCTGCACCTGCACCACCACGGTCTTCTGCATCTTGTCGCTGACCACGGTGCCCACCAGGGAGCGCTTGCCCCCCTTCTTCGGGCCGCGGGTCGGCTGCGTCGCTTCGCTCACGGGGCCTTCTCCTCGGTGGCGGTCTTCTTCGGGGCGTTCTGGGCGGTGCGCAGACGGGCGAGGTCGCGCCGCGCCGCGGCGATGCTCCGGGTGTTGTTCAGCCGGTTGGTGAAGTTCTGGAAGCGCAGCCCCAGGATGGCCTGGCTGGCCTCGTTCACCGTCGCGGGCTTCTTGTTCTCTTCGTCAGCCATGGTGTGACCTCTCAGAGGGTGCCTCGGACCAGGACCTTGCTGGCGATGGGGAGCTTGTGTCCGGCGAGCCGGAAGGCCTCCCGGGCGATGTTCTCCGGCACGCCGCCGAGCTCGTAGAGCACCCGGCCCACGGGCACCACGGCGACCCACTCCTCCACGGCGCCCTTGCCGTGGCCCATGCGGGTCTCCAGGGGCTTCTTGGTCACCGGCTTGTCCGGGAACACCCGGATCCAGAGCTTGCCCACGCGCTTTACGTGGCGGGTGATGGCCATGCGGGCGGCCTCGATCTGCCGCGCCGTGACCCGGCCCCCCTCGGTGGCCTGCAGGGCGTAATCACCGAAGGAGACGTCCGCGCCGCGGTACGCGACGCCGTTCAGGTTGCCCTTCTGGGCCTTGCGGTATTTGGTCTTCTTGGGGGAAAGCATGACGTGCCTCTCGGTCCCTCAGCGCGCCGCGGCGCCAGGCAGGCGGCGCTTCTTCTGCGGTAGCACCTCGCCCTTGAAGATCCACACCTTGACCCCGATGGAGCCGTAGGTGGTGTGCGCCTCGGCGAGGCCGAACTCGATGTCCGCCCGGAGCGTGTGCAGGGGGACCCTGCCCTCGCGGTAGGCCTCCACCCGCGCCATCTCGCTGCCGCCCAGGCGGCCCGCGCAGCGGATACGGATGCCCTTGGCGCCGAGCTTCATGGCGGCGGTGACGGCCTTCTTCATGGCCCGGCGGAAGGACACCCGGCGCTCCAGCTGCGTGGCCACGGTCTCCGCCACGAGCTGCGCGTTGGTGTCCGGCTTGCGGATCTCCTGGACGTCGATCACCACGTCGTCCGGGCCCGCGTTGGTGTACTTGAGCAGCCCCGGGAACGGCGCCTGGCCCTTGCGGTCCGGGGCCTTGCCCTTCTTGAGCTCCTCGACCCCCTTGCCGCCCTTGCCGATCACGATCCCGGGCCGGGCCGTGTAGATGATCACCTTCACCTTGGCGGCGGCGCGCTCGATCTCCACCCCCGCGATGCCCGCGTTGGAGAGCTGCTCCCGCACCACCCGCTTCAGGGTGATGTCCTCATGGAGCCAGTTGGCATAGTTCTTCTCCTCGAACCACTTCGACGTCCAGGTCTTGATGACCCCGAGCCGAAAGCCAATCGGATTGACCTTCTGTCCCATGTCTCAGCCGTTCTCCGTGGGGGTTGTAGCTTCCGTCGAGGCGGTCTCGGTGACCGGAGGGGTGACCGTGGCCGTGGCCGCCGCCGCCTTGCGGGCCTGCTTGAAGGGGGCCTTGCGGGCAGCTTCGAGCGCGGCCTTGACGGGCTGCGGGCCGAGGCCCACCTCGATGTGCGACACGCCCTTGGTGACCTTGGTGGCGCGGCCCATGGCCCGCGGGCGCCAGCGCCGGGTGTGGCGGTTGGGGCCCTTGTCCACCGAGGCGTGCGTCACGTAGAGCTCGTCCTCATTGACGTTCCCGTGGAGGTTCTTGGCGTTGGCCAGGGCGCTCTCCAGCAGCTTGCGCACCAGGGGCGCCGCGGACCGCTGGGTGAACATGGTCATCTCGATGGCCTCGGAGACCTTGCGCCCGCGGATCAGGTTGATGATCACCCGCGCCTTTCGGGGCGCGATCTTCGCGAATCGCAGGGACGCGAAACTGTCCAACTCATCCATGACTCGGCTCCGCTTGGGTCACGCCGGAGGGGCTCGTTGAAAAGACTCCGGCGCAGTCACGTTGCCGGTGCGTTCGTCCGGGAGGGGACGCGGCCGCCGGCGTAGGTGAACCCCGCTGGACAACCGTTGAGACGGCCTTCTAGCAGGAGGGCGGCTGTCTAGCACCCCCCCACACCCCGGTCAAGACCCCTCTTTCCTACCGGTGGGTGTTTGTGGGAACTTCCCGGTCCCTGCGAGGTCCACGCTACGCCATGACCACCCGAAAAGTTACGGTTTTCCTCGGCTTTCTGGGGGTCCTTGGCTGCCGCACCGCGCCCTCGGGGACCGGTCCCGCGGGGCTCGGAACCACCCCGGAGGCTGTCCCCCCAGCGGCCTCGGGGGGTTCATCCGAGGCGCTGGTGAGGGCCCACCCGGGGCACCCGATGCCCCGGTGCACCGCCGAGGACCCTCTGGCGCTGGGGAGGCTCACGGCGGGCCTCGCGGCCCAGCCGGCGATCCTTGCGCGGGAGGGCGGGGCCCTGGTGGCGTTCCGTACCCGCGCGGAGGGGAGGGCCACGCTGAACCTCCTGCCGCTGAACGCCGACCGCCAGCCGGGCACGGGCATCGCCCTGAACCTCCCGCACACTGCGTCGTTTCCGGCGCTGCTCGCGTCCAACGATGGGTACCTCCTGGCGTGGCGCCAGGACCAGGGAGACTCCCAGTGTCTCTCCTGGTGGCGGCTCGACGCCCAGGGGCGTCCCTCGGGAGCGGCCAGCTTTCGCACCCTCACCCACTGCGGGCGCCTGGGCCCTCCGGCGTTTGTCCGAAACGGCGAGCGCCCCTGGCTGGTGGCGGCGCTGCGCGCCGAGGGCCGCAGCGCGCTCCTGGTCTCGCCCCTCGGGGGCCCCGAGGTGCTGGTCCCCTCGCCGAACGGCGGCGCCTGGAGCCTGGACCGGGCGCCCGCGGTGGTGCCGTCGGGGGACGGTGTACGTATCTATGCTACAGCGGAGCCGGTTGTAGGTGAGCCCGAGCGGGCGGTGTTCGAGGTCACGGCTCCGTCGGGGCAGGTGAGGCTCCTGGCGCGGGACCTGGACCACCCTTCGGCGCAGGCGACGGAGGGGGGAGTCCTCCTCGGGTGGCGCGCGAGGGGCACGCGCCGGGACGTTCTGGCGCGGGCGTGGTGGATGCCCCTGGAGGGCGACGCGCCCACGGCGCCGTTGACGGTGGCGACGCTGCGGGGCGCGTACGAGACCTCGGTGACGGTGGTGCCGCTGCGGGCGGGGGACGCGGAGTACGCGGCGCTGACGGTGTCGGCGCTGTCTCAGGACGCGGTGGGGAGCGTGAACCTGTCGCTCCTGACGGCGCGAGGGGCGCTGGTGGGTCGGGCCTCGGTCTTGACGAGCCTCGGGCTCCGGGACCCGCAGCTTGCGGTGTCCGTGGCGGGACCGACGGCGTGGGTGGCCGTGGACGGGCGCGACTCCGACGGCACGGGGCCGGAGCTCCTGGTGACGCGCGTGCGCTGCAACGGCGCGGAGCCCGTGGCCCCGTTGGACGTGCCCGGTCCGGCGTTTCCGCAGGAGCCCCTGGACCCGCCGACGCCTCCCGCGAGGCTCTCGGAGCCCGCGACGGTGCCCGAGGCGACGTGCGCGGTCGAGCGCTCGGGCACCATGGCGACGCTCCAGTACCAGACCAACGACCCCTTGCGGGAGACCACCGGGGCGGTGGTGGTGACCTCCACCGGGGTGGTGACCGCCGCCCAGGGGCGCCCTCCGGACGCCCCGGAGCCCGCGCTGGTGCTCGGCTGGAGCGGCGCCTCGGGCGCACCGACGGCGAGGGTGCTCCCGGGGGTGACGGAGCTCCTGGCGATGGACAACGCGCCGGGCGGGGCGCTCCTGGTGTTCAACCGCGGAAACGACGGCGGGGGCGCTCTCTCGGTGGCCTTCGCGGGCGCCCCGGGGAGCTTCACGGAGGCCAGGGCGGTGGCGCGGGGGGTGACCTCGGCGCTGGTGCTACCGGGGACCATGACGGTGTTCTTCGTGCGGAGGGAGGCCGATGGCGCGCGGTCCCTCTGGCGCACGCGGCTCCAGGGCGCGAGGAGCGTGGCCCCGTCGCGGGTGCTCTCCCTGGGGCCCCGGGACTCGCTGATGGACGCCATGCCCGGGGAGGGCGGGGCGATGCTGCTCCTGTCGCGGGCGGACTCGGTGTCCGGGGAGGTGTCCCGCGCGGTGGTGGCGCTGACGGTGCAGGACCAGACGGCGGCGGGGGTGGTACCCGGGGACCCCTTCGCGGACCCGTTGGGGTTTCCTCCAGGGCTGGTGCAGTGGGCCTGGCGCCCGGCGGGCACGGAGCCCGGGGGGTATTTCACCACGCAGCAGGGGGTGCTCTTGAGTACCACGCTCCGGGCGGGCGAGGCGCGTGACGCGCGCAGCCTGCTGGGGCTCCTGCCGGGCGGCGGGGCGCTGCGCTCGGCGTCGTGGTCCGGGGCGACGCGGTGGCTGGCGGTGGACTCGGGCCTCGGGGAGGAGGGGAGCACCGCGGGGCCGTTGACCGTCCTGGCGGTGGACCGCCCGGGCGCGCTCCGCGGGGTGACCACGGCGCTGCCCGGGGACGCGAACGCGCTGGTGGATGCGGTGGCGCTGGGCGCCGCTCCCCTGGACGCGGCGGGCTCGCGGCACCGGGTGGCGCTCGCGTGGCCGCGGCTGGTGCAGGGCGCCCTGCGGCTGGAGTGGCGGTTGACCGTGGCGGCGTGCACGCTGCCCGCGCGGTGAGCTTACGGCCCCGCGGCCACGCGCTCCACCAGCGCCGCCGCGGCGCCGCAGCCGTCCTCTGCGCGTAGCTCGCGCGCGAGCGCCTCGGCGCGGGCGGTGACCTCCGGGCGGTCGAGCACCCACCGGAGGCGCTTCGCGAGGCGCCCCGCGGTGAGCCACGTACGGCGCAGCGGGGACGAGCCCGCCCCCTGGCGGTGCAGCACGCTCCCCCAGAGGTACTGGTCCGTGACGTGGGGTACCACCACCGAGGGCCGACCCGCCAGCAGCGACGACTGCGTGGTCCCCGCGCCGCCGTGGTGCACGATCACCGAGCACCGAGGGAACACCTGCGCGTGAGGGCAGTGCTGCACGTAGCACAGCCTCGGGTGCCTCGGCGCCCGCTCGACGAGGGACGCCGGGGCCTGCACCAGCACCCGGAGGCGCTCGCGCTCGGCCGCGCCCGCGAAGGCCCGCAGGGCCTCCTGCGTGAGCACGTCGTCCAGGTTGAACATGCTCCCGAAGGACGCGAACACCGGGGGGCCCTCGGCGAGGAATTCCCCTACTTCGCGCGGAGGCTCCCAGGGCTCGGCGCTCTCCGGCATCGAAAGGAAACCCGTCACCTGCGCCCTCGGGTGCCAGTCCGACGGCCTCGGAAAGAGCGACGGAGAGACCGCCAGGGCCCCCCACTCCAGCGGCCCGAAATGCCCGATGTCAAAGCGCTCGATGGGGGCCATGCCCAGCGCCACCCGCTGGCGGTTCGTCGGCCTCTGGAGCGCGCCGGCCATCGCCGAGTCGGCCAGGCGCCACAGGAGCGGGTTGAGCCAACGCCCGAGGTCCGGTGAGCCCGGAGGCGCGTACTCCCGCGAGCGGTACACCGGCTGCAGGGTCACCGTGAGCGCAGGGCGACCGACCTTCGCGACCGCGTTGGTGATGGGGTACGCCAGGAAGTGCCCCACCAACACGTCGTTCGCCTCGGCCATCGCCAGGGCCTGCTCCAGGAGCGCGGGGGCGATCGGATCCAGCAGGTCCCTCACGATCCTCCGGAGCTGGACCATGGGGTTCCCGCTGGAGAGGCTCCGCCGCGCGGCCTCGAAGAGGGCCTCGCGGTTCGAGAGGAAATAATCGGCCCCCACGGCGGTGGCGCGAAACCCCAGGGTGGTCGCCAGGGCGTCAAAAGACCGCCCCTCGACGTTGCAGTAGGCCACGGAGACCTCGTGACCGCGGGCGAGGAGCGCGTGGGCCAGCGCGAAGAAGGGCCTCACGTCCCCCTCGGTGCCCCAGGTCACCAGTCCCACACGCACCGCCGAGGCACCTCCGGGCCCCGAAGGTACCACGGGCCTCCCCACGAAATCCCTGAAAATCCCGACCCTCCAGAGGTTGTTACCGCGCGGTAACAACCCGCCCACCCGGGGTATGATCCCCAGCGCCATGAGCGAGCAGCCTCGGATCCATGACGCGCGCATCCCACCGATGGGCTCGGTCTCCCAGGCCGAACGGATGTTCCGGGTGAACTGGGTGGCCGCGGAGCTGCGCTCCCCGAGCGGCGTTCCCCTCCTGGAGCCGGACTACGCCTCCCGCCTCGGGCGCGCGGCGAGGCTGGTGGACCTGCGCGATGCCGACGAGCTCACGGGCCCCCTCGGGTACATCCCCGGGTCCGATTGGGTCCCTCTGGACGGCGCCGTGGAGACCCTTGACGCCCTCCCCCCGGAGGAGCCCCTGGTGCTGATCTCCCGCGGCGGAGAGAGGGCCGGCGAGGTCGCTCGCGCGCTGGAGGCCCGGGGCCACCGCTTCGTGGCGGCGCTCCTGGGGGGCGTGGTCGCCTGGAGGCTCGTGGGCCTCGCCACGCAGCGCGACGACGCGCTCCTCGCCCGCCGCGGGGCGCTGCGCGAGGCGAGGCACACCTGGGAGACCTCGAAGCGCGCGCTCACCCGGGAGGACATCGAGCACCACCTCGGGGATCCGCTGTCCATCCGTTGGATCAAGCTGGCGGCGCTGCTGGTCAGCGGGAGGCTCTCCTGCGTGGACGGCCGCGATGACAGCGGCGTGGTGGGCACCCCGGGCGGTGACGCGGGGGAGTTCCTCCTGGCCCTGGCCTCGCTGGAGAGGGTCACCGGGCGCGCCCTGGATGACACCGCCGTGCGCGCCCTCCTCCTGCGTCGCCTGGACGCCTTCGGGCGGTGCTACCTCCACACGGACATCACGGCCTCCAACGCGCTCATCACCTCCATGCGTGCGGACCGCCGCCTAGACGCGCACCTCGCGAAGGTCTGGGAGCCCCTGGAGTGGCGTCGCTTCCTGCGCTCGCCTCCGCCCGCGGCGCGGCCCCTGGTGCTGGAGCACGCCCTGGCGCCGCCCTGCGTGGGGTGCGGGCACCTGCGCCTGTCCATGCTCCACAGCGATGCCTACGGCGTCCGCCGCGCGCTGGTGGAGTCCTTCCTCCGGACCTTCCTCACGCTCCGCTGGGAGGGCCTGGAGGAGAACGAGGTCACCGTCCTCCCGGGCGGCCACGCCGAGGGCGCCGTGCTCAACGTCACCCTCGTCGACGGCGCCGAGGCCTTCTCACGGATCCCCCTCGTGTCCCCGCTGGCCGAGGGCTCACAGCTCTTCATCCACCACCCGCAGGTGAACGCCTTCCTGCGCGCGCAGCTCGTGCGCTTCCTGGCGCGGCAGCGGGACCTCGCGCCGCTGGGACCGGGTGGTGAAGGGGCCCTCGGGGGCGCCCTGGCCGCGCTCGGCGAGGCCCAGCTCGGGCGTACGCTCTCCTCCCTGGCCGCGGCGCTGCCCGTGTACGAGGCCACCTTCGGCGACGGCGGGGTGCACGTCACGCCCCGCGGCGCGGTGCCCTTCGCGTAGAATCGCGGGTCATGACCCCCTCGGCGAAGGTGTCCATCGGCTCGAACGTGGTGGCGCTGGCGGCGCTGGTCCCCGCGTACCTGGGGCATCGCTACCCCATGCCGTTCTCCTACAACACCCACAAGGCCCTGCACATCCTCGGGGTGATCTTGTTGGTGGGCAACATGGTGGTGGGCCCCCTCTGGGTGATCCTCGCGTGGCGTAGCCACAACCCGAAGCTCCTCGCCTGGGCGTCGCGCACGCTGGCCCTGGCGGACATCGCGTTCACGGTCCCGGGCGCGCAGCTCGCGCTCTGGAACGGCCTGGCCATGGCGGGGATCCACGGCGGCGTGCGCGCCCAGGCGTGGCTCCACCAGGCGGTGCTGCTGCTCTTCGGGATCATGGTCCTGAGCCCGACGGCGATTCTCTATTATCAAGAGCGCTTCATCGCGCTGGCCGAGGCCGAGGCGCCAGAGGAGGAGTTCACGCGGGCGTTCCTGCGGTGGTCCTTCTGGGGCACCCTGGTCTTCGTGCCCTTCGGGCTGGTGTTCTACATGATGGTCGTCCGCCGCGGGGTGTGGTGATCAGCTTACCGCGCGGCAACGATCACAGAAACACTGGAAATGCCGACCCTCGGAGACACCCGAGGCGCCTCCCGGAGGTCACCGCGCGGGCTACACCCGCCGTGCCGTGCGGCGCTACGAACCCATCGCCGCCATGCGGCGACCCATCTCCTCCGGGGAGACGTCCTCGATGTGCGTGGCGATGGTCCACTTGTGGCCGTACGGGTCGATCAGCGTGGCCGAGCGGTCCCCGTAGAACTGGTTGGTCAGCGGCCGCTCCACCGTGCACCCCGCCCCCGTGGCCCGCGCGAAGAGCGCGTCCACGTCGCTCACGTACAGGCACAGCCCCACCGGCGTGCCCCCGATGGCCTTGGGCCCCTTGGCCCCCATGGCCGGGAACTCGTCCGCGAGCATCACCCTCGAGTCCCCGAACTGCAGCTCCGCGTGGGCGATCTTGTCGCCGTTGTCCGTGGGCATCGGCATCCGCATGACCTCCTCGGCCCCGAAGGCCTTCTTGTAGAACTCCAGCGCGGCGGCGGCCCCGTCCACGATCAGGTACGGGGTCACGGTGTGGTAGCCAGCAGGTACTGCCTTCACGGTCATGTTCGTTACTCCTTCGACCGCGGACTCTGCACCCGTCCCACACTGAACACAAGATCCCTACCGCATTTTGTTCGCCCTCGCGATTTCCCTTGGATTTACGACCTCTTCAAAGGTCTCCGCCGCCCGCAGCAGCGTAAATCGGTCACCGTCCACCAGGACCTCCGCCGGGCGGGGCCGGAGGTTGTAGTGCGACGCCATCACGTACCCGTAGGCCCCCGCGTTCCCCAGCGCCACCAGCTCCCCGGCCTCCGGCAACGGCAGCGCCCGGGCCTCCGCCAGGACGTCGCCGCTCTCGCAGATGGAGCCCACCAGCCAGCACCGGGCCGTGGGGCGCTCGCGGCGGCCCCGAGGGTAGGATCGCACCGGGTGCCATGCCTGGTAGAGCGCCGGGCGCACCAGGTGGTGCATCCCCGTGTCCAGGCCCACCCACACCCGGTCCCCGCGAGGCTTCACCGTGGTCACCGTGGACAGGAGCACCCCGGCCTCGCAGACCACGTAGCGCCCGGGCTCCAGGAGCAGCCGCAGCCCCGGGCGGTGGTGCTCTTCTCGCGCGCGCTGCACCCGCGACAGCACCGCGTGGCCCCAGGCCGCGAGGTCCACCGGGCGCTCCTCCGGGCGGTAGGGCACCCCGAAGCCCCCCCCCGCGTCCACGAAGGACAGGTCCGGGAAGTCCGGCACCAGCGCCAGGAGCGGCTCCAGCGCCGCCAGGAAGAGCTTGACGTCAAAGACCCCGCTCCCGATGTGCTGGTGCAGCCCCACGATCCGGTGGCCGTGGGCGCCCGCGATGCGCCTCGCCTCCGGGAGCTCGGCCAGCGTGAGGCCGAATTTACTGTCCCTGCCGCCGGTGACCACATGGCGGTGGTGGCCTCCGCCCACGTCCAGGTTGAGCCTCAGGGACACCTCGCGGCCGGGGCCCGAGAGCCTCGCCCAGGCCTCCAGCGTGGGGAGGGCGTCCAGGTTCACCCGCACGCCCGAGGCATGCACCGCCGCCAGGTCCGCGGGCGACGGGTTGTTGCCCGTGAAGAGCACCTTCAAAGGGTCCGCGCCCACCGCGAGCGCCAGGGCCACCTCCCAGGGGGACACCGCGTCGATGCCGAGGCCCCAGCGGGTGAAAAGCCGCAGGAGCGACGGGTTGCTGTTGGCCTTCATCGCGTAGTGCAGCTCCGCGCCGGGGAAGGCCCGCTGGAGCGCGCGACAGCGCCCCCGGAGGAGGCGCCTGGAGTACACGAACAGCGGCGTACCAAAGCGCTCCGCGAGGCGGCGGGCCCTCCGGGGGCCGAGCCACACCGGGTCCGGGGTCACGCGCCCGCCCGGGGGAAGAGCTCCCGGTGCAGGGCCCTCACGGCGCGCTCGCCGTCGCCGTCGGGCACCACCAGCGACACGTTGATCGCGCTGGCCCCCATGGAGATCAGCTCCACCGGGATCGCCTCGCGCCCCAGGGCCTGGAAGATCCCAGGCGCGACCGTCGGGTCCCCGAGGAGCCTCGCGCACACCACGCAGAGGAGCGTGCGCTCGCGGGTGACGCTCACCTCACCGATCGTGCCGAGCTCCTTGAGCGCGGCCGCGAGGCCGTCCTCGCGGTCCACGGTGCAGCTCACGCTCACCTCGCTGGTGGACACCAGGTCCACCACCACCCGGTGCCGCGCGAAGGCCTCGAAGATCCGCGCCAGGAACCCGTGGGCCAGCAGCATCCGGGTGGACACCACGTTCACCACGGTGATCCCTCGCTTGTGGGCGATGGCCCGCGCTCCAGAGGCCCCGGAGTCCCCCTCGGCGGTGATCACCGTTCCCGGGTGCGCCGGCGCGAAGGTGTTCTTCACCCGCACCGGGATCCCGCGGCGCACCGCCGGGTGGATGGTCTTGGGGTGCAGCACCTTGGCGCCAAAATACGCCAGCTCCGCCGCCTCGTTGAAGGACAAGACCGGGATGGTGAAGGCCTCGGGCACCACCCTCGGGTCGCTGGAGAGCACCCCCGGGACGTCGGTCCAGATCTCGATCTCGTCGGCGCCCACCGCCGCGCCCACGATGGCCGCGCTGTAGTCGCTCCCGCCGCGGCCCAGGGTGGTCACCTCGCCCCGCAGGGTCTTGCCGATGAAGCCCGTCACCACGGGCACCCTGCCGCGGCCCTTGAGGCGCTCCCGCAAGAGCGCCTCGCTGGCCTCCAGCGGCTCCGCGGCGCCGAAGGTGTCGTCGGTGATCATCCCCGCGTCCCAGGCGTCCAGCGGGTCCGCGGGGACCCCCTGGCGCGAGAGCGCCGCGGCGATGGTGCGCACGGAGATGCGCTCGCCATAGGAGGCGACGGTGTCCAGCGCCTCGGGCGAGAGCGCCCGCGCCAGGGAGAGCGCCTCCAGCGCCTCCCGCAGGCCCTGGAGCTCCCCGGCGATGAGCCCGTGGTCCAGCCCGAAGGCGTCCAGGAGCGCGGTCACCCGCCGGGCGACGGGCCCCGCGTCCGGGGCCCCCTCGGCGGCGTGGCGGGCCGCGGTGAGGAGCATGTCCGTCACCTTCGAGGCCGCGCTCACGACCACCACGGGCTCCCGGTCCAGGGCCCGGCCCACGATGTCACAGAGGTTGGCGATCCGCGGAGGGTCGCCCACGCTGGTGCCGCCGAACTTCATCACGCGCATGGCGCGCGCTGTACCAGAAACCTCCCCGGGGCGGGAACTTATGGGCTGCCCGAGAGCAACGGCCCGAGGAGCGTCCCGAGGGCCGTGAGCATGGTCCCGGGGACTCGAAGCTGGCTCCCGAGGTGCGTGGTGCCCCCGGCGGTAGTCTGCGTGAGGTAGAGCACCGCGGGCGTGGTGCCGTGGTCCGGGGCGCCCTGCACCGCCTCCCGGACGGACCGCGCGAAGGTCGGGTCCTCGCGCTGGAGGAGCGCCGGCACCGCCGCGGGCAGGAGCGCCATGGCGCCGTACATCCCGTCCACCGCGGGGATCACCACCGGCGCCGGGTGCGCGGTCTGGGCGTCCCGCAGGTGCCCCCGGGCGTTGTGCCCCCAGGAGACCCAGAGCGTCGCCCCGTCGGGCACCAGCAGCACCTCCGTCACCGCGGGAGGGGGCGTCGGCGTTCGCGCGCGCGCGGGCGGGCGCGCACCAGTGCGCGCGGGCGGGCGCGCGGGCGGGGTGGAGCCGTCCACCACGATGTTGTCCGGGATGTGCACCAGGAGCCCCCCGGCGGGCACCGGCGCGGCGGCGGTGCCCGGCACCACCCTCACCCTGGCCAGGTCCACCTGGAGCCGCGAGCGCGCCGCCCTCACCACCGCCGGGCGCTGCAGCGCCGAGATGAGCGTGCGCACATTGGCGATGAGCTGCGGCGGCGGCGTGGTGACCCTCACCTGGGACACGGTCCAGTGGTGGCCCTGGTCGTCCCAGCCCGTGGCCGTGGCCGCGGAGACCGTGTCCTGGGCCAGGAGCCCGGAGACCGCGGTGTGTAGGCCAGTGCCCTCGCCGCCCGGGATGTTCGCGTCCCCGAGGACCAGGCCCGTGGCGAGGTCCGCCAGCATGTGGAGCGTGGGGCGCAAGGGGTCCAGGGAGAGCGCCCAGGCGTCATAGAGGAGGCCACCGGGCGGCAGCCGCGCGAGGAGGTCCACCGGCGGGTGCTGCCCCCGCGAGGCGTCCACGAGCTGCCGCAGGAGCGGCGCCCTGGCCGAGGCCAGGCTCACGTCCGTGGTCACCGTGAGGTCCCGCTCGCCGAGGGACGCCACCACCCGCGCCCGGTCCAGGTCATCGAGGCCCACGGAGACGCTCTCCACGAGCTCCTGGAGCCAGGTCCTGGCGCCCGCCAGGCGGGGGTTGGAGCCCTCCAGGATGTCGTCCTGTTCGCGCAGGAGCTCCCTGGCGAGGTCCTGGGCGTCTTGGTGGTACAGCGCGTGGACGTTGTCCATCAGGGCCTCGAAGACCACGTCCTCGCCCGGGGCCAGCGGGTGCCTCGGGAGCGTCCGGGTGAGGAACGGCCTCACCGCGGCGATGTGCTCCCGGTCCTCCGCGCACACCAGCCTCGCGGGAGGGTTGCCCGCCGCCGGGGACAGCTCGCAGGTGTTCGCCGGCGCGCGCTCGCTCTCGGGTCCGGTGCGCTCCACCCTCCGGCTGCCGCCCCCCACGGACACCAGCCGGTGCCCGTCCGAGAGCCTCGCCTCCGCGCGGTCCAGGGCGAGCGCCCCATAGGACACCACCGTGCGCTCGCCCCCGGGGTTGGCTTTGTACAGCGCCACGTCCAAGGGGGCGTTCAGGTCCGCCACCGCCGCCAGGGCCTCGTCGTCGTCAAAGACCCCGGGGTGCGCCTCCCGCAGCGCCGTGACCAGCCGGTCGCCGAGCCCCAGCCGCTGCCCCAGGCGCTCCGCCATCCCCTGGAGGGGGCTCAGCCTTACCGTTGCAAAGAGCGCCCCCGGAGGCGGCACCTCCGTCATGTCGTCCGTGGCCATGGCCACCACGGGGGCATGTACGGTGGTAGAGGTCCCTGTAGGGGGTTGTCCTACCGGGGGCCTTGCGCTCGTACAGGTGAGAAAGAGCACACTGAGGAGCGGTACGCTCCGAGCCTTCAGGCGGGCCATCATCGCGGGGACCATACTCCGAACGGCGGCGCTCGTCCGGTGCTTCCCTAGCGCAAGGCGTTCCAGAGGAAGATCCAGGGCAGGGCAAAGGCCTCGAGGTCCAGGTCCACGCCGGCGACCACATCCGTGGAGGGCTCCGTGAGGAAGACCCTGGCCTCGACCCAGAGGCCCGCGGTCATGCCGTACACCGAGTGAAAATTGTAGCTCCGGGTTCCCCACCAGAGGCGCCCGGAGACCCCGAAGGTAGGGTCCCCCGCGAGGGCCCGGCCCATGGTCCCCGCGGAGAGCACCACCGGAAAGGTGGAGGTCACGGGCAGGAGCACCGACGCCCCGAGGGAGAGGGAGAGGTCCGAGAAATCGTCCGTACGGACGGAGAGGTAGGGCCCGACGCGGGGGACGTGGGGTCCTCGGCCGCCGAAGAGCACGTCCGCGCGGGCACCGAAGGCGAAGAGGCCCTCGCGCTGCCCCTCGGGGGAGAGCCTCGCGCCGCCTCCGAGGGTGAGGTCCGAGGTCACCTGCGGGGTGCCCTGCGCCTCGCGGGCGGTGAGACCTACGGCCACCAGGAGCGCTGCGGCGGGCGCCCTCAACGCGGGCCTAGCCCTGACCCAGCACCACGTCGTGGTGGGCCTTGCAGTACTCGCACTGGAGGGTGGTCTGGCCCTTGACCGGGGGCTTGAGGCCCGCCCCGCACTCGGAGCACTTCTCCGGCCACCGTACCGGGACGCCCACCAGGGACCCCTCGGGCATCGGGCCCTGGTACCGCGAGCGCTCCAGGTTGCCCTTGCGGAGCTGCTCGACGAAGCCATCGAGCACCTTGGCCGTGGCGTTGTCCAGCTCCAGCGTGCAGCGCTCCGGGGCCCCTTTTCCGGGCGTGAAGGTCAGGGTCAGGAGCTGGTCCTTCATCAGGAGCCCTCGCTCGCTGTCCGTGGAGGACGTGAGGTGCCCGAGGGGCTGGTCCAGCACCAGCGCCTTTCGCCACTCGGTCTTGGAGGCAAAGAACAGCAGCGTGCGCTCCAGCACCACTTCCTCCTGGGCCTCGAAGCGCACCCGGTGGTCCGTCAGGAGGAGCACGCCCTCCTTTTTGCCCTGGGGGGCGTCCTCCCAGGTGCACTTCACGGCGTAGAGGGGGTTCTCCTCGGGCTGGAGCTTGAAGCTCCCGGCCTCGAACTGGTCCAGGGACCAGTGGAGCCGCTCGAGCTGGTCCTTGAGGTCATCCACCAGGAAGAGGAAGCCCCCGATGGACTCGCGGGCGCGGCGCTCGGCGCCGTCCAGGGCGCTGTCCACGCTACGGGCCTCCTGGGCGGCGGACTCGATTTGCCGCTCGGCGGACAGGACGCTCACGCCGCCGAGCTTGCGCGCGTCGCGGCCCAGGGCGTCCACCCTGCCGCGGAGCTGCTGGGCGGCCAGGGCGCCCTCCTTGCGCGCGGTGTCCGCGGCCTTTGCGCACTGGGCCACGGCCTCCCGGTGGCGCAGCTCCAGGTCGCCGGAGAACACATAGCCCCGGCCCCGGAGCCGCTGGACCTCTGCCAGGAGCGCCGGGAGCGCGCTCTGGCGGTCCGTCACCTCCTTGAGCACCGCCGCGAAGGCCAGGCGCTCGCCGGCGCGGCTGGCGGTGTGTTGGATGAAGCTCACCTCGCTTTGGAGGTGCATCCGCTTGAGTTCCCTGGGGTCCGGTCCGTCCTTGGGGCGCATGGGATCGACCCCGATGGGTACCCCCGGAGGGCCTCGCCGGTCAACGGCGCTCAGAGCGCCTGGAGGAACGCCACCAGCGCGTCGAGCTCCCCCGGGGCGAAGGTGATCCTCGGGAGGAGCTCGGGGTCGATGCGCCCGAGGGACCTCGGGTCTCCGGGGGGCAGGCCCTGCGAGGTCTCGTGCAGGATCATCGCCTCCAGCGTGGGGAGCGTTCCCGCGTGGGCGTAGGGCGCCGTGCGGGAGACCCCCCGGAGCGTGGGCGTGCGGAAGGCCCCGAGGAGCGACGGCGAGGCCACCAGCGTCCGGGTGCGCCCCGTGGGGCGGTCGCTGAAGGGCCCGTCGGTGTTGAAGACGCTGGCCTGCACGCGCGCGATGGCATCGATGCGCCCGCGGTCGGGGCCCCCGATGGGGTCGTCCGGGGCGCGCACGCTGTGGAACTCGTCGTCGGAGAACAGCGGGCCGCTGTGGCAGTGAACGCACCCCACCCGGACGAACACCGCCAGGCCGTCCCGCTGGCGCTCGGTCAGCGCCTCCCGCTCCCCGGCCATATACCGATCAAAGGCCGCCGGGGGCGCCACCAGCGTGCGCTCGAAGGCCTCGATGGCCTTGCCGAAATCCGCCGCCACGCGGTTCACCGCCCGCTGGTCGTCCCGGGTCATCGCCTCCCAGGGCGGGTCCCCGGGCCTGCCCCTCGGGGGGAAGCGCGCGCCGTCCTCCAACCGCGGCAGCGGCGCAAAGACCGCCTCGTAGGGCGCGCGGTACCGCTCGGCCATGCGGTGGGCCAGCGCCAGGCGCGAGGAGTCGTGCTCCCGGGGGTTCTCCACGGCCATCAACGGCTGCGCCCAGAGCGAGTCCGCCGCGCCGTCCCACAGCGGCCAGCGGGTGTACGCCGCGAAGAACACCGACGGCGTGTTGCGCGCCCCTCGCCCCACGGCCTCGGCCACCACCCGGCCGTCGGTGAAGGCCCTCGACGGCTCGTGGCACGTCGCGCAGGACACGCGCCCGCTCGACGAGAAGCCCGGGTCTTCAAAGAGCAGCCTCCCGAGCGCCGCCGCCCGCGGGTCGTCGGCCACGCGGTTGGTGTCGTCCCTCGGCAGAGGGTACACGGGAGAGAGCGCCTGGAGCTGATGCCACTCGGCCTCGGTGAAGCGTCCGTCCACCGGGTAGCGCTCCCGCCACGCCTCGGGCGCTTCCACCTCCGGTGCCATCGCGTCCTGCGAAGCCTCCACCGGCGCGTCGCTCGGGGCGTCCAGGGCGTCCCGGGAGGCGTCCCCAGGGGGTGCGGGGTCCGCGCCGCACCTCCCCAGAAAGAGCGCCCAGAGCGTGCTCTTTACGTAGCTCAATCGGGCCATGGTCCCACGAAGGCCCGACCGGGGACGCCCTCGCCGACGGTGAGCGCGCAGGGGGCCTCCAGGGGTGGGAAGAAGGTCCCGGCGAGGGAACACCGGGCGCGCTCGACGGAGATCCGCACGCGCCCGGGGCCCCCCGCGCCGCCCGCGCCGCCCGTGGCGTGGGGGCTGGCGGCGCCTCCCGCGCCGCCCTGGGCGCTCACCCTCGCCGAGGGGCTCGTGGTGATGGTGGGAGCCCGGAGCACGATCACGCCACCGGAGCCGCCGCCTCCCGCGGCGCCGGGCTGGGGGTTGCAGCCCTCGCTGCGAGGAGCGCCCACCGAGGCCGGCGCTCCGGCGCCTCCGTCCGCCAGCACCTGGCCGGTGATGGTGATGGACGTGGCCGACCAGAGCCTCAGGGCCCCGCCGCCGCCGCCGCCGCCGGAGGTGCCGCCGGGGCCGGGGCGTTCGTTGTAGTCCGCGCTGCCGCCGCCGCCCCCGGAGCCCGGGTAGAAGGTGTTCAACACCCGCAGGTCCCGCGCCGCCGCCTGGCCGATGGAGCCGCCCCCGCCGCCGCCCACCCAGGCCATCACCACCCTTGGGCGGAGGGCGTCGCAGGGCGTCTGCCCGATGGTGCCGTCGCGGCCGTTGTAGACCTCCCTCTCGACCCCGGCGCGGCCTCCGAGGGAGAACACCGACCCGCCGCCCGCGGCCACCCCCGAGCAGTCCCGCTGGAGGATCACGCCGCGGCCAAGCCCCCCCTGGCTCCCTCCGGCGTAGCCTCCGCCGCCGGCGCCGAAGGCCCTCCCATCGGTGAACACCCCGCCCCCGCCGCCGAAGCGCGCGAGCGGCGCCGTGAACACCTGCCGCAGGAGCGCGTCGGTGATGCACCCCGCGGCGGGCGACGGGCAGCTCCCGGTGTACCCCAGCTCCCCGAGGCCCCCGGAGCCCGAGGCCCCGGAGCCGACCTCGCAGACGGCCCCTTCGGGGGTCGTGTGGGGCTCCCCCGCGGGGCCTCCGGTGCCCGCCCGCCCGCGCCTCGCGACGCGGTCCGTGACGGCCCCGACGGTGCCCGCGCCGCCCGTCAGGTCCACGGTGCCTTCAAGCACGATCTCCCCGCTGGCGCGCAGGTCCAGCGTTCCCGCCTCGGAGCCCCCGCCGGAGACCTGCACCACCACGCCGCGAGGCACGCGCACCGTGGTGAACTCATGGATCCCCGGCGAGAGCCTGGTGGGGTTCACCATCGGCGCGAAGGCCCCCTCGCGCCCCGAGGACACGGGGCCGCATGCGCCCGCCCTGCACGCCTGCCCGGAGGGGCAGGGCCTCCCGCACCCGCCGCAGTGGGCCTCCGTGGTGCCCAGGGGCGCCTCGCAGCCGTCCGCGGGGTCGCCGTTGCAATCCCCGTAGCCCGCCTCGCACGCGGCGATCTGGCACCGGAACGACCGGCACGCCATGGTGGCGTGGACCCCGGTGGGGCAGGGCCTCCCGCAGCCCCCGCAGTGCTCCAGCGTGGTGCGCGTGTCCGTGCAGCGCTCCAGACAACAAGACTGGTCCTCGCGGCAAGCGGGGCCGGTGCCGCACCGCACGCCCCCGGCGACGCAGGCCCCGCCCTCGCAGTGTTCGCCCACCGCGCAGCGGCGGCCGCAGGCGCCGCAGTGGGCCGCGTCCGTCTCGGTCTCCGCCTCGCAGCCGTCCGAGGGGTCCGCGTTGCAGTCCGCGAAGCCCTCCGCGCAGCGGTGGCGGCAGCGCCCGGCCTCGCACGCCACGAACTGGTTGATCCCCGGCGCGGAGCACACCCTCCCGCAGGCCCCGCAGTGGGTGAGGGACGCCTGGAGGTCCACGCAGGTGAGGTCGCAGCAGCTACGGCCCGCGGGGCAGTCGCAGGTGCATGCCCCGGCGCGGCACACACCCCCCGACGGACACTCCCGCCCGCAGCGGCCACACTGGAGAGGGTCCGAGCGCGTGTCCACGCAGCGCCCCCCGCAGCAGCTCTGCCCTGCGGCGCAGACCCCGCACCCCGCCGGGGCGCAGCGTCCGGCGGCGCAGGACTGCCCCGCGGGGCAGCGCTGGCCGCAGGCTCCGCAGTTCTCCGGGTCGCGCTCCGTGGCGACGCAGAGCCCGGCGCAGCAGGTGCTCCCCGGGGCGCAGCGGGGGCACTCCGGGGCGCGGCAGGCGCCCCCGACGCAGCGGGTGCCCTCGGCGCAGCGCGCGCCGCAGCCGCCGCAGTTCTCGTCGTCGGGCTGGACATCGATGCACATGCCGCCGCAGCAGGCCCAGCCCGGGCGGCACGGGGGCCCGATCAGGCACCCTCGGATGGGCTGGCAGGCGCCCTCTTCACAGGTGGTGCCCGAGGCGCAGACCCTGCCACAGACACCGCAGTTGTCCGTGTCCCGCTGGAGGTCCGCGCAGGCGCGACCGCAGCAGGTGCTCCCGGCGGGGCACCCCCCCGGGCAGCCCGGAGGGACACAGACGGACCCCTCGCAGAAGCTTCCCGAGGGGCACCGCATGCCGCATGCACCGCAGTGGAGCGCGTCGGTGGACGGGACCACGCAGCGGGTGCCGCAGCAGAGGTACCCGAGGGGGCACCCCCCGGGGCAGGTGGGGCCCGTGTCGCACACCCCTCCGGGGCACGCGTCGGGCCTCGCAGGCGCCTCCGGGGCCACGTCCGCGGGGCGCTCCCCAGAGGTGTCCGCGGTGTCTGTGCTGTCCGTGGGGCCCGTGGCGGCGCCGTCCAGGTCCGTGACGAGGGTGGTGCGTCCGCACCCGAGGAGAATCCCACACAGGAGCAGAGGCCAGAGGCGAAGCATCGCTCGGACACATAGCCGAGCGCGGCACTACCGTCGATAGCGCCCCAGGGTCTCCACGAAGACCTTCTCCGCCGCGTCGAGCCAGGCCAGGGGGAGCTCGGCCACGGTGGCCACGGCGGCCTCGCTCCAGCGCTGGACGATGCCAAGGCCCCGGGCGTCCTCCACCTGCCGCACCGGGAGCAGGGCCTCCTCGGCGATGGCCCTGGCGTGCTCCAGGGCCAGCACCTCCAGGGCCGCCCGGAGGGCCACCCGGATCCTCTCGGCCTCGATCTCCGCCAGCACCGGGTCGTCCACGGTCCGGTGCTCCAGGAAATACCTCCGGAGGAGGAGCCCCGCGCCAAACGTGCGAAAGAGGTTCCCCGCGGCGTCCACCATGCGCCCGCCGGGGATCAGCCGGTCGATCACCCAGCGGGCACCCTCGGCGAAGTTCCCTCGGATGGTGGTGGACTCTTCGATGTCCACGAGGATCCTCCGGGCGCCCAGGGTGAGGGTCACCCCTCGGGCGCGCGCCATGCGATCGAACATGGCGCCGCGGAGGGTGCGCACCACCGGGATGTCCACCGTGGGCGGGAGGAGGAGCCTCGCGCCGCCGGCCATCAACCCGTACATCGCCAGCACCACGTCGTTCAGGGCTCGCTCGCTCATCGGCCCTCCACGGGTAGCGCCTCGGGAGCCCCCGCGTCAACGAGGCGCGCGGGCGCCCGCGTCCCGGAGGACCTTCTGGGGGCGCCTCGCCAGCGCCCTGGGCGCGACGGGAGCGGTCCTCGGGGCCACCAGGGCGCGGCGCCCCTCCCCCGAGGGCTCCGGGGCGCGCTGGGCCTCGCGGTCCCCGAGGTTCCTGGCCAGCACCACCACCAGCGCCACCAGGAGCACCGCGGCCACCAGCACCGGCGCCACGTCCGCCGGGTGCGGCCCACCGTTCTTTTGGAGCACCACCACCGGCGGGCTCTCCCGCGGGACCCCCAGGGCCTCGGCCAGGGCCTCGGCGAAGGCCGTGGCGCAATCGAAGCGGTCCTCGGCGCGCTTGGCCAGGCCCTTGACGAACACCGCGTCCACCGCGGGCCCGAGCTGCGGGCGGTGCTTCGACGGCGGCGGCGGCGTGTCGTGCACCACCGCGTAGGACACCGCCACGATCTCGTCGCCCGGGAAGGCCCTGGCGCCCGTCAGGGCCTCGTAGGTCACCGCCGCCAGGGAGAACACGTCCCCCCGGGGGCTGTACTCCGCGCGCAGGATGGCCTCCGGCGGCGCATACGCGGGCGTCCCGAGGAACTGCCCGTCGCGCGTCAGGGACGCCTCGGGCACGCGGGCGATGCCAAAATCCGTGAGCTTCACCTGCCCGGCGCCCCCGAGGAGGATGTTGTCCGGCTTGATGTCCCGGTGCACGATCCTCGCGGCGTGGAGCGCATCGAGCGCCCAGGCCACGCTCCGGGCCACATGGACCAGGGCCTCGCGGTCCAGGGGTCCGCGCTGGAGCCTGGGCCGGAGGTTGCTCCCGGGCACGTACTCGTACACCACGTAGGGCCCGAGGTGCTGGTCCACGCCCACGTCGTGCACGCTCACCACGTTGGGGTGGTTGAAGCGCGCCGCGGCGCGGGCCTCGTTGCGGAAGCGCGCGATGTACGCGTCCCTCGCGGCCCCGGCGGCCTCCAGGCGCAGCACCTTCACGGCCACGTCCCGGCCGAGCTCCGGGTCGTGGGCGAGGTACACCCGCCCCATGGTGCCCTCGCCCAGGAGCCTCACCACCCGGTAGCGCCCGATGGTCCGCCCGCTGCGGGGTAGCCGCTGCGTGGCCTCCGCGGCGGAGGGTCGTTGCGAATCCGCCATCGTCGGGCCTGAACCTCGGCGCACTCTATGCTCGACGCCCCCCTGCGTCGAGGCCACGGGCGCCGGGGCCACCGCTCAACCCTCCTTCGAGGCGGTCACGGTCACCTCCAGCGAGCCCTCGTGCAGGAGCACCGTGAGGGCCTCGCCCGGAGCGGCGTCCCGGGCCCGGGTGAGCGCCCGCCCCTCGGCCAGCACCACGCCGTAGCCCCTCGCCAGGATCGCCAGGGGGCTCAGGGCCTCAAGCCTCGCGGCCAGGGTCCCCAGGAGCGCCCGGCGGCGTTCGGAGGCCCGCGAGGGCGCCGCCCGGAGCCTCGCGTCGAGCCCCGAGAGCCTCGCCGAGTGCTTCGCGAGGGCCTTCTCCAGCGCCGGGAGGAGCCTCGCCGAGAGGCCGAGGAGGCGCTGGCGGTCCCTCGCGAGGCGCGCCCTGGGGTGCTGCCTCTCCAGGGATTTCTCCAGCCGGGAGAGCACCCCTCGGGGCCCGGAGAGCTTCGCCAGGGAGGCGTCCTCGAGCCTCCTGGTGAGCTCATCGAGGCGCTGGGAGCGCTCTTGAAGGAGCCTCCTCGGATCCCTGAGGGCCCGGCGCGAGAGGGCCACCCGGAGCACGTTCACCTTGGCCCGGGCCTGGCTCCGGAGCCTCTGGGCCAGGGCCTTCAAGCGCGCGGTCTCCTCCGCGTGGTCGGGTACGCACAGCTGCGCCGCGCCCGACGGGGTGGGCGCCCGACAATCCGCCACCAGGTCCGCCAGGGTGTTGTCAACCTCGTGCCCGACGGCGCTCACCACCGGCAGCCGACACTTGAAGATCGCCTCGGCCACGCGCTCGTGGTTGAACGCCACCAGGTCCTCGGCGGCCCCTCCCCCGCGCCCGAGGATCACCACGTCCACCCCGGGAACCTTCTGAATCCAATAGAGCGCCCTCACGATCTGCCCGGGAGCGTCCAGACCCTGGACCAATGTAGGTGAAAGTACGATACGTATGGGCCAGCGCTGGAGGGCGACCTTGCAGATGTCCCCGAAGGCCGCGCCGGTGGCCGAGGTGACCACCCCGACGGCGCGCGGGAAGCGCGGCAGGGGGCGCTTTCTAGCTTGTTCGAAGGACCCGAGCGCCTGGAGCTTCTTCTTCAGGGCGGCGAGGGCGGCGGCCTGGGCGCCGGCGCCGGCGGGCTCGGCGAGGTCGGCGGTGAACTGGTACTGCCCGCGGGGGACGTAGACCCCCGGGCGCCCGAGGAGGCGCACCCTCTCGCCCTCGACCAGGCGGGCGCGGGTCACCTGCGCGGCGCTCTTCCAGAGCACGCACGCGATGCGCGCGTCTTCCTTGTCGTCCTTGAGGTCGAAGTACACATGCCCCGAGGGGGAGCGGTTGATCTTCTGGAGCTCGCCCTCGACCCAGACCTTCCCGAGGCGGTCCTCGACGAGGGCCTTGACGGCGCGGTTGAGCTCCGACACCGAGAGTGCCTTGGGGACCGCAGGGACCACGCGCAATACCGGCTCCGTCACGGCCCCGCGACCGTAGCACGCCGTGCACGCCCGCCGAAATTCAGGGCCGCCGCCCCCCATGGCACACCCTGGCGCAGGCCATGGCATGAAGAAGCCGGTATTTTCCATGGGTCACGGGGTGGACCGGTTGTTGCTAATGGTGTCCCCTACGGAACCATGAACACGGTGACCAGGGGAAGCGTGGCGTTGGTCCTTGGCGTGGCGGTGCTGGGCGCGCCTCGCGGTGTGGATGCGTGCGGCGGGTGCTTTGCGCCGCCGGAGACGGTGCAGGTGGTGACGGACCACCGGATGGTGATGGCGATCCACGCGGACGAGGCGATCCTGTGGGACCAGATCCAGTACACGGGGAGGCCCCAGGACTTTGCGTGGATCCTGCCGGTGCGCGGGGACATCCGGGTGGAGATCGCCAGCGGGTTCTTCTTTGACACGCTGGACCAGCTCACGGCGCCGCAGGTGCAGCCGCCGGTGGTGGTGTGCCCGAGCGCGGGCTCTCGGGGTGGGCTCTTCTCCGCGGCGGGCACGGCGGCGGAGGACTCGCGCACGGGCGGGGTGCAGGTGCTTCGCACGGAGGTGGTGGGGCCGTACCAGACGGTGACCCTGCGCAGCAGCGACGCGGGGGCCCTGACGACCTGGCTCCGGGAGAACAGCTACACCATCCCTCCGGCGATCGAGCCGGTGGTGCGGGCCTACACCGAACTGTCCATGGACTTCGTGGCGCTGCGGCTGCGGCCCGGCGAGGGCGTGCAGTCCATGCGGCCCGTGAGGGTGCGCTACCCGGGGGCCAACACGGTGCTGCCCCTGCGCATGGTGGCCGCGGGCGTGGCGGACAAGGTCGGGATCAAGCTCTGGGTCTTCGGCGAGGGGCGCTACGAGGCGATGAACTTCCCGAACGCGACCATTCCTCCGGGCGCGCTGGTGTGGGACTTCGCCACGCGGCGGAGCAACTACCTGGACGTGTTCAACAGCACCGTGAGGGCCCTGGGCGGCAGGGCCTGGGTGACCGAGGCCGCGGAGCCCGCCCGGGCGCTGGAGGGCGCCTTCGAGAACGCCTTCGGCGACCCGACCATGATGGCCGACCGCATCGCCGCGAGGGAGGACTTTGACCTCGCGGTGCGCTCGCTGCGGCAGCCGACGGTGTCGCGCCTCCGGGCGGACCTCGCGGCGGTGAACCTGGACCGGGACCTGCAGCTCCAGGCGTCCTCCGGGGCGCCGACGGTGTCGCGCTTCCTCCAGGCGACGCGGAGCGTGAACCGCACGCCCTGCCCCACGGATGACGGGCTCTACAGCGGGACGGATGCCTCCCGGGCGGGGCGGGGCTTTGAGTGTGACGCGGTGGCCGGGGGCTCGCCCAGGGGCGTGGCCGGGGGGCTCCTGGGGCTCCTGGCCGCGGGGCTCCTGGCGCGTCGTCGGGCGCGGCGGGGATGACTGGGACAGACCTTCCAAGGAGATGACAACGATGAAGCGCTTGGGAATGCTGGCGGTGGTGTGCCTCGGGGCCTGGGCCCTCCCGACGGACGCGGGGGCGTGCGGGGGTTGTTTCGCGCCGCCGGCGACGGTGCAGGTGGTGACCGACCACCGGATGGTGCTGGCGGTGACGGCCACGCAGACCACGCTCTGGGACCAGTTCCGGTACACGGGAAGGCCCGCGGATTTCTCCTGGATCCTGCCCATACGGTACAGCCCCGAGGTGCGCGTGGCGCTGGCGGACAACGCCTTCATGCAGGCCGCGGACAACCTCACGGCGCCGGTGGTGATCCCGCCCACCAGGCCCCGCCCGCCGTTCTGCGGCGCCGCCCCGCCGCCCTTCGCGGGCGGCGCGCAGGACGCCGCCACGGCGGCCGACGGGGGCGTGACGGTGCACCGCGAGGAGGTGGTGGGCCCCTACGCCGTGAGCATCATCGGCGGGCGCGACGCCATGGAACTCCGCAACTGGATGCGGGCCAACGGGTACACCGTGCCCCGCGAGGTGGAGCCCGTGATCGACCACTACGTAGGGCTCTCCATGGATTTCATCGCGCTGCGTCTGCGCCCCGGGGAGGGCATTGACCGCATGAGCCCGGTGCGGGTGTCCTGGCCGGGCAACAGCCCGACGCTCCCGCTCCGGATGATCGCCGCGGGCGTGGCCGACAAGGTGGGGCTCTCGCTGGTGGTGCTGGCCCCGAGCCGGATGGAGGCCATGAACTTCCCCAACGGCGAGGTGCGCGAGGCGGACCTCACCTATGATTTTGCCCGGCCCAACGACCCTGCGGGGGATTTCCTCCGGGAGTTCGAGCGGCTCAACCGCCTGGCGAGCCAGCGGCTCTGGCTCACGGAGAGCGCGACCCGGCAGAGCGACAGCCTCTGGATGTCCGCGGTGCGCTCGGTGCCCGGCCCCGGTGGCCCCGGCGGCCCCGGGCGTGACGCGGGGATGGTGACCACGCCCCCGGACAGCGGCGTGATGACCTCCACGGACCCGCTCGACGACGTGAGGGTGGCCTTCGGCGGCGCCGGGAGCGTGGTGGTGACGCGCATGCGGGCGGACCTCCCCGCGGCCATGCTGGACCGGGACCTGCTCCTGCAGGCCAGCGACCGCTCGACGCGGGAGCGTCAGTACAACTACGGTCGCACGGTGAACGTGCCCACCTTCCCCCCGTGCCCGCCGGACGGCGGGGTCGTGCCCTTCCCGCAGCCCGACGCGGGCACCGGGGTGGACGGCGGCCTGCCGCCGCCGATCGATCGCACGGCGGACGCGGGCCCTCCGCCCATCGCCAACCCGGAGGCCTCCGGCGGGCTCCGCTGTAACACCCGCCCCGGCGCGCCCTCGTACGGCTGGCTCGCCCTGGGCGCCCTGGGGCTCCTGGCGCGCCGACGCCGCCGCGCGGCGTAGCGTACGCCCACCGCTGGTGGGGAGTCCCCCAGAGGGTGTATCCCTCCCACCATAACCATGAAAATTCGCGGTGTCGTGGTGCGAAGCGCGGGCGCGACGCCCGCGGTAGAGACCCTCCGGCTGGAGCCCCCGGGCCCGGGAGAGGTCCAGGTGCGCGTCCTCGCCACGGGGGTGTGCCACACGGACCTGCACGCCCAGCGAGGTCACTTTGGTAGGGAGTTTCCCTACCTCCTCGGACATGAAGCGACGGGTGTCCTGGAGGCCGTGGGGCCGGGGGTAGACGGCTCACGGGTGGGCGAGACGGTGATGCTCAACTGGCGGGCCCCGTGCGGGCGTTGCCGGTTCTGTGCGAGGGGGCGTCCGGCGCAATGCGCCCGGCCCCTCACGGCGGAGCCCAGGATGTTCACCGAGGACGGCCTCGCGCTCGGGCGGGTGCTCGGGCTCGGCACATTTTCAACGCACACGGTGGTGGCGGCGGGGCAGGCGACGCCGGTGGCCCCGGAGCTGTCGCCGGAGGCCACGTGCCTGATCGGGTGTTGCGTGGCGACGGGGGTCGGCGCGGCGCTGCACGCAGGCGAGGTGAGCGCGGGGCACACGGTGGCGGTCTTCGGGTGCGGGGCCGTGGGCACCAGCGTGATCCAGGGCGCCAGGCTCGCCCACGCCGCGAGGATCATCGCGGTGGACGTAGCGCCGAGGAAGCTCGCCTGGGCGCGGGAGCTCGGCGCCACGGACGTGGTGGACGCGAGGGAGGGCGACCCGGTGAAGCAGGTGCGGGCCCTCACCGGGGGCCTCGGGGTGGACCGGGCCTTCGAAGCCGTGGGGCTGCCGGAGACGCTCGCCCAGGCGCTCGGGTGCTGTGACCTCGGGGGCCGGTGCGTCTTGATCGGCGTGCCCGCGCCGGGGGCGACGGTGCCCTTGAACCTCGCGAGGTTCTTCTACCAGCGCGGGGACCTGCGGGCGACGTTCTACGGGGACTGCCTGCCGAGCCGGGATTTCCCGGTGCTGGCGGCGCTCTACGCCCGAGGCGAGCTGAGGCTCGACGCGCTGGTCACGCAGCGCCTCGGGCTGGACGACGTGCCCGAGGCCTTCGCGTTGATGGAGCGGGGTGAGTCCCTCCGGGCGGTGCTCACGCCGTAACGAGTGTGTAAAGCGCGCGGAGGGGCGCGCGCTTCGGAGACCCCGTCGGGGGGTCGGGCGTACAAGGGACCCATGGACCTCACCGCTCGCGCTCGGCTGCTGGTGGTACTGCTCCCGACGCTCGCCGCCCTGGGGCTCGGCCCCTCGGCGCTCTTCGCGGATCCGCCGCCGTCGGCGCCGTCGGCGCCGTGGCTGGCGGGGCAGTGGCAGCCGTTTCGGGCGCCCCTGGCGCTGGTCCCCGGGGCGCCCGCGCCGGACCCGAGCCTGGAGCGCGGGACCTTCGCCGAGCGCCTGGCCGCGGTGGGCCGCGGGTACCTCCCGTGGGGCCGCGTGGACGACGCGCTGCGCTGGGCCGCGGCGGACTGTCGCATGCCACCGCCCTCACTCCCGAGGTTGAGCGCCGCGGCGCAGGGCCCCCACGCGCGCAAGCTATACTTCTTGTACGCGAGGGACCGTCGGGCATACCTGGAGGGGCGCTCGGGACCCGGCCAGGTGCTGGTGAAGGAGGCCTGGACCTGGCGCGCGGTGCGCCCCGGCGCCGAGACGCGCGTGGCGGGCGTGGCGCTTACGGCGACCGTCGACGGACACGTGGTGGAGCCCGACCGGGCCGCGGGCCTCTACGTGATGCTGCGCGCGAGAGAGACGGACCCTGGCACGGACCGCGGGTGGGTGTACGGCACCGTGGGCCCGGACGGGGCGGTCACGAGCGCCGGGCGGATCGCGTCGTGCATGGGGTGCCACGAAGAGGCAGGCCCCGGGAGGCTCTTCGGGCTGCGACGACGGCGGTGAGTGCCCTCCATGCTACCCTCTTGTGATGCTTGGAGGGGCGCGCGGGACGGTCTTGGCATCGTGCGTCGCCGTCGCGGCCTGCGAGGACCTCCCCGCGGCGCCTCGCACTCCCCCGCGGTGGCCCTGCCCCGCGGAGTGGGTGGCGCATGGGCTCGGAGGCTGCGGCCCCGCCGTGCTGCTCTGCGCTCGCGACGGAGGCGCCGCCGCGGGCGCTTGTGACGGCCTGGACCTGGCCCTCCGACGGCCGCTGTCCGCTGCGGACCCGGAGGCCGGCGAGGCCTTCCGTCTCCTGCCCGACGGCGGCATCGGTGGCGCCTGGCCCGAGGCGCTCCCGGAGCTCACCGTGGTCGCCGGGATCCCAACCTGCCCCGAGGATTGGTCCCGCGCCGACGACGGCACGTGTACGCCCGCCTTCGCGGACACCTGCGCCGCGGCGCAGGAGTACCCCGACCTGGGTCCCCTCGGCCCCGGCGCGCGGGTGATCCATGTGCGCGCCGGGGCGCAGCAGACGCCAGATGGCACGGCAGAGGCGCCGTTTCCGACGATCACCCAGGCCCTCGCCACGGCCTCCGTGGAGACCTGGGTGCGCATCGCCCCGGGGACCTACCCGGAGAACCTCACCCTCCGCCCAAGGGTCCACCTCTGGGGGTGCCGCCACCGGGTGACGGTAGAGGGCGCGGCGCCGGGCGCTCCGACGATCCTGGTGCCGCGATCGACGCCCGGCGCGGAGCTCGTGGGCCTGACCCTCCGAGGAGACGGCAACGGGGTGCGCGCCGAGCCCGGGGCGCGCGTGACGCTGCGCGTGGTGGACATCGTCGGCGCGAGGAGCGCCGCGGTCATCGCCCTCGGGCTGGACCTCTTCCTGAACCCGGCCCGCGTGGAGCTCACGGACTGCGTGGTGCGCGACACCCAAGCCGCCCCGGGCCGCGACGGCGTGGGCTTCGGCCTCGACGCCGAGCGGGGCGGCGAGGTCAGCGCCCGCCGCACCTGGGTGCAGGCCAGCCGCGGCGCGGCGGTGTTCTCCGCGGCCCGAGGGTCCGGCAGGGCCTCGCTCATCGAGCTCACGGATTGCGTGGTCGAGGGCACCCTCACGACCCCGACCGGAGGCGGAGGCTATGGCCTCGAGGCCGTGGATGGCGCGCTCCTGCGGGCTACGCGCACGCTCGTCCGCCGCAGCTACTCCGTGGGCGCCTTCGCTTCGGACGCGTCCATCACACGCCCAGGGGAGACCCCCGCGAGGGTCACCCTCACGGACTGCGTCGTGGAGGACACGCTCCCGAGGCCGAGGGACCAGGTCGCGGGCTTCGGGCTCCTGGCCCAGGACGGCGCCGTGGTGGAGGCCGTCCGCACGCGGGTCTCGCGCAGCCACTCGGCGGGCGCCCAGGCCGTTACCCGCGCGCCCGACGGCACCGGCTCCAGGGTGGAGCTGACGGGCTGCCTCATCGAGGACACCCGTCCCACCGGGGCGAGCGGCGAGGGCGGCTTCGGGCTGAGCGCCCAGGCCGGCGGCGTGATCGTCGCGACGGGCACCGCGCTGCGACGCAACCGTGGCGCGGGGGCCATCGCCTCCAACCCCGGCGACGACCCGGCGCCCGCGCGGGTGGAGCTCACGGACTGCGTGGTCGAGGGCACGCGCTCGCGGGAGAGCGACGGGACCCAGGGCATGGGCCTGAGCGCCCAGACCGGCGGGACCGTGCTCGCCACGCGCACGCTCCTGGTCGGAAACCAGGACATGGGCGCCCTCTCCATCGGCGTGGACCCGGCGCGCGAGGGGGTGGTGTCCACGCTCGAACTCACGGAGTGCGTCGTGCGGGACACGCTCCCGAGGACCTCGGGCGGCACCGGAGGTTTCGCCGTGAGCGCCCAGGAGGGCGGGGCCCTTCGCGTACGGCGGTCGCTCCTTTTGGGGAGCCGTGAGAGCTCCGCGCTGGCCGTGGGATCCTCCGGGGGTCACCCCTCGACGCTGCGCGTCTCGGACTCGGCGGTGCGGGACACCGCCGCGCGCGGGAACTTCGGCGTCGCCCTGGCCGCCATCCAGGGCGCCGCGCTGGAGCTCCGCCGCGTGGTGGTCTCGCGCAGCCAGGGCGGCGGCGTGATGGCCGCCGGCGTGAGCACCCGCACCACCCTGGAGGACGTGCTCGTCCTCGACGTGAGCGCCCCCGACGAGCGCGGTGGCTTCGGCGTGGTCGCCTCCAGCGACGCGGTCGTTACGGCCCGGAGAGTCTCCGTCGTCCGCAGCCACGGCGCCGCCCTCGCGGCGATGCCGTCGACGACCCTGCGGCTCACTGCCGGGGGCGCGACCCTGGACGTGCAGGATGCATACGTGAGGGACGTTGGCTCGGGCACCATCGACTCCGACCCCTGCCGCATCGGCCGCGTCGTAGGCCCGCGGAGGGCCTATGGCGTCTACGTCGGCGCAGCCTCGGCGGTCGCCCTCGAGCGCCTCGTGCTCCTCCAGGGCGAGGTGGGCGCCGCGGCCTACGGAGGGTCCCTGCGCTGGCGCCTCGGCGTGGTGGAAGGGTTTCGTCACTACGTCGTGCGCGGTAGCTCCGTGGTGACGCCTGCGCCGCGGCTCGCCGAGGTCGTGGCGCCCGGCCCCGAAGACCTGGCAATCTCCGACGATCCCTCGCTCCCCGACGAGCGGCTCCCAGAGCCCATCCTGGACCCGGCCCAGGGCACCCTCACCTGCCGGGGAGGGCCGTGAGATCCTACTATGTAGGTTGGTGTAGTATATTGCCCTACCGATCGGGCGGCTCTTCGTTCACCCACCCGGTGCGATCCTGCGGTCCAGGCCCTCTCGGAGGAACAGGTCCTCCAGGGACTCTCGCCGGGGCGTGACGCCCAGCACCCGGGCCCCGTGGTCCAGCGCGAGGCGCAGCACGTCGCGCGTGAGGTCCTCGCCGGTGATGGTCACCGAGAGGTGCTCCCGCAGGGGAGACAGCCTCACGTCCAGCGCGCCGAGCGCGCCCCGGAGGGCGTCGTTCACGTCCCCGAGCTCCACCTCGGTGATGCGCGTACCGCGTTGCAGGAGCGAGTCCAGGGAGCCGTAGGCCGCCAGCTCCCCCCCCTTCAGGATCGCCACCCGGTCGCACAGGAGCTCCACGTCCGAGAGGATGTGCGACGAGAACAGCACCGTGCGGCCCCGCCTGCGCTCTTCAAGAATCAGGTCCCGCACCTCCTTGCGGCCGATGGGGTCCAGGCCCGTCATGGGCTCGTCGAGGATCAAGAGGTCCGGGTCGCCGAGCAGCGCCTGCGCCAGCCCCGCGCGCTGGAGCATCCCCTTGGAGTATTTGCGCACCGGGCGGTCCATCGCCGTGGACAGGCCCACTCGCTCCAGGAGCTCCGGGCCCCGCCGCGCGCGCGTCTCGGCGTCCAGGCCCGCCAGGCGGCCAAAGAGGTCCATGAGCTCCCGCGCCGTGAGGTACTGGTACAGGTACGGGTTCTCCGGGAGGTAGCCCAGCCTCCGGCGCACCGCCCTCGCCGTCACCGGCTGGCCGAAGAGCCTCACCGTGCCCCGCGTCGGGAAGATCAACCCTAGGAGCGTCTTGAGCGTGGTGGTCTTGCCCGCCCCGTTGGGCCCCAGGAACCCGAAGATCTCCCCGCGGCGCACGTCGAAGGACACGTCCCTCACCGCGTGCACCATCCGGTGCAGCTTCTCCGCGGCGGGCAGGCGCCCGAGCGCTCGCTCCAGCCACGTCGGGGCCTCGTGGTGCAGCCTCGGGCGCAGCCTCACCAGCCCCGTGGAGAAGGTCTTGACCAGCCCCGAGACCTCGACCACCACCTCCGGCGCGGCGCTCACTGCCACACCCTTCGGCCAAGGGCCCAGCCCGCGTGGCGCCGCACCGCGGAGGCCACGGCGTCGGCGTCCGCGTCGCTCATGCCGGGGTGCAGCGGCAGCGCCAGGCCGCCGTCCACCACCACGTCCGCCACCGGGAAGCGCCGCGTGGCGTTCACCGCGTAGCGCGCGAACTGCGGCAGGCGGTGCAGCCCGTAGGACAGGATCCCCGCCTCCACGCCGTCCGCCCGGAGCGCCGCCACCAGCGCGTCCCGCGCCTCCCGGCGCGTGCCCGCCGGGGGCTGCGGCAAGACGAAGCCCAGCGTCTGGTGGTTCACCTCGGCCCCCTCCGGCGCCGCCTGCCACGCCAGCGCGAGGCCCTCCTTCACGCGCGCCGCGAGCTGCGCCCGGCGCGCCAGGAGCGCCGGCAGCTTCGCGAGCTGCGCCACGCCCAGGGCCGCGTGGAGCTCGCTCAGCCGCGCGTTGGGTCCGGCCTCCAGGAACACCCCCGGGGACACCTGCCCGTGGTTGCGCAGCATACGAAACGCCTCCGCCCGGGCGCGGTCCCGGGTGACCAGCATCCCCCCCTCACCCGTGGTGACCACCTTGCGCGGGTGGAAGCTGTACACCCCCACGTCCCCCAGGAGCCCGCAGGCGCGGCCCTTCACGCGCGACCCGAGCGCGCATGCGCTGTCCTCCACGAGGTCCACGTCCCCCGCCAGGGCCCGGAGCGCCGCCACGTCCGCGGGGACTCCGAACTGGTCAATGGGGATGAGCGCCCGGGTCCTCGGGGTGAGCACCTCCGCGGCGCGCCGAGGGTCCATGCACCAGGTGTCCGGGGAGACGTCCACCAGCACCGCCGTGGCCCCCCGCAAGAGCGCGGCATGCCCCGGCGAGGGCCACGTCACCGCGGGCACCAGCACCTCGTCGCCGAGGCCCACCGCCGGGCCGTCCCGCCCGCGGGTGCCCAGGGCCAGCTCCAGCGCCGTGGTGCCCGTGCTCACCGCCACGCAGTGCACGGGCGAGGCGCCCGCGTCCAACGCCTGGAGGTAGCGCCCCACGGCCTCCTCGAAGGCCAGCACCTCGGCGCCCTGGATCAGCATCCCCGAGGCCAGCACCCGCGCCACCGCGGCGGCCTCGGCCTCCCCAAACGACGGACGGGTCAGGTGGATCACGCGCTCCACTGTACCATTACCCCAGGAGGCTCTCGTAGAGGGCCATGGTCCTCCGGGCCATGCGCTCCACCGCGAAGCGCTCGCGGGCGTGGGCGTGGCCCCGCTGCCCGAGGGCCCTGCGCGCGCCGTCGTCCAGCGCCGCGAGGCGCGCCAGGGCCCGGGCGATCTCCTCCGGGCTCGTGCCCGCGTGGAGGCCCTCCACCCCGTCGGTGACCAGACGGTCCGCGTTGGCCGCGGGGGACACCAGCGCGGGCGCTCCGCACGTCATGGCCTCGATCACCGCGTTGGGCAGGCCCTCGTAGTGCGAGGGGAGCAGCACCGCGTCCACGGCGCCTACCAGCTCCGCGATGGGGTTCACCAGCCCCAGCCAGCGCACCCACGGGTCCACGCCCAGCGCCCTCCCGAGCGCCTTGAGCGCCGCCGCGTACCACGCCGGGGCCCCACGCCCGGCGAAGAGCACCCGGAGCTCCTGCGGGAGCGCCCCCTGGGACCGCAAGCGCGCCAGCGCCCGAAGCACTCCCACCTGGTTCTTCTGGAGGCACACCCTCCCGCTGACCAATACGGCGAGCGTCCCCTCCAGCCCGTACCGCGCCCGCGCCTCGGTCCGGGCCTCCGGCGTCAGCGGCGCAAAGCGCGTCGGGTCCACGCCGTTCTCGATCACATGCAACTTCCCGAGGGGCACCCCCGCCCGCGCCACGAGCTCGTCCCGGATGCCCACGGAGTTCACCACCACCGCGTCCGCCAGGGGGTGCGTCCAGCGCTCGCCCTGGAGGTACTTCCAGCTGAGCCTCGTGCACCGCACGGAGCTCACCACCTTCACCCCGGCCCGGCGCCCGCACACCCTCGCCAACAGATTCTCCCCGCCCATGTACGAGTGGATCACCGCGGGGCGGAGCTGGTTCAGGAGCCGCAGGAGCGCCCACCCCGCCCGCGGATCCTCGGGGCCCGGAAGCACGTGGGGAGCGCCCGTCGGGAGCGCGTAGCCCAGCTGGTCCCTCGCGCTCGACAGCGCGAGGAATGGTTCGTACCGGGACAGGTCCAGGTGCCGCAGGAGCTCCGCGAGCTGCCGCTCGGCGCCTCCCTGGTCCAGGGAGGAGATGTAGTACAAGATCCTACTTTGCGCCATGGGCCCTGAGGGTGGGCTCCTACACCACGGCGGAGACGGGCGGCAACGGGGGATGAGGGCGCTACGGGTGGTTGCTGTCGAGCTCGGTGACAAAGAGCGTGGCGGGGTTCCTGCGCGACGCGTCGTAGGTGCCCACCCAGATGTCGTACCGGCCGCTGGCGGGGTTGGTGAAGTCAATGGCGGGCATGAGGTTGTTGCCCCAGTCCGAGTGGCCGTGGTCGTCGTTGCAGCGCCACTGGGTGTTGGGCTGGTTGATCAGCAGCGTGGCGTCCGCGCCGTTGGCCGTGATGACGTAGAAGCGCACCATGGGGAAGCGCTGCCCGGCCTGGAAGGTGAAATGGAAGTCCGGCCGACGGGTGACGAAGCTCCGGCCGCAGGCCTGGTTGCTGACCGAGTCGTTGATCCCCAGGGTGGAGACATCAATGCCCTGGGCGCCGCCGCCCGCGGTCAGGGGGAAGCCCCAGGGGTCCGGGGTGAAGCCCGTGCGGAGGGTCCCTCCGCCGAAGTTGGCCCGGGCGTTGAAGTCCAGCCTGGGCACCGGCTGGGCCCCCAGCCGCGAGGGCCTGACGAAGCCCACGGCCACCACCCCGGCCAGCACACACCCCACCCCGAACGCGCTCTTCCAGTGTCGCTTGATGAACATGGCCATCCTCCTCTGAGGGCCCGAGGATCCCCCCGGCGCTAGCGCCTGTCTACCGCCAAAGGGTCGTTTCTAGCCCCCCTCGGTCGCTTTGAATACGCGCCCCCGGTGCGCCGTAGAACCCTCTCCCCCGGGGGCCCTCCGGGGCACGAAGAACGGCGCCCCGTCGGGGTGCTTTGCCTCCCAGACCTCCACCTGGAAGGTCTCCCGGAGCCTCGGGGGCGTGAGCACCTCCCCCACGGTCCCCAGGGCCACGGCCTCGCCGTCGCGCAGGAGCAGCACCCGATCGCAGTAGACCGCCGCGAGGTTCAGGTCGTGGAGCACCACGCCCACGCCCGTGTCCCCGCCCGCGGTGACCTCCCGCAGGAGCTCACACAGGTCGAGCTGGTGCGAGAGGTCCAGGTGCGCCACGGGCTCGTCCAAAAGGAGCCACGGGGCCCTCTGGGCCAGGGCCCGGGCGACCAGGCACCGCTTCTGCTCGCCGCCGGAGAGCGTGGCGTAGGCGCGCTCTGCGAGGCCCGTGAGGTCACACCGGGCGAGGGCCTCGTTCACCGCCCGGTGGTCCTCCGGGCGCAGGGCCCCGAACCAGCCGGTGTGCGGCGCCCGCCCCAGGGCCACCAGCTCCCGCACCCGGAGGCCAAAGAGCACCGCCTCCCGCTGAGGGACGAAGCCCACGGCCCGGGCGGCCTCGCGGCGCGGCAGCGCGCGGACGCTCCGACCCCCGACGGTGACCATGCCCCCGGTGGGCTCCGCGAGGCCCGCCAGGAGGCGCAGGAGCGTGCTCTTGCCCGCGCCGTTGGGCCCGAGGATCCCGAGCACCCCACCGGCCTCCACCGCGCACGAGACGCCCCGCAGGACCTCGTGGCCGTCGTAGGCGAAGCGCACGGCGCGCGCTTCGAGGGTGTCGGTCATCGGGCCCGGGCCTCCAGGGCGCCCGTGGCGGCCTCCATGCGGGCGCGGGCCAGGAGCAGGTTCACCCTCGCGCGCACCACGGAGATGCGCGCCGAGGCGTCCGCGGCCTGGGCGTCCACCAGCTCCAGGAGCCCGGTGGCCCCCTGGGCGTAGCGCCCGGCGGCCTGCTCGAGGTTGGCCGCCGCGGCCGCCGCGAGGCGCAGGGACTGGTCCCTGGCCGAGCGCGCGGCCTGCACGGCGATGGCCGCCTGGGTGGCCTCGGCGCGCACCGTGAGGGACACCTGCTCCGCGGAGGCCCTGGCGGCCACGGCGTTGGCGTCCGCGGAGACCACGTTGGCCCTCACCGTCGGGTCAAAGAGGGGCCAGGTGAAGGCCAGGCCGCCGGAGATCTGCGTGGTGGGCCCCGGGGTCCCCTGACCGTTGAGCACCGTGGTGTACCGGAGGGACGCGCTCGCCGTGGCGCTCAGCGTGGGGAGCCTCCCGGCGCGGGCGGTCTCGGCCTGGACCTCGGCCTGCACGGCGCGGATCCGGGCGGCGGAGAGCTCCGGGCGCTCGCGCAGGGCGCGCTCTGCGGCGTCGATGGGGTCGTCGTCCTCGGCGGGGGGGTCCTCCACGGGGACCACCTCCAGGAGCTCCGTGGGCTCCAGCCCGAGGGCCGCCGCGAGGCCCGCGAGGTCCCCTCGGGCGTTGGCCTCGGCCACGGTGAGGTCGAGCCGCGCGGCTTCGAGGTTGAGCTCGGCGCGCAGGGCCTCGATGGGGGGGCGGGTGCCCGCGCCCACCAGGCCCTGGGCGATGCGCAGGTGGGCCTCGCGCTGGGCCACCGTGGCCCGGATGTTGGAGAGCACCTCCCGGTCGGCGAGGGCCGTGAAATACGCCACGGAGGCCCCGAGGAGGCTCTGCCGGAGCGCGGCGCGGGCGTCCTGGCGGCTGGCCTCGGAGCCGAGCTCCGCGGCGCGCACCGCGTTGGCCGTGCGGCCGAAGTCATAGAGGTTGAGCCGGCCGTTCAGGGCGCTGTCGCCGGCGAGGCTCAGGAACGAGAAGCTCACCACGTCCGCGCCCATGGCCCCCACCCGCTGAGGGATCTGCGCGAAGCCGAGGTTGCCGTTGGCGCCGAGGGTGAGGCTCGGGAGGTACCCGGCGCGGGCCACATCCTCCTGGGCGGCTACCGCGCGGGCCCGGGCGCGGGCGGCGATCACCGACGGGGCGCGGCCAGCCGCGAGCCTCAGGGCCTGTTCGTACGTCACGGTGCGCGGCGCCTGGGCGAGCGCCGGTGTGGTCAGGAGAAGGGTCAGGAGCAGCGGGGCGATTCTCATCGGGCGAGGGAGCCTAGCGCGCCGAAGTTGACCGGGGAGCCCGACGGGATATTTCACCCCCATGCGGGCGCGACGGGTGATGCTCTGGCTCTGCGCGCTGGGCGCGCTGGCCGCGCCCCCGGCCGCCCTCGCCCTCCGCTGGGACGACCACCGCCGGGCCTCGCAGGCCCTGGACGAGGGCCTCGCCGCCCTCGACGCGCCCCTGGAGACCCACCCCGACGAGGCCTCCCTCGACTGGCAGAAGGCCCTCCGCGCCCTGGAGCGCGCCCGTAGGGAGAGCCCCGACGGAGACGCGTCCCAGCGGGCCCTCGCCCTGGCCCACGTGGCCCGCGCCCTCGGGGACCTCTCCCGCGGTGAGCTCGTCCTGGCCGCCACCGAGGTCCAGGCCGCGGAGACGGGTGCGGCGTCGGACCCGCATGTAAGATATGTACGTGCGCTCCTGGCGCTGCGCCGGGGGGAGTCGGAGGCCGCGGAGAGGGCCCTGAACGCTGTACTGGCCGACGTTTCCGCGCCCTTGGTGCTGCGGGACCGGGCGAGGCTCCACACCCTGGACCGGTTGTTGGGAGGCTCCGACGCCCACGGGGCCCTGGAGCTGGCCGAGGCCCTGGACCGGGCGCACCCCCGGAGCGCCGCCACAGCCAACCGCCTTGGGCTGGCGAGGGCCTCCGTAGGAGACGACACCGGTGCAAGGGCGGCGTGGCGTCGGGCCTCGGAGCTGGCGCCCGGCGACCCCACGGCGTGGGTGAGCCTCGCGCGGTACCTGCGCTCCCGGAGGGACCTCACGGGGGCCCTGGGGGCCCTTGAGCGCGCGGTGGCGGTGGCTCCGTTGGATCCCGCGGTGGTGCTGGCCCGGGCGGTGGTGCTGGTGGACCTCGGGGACCGTGATGCCCGGGCCTCGGTGCGCCGCGCGGCGGAGCTGGACCCAAGGGCCGCGGCCCCGTGGATCACCCGCGGAGAGCTTGAGCTGCGCGAGGGCAACCTCGCGGCGGCGGTGGAGGCCCTGCGCCACGCGCTGGAGCTCGCGCCGGAGGACCCGGCGGCGTGGACCAACCTGGGCGTGGCCCTCGCCCGCCAGGGGGAGCGCGTGGCCGCACGGGATGCGTTTGACCGCGCCACGCGCCGGGCGCCACAACAAGGCGAGGCGTGGAACGGCCTCGGGGCCCTGCGCCTGGCCCTGGACGACCCCGAGGGGGCCCTTGGGCCTTTGCAGCATGCCACTTCGCTCCTTCGGGAGGACCCTCACCCTGCGCTGAACCTCGGCCTGGCCTACGAGCGGCTGAGGCGCTGGGACGAGGCCGCCGGGGCCTTCCGCGAGGCGCTCCGTCGCTCCCCGGGGCACCCGGTGGCCGAGAGGCACCTGGCGGCCCTCCAGCCCGGGTGGGCCCGGCAGAGGGCCCGGCGTCGCGCGGACGTGGTACGAAATCGCCCATGAGCCGTGTGCTTGTGCTGCTTGCCCTGGGCGTCCTGACCTGCACCTCGGCGCCTTCTCGGATGCTCTCCACGGAGGACTCCGGCGGGCTCCCGGAGGTGGCCGTCCAGGACACCTCCCCCGCGGTGGACACCGCGGTGCCCATCGACCGCGCGCCGGTGCGCACCGTCCGGGAGATTTTCGTAGGCGGCGCGCCCATGGAGTCTCCCATGCGCTTCGGGGGCCGCGAGGAGGCCTCGCGGGCGCCGGCGCTTGTCTATCCCGAGGACGGGACCATCGTCCCGCCGAACCTGCCGTCCTTCGAGGTGCATTTTACACCCGGGACGGGCAATGACCTCTTCGAGGTGACCTTCGCGGGCGAGGTCACCGTGCTCCGGGTGTACACCCCGTGCAACGCCGTGGGCGGTGGGTGCGTCCTCACGCTGGACACGGCGCAGTTTGGCCAGGTGGCCGACGCGTCGCGGGCCGGAGGCCGCGTGCGGCTCGCCGTGCGAGGCACCACCCGGGCCCCCGGGGGCGCCGTGGGGAGCTCCATGGAGCGCTCCCTGGGCGTCACGCAACAGGACCTCCGGGGGGGGGTGTACTGGTGGTCGAGCGTAGGGAACATCCTTCGGTATGACTTTGGCCGCGAGGGGGCGCGGCCCGAGGTGTTCCTGAGCGGGAACCTCTTCGCGTGTGTCGGCTGCCACGTGCTCTCCAGGGACGGCCGGCGGGTGAGCGTGGGCCGCGGGATCCCGGGCCCCGCGGCGGCGCGCTACGTGGACACGGCCTCCAGGATGGAGACCGGGGCGCCCTACGGAGGGAACTTCGGGACCTACTCACCGGACCTGCGTCGGTACCTGAACTCCGACGGGGCCCGCCTGACCCTGCTCGACGGCGAGACGGCGATGCCCGTCCCGGGGCTGTCCGGTGAGGTGCCCGGGAGCATGCCGGACTGGAGCCCGAACAACAACGGCGTGGTGTTCTCCCGCGCGCGAACGCCGCCTCCGCCGCTCTTCGGGCAGCCCGGGCACAACGCCCCGGCGGACCTGATGTTCATGGAGTGGCGAGGGAGCACCTTCGTGCCTCCCACGGTGCTACTCATGTCCTCGGGGGAGAACAACTACTACCCGAGCTTCTCGCCCGACGGGCAGTGGGTGGTGTTCAACCGCTCGGCGATGACGTCCTATGATGCGCCGGACGCGCACCTCTGGATGGTCCGAGGCAACGGCATGGGCGGGCCGGTGAACCTCGCCCGGGCAAACTCCGCCATGGACGGCAACTCCTGGCCGAAGTGGGCGCCCTTCCGTGAGGTGTACGCGGGCGAGCTCACCGAGGCCCTGATGTGGATCACCTTCAGCTCCCGGAGGCCCTACGGGCTGCGCACGGCGGGCGAGCGCACGGCGCAGCTCTGGATGGCCGCGGTGAGGCCCGACCGCATCGGCCCGACGAGCCCGGACCCGAGCGCCCCCGCGTTCTGGCTGCCCTTCCAGGACCTGCGCCAGGGCAACCACATCGCGCAATGGACCGAGGAGGTCCGTCGTATGGGCTGCATGATGGACCGCAACTGCCCTTCCGGGGAGCTCTGCCAGGCCGGGCGCTGCGTCGGCGCGCCTCCGTGAACGCGCTGTCCGCCTGGGCCGAGGCGTACGTCACCAGCTCGAGCCTCGCGTACAAGCTCCAACCGCCGGCGCCCCCGGAGCCCGGAGCGCCGGAGCCTCGGCCCTCGAAGCTGCCCTCCCCCGGGAGGCCCCCGGAGCTGACGGTGACGGCGCGCTCGGAGAAGACCCCCTCCGCCGGTGCGCTGCGCGCCGAGGGCGCCAGGGCGCGGCTCCTGCACACCTTCTGGCACCACGAGCTCCAGGCCGCGGAGCTCTTCTGCTGGGCCCTGGTGGCGTTCCCCGACACGCCCGAGGCCTTCCGTCGCGGGCTCCTCAAGATCTTTCACGACGAGGTGAGGCACCTCGGGCTCTATACCGACTACCTCCGGGACGCGGGGCACCCCGCGGGGAGCTTCCCGGTGCGCGACTGGTTCTGGCAGAGGGTGCCCGCCGCCCGAGAGCCCTCGGCCTTTGTGGCCACGCTGGGCCTGGGGTTCGAGGGCGCAAACCTCGACCACGCCGCGCGCTTCGGCGAGCGCCTCCGGGCCGCGGGCGACGAGGCGGGGGCCTCGCTCCAGGACACGATCCGCCGCGAGGAGGTGGCCCACGTGGCCTTCGCGCTCAAGTGGTTCCGGGCGTTCACCGGAGAGGGCACTGGGGGTGCGCTCTTTGATCGCTGGGCCCAGGCGCTCCCGGAGCCGTTGTCCCCATGGGTCCTGCGCGCTCGCCCCATGAACCGCGATGACCGGCGCCGGGCGGGCCTGGACGAGGTGTTCCTCGATCGCCTGGAGGCCTCCGGGGCCACGAGGGCGTGAGCGTCGTGCGGGCCTGGGTGCTGAACCTCGCGGCGGAGGCAGAGCTCGCGGACCCTGGCGCCACCACGCTCTCCGGCGCGCTCAAGGCGAGGGTGACGGCGCTGCGAGGGCGCCTCGGGGCGCTGGTGCCCGAGGGCGATCGGGTGCTTGGGGACCCTCCCGAGCCTTGTCCCGGCGCCCTCGGGCGCGCGTGGTGCCCGACCCCGTCGGCGCTAAGGGTGCTGCGAGACGCGGGCGCCGTGGTCCCCCCAGCGCCCCCCTGGAGGGTGCTGCGCGAGGCCAACCACCGGGCCTTCTGCGCGGAGCTTGGGCAGACGCTCCCGGGCGCGGTCTACGCCACCACCGAGGCGGAGGTGTTGGGCGCGGCGGGTTGTGGGAGGTGGGTGCTGAAGCGCCCCCTTGGGTACCGAGGCAATGGTCGCCGGGTGCTGGACGGAGCGCCCTCGGAGGAGGACCTCCGGTGGGTCCGGGCCTCGCTCCGCGGGGGCGACGGCCTCCAGGTCGAGCCCTGGGTGGAGCGCCTGGAGGACTATGCGCTCCACGGTTTCCTCTCCCTTGACGGGGTGGTCACCTGTGGAGAGCCCACCCGTCAGGTGCTGGACCCGAGCGGGGCCTGGGTGGCCAGTGAACGCTTCTGCGAAACGTTCAACCATGCGGAATTACAGGAGTTTTTGACAGAATTCGACCGCGTTGGTGCGGCCCTTCGGGGGTTGGGCTACCACGGCCCCTTCGGGGTGGATGCATTTCTGTGGAGGGACGGCGCGGGCGTACGGCGTTGGAACCCGCGGTGCGAGGTGAACGCGCGCTACACGATGGGCTGGGCCGTGGGGATGGGGGATCGCCGCCCGGACCTGTGATCACGCCGCCCACAGCATAGGGACATCGTAGCCACGAAACCATGGATCCGCGCTCACCAGGATGAGGCTCTCCAACCTCGCCTGGGCAATGAGCACCCGGTCGAAGGGGTCGCGATGGTACAGCGGCAGCGCCGCGGCCTCGAGCACATGTTCGGTGGTGATCGGCAGGACCTTCGCCCGAAGGCCCCGGACCGCCGCATCGAGCAACGGTCTCACTCCGTCCTCCAACGTCAACTTGCCCAATCCATGTTTGATGCCCGCCTCCCACACGCTGGCGACCGAGAGGACCACCTCCTCGGCACCGAGGATCGCAGACCTCGCGGTCTCCGCCAGGCGTTCCGGCCGCTCGAGACACCAGAGCCAGACGTGCGTGTCCAGGAGGAGGCGCTTCACCCACGGACCCCGGTCAGGTCCGGGTCATCACCATCGAAGAGGCGCTGCAGTTCCTGCGGGAGCGGCGCGTTGAAATCTTCGGGGACCACGAACCGTCCGGCCATGGTACCAAGCGTCCGCTTCGTACGCGCCTCCGCACCGGTCGGGTCCTCTGGCACGGTGCGGTCTCGCAGAAACTCCACGAAATCGAGCACCTCCGCCTGTTTGTCCGCAGGCAATGCCGACGTCAGCTCCGCGATGCGCTGTGCTGTTGGTGTCATTGGGGGTCCAGCCTCCATCGGTGTGGGTCGCCAGCGCTCAGACGCCCGTTTCGGACCGTCGCGCGCATGACGCACCAACCGTACCACGCGAAGGGACCTTGTCCAACTACCCCCAGGAGCACCGAGAGCACGTCCCCAATCATGAGGCTCCCACTATCGACACTCAGAGCTTCGGCCGACGGCAGTGAGTTCTACGGGCAAGACGCCGTCTAGAACCCAACGCGGGTGGGGTAACGCCGTCGCGCTCGTCTTCGAAGCCGACCTGTCCGAAGTTGCGGGAATGCGCTACAGACCGCTCAAGTCCGGCCCCCGTCCTCGCACGGCGCTCCAAACGGACACTACGATCACCTCGTCTCCCGCCTCGACGTGGTACACATGGAACCGCGAGGATCGCAGCAGCAGCCGCCGCACCCCTGGGACCCCGGGGTGATGGGAGCGTTGCCCGGCCCCCGGGAAATTCCGCAACAGCTCGACTGCCTCTGCGAACTCGTCCAGGAAGAGCCCCGGCGCGGCGGTGCGGTTCGCGCTCCACCACGCATCGATGGCCCGGAGCTGCGCCTCCGTCTCGGGTGAGACAAAGACCTTCTTCATCGCCTCGCGCGCAGTTCGGCCAGCAACTCCTCGACTTCGCGTCCCCGCCCTGCCCGCACCGAGGCCCAGGACCTCCGGATGGCATCGTGGAGCGCGCTGCGCTCGGACTCGTCCAGATCGTCCCCCTCATCATCCACCACCAGGGACAGCACTGTACCCTCGGGGATTGCTGTGGGCTCGTCGAGGACCAGTCGCCCGTTTCGGACCGTCGCACGCATGATGCACTGACCCTACCACGCGAAGGGACCTTGTCCAACTACCCCTCAGGGGCACCGAGGGAGGGCCCGTCCCCAACCCTGAGGCTCCCACAATCGACACTCGGAGTTTCGCCGACGGCAGTGAAATCTGCGGGCAAGACGCCGTCTAGAACCCCACGCGGGTGGGGGTGACGGTGTCGCGGCTGTCACCGACGCCAAGCTGTCCGTAGGTGCCGCGGCCCCAGCAGAAGAGCTCGCCTTCGGTGGTCCCCGTGGGGCTCAGGGCGATGGCGCAGGTGTGCGAAGCGCCCACGGCGAGCCTGAAGGGCACGCGCCCGGAGCCGCTCGCGAAGAAGGGCAGCGCAGTGGGTGGACCCTCGCTGACGGGCGTCACCACGCCGAGCTGCCCCCCGCCGTTGTCGCCCCAGCAGTAGAGGGCCGCGGCCATCGCCGGACCGGTGGTCAGGGCGCAGGCGTGGGACGCGCCGATCCCGAGGGCCAGGGCGCGCGTCACCGCGAGGCCCACGGTCGTGGTGAACCTGGAGGCTGCGATGGGCAGGGACGACCCGAACACCTGACGGTCGTTGCGCCCCGTGGCGAGGATCGTCCCTTCGGACATCACCAGCGTGGCGACGCGCCCGGTGGCCACGCGGTAGCTGGCTGCGCAGGGGGTGCCCGTGCGCGCGACCGCCGTGGGCCTCGGGTGGATGGTGAAGTCGCTCAGGCCGAGCTGGCCGAGGTTGTTGTAGCCCCAACAGTAGAGCTGCGCCGCCGCCCCGGTCGTGCAGGTGCCCTGGAGCGAGACCGCACAGGTGTGGTCGTCGCCCACGGAGAGCGCGCTCACGAAGGCGACGGTCAGGAGGGGCGTCGGGCTCGTCACGGTCATGGCGCCGGAGCCGTCGCCCACCGCGCCACGGGAGTTGTCCCCCCAGCACGTCACGCGCGCGGAGCTGGTCCTCACGCAGGAGTGCTGGCTCCCGAGGCCAAGCTCCACCGCGTCGGTCAAGGGCACCGGCATCGGCCGGTAGGAGTCCTCGGTGTGGCCGAGCCCGAGCTGCCCGGAGCCGTTGTCCCCCCAGCAGTAGACGTTCCCCCGGGTGGTGAGCGCACAGGAGTGGGCGCCGCCCGCGGCGATCTGCGTCGCGGGGTCCGGGAGGCTCACCCCCACCGGCCGCAGGCGTTGGGTGTTGGTCCCGTCACCAACCTGCCCCTGGTCGTTGCGGCCCCAGCAGTACACCCTCCCCCGAGAGATCCCGCACGTATGGAACGCCCCCGCGGACACCTCGCTGAACAGCACCACACTCGCCGCGTCGGGCGCCGCGTCCATGTACGGGTTCGTGTCCATCCGCCCGGTGTCCGTGGCAGCGGTGTCCGGCGGCCGGGTGGTGTCCATTGGAGTTGACGTGTCCGCGGGAGTCACCGTGTCACGAACGGTTGAATCTACACCGATTGCCGTGTCCGGCACCATGGCCATGTCCACTGGAGTTGACGTGTCCAGGGGCATGGCGTCCGCGTCATGGGAGGCATCCGCCGCCACGGAGACGTCCGTGTCCGGGGGGGCGTCCGCGGGAGGGACCTCGGCGGGGAGCTCCATGGCGAGGTTGTCCGCGACGACATCCGGGGCCGCGGAGTCTGGCGCGAGGTCGAGGGCGGGTGCGTCCTGCGCGTCGGCGCTCGCGTCCGGGGAGCGCTCCCGGGGCGGAGGGAGCGTGTAGCTGCACGCGGTGACGCCGAGGAGGAGCGCCACGAGGGCGCGAGCGCCTACCACGAGAGCACCAGGCCCCCGGGCGAGGGCCGGAGCCCCACGCGGGCCGAGCGCGGCGACGGCGACGCCAGCCAGCGCACGAGGCCCACGCCCGCCACGGCGACGCCCAGGGAGGCCACCGCCCAGAGGACGTTGACCGCGAGAGCTTGTGTGTCCAGGGAGGCCTGGCGCTGGGTGCGGAGCGAGGCGCAGTCGGGCTCGGGTTCGTTGTCCACGCAGCGGCGGAGGTAGTTGCGGGCCTCGTTGTTGGCGTTGAGCCCCACGCCCAGGGCTACACCCGCGGAGGCGAGGCCCACGGCCCCGCTGACCCAGAACCACGCCGGGAGGCTCGGGGCCTCGGGCTCCGTCCGGGGCACGCGGTCGAGGGGCACGAGGCGCACCTCCAGCTCCGCGATGCCGCCCGCGGTGAGGCGCAGCGGGCGGCGCTCGGGGTGGTGGTCGGGGCTGCTGAGCTCCAGCACGTGCTCCCCGGGGTCCACCAGGAGGGCGCCGTCGGTGGGCTCCGCGGGACGTCCGTCCAGGGTGAAGGTCACCTGCGCGGGCGTGGCGCGCACGATCACCCTGGCGAGGAGCCCCCGGAGCGTGGTGACGGTCTCGCGGACGGTCCGTAGGCGCGCGGGGTCGGGGTTCTCACCGGGGTGGACCAGGTAGCGCTCGTACGCGGCGATGGCGGCCTGGTAGCGCCCCAGGGCCCGGGAAACGAGCGCGATATTGTACTCCACGTCCGGCAGCGGCCGGACCGCGTACACCTCCTCGAAGGCCATCAGCGCGTCGTTGTAGCGGCCCTCCTGGTAGGCGCGGAGCCCCCGCTGGAAGGTGCCCGCGGGGTCCGTCTGGGCCACGCTGGCGGCTCCCGCAGCGAGCACCGCGCTGAGAGCCGCCACCGCAGGGATCGTCGCGCGCAGGGTCATCGCCGGTGGGAAGGGAGAATACCACCCCTCAGCGCCGCGCCCGAAGAGCGTTCACGGCGGCCCTGGACGGCGACGGTGGGTGCGGGAGCGAGCTACCAGGGGACCGAGGCCAACCTGGCGTGCGAGGTCGCGGTGCGCGAGGATGTAGCTTGCCCCAGAATCCACAAGGGCCTCGAGCGGACGCGACAGCGTCGTGCCCCGAAGGAGACGCAAGGGCAGGATCGGCAGGGACACGGTCCCGCTGCGGTAGGTCCGCCGTTGCATCGGAAGCCGGAGGAGGTGAATCACAGGTCGGGCACGACCACCAGGAGGGCCTCGTCGTCTGGCACGCCCGCCGCGTCGAGGGCGGCGCACACGACGGTGAGGGTAGGTCCGCTGGCGATGATGCCGCGCGTAGGATGGACGGCGATGCGCTCCCCCCGGTGCTTCGCGAGCTCCTCAGGATGCGCGTCCATCCAGGCGTGCCAGGGGTCCTGTGTAGGTGGACTCTCCCGCGGTGCGGCGGTGGGGGACGAGGCCATGGAAACGCCATTGAGTATCACCGAAGATATCGGGGCGCCAGAAGCGCGCGTCGGTTCGGCGTGAAGGACTCTCCCGCCGCGGTCATGGAACGAGCGGCGGCGGCCCGGTCGCATGCTCCGGGGTCGGCCACGGGGCTATCGTCGTGCTGGATACGCATCTGCCCCGGGACTGCGACGAGGTCCTCCTGCCAGGTCCCTTTCAACGCCGGGAGCACCCTTCACGCCGGACCAGCGCCCTCGCGTGTTGGGCCAGCCCGCGGACGTGTACTCTATACCCGGTCGATCTCCGAGGTGGAGATGCCCCGGTCCAACACCACTCGACGCCGCGCTCGGCGCCGAGGCCCTTCGACGCTTCCCCCGGGGACACCCCGGGACCCTCGACTCAGGTGCGGCACGAGCATCAGACCCCGCCCCTACGGCACCTCCGGGAGTCGCCTCCCGACGCGGCCGCCAGTAAAGGTACCGCATGACAACACCCACGTCAGATGCGCCAAAAGCACACGCATGAACCGACACCACCACCCATGTACGACAGTCACCGACACACAACCAAACACCACCGCAGACCACCTATCTACTCCAGCAGAAAGTCCTTGCATCTTGTGCGCGATCGCGATAGCGATTGTAGTCATCGCTCAGGTAGCGACGCCGAACTCTCCGGGAGCCGATGCGGAGTTGCGACATGCGCCAGCAGGATCGTAGCCAGATTGGTGTATTCCGAGAATTCGACCTGCAGAGCGTGCAACGGCCGCGCACAACCCTCTCGATCTCCTACAAAAAGGCAGCCAGCGACTCGCTCCAGCTAATAGCCCGCGAGAGACAGGATGTCACGCCAACCAAGATCTACAACGACGCCCGGCAAGAATCCAGGTCGAAGACTGGACCGCGGCAGATCGCCCCACACCACCAAGTGGGCACCTGCCTGTCGCATAGGTTGCTTGGAGACATGATGCATTGCAAACCAAACCAGGGCTCCTCACATGGCTGATCTTATTATTCAGTTCCTCGATGTGGGTCAAGGCGACGGAACATTCATCCAGTTCCCTAATGGCAAGACTATGCTTGTCGATCTAGGCTCGACCAAGAATAAGAGACTTACCCAAAACGATATTCACGGCTATTTCGAGAAGCATCAAACAGTCTTTCGTAAATCGGGCAGGCTGGACTATCTGGTCCTGACCCATCCAGACAGAGATCATTACAACATGGTTGAGAGTTTTCTCAAATTTCTCCCACTTGGAGGGGAAAAGCCTAAGGTTGAATGTCTGATCTATGGTGGAATAGAAGCTGATTATGGAGGCTTGATTGCTAAAATCAGAGGCTATATGGGCTCCAGCATGAATGTCATCGGAATGGGTGGAGAAATTGAGCTCAACAGCCTCCCGTATGTCCTCGAAAAGTCAAACAATGATCCCCTCATCACTGTGCTTGCAATGAACGACAGTACGGACGCCAATGACGCAAACGCGAATAGCGTCGTCCTTCGAATTGATTGTAACAAGAGGAGTGTAATATTGACAGGTGACGCCACCTGGGAAACTGAGACAGTGATGTGCATGCGCGCCTTTAAGAAGAAATGGCCATTGAGGGCGGATATCTTAAAGGTTGCGCACCACGGAAGTGCGCGCACATCGAGCAGTCCCCAGTGGATAAGAGCCGTAAATCCAACTTATGCGTTCATCATCGCGGACCGACATGGCGAATTGTCCGCAAGTAATAAGTCAGGATTCCGCCTACCGCAGAGCGTGACGCTGGACGCCCTCAGTGCGAACGCACGCGACCTGGAGAAGAATTGCAACCCGCATGGCATTGTTGCCGCATTTGACAGCTTTGACTACCTCAAATACAATGATCACTTTGGAGAAGCCCTGAAGACTCCTGATGTCCTCCCATGTTGGCTCCATGAGAAGACCACCCTCGGTGTCTTTACCACCATTGTTGCCATCGGCAAGTCCGAAGAGGAACCAGACATTGGTGCTCAGTATGAAGTACGGGTTGCTCCCAACGGATACATGACCGTCTGCACCACTGATCCAGGCGCTGGACCGCAAAGTTATGCAACCACTCCCCACCAATTTTGGCACTCGAGCATGGTTGAGGTAGCCAATACTCCCGCTGCAAGGAGAGAGGAACCACAGAGGTCCATCGAGGAAGGGCCGACACAATACCCCGATGATGCAGTATTGCCCACGGAGGAAGTACCATTGCGAGATGCTGCGCGAACGATCGAGAAGCTCCTTGGCGAACTGCCGCCTTCCTATCGAGGAGATCAAAATGGGATGACCTTCTCTCATGGCAAATCAATACTGGCCAGCGTGCCGTTTGCAGCCTCTACACCCATCAAATCATCCTCCGAAAAACAGGCATTCACCGGAACATGCGCAAGTTGGGCCGCATTTGGAGATTTCTCAAAATGGCTCGACTTACCAGAGAGCATCGAACTGGTCGGCGATGTGCGCTGCGCAACTCCCCCACCACCTGCCAAGCCAGTCCAACTTGCATGGGCAGACCTGAGGTACACGAAACCAAAGACAAAGGTACTGAAACAGGCACAGGACCAGAAACCCACCCTGCTCATCAATGTAATTCAACTTGGCATCTTGACACGGCAGTCAGCCACAAGCGGCCTGTCGCTGACAGAGTACGAAATGAAAGGTCAACTCAATTTCGGCGCTCACTCCCTGGAGGTTACAGGTACATTCTATGATCGATTCGCACCTTTGCGCCTCCATGGGTCGTTCGAAAAAGAGGCCACCAACATAGGCCCGCGCACGGCGACCTCACCCCCCGGCCCCCTCTCCCTGTCGAGAGAGGGGGAGACAGAGGAGAACAACCCATTGGAATCACAGATGATTTTCCCCTCTGCCTCCCCCTATCTCGACAGGGAGAGGGGGCCGGGGGGAGAGGTCGCCGTGCGCGGGCCTATGTTGGTGGCCGAAAAAGAGAATTCCGCCATCCTCAGTCTCGTTAAGAGTCTCGGGTTGGGTGATGTCACCGTCGGGAATCTGCTCGACCTGCCGGGATTGAAACAGATATCGCAGCAGATTTTTCCGACGGAACTCACTCTTCAGTTCACGCCGGGAGTGAGCCCATTTGAGATTGAACGCTGTTCAATATCATTTGGCGTCGACGAATGGAATATCGTCCCGGGCCATCTTGCAGTTCATAAGCCTCTCCTGACACTGTACGTCCTGTATCCAGAGTCCAATTTCAGTACGTACAGCATCCACTTGCGCGCTACGCTCTTCCTCGGGCCCGTTGTCAAAATCGACATTGAGGCCAACACCGATGACGGATTCAACATCAGGGGTAGCCTTCAGACCGGCACCAAAGAAAAGGGAGGCCAGAAAATCTTCCTCGCCGACCTTCTAGGAATGGAAGAACCGCAGAATCTAAGAGATATCCAAATCAGAGAATTGGCCGTTGAAGTAGCGACTGCGGGTAGCGTCTCGATCGGGGCGGCCCTGCATTGGGACCATGCGGACTGCTGCCTCAAGGATCTACACGGATGGTTCAAGGCGGAGGCCGAAGCCAAGAGCTTGAAATTCTCAGGCAGTCTCTCCGGGACCTTGGAATTTGGCACGATTATTGTGGACCTCTCCGCACAGTACATGGCGGACTCAGGCTTCGACTTCACTGGCACCTGGAAGGGGAGTTGCAGGTTCTCGGCACTCCTCAAAGGCCTAGGCATTGAGAACGTCGTGTTACCATTTGACCCGATCTTTGCATCCGCGTCGGTCCATTTGAACCCCTCTGAGTGGCAGGTTGAACTTGTGCTGGAAACACGGGCTGGGAGCCAACTCGGCCTCCTGATAAAACGCCAGGGCGAGCGTTGGGATGTGCTGGCCTGTCTCGGCATTCAAGACGAGAGCATAGATGATGGCACTCCACCAACCGAATTCGCCTACGAGTTGAAGCTGGCAGACATTCCTGTGGTCAGGAGCCTGACCGAGAAGTTTACCCCAGATGTGGCGGACGCGACACTTAGGCTGTCGAGGCCATTGTTGATTTACGCAACGCCGACGCCTCCCAGTGCTACAGAAAAGATCTCGCCGCTCCTGGATAGCGTTAGGGTAGAGCCGGGGCTAACCCTCTCCCTGCGTTCAGCCCTGGGGGAGCAGGATCGCCGTATTGTCATGCGCACCGCAAGCCGCCGAAGTGGCCGATCGCTCACCACTCGAGCAAATGCAGCCTCCCCGGACGGCGCCACATTGGAAATCCAGAAGACCTTCGGACCTCTGCACCTCCGCCGGATCGGCGGAAGGATGGCCGAAGGCAGCAAGTTGGGAGTCTTTATCGACGGGTCCCTCAGTTTGGCCGGACTCACGATGGCATTCGACGGCCTGGAGATCGCCATTCCTCTCGGATCTCCTAAGACCGTCACTACCAGTCTCCGTGGCTTGGACATCCGATTCAACTCCGCCGGACTCATTATCTCCGGTGGCTTGACGAAGCAGGACGAACGCAAATACGAAGGTCAGCTCCGCATCAAATGTGGCAAACTGGACGCCTTCGCGAGCGGATCCTACTCTGAATTTGAGAACGAGACGGCCACCGACATAAGACCGCGCACGTCGGCCTCTTCCCCCGGATCCCTCTCCCTATCAGGAGTTAGGGTGAAAGAGCCGAAATTACTGGATTCTCCTCCCCCATCTCCTGACAGGGAGAGGGGGATTGGGGGGCTGAGGTCGCGTCCGCCGCGCGGGCCAATGTCGGAAGCCCACGAGGCCTCAGGATTCACGGCGTCCATTTCCGGCTTCGTGGTCGTCAACGTCCCACTCGGCGGCGATCCTGCCTTCTTCGTGACGGGCTTCGCGGGAGGGCTGGGCTATAACTCCCAGCTCAGCATTCCTACGATCGACAACGTCATCGACTACCCGCTGGTAGTGGCTGCTCGGGACAGTCGCGAGAGTCACACCAGTCTTGCTGAAGCGATGAAAGATTATGTAACACCTACGGTCGATCAGAACTGGTTGGCTGCCGGCGTGCGCTTTACCACCTACCAGATGGCCGAAAGCTTCGCGCTCGTCACCGTGTCGTTCGGACAGCGCTTTGAGCTGGCACTGATGGGAACGACGACGCTCGTCCTACCGCCGCCTGTCGTCGGCAAGCCACCGTCAGCCGTGCTCGCGCGAGCCGACCTCATGCTGCTCGGCCGCCTGGTTCCTGACGACGGCATCTTTTCGGTGGAGGCGAGACTCTCTCGGAATTCCTGGGTGTTGGCCGAATCGGCCCGGCTAACGGGCGGCTTTGCCTTCTACCTCTGGTTTGGTTCGAACCCGCACGCTGGTGATTTCGTCATCACGCTGGGCGGCTACAATCCCTACTTCGAGCGGCCCTCTCACTATCCTGCCGTGCCATACCTGGGCCTTGACTGGCAGGTGACCAACGAGTTGAAGATTCGCGGGCAACTGTACTTCGCGATCACGCCATCCGTCATCATGGCCGGGGGAGCGTTGAGCGCAGTCTACGAGAGCGGCAACATTCGGGCGTGGTTCGACGTCGAGGCCCACTTCCTGATACGGTACAAGCCCTTCCATTACGGCATAGAAGCCGGCGCGAATGTTGGAGTTTCGGCGCTCGTGGACTTGTGGATCACGAGCTTCCGTATTGAGGTTCACGTCGGCGTGAAGGTGCACCTCTGGGGTCCTCCGTTCGGAGGGACGTTGGAGGTGGACTTGAGCGTCATCTCCTTTACCATCCATTTTGGGACAGCTAAGGCGGAGGCCACGCTCCCCGACTGGCAGGAATTCCGCCGGACATTCCTGCCGCCGGCGAATGCGGCAGAGCGTGAGGGATCCCTACCAGGCGTTGACGTGCTGAGTCCTATCCCGACCGATAGTCTCATCATCTTCGAGGCCCTCTCCGGCCTCGTTCAGAAAGTAAGTGAGCAGGACTGGATCGTCGAGCCCGGCCGCCTCAGGTTTCGCATCTCAACGAAAGTCCCGTCAACACATTTAATTCCCCCAGATGGAGTCGAGAGAGTCTGCGGGAAGACCAAGTTCGGTATCGGAGTGATGAAGATAGCTCCTGGCGACGTCGAGGTCCGCCTCAACGTCACCATCAGCGAGCAGGCTCCGACTGAAAACGGCTCCGCAACCGAATGGGTAGTCAGTGAGGTCTTAGGTGCAGTTCCCAAGGGCATTTGGCTCAGTAGTTCGGCCACCATGGATCCGGAGGGCATGATCGCTGGAGTCGCGACTGGTCTTGATGTCGCGCCCAAGCCAGAAAAGGAACCTAACGGAACGGATGTTATCCCTCTTTCGGCGCTAGCTGTCGCATCAGAACGGGAGAGAGCGCGGACCTGGAAAGAAGCCTGGTTGCCCGGTAAGAATAAGGATTTTCGAGACGGAATCGAGGCCATGAAGTCCCGGCGCCAAAATGTCAAGTCGCACTTCCATTACAATGAGTCGATAGCTATGCTCCGGCGCGTCTTCGGTGGACCTGACGATTCAGGTTCAGGTCAAAGCTCCCCAGTCCTAAAGATGAGTTTTGCCGACACTTTCTTCGCCGCACCGAAGGTAGCTGGAGTTGGCGGAAAGTGAGGGTACTATTATGAGTGATAGATCGAATGTCGGCGTCAGGTTTGTGGATCTTCACGCGCCCGCCATGCGCAGCGGAACCTACGGGGTCAAAGTCACGCAGACGGTCGACATTCGTGGGCAGGGGGAGACCTTCGAAAGCGAACTCCGGCTGACAGTGATGGGCCCGAAGTACCGTCTTTCGCGCGGGGTAGTCAACTCCGTTTTCCCTGTGCCTGATTCCTGCACAGCACTACATCTTACACTACCTCATGTGGTCATCGCAGATCCGTCGCTCCCATGGCAGCGAAGTGCAGAGCGCGACGTGTCGAAGAGGAGGAATGAGCCATGGCTCGCCGTCTTGCTCTTCTCTAGTGACGAAGACGTCGCGCTTCAGAGCATTCATCCGGCCAAGGTCTTCCCAGTGTCCACAACGTTCTTCCCCCACCAGCCTAGCGACTATTTGGAGACCAAAGATGGCGATGAACCACTTGCTGTGATCGATGTGCCAGTCACGCTGTTCACCGCAGTCGCTCCATGCCTAGAGGAACTCTGCTTGCTCACCCATGTTCGAGAGATCACACCTGAGGCACGCGAGGAGAAACCGATGACGGCAGAGGTTCCCGCTCCCGGGAGATATTCCGTGGTCGTGTGCAACCGGCTTCCGACTGAGGGGAAGTTCCATACAGTGTTTCTCGTGTCCCTGGAGGGGTACAGCGGCGCGCTCCCTCGCTCGAGGCCCGGCGTTAATCCCTCGGAATTGATGGACGCGTACACGCATGTCCGATTGGTCGTCCTGTACACCTGGAGCTTTACGTCAAAGGATGGTAATCCGACCGAGCGGGCATTCGCCGAGGCGGTTGAAGCTCTATCGGTGGAACCCCTGAGAGTTCCTGATCAGTGCGTTGAACTCGAACGCGGCTACGTCGCCCTCCCGCATAGGCTCCGCGACGGCCAACGGACATTCTCCTGGTATCGCGGGCCATTGCACCCTAACCAGACCGAGGTCGACAATGACCTCCCGGCGTCCAGCGCCGACTCCCTCCTGCGATACAACCCATACGACAGTATGTTCGACGTCAGTCTGGCTGTTGCTTGGCAGTTGGGCCGTCTTCTTCTTCTAGCAGATCGGGCTGCGGCCACAGCACTATTTCGATGGCAGCACGGCGTCGTCCGCCAGATGGCGCTTGCGTACGAAAGGGATATCCTGGCGACGGTGGTGCAGGGGTCAGAAGGTACAAATTCATCTGCCGTTAGATCCCACCGCCCACACGATGTCGTCGAGATAGTAAGAGGAATGTTGGAAAGATCCTAGCATGACACTGCATTCAAGGAGAGCGAAGTGACGAGACAATTTGGCGCGAGAAACAAGCCGCCGACTTTGCCTGGAGAATCAGGAGCCACTCCGGTCATATTCAGTGAGGCCTCGCAAGTTGGGTCCGATCAGGCGATCATTGTCGATTGGCTCACGCGCCTGCAGCTCCTGCATGGCATTCCATTGCACTATCTCGTTCCGCACGAAAAGTTGCTGCCAAACGAGAGCCTCCGTGTCTTTGTCGTCGACCTCACATGGATGCAGGCTCTTACCGACGGTTCCCTCAGCGTCGGCCGATCCGTGGGACTCAGGAGCGACAAGGTGTGTGCATTCCTGCGCCAGGGGTTGGCTGAGCCCCGCTGTCAGAAGTTCCGGGAAGCAGGAATGCGGCCTCGGGAACCGTCGACCACCAACCCCAATTTTGACAGGCTGAGCGGCTTCCTTCTCCGTTCCGCCATAGCGACTGCCTGGCCAGGTCTCCAGATCGAGGGGCATTGCGACCCGAGCGAATCGAACGGCCAGAGCACGCGACTTCGGTTGCTGCGACTGGACTTCGTGGCGCCCGGAACTCTCCTTGGCCTTTTCGGAGGAGAGCTGAAGAGGCTGACGCTTCGACAGCCCGCTGAAGCACTGCATTGGGGCGTGGAGTTGCAGGGCGAGAAGTTCATCAAGCCTCGGAGAGACAGAGGGACCGGGCGCACAAGCTCGGGCTTCGTCGAGGTCCCTCTGCGCAACGATCGAAGAGTCCTGAACGTCGCCGAGCTCGCTGCACGGCTCGATCCTGAGGAGTCACCTGAAAAGGTACGGTCGCCGGCCTGGTTCGCGCTGGCCATGACTCAAGGAGGATCAAGCGTGACCTACACCTTCAATTGGAGGAAATGAAGATGACTGCATTGCTTGTCCCGATGCGCGTGGAGGCCCTACATATCACCGCAAAGTCGGAGGACGCCGATCGCCTAGTTGTGAGGCCGACGGCGAACTTCCAGTCGAAAAATGGACAGCACTCACTCCGTGCCGACGAAATTCTGGTCGGAGGAGTGCCGTTCTCAGAGCCGGTCAGGCTGCCCGACGGCGTTCACCTGCATTGGGCGCTTCCCGCAGGTATGACTCATGGCGTGGTTGAGGGTTCTTCTGGCAGGCCGAGGTTTCCGAGTGTGCCCAATCGCTGGTTGGTGTCTCGGATTCGGAGCCGGAAGGACGTGAAATGCTGGATTGTCGAAAGCGATCGGCTTTCTCAGGATCCACCCGACGGCGAGGTCAAGGGAGAGGTGAGTCAGGTCTTTGCCTCCTGTGCTGCTCCAACGGTCCCCGCTAAACCTGAAGACAGGGCTAAGAGCAGGCGCCAGATCGATGTCGCTCCTTCGTACTATTATCTCGGTCGTGCGTTTCATCTAGAAGGATGGAAGGAGTCCGCAGCTGTCCGGCGGTTAGAGCCATTCACAGCCCTGGGCTGGGGGGATCCGTCATTCGCCGGCATATATTCCGACTGCCGAACCGCATTTGGCTTTTGGGACGCCGAGGCGACCGAGGTCTGCGATGTCGTGTACCATGTTGCCGGTTGGTACAGCGACGCGGATATTGATCCAATTCAGGAACTGCTGGATCATTCTGCCGGGACGAATAGATTTCGGTGGACCTGGCGGAGAGAGCCCGGAAGTGATTCGTCTGGTCTACGAAACATGACCGTGCTGACAGGCTTCGTTGAATTGAGCACGAAGCGGGCGATCGACGAGAAGGCCAAAGCTGGAGGCGATTCCCCGTTGTTGGTTGCGATTGGCCCCTCGGGCCCCTTGGCGCTCGCCGCCCTTCTAGCAAGTCAGATGGGAGATCTCACGAGGGAGCCTGCGCTCAACGCTGTGCAGTATGGCCTGTTTAAGCGAGCCGGAAACGAAGTCGGAAGCGTCGAGAACTTCGAGGCAGCGGTCCACGAGGCGGGATTTTCTGTCCTGGACGGGGGAGTTTGCTGGCAGCTCAAAGCTATGAACGATCCTGGACAACAGGGCCTGGATCCGCGGGAGAGCCGACCCCTCCCCGAGGCACTCTCTGACTCGCTACAGGTTCTCAACAGGGTGCAGAGTTCCATCGATTCGTCGAAGCGCAAGTTATCTTCACTCCGCTGGGAACTATTTGCGAATTGGTGGAAGTACCTCACCGCTTCCAGTGATGGTACCGGAGAATTCAGCAGTCGGCTGGGCATCGGTAAGGTCAAGCTGGATGTGTTTGCGCATTTCAAAAAACTCTTGGCCGCGATCACGAAGCTCAGAGACTCCATTAATGAGCAGGAGACCAAGGCACTCAAGACCGCCCAGGAAGAGGTGTCGAAGATGGTTGACTGTGGCTGGCAGTTGGAGCCCACGGTCGCTGATCGCTTCTATCGGCCAAATGACCCCGTCGTGGTTCTCCAGGGAAGTGACGTCAGACACAAGCTCCAGGAAGGGAATCTCTCAGCTGGAGGACTCCTGCGGTGCCGCCTTGAGGGCAACATCCTCAGGACGGTGAGACCCAAGTCCGTAGACCATGAACTCAGAGAACTAGACGCTGATGCTGTGGCGCCAACATGGCCCAATGCGAGTCCCGAGCTCCCGAAGTCGGTCATAAGTGCGTTTCGTGAGACGTTTTTTCTGGCTCCCATCCTTCAGGCAGGGAACGCAGCACTGGCCGTCGGTTCCCGGGCGAGTGCTGACTTTGCGTCCGGCATCACGCAGCTGCTACGCGGTGCCGCCACTGCTATTCTCGAGAATCGAGCTGACGGCTGGGTTCGCTCTTTGTTTGACGGCAAGGAGCTTCCGGAGCCGCTGATCGGGAACCTGGACGTTGGTGCCTGGAGGCCGCTGAGGCTCGACTTTGGGGTCACATTCCAGCCCTTCTCAGCCGTGTCGTGGCCCCTAGAGGCTGGAGGCGGCCCTGGCTCGCCTCCTGAAGATCTTGCGCCGGACGAACTGTCTCGTTACTTTGATTTCTCTGACGAGTCACTGGATTTCTGCTTCAAGGGACAGGATGATGTGTTTTCGAGCCACCTGGTTTCCATTGTCGGCTCTGCGCTGCTGAGTCCGCACGCACCGGCTAGCTTGATACAGGCAATCCACGAAGCTGGCGAAGCGGCGCCCGCCCTTCGCACAAACGCTCAGGCGGTGAAGAAGAAGATTAAAGATGTTCCCCGGTTGGCTCAGGCCCTAGTCTCGACAATGGACGCGATGCTGATGCAGCGCTCGATCATTCGACTCCCAGGCGTCCCCATCACCCCCAGAGGTCCATTGGGTTTGAGGACTGCGGTCTTCAATTCTCTGCAAAATTGCATCACTGATGCTGTCGGAGCCCACACTCCGACGCCGAGGTTGTCGATGTTGCCTCGCGATGTGGATTGTCCGCATTTCGTGCCGCTTTGTGGTGGACCTTTGCGTCTCACTAGGCTGAGGCTCGTCGATCAGTTTGGCCGCGTGAAGAACTACAGTAATCCGGATGTCTTGGTGGCTCGCGGATATGCGCCTCCCGCGACGCTACCTTCCGCATCGAATACGGCCTTTCTCCCACCAAGGTTCTCTCAGCCAGCTCGCCTTCGCACCGAGTGGATCTCCTCCGGCCTCAGAAGCGAGGGCCACCCGGCTGAATCACCCATCTTTGGTTGGGTGTTGGTCAGTTCACTTGACGAAAGCCTCTTCGTCTTTGATGTCGCTGGCGCGCCTATCGCTCAATTGATGTGCGCCGTTGGCGGGAGTAGTGTGCGATGCTTAGCGCCACCGGGAGGGAGCGCCGTTCCCTGGTCCCGGCCTCCTCCAGATACGGAGAGCGAGATCGGGCGCTTCGTCGAGGCGTTCTGTTCTCTGGAGAGGTTTGACGCGCTGATGGCGCTGCTTCGGAAAACCCTGGTAACGTCCCTTCCGGGTCGGGCTACCCAGGATGTAGTACCGGCAATGCTCAGCGGGCGACCTTTGGCGCTTGTCCGGGTTGGGATCTCGTTGGAACTGTACGGGCCGGCGGCCGTGGATCAGAGCTGGGCGGCGTTTGCCTGGGCTCTCAAATGGAAGAATTTGGGGAAGGTGAATTCGTTCGGCATTGATAAGGTCCGGATTCCGATCGCTGTTGGGGTGGAGAGCAATGGTGAGGACAGTCTCGTTGCGTGGTGGGTCGGACGGAGTGAGCGCAGGTACGAGAAACTCCTCGTCCCCGGTCGGCCCGATGCCAGCGTACAGGCCTTTGTCACTGCGGAAACACCTCCTAGACCTCTCGAGGTAACGTTGCTCATGGAGCCTCACGGCTTTTCGACGGTTGAGTGTGGCATTTTGCCGGTAAAAAGGCTGTCTCTCACTCCTGTCTGGTATGGCGACGCGTTGGCCCGTCTCTCGGTGTCCTTCTTTGCTGGGCCGCTTCTCTCGGGAAGCCGCTCACCGAACAAGATGCTGGTGCCGCACCCGACAGAGAACGGGGGTCCGTGGGAGTGGATTGAGGCAACCTCTGATGGCTGGCGCGTCGATGCGATCGGAAGCCCGGAGGCAGTGGGCGAGGACTATTCCCCTCAGTGGATCGCGGACGGATGGATACGGGTGGTTCGCCCGGATCCTCCTAAGTAAGGCGTTCCGGTAGAGAGATGCAGTGGAGTTCGCGCTGACTCCAGGCCCAACGGCCTTCACCTACAGCAGCGTCACCATGACCGGCGTGGTGCGGTTGGTCATCGTGCCATCGCCGAGCTGGCCAACGTTGTTTAGCCCCCAGCAGGCCAGGGTGCCGTCAGCACGGAATGCGCACCCATTCCGCGCGCCCGCTCCGATGGACGTGACCGTCGTGAGGTCGGTCACCGCCACAGGGATATGACTGTTCGTCAGGGAGCCGATCCCCAGTTGCCCCTGGCTGTTATAACCCCAGCAGAGCACACGGCCGTCTGCCCGCAAGGCGCAGGTGGAGATGTCGCCTGCGATCACCGCAGTCGCATCGGTCAATCCGGAGACCTCGACCGGTGTCAGTCGATTGGTAGTCGAGTTGTCCCCAACCTGCCCGGAGCCGTTGAGTCCCCAGCAGACGACAAGACCGTCGGTCCTCACGGCACACCTATGACCGCTACCGACGGCGACCGTGGCTGCGGTGGTCAGGCCTGAGACAACTACCGGCACGATGCTGCGAGCGAGGGTCCCATCCCCAAGCCCGCTGACCGATCCATCTCCCCAACAGAGCACCCGCCCATCCACGCGTACTACGCAGGAGACAAGTCCACCCACCGCGACCGACATGGCAGCGGTGATCCCCAGCACGGGTACCGGACTCGAGTTGCTTGAAAATGTGCCATCACCGAGATTCCCACGGACGTTCTCTCCCCAACACACGACGCTCCCGCCCCGACGCCGTGCGCACGCGCTACGGTTTTTTGCGGAGATCTCCACGGCATCAGTGAGCCCCGCTACAAATACTGGTGTTGTGCTGGAGGCAGTCAGGCCGTGCCCGAGTTGCCCCTGGCTGTTATTACCCCAGCAAAGCACACGGCCGTCCCCTCGCAAGGCGCAACTGAAGGCCGAACCGACGCCAACCTCGACCACGTTGGCAAGCCCCGTCACCGTCACAGGTCGAAGGGAGTTTGTCGTCGTACCGTTCCCGAGCTGTCCCACATTGTTGAGACCCGTGCATGCCACGGCGCCCGAGGCCTGAACGAAGCATGTGTGGCCCGTATCGCCGTCACTTCGCATACCTACCGAGATTGGAGGGGCGCAGACTCCCCCCGCGCAGCTCTGTCCTGCGGGGCAGTTGTGGCCACAGCTACCGCAGTTGGTGGTCGTCCAGAGGTCCACACAGGTGCCAGAGCACATCCCCGCGTGTGGCCCGCAGGGCGTATAGCATACGCTGTCAAGACAAAGTTGCCCCACCGCACAGGCCCGACCACAGGCACCACAATGTGCGCCGTCTGTGGTGGTGTCCCGGCAAGTACCGGCACAGTTGGCGGGCGCCGTGCTTGGGCAGTGGCAGGCCCCCGCGATGCAGATGGTTCCTCCGCTGCACCGGACACCGCAGGCACCGCAGTTGGTGTTGCTCGTCTGGAGGTTGACGCAGGTGCCTTCGCACGGGTAGAGCCCACCTGTGCAGGGACCGCAGCAGGTGGCACCGGTACGCGTTCCAGCGGCGCAAGGCTCGCTGGGAAAGCCAGTTACGGCGCAGTTGTTCGTTTCATCGCATGAGTAGGCACCGGTCGGGCTGGACTCGCAGGCGCCGCTGTTTCGGACCATGTAGTCAAAGTACCTTCCGTCCTCGCAGATTCTGGACGTGTAGTTCGTCGCAGCCGCCGCCGCCTCACCCACGGTGCACCAACGCACAGTGGAGCCATACCGGGTTGCACAGGTGGCGTCCAGCGTCGCGGAGCTGAACGGGCTCGAGCAGGACGATGCAACTGGCACGGTCCCTACATAGGCGACCGGACTGGGAGAACAAATACGTCCGATACAGGCACTGGTCCTCGGACACGGGGACTCACAAGCTCCGCAGTGAGCGGGATCTGTCGCGAGATTGTGACACATACCGTCACTGCACACGGTCTGCCCGGGCAGGCACGACGCTACACAAGTACCTCCGCTACAGCTCTGGCCACTCGGGCAGGCGAGTCCGCAGGCCCCGCAGTTCCTTGGGTCCGTCGCGGTGTTCACGCAACTCCCTGCGCAGAGCGACTGCCCCGGCGGGCACGCGCTCACGCAGGCCCCGCCACGACACACAAACCCGCCGGTGCACACCATCCCGCAAGCGCCACAATGCGCTGCGGTCGTCTGCGTGTCGGTCTCGCAGCCGTTGGTGCGGTCTGCATCACAGTCTCCAAAGCCCGTATTGCAGGTGAAGCCGCAAATTCCAGCGAAGCATGTCGCCATCGCGTTGGCGCGTGCCGAACACACCATGCCGCAGCCGCCGCAGTGAGCTGGATCCGAAAGGATAGAGCGGCAGACCCCCGTGCACAGCGACTGCCCGGAAGGACACTCGGGCTCGCACCTTCCACCCCGGCACACTAGACCGCCGGCGCAGGCAGTCCCGCAGGCCCCACAATGCGCCAGGGTCGTGTTCAGGTCCGTCTCGCAGCCATCCCCCACGGTCCCGTTGCAGTTCCCGAAGCCCGTGCCGCAGGTGAACCCGCAGGACCCGCCCACGCACGTCACCGAGGCGTTGGCCCTCGCCGGGCATACGGTACCGCACCCACCGCAGTGCGCCGTGCTCGCGGTCGTGTTCGTCTCGCAGCCGTTGCCGCGGTCCGTGTCGCAGTCCCCGAAGCCCGCGCCGCAGGTGAAGCCGCATACTCCGCCCGTGCAGCCCACAGAGGCGTTGGCCCGCGCCGGGCACACGGTGCCGCACCCACCGCAGTGTGCCGTGCTCGTGCGGGTGTCCGTCTCGCAGCCGGTGCCCTCCATCCCGTCACAGTTGCCGAAGCCCGTCAGGCACGCGAAGCCGCAGGTCCCCGAGGCGCACGTCGCCGAGGCGTTCGTGCGGAGCGGACACACCGACCGGCAGGCGCTGCAGTGCGACGTGCTCGTGCGCAGGTCCGTCTCGCAGCCATTGCCGGGCATCCCGTCGCAGTCCCCGAGGCCCGTCGTGCAGGTCGAGTTGCACGTCCCGCCGGTGCACGTCGGCGTCGCCCCCGACACCGAGGGGCATGCGTTACGGCACATCCCGCAGTGGGCCACAGCGGTTCGTGTGTCCACCTCGCAGCCGTTGCTCGCCTCGCCGTCGCAGTCCGAGAAGTTCGTGTTGCAGGTGAACCCGCACGCCCCCGCCACGCAGGTCGCCGTCGCGTTGCTCCGCGAGGGGCAGGCCCGTTCGCAGCCGCCGCAGTGCGCGAGCGCCGAGGTGGTGTCCGCCTCGCAGCCGTTGTCGACCGCGCCGTCGCAGTTGCCCCGCCCGGTGTTGCAGGTGAAGCCACACGCCCCCATCGCGCAGAAGCGCACCGCGCTCGTCCGCGCCGGACAGACGCGGCCGCACTCGCCGCAGTGGTCCGGGTCGTACGCCGTGCCCGTGCACGAGCCCCCGCAGTTGGTCTGCCCCGCGGGGCACGCCGCCACGCACGCCCCCCCGGCGCAGGACGCGCCAAGGCCGCACGTGCGCCCGCACCCCCCACAGTTGTCCGGGTCGTTGCCCAGCCCCGCCTCGCAGCCGTCGGACGCGAGCCCGTTGCAGTTGGAGTATCCCTCGGCGCAGCTCACCACCGTGCAGGCCCCGCCCGCGCACCCCGCCGTGGCGTGGGGCAGCACGCACGCTCGCCCGCAGGCGCCGCAGTTCATCGGGCTCGTCCCGAGCACCGCCTCGCAGCCGTTGGCGCTCATCCCGTCGCAGTCGCCGTAGCCGCTCGCGCAGCTCTGCGGAAGGCAGGTGCCCACCAGGCACGCCGCCGTCGCCGTGTGGGGCAGCGCGCAAGCTGCGCTGCAGCGCCCGCAGTTGCTCGGGTCGCTATCCGTGTTGGCGCAGTACGCCCCCGCTCCCGTCCCACAGGTCTCCAGCGGCGCGGCGCAGCTCGACGCGCAGGTGCCCTCGGCGCAGAGCTGACCCGCCGCGCAGCGCGTGCCGCAGGCGCCGCAGTTGCCTCGGTCCGAGCCGGTCGCCACCTCGCAGCCGTCGGCGGGGTTGGCGTTGCAGTCGCCGAAGCCTGGCAGGCACGCTCCCACCCGGCACGTCCCCGCCGCGCAGGTGCCAGCCGCGTTGGGCGGCGAGCAGGCCCGCCCGCAGGATCCGCAGTGGGCGTCGCTCGTGCGCGTGTCCGTCTCGCAGCCATTACTGGCCACGCCGTCGCAGTCGGCGAAGCCCACCGCGCAGCGCAGCACGGCACACGCGCCCGCGCTGCACGCATGCACCGCCACGTTCGGCAGCACGCAGGTACGCGCGCACATCCCGCAGTTGCGCGGGTCGTTCGCCGTGTCCGCGCAGTAGGGGCCGCCCCGGAGGCTCACCACGGTGACGAGCCCCGGAGGGCCGCAGCGGGTGAACGGCGTCGCGCAGGTCGTGGCGCAGAGCCCGTTGGTGCACACCTGCCCAAGAGGGCAACCGATCGCACAGCCGCCGCAGTTGGCGTTGTCCGAGCGGGTGTCCACCTCGCAGCCGTCCGCCGCGGCCCCGTCGCAGTCCGCGAAGCCCGACGCGCACGTAAGCACCGAGCACACGCCCACCGCGCACACCGACGACGCGTTCGGCAGCACGCAGGCGCGACCGCAGGCGCCGCAGTGCGACGCGCCGGTCGCCAGCTCCGCCTCGCAGCCGTTGGTGGCCACGCCGTCGCAGTCGCCGTAGCCCGCGGCGCAGGCGAACACCGCGCAGCTCCCTCCCTGGCAGCCGCTCACCGTGGCGCGGGGCAGGGCGCACATCGTCCCACAGGTCCCACAGTGGGCGGGATCCGACGCGGTGTTGGCGCAGCGCACCGCGGGGGTGCCCATGCCGCAGGTGGCGAAGGGGGCGGTGCACGCGGTGACGCACACCCCGCCGGAGCACACCGAGCCGCTGGCGCAGGCCGTCCCGCAGGCGCCGCAGTTCATGCCGTCGGTGCGCAGGTCCGCCTCGCAGCCGTTGCCCGGCATCCGGTCGCAGTCGCCGAAGCCCGTGGCGCAAGCGCCCAGCGCGCAGGCCCCCGCGGCGCACGTCGCCGCCGCGTTCGGGAAGCGGCACGCCCGCCCGCAGCCGCCGCAGTTTGCAGGGTCGCCCGCGACGTCCCTCTCGCAGCCGTTCTCCGGCGCCCCGTCACAGTCGCCGAAGCCCGCGGAGCACCGCACCACGGCGCAGGCGCCGTCACCGCATGCCTGGGCGTCGGTGTGGGCCAGGGCGCAGGCGCGACCGCAGGCCCCGCAGTTCAACGGGTCCGAGGGCGTGTGCAGGCAGGTCGTCGTCGCGCCCATGCCGCAGGTCGCCAGGTGCCCCGGGCACGTCGTCTCACACACCCCGGAGACGCAGCGGGTGCCCGCCCGACAGCGCGTCCCGCAGGCGCCGCAGTTGAGCTCGTCGCTCTGGAGGTTCGCGCAGGAGCCCGCGCAGAGGGCCAGCGGGGCCGCGCAGCTTGTGGCGCACGTCCCCGCCGAGCACACCTGCCCCGCGGGGCACGCCCGGTCACAGGCCCCGCAGTGGGCCCCGTCGGTCTGCACGTCCCGACAGACCCCGCCGCAGTTGGTGAGCCCCGCCTGGCACGAGAGCGCACAGGAGCCCTCGGCGCAGACGCGCCCCGCCGCGCAGGCCACCCTGCAAGCTCCGCAGTTCGCGCGGTCCAGGCGAAGATCCCGACAGACGCCATCGCAGGCGGTCAGAGGCCCGCCGCAGGAGAGCTGGCACACCCCGAGCGAGCACACCTGCCCGCGCGTGCAGGCGTTGCCGCAGGCGCCGCAGTGGGCGTTGTCGGTCTGCAGGTCGCGGCAGACTCCTCCGCAGTCGCGGGTGCCGCCTCCGCAGGAGCTCGCGCAGGCGCCGCGCGAGCACACCTGTCCGTCGGTACACACCCGCCCGCAGCCGCCGCAGTGCGCGCGGTCGCTGGCCAGGTCACGGCAGACGCCCCCGCAGTTGGCGAGGCCCCCGCCGCAGGACACCTGACATACCCCGTTGGAGCACACCTCCCCGGCGCTGCACACGCGCCCGCAGCCGCCGCAGTTGGCGCGGTCCGTCGCGATGTCCCGGCAGGTCCCGCCGCAGGCCAGGAGCCCTCCGCCGCAGGTCAGCGCGCAGGTCCCGCGAGAGCACACCTCGCCGACGCCGCAGGCCCGGCCGCAGGTCCCGCAGTGGTTCACGTCCGTCTGCGTGTCCCGGCAGCTCCCCATGCAGTCCGCGAACCCGGCCCCGCAGGATGTCTGGCAGTTCCCACCAACGCAGACCTCGCCGTCACGGCACGCCCGCCCGCACATCCCGCAGTGGGCTCGGTCCGTGCGCGTGTCACGGCACACGCCGTCACACGCCGCCTGCTCAACGGAGCACAGCACGCGGCAGACGCGCTCGACGCAGGTCTGCCCGACGGGACACACGTTCCCGCAGGTCCCGCAGTCGCGGTTGTCGCTCTCCAGGTTCGCGCAGTACGCAGGACCTCCCGCGTCGCCTCCGCCATCCCCACCACCGCCGCAGGTGGCGAGGCGCGCGCCGCAGTTGGCGGCGCATGCGCCCATGGAGCAGACCTGCCCCGCGCCGCAAGCTCGGCCGCAGGCGCCGCAGTTGGCGGCGTCGGTCTGCGCGCCGACGCAGCGGTCACCGCACAGGAGCTGGCCCGGAGGACACGTCGCCTGGCAGGTGCCCGCGACGCACACCTGGAGGGCGTCACACGCTCGCCCGCAGGCGCCGCAGTGGCGGCGATCCGCGCGCAGGTCGATGCAGGCGCCGTCGCAGGGCTGCTGGTCCATCGGACACGACGGGACCAAGTCCATGGCGCCGTCGGAGGCGTCCGAGGACACCTCTGCTCGAGCGTCCCCAGCGGGCGTCGAGGGGCCGGAGCAGGCCACCACGGCGAAGACCGCGAGCAGTGAGGCGAGGAGCTTCGAGCGATCAAGAACCATGGTGGTAGCCTCCGGAGTCACCGCAGCGAGGTCCAGCTTCAAGAAAGTCTACGAGAGGAGCGCAGCCGGCGCCGCGCGTAGTGCCGATCGAGGAGGGGGTGTGTATCTCGGCGTCGAGGAACATCACAGCATGGTCCCCCCTCCACCGCTGGTCTCGAAGCGCACAGGTGTTGGCACGGACCGGTTTATGGGCGTTCCGTCGCCGAGCTGGCCGAACCCGTTCCAGCCCCAGCAGAAGACTTCTCCCGATCCCCTCCGAGCGCAAGTGTGATTGGCCCCAGTAGCGATCTCGACCGCGTTGGTGAAAACCGGGGCCATGGGGGGAGACGAGCGACCCGTTATCGAACCGTCTCCTAGCTGGCCAAAACCGTTGTAGCCCCAGCAGAAGACCTCTCCCGATCCCCTCCGTGCGCAAGTGTGATAGGCCCCAGTAGCGATCTCGACCGCGTTGGTGAAAACCGGGGCCATGGGGGGAGACAACCGAGCTGTCGTCGAACCGTCTCCTGCCTGGCCGGAACC
>JACRDB010000023.1 GCA_016218725.1 Deltaproteobacteria bacterium
CCGTGCCCGTTCGTTGCCCGTCGTCAGGTGGGAGTCAGGGAGCGACGACGCGGCGGTGCGACGATCGGGCACGGGCACGGGCACGGGCACGGGCACGGGTACGGGCTGATGCCGACTTGACGCCTATGGGGCCGGGGGGTGAGGTCGCCGCCTGCGGTCGTGTCGAGGCAATGCGCGAGGCCCTCGATCGCGACCTACGAGGCGCAAGCGGTCGCAAGGAGCTCGTCCGTGGAGGCGACCGTGGCCACCACGCGGAGCCAGGCGTCGAGCCGAGCGCGATGTTGACAGGCGAGCACCCTCGCGGACTGGACGTCGCTCACCGCGATACCGCGCGCCGCGAGCACCGCGAGCACCGCCTCGGCCTTGCCCTCGACCTTGCCCTTTGCTTCGAGTTCGAGCCTCCAGGCCTTGACCCAGGGGCTCTCCGGGATTTTGTTGATGTCCACCGCGGCCTCCTTGAGGTACGCCAGCATGGGCGCACTGAGCACGTTGAGAATGGCCCTCACTTGCGCCTGGCGCAAGGCTTCGGGCAGCGCCTCGGTGAGCGCCAGGGCCCGCCGGACCACCCGCTTCGCCGCCGCGCCCCGGCGGTCCTGCATGGCCCACGCCGCCAGGAACGCCAGCGACGGTCGCTTCGGGTCCAGCAGCGCCTCCAGCGTCCCGCCCGCCAGCAGCACCACCGTGGGCTTGAGCTGCACCTCGCCCCCGATGCGCCCGCGACGCCGGAGCCTCCGCGCCCAGCGAGCCACCGACGCGCTGGCCGTCACCACCAGGAGGTCCCCCATCACGCCGCGCTGGTCCGCGAGCACCGCCGTCAACAAGAGCCACCGCCGCGCCTTGGCACGGTCGATCTGCCGCTGCACCTCCACCGCGAGCCACGCGCCCTTCGGACCCGAGAGCAGGAGATCAGGGCGCACCTCCGCCGAGGCCACCCACCGCACCGCCGTGTCCTCCACCGTCATCCCACGGAACGACACCCGACGACCCGCCAGCGCCAACAGCCCACGCAGGAGCGACCGATCCTCCCGCAGCGCAAGCACCATCGTCTCGTGTTCCACCCCGGGCATCGCGAGAACCCACTCAGCACCTCCCGTGCCGCGGTATCTGCCCGCTTTTCGTCAATGATTTCGCGGGGCAGGTGGCGGATTCAGGGTGGCGGGTGGCGGCGGACGGTGGCGGCCGCCACCCTCTGGAGGGGAGCTAGAGAAGGGAGCCGTTACAGGTCCAGGGCGATGACCCCGCGGAAGCTCGCGGTGCAGGGGGTGTCACCATCCGCGGTGCCGCGCACCCCGGTTGAGTGGTGAACCGTCGCGCCGCCCCGCACCACGTCGAGGGTCCAGGTGGCGCCCGCGACCGCTAGGTTGAACGCCTCGGGGCAGATGAGGTAGCGCCCGGAGGGGAAGGTGCCGGTCCAGAACACGTTCTCCGGGCCCGTTCCCGTCATGGCGTCCCGGTCCAGGGTGCCGCCGCAGGCCATGGTGCGGGCGTAGGAGATCTCCATACCGCAGGGCGGGAGCACGTGCAGGTCCATCTCACCGGACGTGCTCCAGGTGAGCGTGATGCGTAGCGCGCCCTCGCCGATGCACACGCCGCCGGCACATGCCTGCCCGGCCCCACAGGCGCGTCCGCAGGTGCCGCAGTGGGCACTGTCCGTGGAGCGGTTGACGCAGGCCCCCGAGCACATCGTCCGCGGGGCCGTGCATGCCGTGGTGCAGCTCGACCCGGCGCAGACCTCGCCTGTCCCACAGCGGCGCCCGCAGGTGCCACAGTTGGCGCTGTCCGTCGCTGTGTCAATGCAGGCCATCTCGGTCCCCGTGCCACAGATCGCCCGCGGTGGCGTGCATGTGATCCTGCAGGCGCCAAGGACACAGGTCTGCCCACCGGGGCACGCGTTCCCGCAACTGCCGCAATTGCGCGCGTCGGTCATCGTATCGACGCATGCGGTGGTCCCTCCTGTGCCGCAGCGGCTCCGTCCCGCGGCGGAGCATGTGCACACACCCATCCAACAAGAGTAGCCCGCGGGGCAGGCGTTCCCACAGAGACCGCAGTGCAAATCGCTGCTCTGGAGGTCCACACACAGCGGCGCCGGAGCCAACGGGGCGCAGTCGGACTGCCAGGTGGGGCATGATGGGACGGCACTCACGCATGCGCCCACCCTGCACGTGGCGCTCATCCCGCATGCGTTCCCACAGGCCCCGCAGTTCATCAGGTCGGTCTTTGTATTGACGCAGGTACCGCCACAGTTCGTCGTCGGCGACGCGCACCCGGAGAGGCACGTCACCGCGACGGGCATCCCTCGGTTCATCCTCGTACCATCGCCGAGTTGACCAGAACCGCCCCGTCCCCAGCAGTGCACGGAGCCGCCCACCAGCCGTGCGCAGGTGTGGTATTCGCCCAATGCAATCTCAGCGACTCCCGTCAGCCCCGGCACGTCCATCCTCGTCGAAGAGCCCCCAAGTTGTCGGCCTTCATTGCTTCCCCAGCAACGGACCGTGCCGCCCGTCATCCTCGCGCAGGTGTGTTGGTAACCCGCTGCGATCTCAGCGACTCCCGTCAGCCCCGGCACGTCCATCCTCGTCGAAGAGTCCCCAAGTTGTCCATCGGCGTTGTCTCCCCAGCAGCGCACGGAGCCGCCCACCAGCCGCGCGCAGGTGTGGAAGCGGCCCGCCGCGATCTCGACGACGCCCGTTAGCCCCGGGACGTCCATCCTCGTCGAAGAGCCCCCAAGTTGTCCATTGGTGTCGGTTCCCCAGCAACGGACAGTGGCGCCCGTCAGCCGCGCGCAGGTGTGGAAACGGCCCGCTGCAATCTCAACGACGCCCGTCAGTCCCGGCACGTCCATCGTTGCCGAAGAGCCCCCAAATTGTCTACTGTCGTCGACTCCCCAGCAACGAACGGTGCCGCCCGTCAGCAGCGCACAGGTGTGGAAGCTGCCCGCCGCGATCTCGACGACGCCCATCAGCCCCGGCACGTCCATCCTCGTCGAAGAGCCCCCAAGTTGCCCAAAAGCGTTGTTTCCCCAACAACGGACGGTGCTGCCCGTCAGCCGCGCGCAGGTGTGCCAGACGCCCGCTGAGATCTGAGCGACCTCTCTCAAGCCGGTCTCAACGCAGTGGATGCGATTCACCTTAGTTCCATCCCCAAGCTGTCCCGCTCTGTTTCCGCCCCAGCATCGCACACCGCCGCCCTGAACGCCGCAGGAGTGTTCGGCGCCGGTGGTGATCAGGCTCTGGGTGCTCTGGATACAGCGGCCCCCGACGCAGCTTCTCCCTCCGGGGCAAGCGCGTTCGCAGGCTCCGCAGTGGCTCGTCGAGAACATGACATTGACGCAGACACCCCTACATGCCATCAGTCCCGCCTCGCAACTCGTGGCCGGGGCGCAAGCGCCAGCCAAGCAAGGCTGGCCACGATCGCACGCACTCCCGCAGGCTCCGCAGTTCGACGCGTCAGTCTGAGTGTCAACGCACGCGAGGCCGCAGCGGGTCCCGGTCATGCACGGCCTGCCGCAGATCACCTCGACGTGCGTCGGACGTGGCTCTGTGGTCCCGTCGCCGAGCTGTCCGAAGGAGTTGCCTCCCCAGCAACGGACAAGGCCGCCTGGCAACCTCGCGCAGGTGTGATGCGTACCTGCTGCGATCTCTGTGACGCCGGTCAATCCAGGCACGTCCACCCTTGTCGTGGAGCCCCCAAGTTGTCTATTGTCATCGCTTCCCCAGCAACGGACTGTGCCGCCCGACATCCTCGCGCAGGTGTGTTGGTAGCCCGCCGCAAGTTGGACGACGCCGGAGAGCTCGGGCACGTCCGTCGTCATCGTGGAGCCCCCAAGCTGTTGCTGTGAGTCGTCTCCCCAGCAGCGGACGGTGCCACCCGCCAGCCGCACGCAAGTGTGCAAGTTGCCCGTTGCGACCTCAGCGACGCCCGCTATCCCTGGCACGTCCACCGTCGTCGAAGAGCGCCCGAGCTGTCCATTGCGGTTGTATCCCCAGCACCGGACCGTGCCGCCTATCATCCTCGCGCAGGTGTGAATTCCGCCCGCTGCGATCTCAGCGACGCCCGTCAGTCCCGGCACGTCCATCGCTGCCGACGAACCCCCGAGTTGTCTGTTGTCATCGCTTCCCCAACAACGGACGGTGCCGCCCGTCATCCTCGCGCAGGTGTGTTGGTGGCCCGCCGCGAGTTGGACGACGCCGGTCAGCCCGGGCACGTCCGTCGTCATCGTGGAGCCCCCAAGCTGTTGCTGCGAGTCGTCTCCCCAGCAACGGACGGTGCCACCCGCCAGCCGCACGCAGGTGTGTCTACCGCCCGTGGTGACCTCGACAACCTCCGCGACGCCCGGGACTACCCCACAACCGAAGGGTTCTCCCCTTGTATCGACGCCGAGTTCACCGCCAAAGTTACTCCCCCAACATGTCACGCGGCCGCCCCACACACTGCAGGTGTGCAGGTTGCTTGTGGACAATGCCGTTGGAGGGTCGGACGCGGTGGCCGGCCCACACCTCCACAGGCCCAGGGCCATCCACGCCGACGCCAGCGCCCAGAGGAAGTAGGCGAGGATCCGGCTCCTGCTCGATGTCATGCCACGACTCCTGGGGCTCGGACCTGGTGGTGGAGGCCCCATCATCTCACTCCCCAATTCTCCTGCCTCCCCTTCACAGAGGAAAAAGCCTCCAGCTTGCCGAAAATCGTGCGCAGGGCTCCTGCTTCCCCACGACTCCAGCAACCGAACGCGTGCAGCTCTTGACGGTACCCTCCAGTCGGGTGTTCTCCTGGGCGCGAACCCTACCGCCGCGCCGGGAGGAAGCGCTCGCGGGACACCGCCGCGGCGACCACCGCGGGCCCTTCGAGCTGGATCGGGAGCGCGCGGTTGCCGAGCCACAGCCGCGCCTGGTCGCTGTAGTTGGGGCTCGTGGTGAGCCCGCTCTGCCCGCCCGGGAGGACGTTCTGGCCCCTCATGGGCATCCCCTCCCGGAGCTGGATCACCATGCGGAAGTTGGGCCCGCTGCCGTAGGTGAAGCTCTCGCCGCTCAGCCCCGAGTTGGCCGCGTCCACCACCCACTGGTCCCCGGGACGAGGGAAGCCCGGCAAGGTCGCCCGAGGGTCCATCGCGCCGAGGCCCTCGGCCAGCGGCAGGAGCCTCGGGGTGATGGAGAAGCCCTCCACCAGCGGCCGTAGCTGCATGTTGTCCCCGAGGAAGCTCCGGAGGATGGACTCGAAGCGCATGTGGTGGCGGTGCCCCCAGAGGAGCTGGTCCCACTCGCGCGTGCCGAAGCCCCCCGCGCCAGGACCCGTGGGCGGGCTCCGGAGGAACACCAGCGCGCGCTCCAGGGCCAGCAGCGCCACCTCGTGCGAGGTCTCCACGGCCTCGGTGCCCACCACGTCGAAGAAGGCGCTCTCGTGGGTGGCGGGGTTCCAGCTCGCGAGGCGCGTGGCGTTCATGGGACCACGGCCATCGAGCATCAGGGCCAGCGTGCGCACCCGCCCGGGGCTCCCCCCGTTGGACCACACCCCGTCGGGCAGCGGCTCGTCATCGAAGACCGCGCGCACAAAGCGCCCCACCCACGCGTTGAAGAGCATGGTCGCCACGGCGCTCGTGCGCTCCTCGGCGTCGGCCGTGTGATAGAACGTATCCACCCCCGAGCGGGCGTCGGGCCCCGCCATCACCCACGCCCGGACGCGCCGGGCCACCTCGTCGAAGTCCATCGCGTTGGCCCGGTAGCGCTCCGCCAGCCGAGCCTCGGCGCTGCCCGCCGTTGGGGTCCCCAGGGACGCCGCGCGCGCCCGGTCAATGGCGTCCAGGAGGCCAGAGGCGAACTGCCCCCCGAGGGGGCTGCGCACGTCCGCCTGCACCGAGGCCATGCGGGCCACGTCGGCCTGGCGGGCCTCGGTGGCGCCCCGGAGGAGCTCGTCGATGCGATAGGCCCGGTACCCGTCGTTCCAGGGGCCGCCCACATAGAAGGGATCGTTCGTCACCGAATTATCGAAGGTGGCCCCGCCCGGATCGTTGTTGGCTGTAAAGACGTAACCCCTTGTGGGATCAAGCGCCGTAGGGGTTCGATCAAAGGGCACCACGCACTGGTAGGGATCCATACGACCGGGCGCCTCGTCCACCACGCCGTCCCGCAGCGGGATCCGGAAGCCCCCGTAGCGGGTGCCGTCCAGGAGCCTGGTGGGGTCGGACCCGGGGCCCCAGGCCCCGGTCATGGTGCGCTCCAGGTACGTGCGGCACGGCACGGTCTGGTAGCTGGTGTAGAGCACCCCCCCGCGGGCGTCCGCCGCCACGATGTTCTGCGAGTACCCCACCAGGCCCCGGGTGGCCTCGCGGAACTGCCCCACGTCCCTCGCCCGCCCGAAGCGGTCCAGGGCCTGAAGGAGGTTGCCCCCGTCAAGGATGGGGTGATCAAAGCTGTACGCGGTGACTACGCCATCGCTGTTGGTGTCGCCCGGGACCACCTCGTTGCGCAGGGTCATCACCCGGGCCTGGCCGGGCACCACGGGGTCCGTGGGCAGGACCCTGCGGCCCTCGACCTCGGTGATCCAGCGGCCGTCAAAGGTCACGTAGCGCGTGCGCGTCTCCGTGCGCCCCCGGGACATGAGCGCCGGGAGGTCCGCCACCATGAAGGTCTCGGTCACGCGCTGCAGGGGCCGGGTCTCGCCGCGGAAGCGCGTGGCCATGGGGGCCCCGGTGGCGTCGAGCACCAGCTCCTCGCGGTACCAGTCGGAGATGTCCCCGGCGAGCTGGGTCTGGCACCAGGCCACGCGCCCGTTGGTGCCCACCGCCAGGAAGGGAATGCCAGGGATGGTGAGCCCCACCTGCTCGAAGTCCGTCCCTCCAAGCACCTTGGTGTCAAAGCCGATCTGGTAGAAGAGCGAGGGGATCGAGAGGGGCAGGTGCCCGTCCCCCGCGAGGATCCCGCCCATGTCCGGGGTGCCTCGGGCGCCCACGGCCCAGGCGTTGGAGCCGAAGCCCTCGGTGCGGCGCAGGCTCTCCTGGAGCACCCGGAGGTTGTCCGTCAGGCGCTCCAGGGCCGGCACCGAGTGCCGCGAGGGCGAGCGGTTCTGCACGCCGTTGGAGGGCCTCCAGCGCGCGAAGGCGTCGGGCTCGCGGCCGGGGCGGCCCCCCAGGGCCATGGTCATGAGCCCCGTCTCCGTGCCCCAGCCATTGGCCGACGCCGTGGGCCTGAGGGGCGTGATGCGCTCCCAGATGTCCCCGACGGTGCCTGCCCGTCGCAGCTCCGCCAGGGCCACTCCGTCCCAGCGTCCGGGGAGCCTCTCGGCGGCCAGGGCCCGCCCCGGGTCGTCGGTCTCGAAGCCGAGGTTGTACACCACCGTGGCCAGCATGGCGGCGACGTCCCGGCGGTTGAACGGGGTCATCAGGTCCGCGGGGCGCGCGCGCCCGAGGAGCGGCGCCGCCAGCACGTACTCGCTCGGCGGCGGGAGGGCGCGCTCGCGCACCTGGTCGATGTACGCGTTGATGCCCTCGGCGTAGGCGTCGAGCCAGCGGCCCTGCTCCTCCGAGAGGCCGTCGGCGATGAGCCCCGTGACGTGGTTCATCCCCACGCCGCGGTTGTTCAGGTCCGTATCCAGCGCGGCGCTCCCGAGGAGCTCCGACAGCCTGCTCTGCGCGAAGCGCCGGGTGAGGTCCAGGAAGAAGAACCGGTCCCGCGCGATCACGAAGCCGTGGAGGCGCGACAGGTCCTCGCGGTCGGCCGCGTAGATATGCGGCACGCCCGCCGCGGTGCGAAGGACGTGGGCCTCGGCGCGGAGCCCGGGGATTTCCCAGGTCTCCATGGCGGGCACCGTCTCCAGGATGTTCCTCGGGGCCGCGTCCGGCGGCGGGGCGGAGTCCGCCGCGGCGGAGTCGGTCACCGTGGCGTCCGGCGTGGACGGCGCGTCGGGGCAACCCGTGAGGGCAGCGCCGAGGGCGCCCAGGAGCATCCAGCGAGCGGGAGGGGTCATCGGGAGCGAAGATCCCTCAGAGGGGTACTCTCGCGCAAGCATGGCGACCCCTCCTCTCCCCGTGGCGGCGGTCCCCTATGCGCTCTCAATACACCGCCATGCCCGCGGTGGCCTCGCCCTGGAGGAAGGCCCCGCCCGGCAGGCCCACGTCCAGGTACGCCCCGCCCGCCCGCACCTGGAACGTCAGCCGCGTGGTGAGCGGCGCCTCCACCTGCACGCCCGCCTGCACCACGGTGCCCGAGCGCCCGCGGTCCGGCTGCGTGGTGAACGCCGCGGCGAAGCCTGCGTACATGCCCAGGTACGTGAGCGGCATCACCTGGACCTCGCCCCCCACGGACGCCACGAGGTTCCCGTTCCCCGCGGCGTTGAAGGTGAGCCCGAGCCCAAGCTGCTGAACGGGGTAGCCCCCGAGGAACACCCTGCCCCCAAGACCCGCCTCCACCGCGGTCCCCGTGCGGTCGGGCACCGTCGAGAGCCCTACGCCTCCCTGGAAGGTGAACCCCACGCGGTTGAGCGGCGCCCGACCCCGGAGCTCATAGCGGGCGGTGGAGCCCTCGTACACCGTGGCGGTGTAGGTCCTCGACGCCAGCGCCGGCGTGAGCTCGTTCATCGGCACCGCCACGGTGCCCTCGGGCCCTTCGAGGAAGAGCATCTCGTTGGGTGGCAGGCCCACCCAGCCGTCGTAGCGAGCGCCCTCGGTGCCCGCGAGCACGAACACCAGCAGCACCCCGGCCACCACCACCACCGCGATGGCCGCCGCGTTCCCCGAGCCGCCGCCACCGCCGCCGCTGCCCCCGCCGCTGCCACCGCTACCGCCGCCGCTCCCACCCCCCACGCCGGTCACGCCCCGAGGCCGCGGGGACCAGCCCACGCTGTTCATCCCGGTGCCGTACTGAAGCTGGAACAGCGGCTGGAGGGCCCACCCCTGAGGGAGGTAGGTGACATTGGGTGGAGGTGTGTCCCTGTGGGCGATGGTCTGGACCGCACGCACATGCACCCCACGCTGGTTGGGTGGGAGGGACGCGATGCGCAGGAGCTCGTCCGGGGGGATGCGGTAGGAGTTCGAGAGGCACCCCTGGCCGAGGCAGAGCCCTGGCAGGAGGCAGGCGACCAGGCCGCGGCGGAGCCACATGCCCGGGAGGATAGCCCGGCGAGGAACCTGACGCCCGTCGATGGGAGTGCTAGGAGCGCGGGCGGAGGCTCCCATGAAGTTCTTCATCGACACGGCGGACCTGAACGAGATCCGCGAGGCCGCGAGGCTCGGGCTGATCGACGGCGTGACCACCAACCCCTCGCTGGTGGCGAAGACCGGACGCAAATACCTGGACGTGGTGCGCGAGATCTGTGAGGTGGTCGACGGGCCCATCTCCGCGGAGGTGCTCTCCACGGACTACGACGGGATGATGGCCGAGGCCCGCGCCTGGGCGAAGGTCCACCGGAACGTGGTGGTGAAGCTCCCGCTCACGCTGGAGGGCCTGCGCGCGACGCGGACGTGCAAGCAGGAGGGCACGCGCACCAACGTGACCCTGTGCTTCTCGGCCAACCAGGCGCTGCTGGCGGCCAAGGCCGGGGCGAGCTTCATCTCGCCCTTCGTGGGCCGTCTGGATGACGCCTCGGAGGATGGCATGAACCTCATCGAGGACATCGTGACCATCTACAAGAACTACGGGTTCAAGACCGAGGTGTTGGTGGCCTCGGTGCGCCACCCGGTGCACGTGATGCAGGCCGCGCTCCTGGGGGCCGACGTGTGCACCATCCCCTACAAGGTCATCGAGCAGCTCGCGAAGCACCCGCTGACGGACGTGGGCCTGGCGAAGTTCATCGAGGACTCCAAGAAGATCCCGCGGTGATCCGGGACGCGCTCTACGTGGGCGCCGGGGGCTTCCTCGGGGCCGTCGCCCGGTACCTGGTGGGCGCCGCCGTCGGGCGGCTGTGGTCCGGCCCCTTCCCTCTCGGGACCTTTGTGATCAACGTGAGCGGTAGCTTCGTCCTCGGGCTCTTCGGCACCTGGGTGCTCACCCGCGGGGGCTTCCCGCAGGGCCTGCGCCTCGCGGTGGCCACGGGCTTCGTGGGGGCGTATACCACCTTCTCCACGCTGGAGTTCGAGGCCCTCGGGCTTCTGTCCCGCGGGCGCCACGCGCTGGCCCTGGGCTACGTCCTCGGGTCCCTGGTGGCGGGCTTTGGCGCCGTGGCCCTGGGCGCGCGCCTGGCGTCTCCCCACGTCACGGGATGAGCAGCACCTTCCCGATGTTCTGCCGGGTCTGGAGCCTGCGGTGGGCCTCCGGGGCCTCGCGGAAGGGCACGCGGACGTCAATCACCGGCTTGATCGCGCCCTGTTCGTAGAGCGCCAGGAGCGCCGTGAGCTCGCTCCCCAGGCGGTCGATCTCGCCGAAGAGGTGGCCCATGTTCACCCCGAAGATGCCCTTGTTCTCGTTCATCAAGCGCACCGGGTGCAGCGCCAGGAGCGGGAACCCGAGGAGGCCCTTCAAGACCGCGAAGGGGCTCCAGCGCCCGTCGGGCTGGAGCGACGCGGCCCCGAAGGCGAAGAGCCTCCCGGTGGGCCGCAGGCACCGGAAGCTCTTCGCCAGCGCGGAGCCCCCCTGGGCGTCGATGCACACGTCCACGCCCTGACCGTTTGTCAAACGCTTGACCTCGGCCTCGAAGTCCAGGGTCCGGTAATCGATCGCGTGGTCGAGGCCGGCGCCCTTGAGGTACTCGTGCTTGCCGGGGGAGGCCGTGCCGTAGGTCTCGCACCCCGCGTGGCGGCAGAGCTGGAGCGCCGCCAGGCCCACGCCCCCGGCCGCGGCGTGGATCAGCACCCGGTCCCCGCGCTTGATGTTCCCGAGGTACACCAGCATGTGGTACGCGGTGAGGTACACCACGGGGAGCGCGGCGCCCTCGTCGAAGGTCATCGCCTCGGGCATGACCATCGCCTGCGTGGCCGGGACGCACACCACGTCGCTGTAGCCCCCGAAGCGCGTCATGCACGACACCCGCTGGCCCACGCGGGAGGCGTCTACGCCGTCTCCCACGGCGTCGACCTCGCCGCTGACCTCGTAGCCCATCACGCACGGGATGGGCGGGGCGTCGGGGTACAGCCCGATGCGCGCGGAGGTGTCCGCGAAATTCACCCCGCAGGCGCGCACCCGCACCCGCACCTCGCCCGCCGCGGGCGTAGGGTCCGGGGCCTCGCGGACCTGGAGTACCTCGGGCCCGCCCTTCTGCGTGATCCATACCTGTCTCATCACGCGGAGACTACACGCTCCTAACGTCCATTGCGAAGGGAGGGAGCTCAGGCTCGCTGTCCGGCACGTTCGAGCTCCTTCCACAGACTCACCACGCGTCCGATGGGGGTCCGCCGCCACCGGGGGCTACGACCGTGACGCCAGGAGCTTGAGCCCGGCCACCACCAGCACCAGGGCCAGCGCCCGGCGGAGGTAGGGGCCACCGAGGTGGCGGCTGCCGTAACTGGCGCCCAGGGCGCCTCCCAGCAGCGCGGCCACGGCCCACGGAGGGGTCCACGGGTGCAGGCCCCGCACGCTGGAGAGGTGCCCCAGGAGCCCCGCCGCGGAGTTCAAGAGGATGAAGGCCGCGGACACCCCCGCGGTCACGGCGAGGCTTGCCCAGCCCGTGAGCACCAGGAGGGGGCTCAGGAAGATCCCCCCGCCCACGCCGGTCAGCCCCGAGAGGAGCCCGATCACCGCGCCGCTCGCGAGCGCCAACGCGCGCGGGGGATCCTCGGCGGGCGGCGCTTCGGGCGCCTTCGGGCTCCACAGGAGCCTCGCCGCGGCGACCACCAGCACCGCCCCGAGGGCGGGCTTGTACACCCTGGAGGGGACCGCCAGCATGCCCCCGACGAAGGCCATCGGGACCGAGGTCACCGCGAAGGGCCACAGCACTCGCCAGGAGAAGCACCCCGCGCGGGAGAAGCGCCAGGTGGCCACGGAGGCCACCAGGAGGTTGAGCACCAGGGCCGTGGGCTTCATCTGCGCGGGGGCCACGCCCACCAGGGCCATCGCCGCGAGGTACCCCGAGGCCCCCGCATGCCCCACCGAGGCGTAGAGCGCCGCGGCGAGGAAGATCAGCGCCGTCAGCGCGGCCAGGGCCCAGGCGTCCACCGGCGTCGCGCCCGTCACTCGCGCTCAGATGCAGCGCAGCGAGGCGGAGCAGTACCCGGTGCAGCAGCTCGACGTGCTGGAGCAGCTCGACCCGGTGCTCACGCAGGAGCTGGAGCGGCAGGTGCTCCCGGAGCAGCGCCCCGAGCAGCACGACGACGACAGCGAGCAGCTCCCGCCCGTGGAGGTGCAGCTCGTGGTGCGGCACAACCCGCTGGAGCACGAGTAGCCCGTGCAGCAGTCCGCGGTGTAGGTGCAGGAGCTCCCGGAGGAGCGGCAGACGGAGTAGAGCGAGCAGATCCCGCCGGAGCAGCGCCCGGAACAGCACTCCGACGACAGCGAGCAGGACAGCCCCCCGGAGCGGCATGCGGCGCCGCAGACGCCCCCGGAGCAGGTGCCCGAGCAGCAATCGCTGGTGGTGGTGCAGCTCCCGCCCGCGGCCTCGCACATGGGGGCCCGGCAGGTGCTCGAAGAACAGGTCCCCGAGCAGCACGACGAGGACACCGAGCAGCTCCCGCTCGTGGAGGTGCAGCTCGATGTGCAGAACCCGCTGGAGCATGCGCCGGTGCAGCACCCCGCCGGGCCCGTGCAGCTCCCGCCCGAGGTCCTGCACGTGGACGACCGGCAGACGCCCCCGGAGCAGCGCCCCGAGCAGCACTCCGAGGACAGCGAGCAGGCGTCCCCGTCCGCGCTGCAGGTGCCGGCGCGGCACAGGCCCCCGGAGCAGGTGAGCCCCGCGCAGCAGTCCGTGGAGGCCGAGCAGGTGCTGCTCGCGGGGCGGCACGTCCCGCAGGAGCCCGCCACGCACACCAGCCCCGTACAGCACTCCGCCGCGGTGCTGCAGGTGGCGCCGCTCATGCGGCACGTTGGCGTCGTGGCGCAGCGGCCCGCCTGGCACGAGAGCCCGTCACAGCACGGCGTCTCCGTCGGGCAGGCGCTCCCCGCGGAGAGGCACGTCGGCGGCGTCATGCAGCGGCCCGTCATGCATGCGAGCCCCGCGCAGCAGTCCGCGGGCCCCGCGCACGCCACCCCGGCCCCGCCGCAGGCGGGCATGCAGCGCCCCGCGACGCACATCGCCCCGCCGCAGCAGTCCCGGTTCTCCACGCAGCCGGTCCCCGCCGCCGCGCAGGTGCAGCGCCCGGCGTTGCACAACAGTCCCCCGCAGCAGTCGTTGTGCCCCGTGCAGGTGCCGTTGGCCTCGTTGCAGCACACCACCCCCGGCGTCCCGATGCTCCGGCACGAGTCCGCCCGGCAGCACTGCCCGAGCGACGTGCAGGGCTGCGCCAGGTTGCGGCACATCGGCGCCGCCATGCACATCCCGTCCGCGCACGTCAGCCCCCCGAGGCACATCCCCCCGGCGCAGCACATCCTCCCGGGCGTCCCGCAGGGCGGGGCCGTGTCCACCGGCGCAGCCGTGTCCTCCGGCGGCACCCCCGTGTCCGTGGGAGGCATCCCCGTGTCCTCCGGCGGCACCCCCGTGTCCGTGGGAGGCATCCCCGTGTCCTCCGTGCCCGTCTCCCCGGTGGTCCCCGTGTCCTCCGTGGAGCCGTCCGTGGACTCATCCATGGCGTCCGTGGGCATGGGTCCACCCCCGCCGCCAACGCCCCCCCGGGCGCTGCACGCCCCGAGAACCACCAGAAGAATCAACCCCGACCAGGAAAAGTGAACACTGTTCACGGAATACCACCTCGTCGCACTTGGATGCCACCGGCCCACCGCGGGTCGCGGGGTACTAGCACACAAGGTGGGATGTTTCACCCCCTTTCGGGAGTTTCCCTACCGTGGGGGTGCAGGTAGCTGGATGGGAAAGCCCTGGGGCAGGGGGATGGGGATCGGGAGGCCGGGGATGGTGCCCGCCTGGGGGCGGATGTTGTTGCGCCAGTTGTTGGCGGCGGCCTGGACCCAGGGGATGCGCAGGGCGGGCGGGGGGTGCGTCCGCATGATCCCGAGGAGGAGCGTGTCCACGCCCAGGCGGGTCAGGTGGCCGAAGAAGTCCAGGCTCATCAGCGCGCCCTCTTCGTTCCAGCGGCCACCCTGGCGGCGCGAGCCCGCGTCCAGCACGTTGGTCACGCCCCAGGTGTCGGACTCGAGCTCCAGGGGCTGGTTGAAGAGCGGCACGGTGTTGGAGAGCACCCGCACCACCTCCTCGGGGGTGACCTCCTGGTCGCTGGCGGGGGTGCCGTTGGCGCAGCCCGTGTGGCCCCGGTAGTGGTGGGCCAGCTCGTGCCCGAGCACGAAGCCCACCTGCTCGTCGAAGAGCAGCCTCTGCCTGGCGAGCTTGCGCGCGTCCAGCGCCAGGGGCATCGGGATCACCCCGGGCCCGAGGCCCTGCACCGGCTGCTGCCTGCGCACGTTGGTCGCGGTGTTGGTGTAGTACTGCTCCTGGACCCGCTGGCCCGAGAGGTCGTCGTAGGCCTTTGCTTCCGCCGCCGCGCCGGAGAGCGTCAGGAGCGCCGAGGTGATCAGCATGAAGGCCCGGCGCCCGCGGGTGCAGCCCGCCGCGGCGTTGACCTCCCTGGGGCTCTCGGCCACCCGGAGAGGGATGCCCTGGATCTTGGCCCGGTCCTCGGCCGAGAGGTTCTGCACCAGCTCCGAGAACACCTGGAAGGTCTCCTGCCGGAGGAAGGCCTGGGTCATGGTGCCGGTGTTGTCGTAGGACCCCGCCGGGGCCGGGGCGATGCTCGCGTAGTCCACCGGGGCGTTGGGCGAGCCGTTGTTGTTGGTCCCCCCCGGAGGGTTCCCGATGGGGAACGGGATCGGGAGCTGCCCCAGGCCCGGGATCTGGATCTGCGGGTTGTTGTTGGGGTTGTTGTTGGTGGGTGTGTTCGTGGGGGTGTTCGTGGGCGGGGTCTGCGTGGCCGGGGGCGGGTCCCGGTCCCGGGTCTCGTCACGGATCCGGTCCACGATCCGTTGGCACCCGGCGGCGCCGAGGCAAAGAATCATCGCGAGGGCCGCCGCGCGGCGGGGAGTGGGCGTCTTCAAGGCTGTGTCGCTCCCGGTGAGGGCTCCGGCGGATCGTACGCCAGACCTACGCCGGGAGGCTACGCGGCCGTCAACGCTTCAGGAGCTTGCTGAAGAAGCCCGTGATCTTCCCCTCGACGCTGGCCTGCTCCCGGCGCTGGTGGGCCCGCAGCTCCGCCAGGCGCACCTCCCGCTGGGCCTCCAGGTGCTGGGGGTTGGCCTCCAGCGCGCTCTTGAAGAACGCGTAGGACCGCTTGTCGTTCCGGTGCTTGAGCATCAACCCCATGAGGTAGAACGCCCGGTCGTTGTCCTCGGTGCCACGGATCACCGCCGCGCAGTGCCTGAGCGCCTCGTCGTAGTTCTCCTCGGGCTTCGACTCGAAGAGGCACTGGGCCAGCATCAAGAGCGCCGACATGTCGTCCGGCGAGAGCTCCACCACCCTGCGCAGGAGCCGCTCGGCCTCCACGTAGTCCTTGCGCTTGAGCGCCACCTCCCCCCGGTGCACGTCATGGACCGTGTCCAGCACCGCCGCGACCTTCTTGTCCGCCGCGGGCGTGCCGCCACCGCCGTGCATGCTCTCCTCGTACTGCTCCCGGGCCTTGGGGTCCGTCAGCGTCGCGTGGGCCGCGTTGTAGTGCGAGAAGATCTCCGTGTAGAGCGCCCGCAGCTCCGCCCCCTGCGCCCGGTCCGGGTGCCACGGCGTCGCGATTTTTGTGAACGCCTGACGGATGTCCTCCGTGGTCGCGCTCAGCGGCACCCCGAACATCTCCAGGTAGTTCTGGTGCTCCATCTGCCCGAGGTGCCTCAGGGCCTCCTGCACCTTCGGGTCGTTCTTGGCGCCCCCGGGGTCGGAGGGCACCCCGGAGGCCCTGCCATGGTCTACTGGAGTTGACACAGGCGTCGGCGGAGGCCCGTTTTGTGGCTTTGCCTGCACCACCGGTGTGGCCGGTGGAGTTGGCGGCGCAGGCGCCGGCGAGGGCGGCGTCTGGCGGTGCGCGGGCACCGGCGGCGGGGTGGGCGGCGTGGCCCTCGCCGGCGCGGGCGACGGGGCCGAGGGGAGCACCGAGGCCCTGGGGTCTTCGTACTCCGGCGCGGCGCCGTCGGGCGCGGGGGCCAGGGACACCACCTCGATCTGCCGGGTGAGCGCCAGGAGGTACACCATGGCCCGGATGGTGTCCGCGTTGCCCGCCAGGCCCGCGAGCTGACCGATGCCGCTCGGGGCCGTGCGCAGCTGCGTGGCCGCGAGGCCCAGCTCGGCGCCGAACTCGAAGCGGTCGAACTCGTTGACCTCCTTCAGGCGCAGGGCGCGCTGGCCGATCTTGTTTATCACCGGGGCCACGGCGGCGTCGTCCGGGGGGTGCGCCAGGAGGCCCCTCCAGACGATCGGGAGCACGTCCTCCGGGATGCGCACGCGGTCGGCCCCGTCCAGGAGGTCGCTCTTGGCGAAGTACTCGTAGGTCCCGTCGCTCATGCCGAAGAGGGCCAGGACCTTGCGGCGGGTCTGCTCGCGCAGGGCCTTGTCCAGGGTGACCGGGTCGCACGCGCGGAGGCGCAGGAGCGTGGGGATCTCCTCGGCGCCGGGCTTCTCCAGCGCGTCCTGGACCTGCTTGAACTTGGCCTCGGTGAGGGCCCCGAGCTCCCGCAGGACCCAGGCCAGCGTGTCGTTGGTCCGCGGGAGCCTCACGGCGGCGATCAAGCCGCCCTCGACCACCAGCACGCTCTCCCCCGCCACGTCGAGCACCGCGCGCAGCTCCGGGTCCTCCGGCTCGATCCGGATCACGAAGGAACCCGTGAGCTTCTTCTCCCGGGTATAGAGCAGCACGTTGTGAAACGGCGTCTTTCGGAAGTTGCCGCTGGTGGTCGGTTCAGCCATGAGCGCCCTTCGTGGGTCCGGTCGTGAGTGTATACCCCTTCCGCGCCCCCAACGGGAGCCCCGACTTCAAACCGCGCGCCAGGTGGTCCCCTGCGGGCTGTCCCGGACCTCGATGCCCAGGGAGACCAGCTCCGCCCGAAGCGCGTCGGCCCGGGCGAAGTCCTTGGAAGCACGCGCGTTTTCCCGCTGCGTCACGAGCCCCTGGACCTGCCCCTCGACGAGGCCCCGGGCCTTGAGCCTCCGGGCCGTCACCCGCCGGAAGAAGCCCTCCGGGGGCAGCTCCGCTACGCCCAGCACCCGGGAGACGTGCGCCATGGCCTCGCGGGCCGCCCGGAGGTCCCCGGGAGCGGGCTTCTTCACGTCGCAGAGCCGGTTGGCCCGCTCGAAGATCCGCGCCACGGGCTCCTGCGTGAGCCCGGTGTTCAAGTCGTCGTCCAGGGCGTCGTCGAAGTCCCGGCGGTGCTGGGCGAAGTGCTTCGCCTCGGCCCCCGCGGGGCCCTGCTCCCCCAGGAGCGCCGCCCTGGCCGCGAGCCGGACGTAGCTCTCGTGGAGGTACTCCACGCGCTTCTCGGCCTGCTCCAGCGCCGGGAGGTGCACGGCCCCGTCGCGCTCGGCCACCTCGAAGCCCAGGGGCGCCCGGTAGTGCGTCCCGAGGATCCAGTACCGCACCGCCTGGGGGTCCACCCGCGCGCAGAGGTTGCGCAGGACGAACACCTCCGCGAAGCGCACCTTGCGCGAAAAGAGCGCCTGGAGCGCGCGCTCTTCGTCCGTGAGCCCCCCGGCGTCCCGCTCCCGCGCCTGGAGCGCCTCCAGGCGCGCCCGGTCGCTCTTGGAGATCTTGCCCAGGTCCGGGTCGCGCTCCAGGAGCCCTCGGATGGTGCCGACGGTGGCCTCGTCGAAGTCCGCGTGGCCCAGCACGTCCAGCTCGATGAAGCCGTTGTGCATCCACGCCCGGGCGAAGGGCGCGCCGTGGACGGGCTCGGACTGGGCGATCTCGTTCTCGTGGTGGGGGAACTTCAGGTCCATCCCGCCGCCGTGGAGGTCAAAGGCCGGCCCGAGGTGCTTGTGGGCCATGGCCGAGCACTCGATGTGCCACCCGGGGCGCCCCTCGCCCCAGGGCGAGGCCCAGCGCACGCTCCCGGGCTCCCCCGGCCGGGAGGCCTTCCAGAGCGCGAAATCATGCTCGCTCCGCTTGCCCTCGCCGGCCTTCCCCCGGCCGAACTCTCCCTTCTGCCCGAGGGCCCCGCGCTTGGAGAGCTTTCCGTACTCCGGGAAGCGGGCGACGTCGTAGTACACGTCCCCGTCGGGGGTGCTGTAGGCCACCTCCCGCGCGACCAGGGCCTCGATGTGGGCGACGATCTCCGGGATGGTGTCCGAGACCCTGGGCTCGGCGTCCGGGGTGAGGCACCCCAGGGCGCGGATGTCCGCCCGGTACGCCTCCACGAAGCGCTCGGCCAGGGCCCTGGGGTCCTCTCCCGAGGCCTCCGCCGCGGCGATGATCTTGTCGTCCACGTCGGTGTAGTTGCGCACGTAGGTGACCTTGCGGCCCTGGGCCCGCAGGTGCCTGACCAGCGTGTCGAAGACCACCGCGGGCCGCGCGTTCCCCACGTGGATGAGCCCGTACACCGTGGGCCCGCAGACGTAGAGCGAGGTCTCCCCGGGCTTGCGCTCGGGCAACGGGATGCGCGCGTCGGTCAGGCTGTCATGCAGGTGGAAGCTCATGGGAAGACCCTGTGGGGTAGCGCACGGACCCCACTCCCTGCAAGATGCCCCCCCCATGAGAGTGCTGGAGCGAGGAACGGGAGACTACGACAACGCCCTCCGGGCCCTGGCGCGCCGGGGCGACGAGGACCTCCGCCGGGTGGAGCCCCAGGTGCGGGAGATCCTTGACGCCGTGGCCCGGGACGGGGACCGCGCCCTGCGCGCCCTGGCCGAGCGCTACGACGGCGGGGCCCCTACCCGCCTGGCCCTGGACCGGGAGGACTGCGCCCGGGCCTTTGACGCTCTGGAGCCTGCGGCCGCGAGGGCCCTCTCGCACGCCGCGGCGCGCATCCGGGCCTTCCACGAAGCGCAGCGCGAGGAGGGCCTCACCTTCACCGACGGCGACGGGGTGACCCTGGGCTGGCGCTGCCGGCCCCTTGAGCGCTGCGGGGTCTACGCCCCAGGGGGCAAGGCCCGCTACCCCTCCAGCGTGCTCATGGCCGCGATCCCCGCCCGCGTGGCGGGCGTCCGGGAGGTTTTCCTGGCCACCCCGAGGCCCACCGCGCTCCTCCTGGCCGCGGCGCACCTGGCGGACGTGGACAGGGTCTTCGACGTGGGCGGCGCCCAGGCCGTGGGGGCCCTGGCGTACGGCACGGAGACCGTCCCCGCGGTGGACAAGATCGTCGGCCCAGGCAACCTCTACGTGGCCTGCGCCAAGAAGCTGGTGTTTGGCCGCGTGGCCGTGGACGGCATCGCGGGCCCCTCGGAGCTCCTGGTCGTGTGTGACGAGAGTGCAAGCGCCGACGTGGCCGCCGCGGACCTGCTCTCCCAGGCCGAGCACGACGAGGACGCCTACCCCCTGGCGGTGGTGCTCACGAGGGCCCAGGCGCAGTCCCTCGTGGCCTCCGTGGAGCGCAGGCTCCGGGCGCTGCCTCGGGAGGCGATCGCCCGGCGGAGCGTCGAGGCCCACGGGTATGTGTTTGTCACCGGCGACCGGGAGGAGGCCCTGCGGGTGGCCTCGCGGCTCGCCGTGGAGCATGTGTCTCTCCAGGTCTCGCGCCCCGAGGAGGCCCTGGAGGCCCTCGGGCCCGCGGGGGCGGTGTTCCTGGGGGGCCACACCCCAGAAGCGGCCGGGGACTACCTCGCGGGGCCGTCGCACGTGCTCCCGACGGGCGGCGCGGTGCGCTTTGGCTCGCCCCTCGGGGTGTACGATTTCGTCGTGCGCTCGTCGGTGATCCGGTACACGCCGGAGGCCCTGAGACACCACGCCGAGGACATCACGCTCCTGGCGCGACTGGAGGGCCTGGAGGGCCACGCCCTCGCCGTGGAGGCGCGCACCCGGGGGTGAGGGGTCACCTGTTGAATCGCGCGAGAGTCCCCTCACAGCTCGACATGCCTGGCGGCGGGACGGAACGCGAGAGCGCGTGTGGAAGGCCCTCCACGACACTTTCGATTAACGCCTATGGGGGCCGGGGGGTGAGGTCGCGATCGGCGACCTTGGTTATCGGCAGACCCTCCGTTACTTCGCGAAGACATTTTTCGGCATGCTCCTGAACACGGACGGCCATACAGACACCATGAGCTTATGGTGTCGAGCACAGGGAGGCCCGGTGATGTCGGTAGTCGTCTCGTCCCGGTGGTGGGTGCCGTTCGCTTTGAGCTTCGCGCTCGCGGGTTGCGGTGGGTCCGTGACCGTCGGGCCGCCGCCGGACGCCGCGGAGGTAGGGCCAGACCTCGGGGTGACGGACGCCGGTAGCCCAGGGGAGGTCCCCGCCATGGACGCGCCGCCGGAGGAGGAGGCACCGCTGCCGGGGCGCCAGTGTCAGCGCGCCTCGGATTGCCCTCGGGGCTCCGGGAGCGTCCTGTGCGAGCTGGGCTACTGCGTACTGCTGAACAACGGGGAGTTCCGGCTGTGCGAGACCGCCAGCGCCTACGTCCGGGTGACGGACAACCCTGCCCACTGCGGCCGCTGCGGCAACGCCTGCGGGCCCCTGGAGTACTGCTCCGGTCGCGCCTGCGTCCCGTGCCCCGCGGGGAGCGGGCGGTGCGAGGTGAGCGGATTCCGCTGCGGGGTCAACCTCCGCACGGACCCGAGCAACTGCGGCACCTGCGCGCGCCGCTGCGGCCCGGAGGAGCAGTGCGCGGGTGGCGTGTGCGCGGCGTGTCCCGCGGGCTTCGGGCGGTGCCGCTCGGGGACGTGCATGTTTGACCTCCAGCGGGACCGTAGAAACTGCGGCGCCTGCGATCGAGAGTGCCGCGAGGGTGAGGGCTGCGTCGCCGGTGTCTGCGGCCCCTGCCCCGCAGGGACCGCGCTCTGCGGGACCGGGAACTGCCAGGACCTCCAGACAAGTCCCACGCACTGCGGCCGCTGCTGGAACGCCTGCGCCGACGGCTCGCCATGCGTGGGAGGGGTGTGCCAGGCCTGCCCCGCGGGCTCCGGGCGCTGCGGTGGGACCACCTGCCGCGACCTGTCGGCGGACCCGGACCACTGCGGGAGCTGCGAGACCCGCTGCGATCGCCTCCGCACCGCGCGCGTCCTGGGGATCGCCTGCGAGCGGGGGCGCTGCGTGGCGACCGCCTGCGCGCCGGGCACAGCGTCCTGCGGGGGCTCGCCGTGCGACACGGCGCTCGCGGTCAGCGAGGCCCACTGCGGCGCCTGCGGCCGGGCCTGCGGGCGGGACCAGCGGTGCGTGCTCGGGGTGTGCACAACCCTGCCCATCCGCCAGCGCTCGCCCATCTCGGCCACGTCGGTGACGTCCCGGCGGCCGACCTTCTGGTGGTTCCTCTCGCCCGGGGTCACCGGCGCCCGGGTGCAGCTCTGCGCCGCGCGGGACTGCGCCGTCGTCGAGGCTACCTGGGACGCCGTCGGGGACCACCTGCGGGCGCCCACGGAGCTCACCGAGGGGAGGCATTTCTGGCGCCTCTTCGGGCGGCGGGGAGAGGCCGTGGACGCGACCCCGGGGCTCACCTGGGAGTTCGAGGTCCCGCCCACGCCGCAGGGCATCCGCGGCTTCGGCGGGCCCGACGCCGTCGGAGACGTGAACGGCGACGGCCTGGGCGACCTCGTGACCAGGGAGGGGATCTCCTACGGCACCCCCACGGGCTTCGTGCCACCGCCGAGGGCGCGCTTCGTGCCGCCGTCGTCGTGGACAAGCTACAGCGCGACCTGGCGCGTGAGCGCCACGGGCGACCTCGACGGCGATGGCCTGGGCGACTACGCCCACTGGCTCTGGGAGGTGTTCGGGGCGCCGGATGTCCACCTACGGAGGTCCGCCGGGCTGGTGCTCTCCACCGCGGAGCCCACGGCCCTCCTCTGGGAATTGACGCCCCAATCAGCGTGGGCATGGGGGGATGTCCGCGGTGAGGGGCGTACGCAGTTCTTCACCTTGCGCCCCGACGTCCCCGGGCCCTCGTCCCTGGTGACCTCCAGCTGGTCGCCTTCCCTCACTATGACGACCACACCCTACCCGGACTGCGGGTTCTTCTCGGCGGACCTTCGCTTCGAGGCGGCCGACTACGACGGCGACGGCTACGACGACCTGCGCGCGCGCTACGGTGGCTCCGCGAGTAGCACCCTGCGCGGAGGCCCGATGGGCCTCGGGCCCCAGGTGTGCGCCCCGTAGGGGCTCCGGCGCGCCCCTGCGCCAGGGGGCCTGCGCCGCGGTCCGTCGGAGGTTCCTTCGGGGCGCGGAATGTGTGTAGACTGGGCCCGTGGCGATCGACCTGAGGGTGATCCTGGAGCTGGCGCGGAGCCTCCAGTGCGCGACGGATGTCCACGCCCTGGTCGTGGCGACCCGTGAGGCCGTGCGCTCGGTGACCCCATACCAGTCCGTCTGGCTGTTCTCCGAGGAGCCCGGAGCGCCTCGCAGGCTGCGCGCCCTGGCCGCCGTCGGCGACGTGAGCGAGCTCCTGTGGGAGCACGCCCCGGTGCTCTACGTCGAGGGCGACGCGATGCTGGTGGAGCTGTGCGCGACGGACCAGCCCGTCGTGGTGGAGGACGCCGGCGCCGACCCCAGGACCGACAAGGCCATGGTCGCGCGCTTCGGCAACCGCACCATCGTGAACCTCCCGCTGTTCGTGGGCGATGAGCGGGTCGGCGCCTTCGGGACGGGCACCTTCGGCGACGAGGGCATCCGGCCGCCGACCGCCGACGAGCTCGAGCTGCTCCAGGTGTTCGGCGCCCAGCTCGCCGCGGCGCTGCAGCGCGTGCGGCTCCTGGAGGAGCACCGGACCGCCGCCCGGGAGCGCGACGCGCTGCGCCAGCGCATGGTCGCGGTGCAGCGCATCGAGAGCCTCGCGCTCCTGGCCGGCGGCGTGGCGCACGATTTCAACAACCTCCTCACGGTCATCTTGAGCAACCTGCGCTTCGCGCTGGAGGCGCCCCTCCCGGAGTCGCGACGCGAGGACCTCGTCGGCGCGCTGGAGGCGGCCCTGCGCGCGCGCGACGTGGCGCAGCAGCTCCTCGCGGTGGGCCGCGGGCGGGCGCTTCGCCCCGAGGCGCTGGACCTCAACGCCCGGTTGAGCCTCCTGACGTCGCTCCTGCGGCGGCTCCTGCCGGAGGGTGTGTCCATCACCCTGACCCCGACCCAGACCGCGGCGACCGTCCTGGCCGACCCGACGCAGCTCGACCAGGTGTTCATGAACCTGTGCCTGAACGCCCGCGACGCGATGGAGGGAGGCGGGCGCCTCACCTTGACCACCGAGGTGCTGGAGCTCAACGGCGCCTTTGTCCGCGCCCACCCCTGGGGCCGCGCCGGGCGCTTCGTGCTGGTCACCGTCGCGGACACGGGGCGGGGGATGCCGCCGGAGGTGCTGGACCGGGTCTTCGAGCCGTTCTTCACGCACGGTCCCAAGGGCGGCACGGGCCTCGGGCTCGCGGTCACCCACGGCATCGTGCAGCAGCATGCCGGGATGATCCATTGCTACAGCGAGGTCGGCGTCGGCACGACGTTCCGGGTGTACCTCCCGCTCGCCGAGGGGGCCCGGCCCGCCCCCGCCCCGCCGCCCGAGGAGGCGGTCCCCCGCGGCAGCGAGCGGGTGCTCATCGCCGAGGACAACGTCGGCGTCCGGGACGTGGCCAGGCGCATCCTGGAGCGCGCGGGCTATGTGGTCGAGACCGCGCCGGACGGCCTCCGCGCCATCGAGGCCGCCGCCCGCAGTCCCTTTGACCTCGTGCTCCTGGACGCCGTCATGCCGGGCGCGAGCGGGCGCGAGGCCTACGAGCGCATCCACGCCGCGAGGCCCGAGGCGGCCTTTGTCTTCGCCAGCGGCTACCCCGCGGACATGCTCCCGCTGTCGTTCCTGCAGGATGCCGGGATCGAGTGGGTCGAGAAGCCCTACGACCCGGACCACCTCCTGCGGGTCATGCGTCGGGCCCTGAACGCCCGGCGCAGGGCCTGAGCGCGCACCGTAGGCCCCTACGGGGCTCCGTTGCGCAGGAGGTTGGCGCGCCCCGTGGGCCACGGGAGGCAGTTCCCCGCGCTCCCCGGCACCGTGAACACCAGCGCCGAGCGCACCCGGTCCACCGCGTCCTTCAGGCTCACCACCACCTCCAGCGCGCCGTCGCCGTCGACGTCGGCCACCGTGGGCACGGCCATCGCTCCACGGCCCGGCAGCGCCACCCGATGCAACAGCGCGCCCCGCCCGTCGAGCACGTACAGCGCGCCCGCGCCGTCGGCGGTGCCGTAGGTGGCGAAGAGCACCTCCGGGCGCCCGTCGCCCGAGAGGTCCGCCACCAGCACTCCCCCGGTGAGCACCGTCCCCAGCGTGGTGAACGCGTAGCTCCAACGCTCCACGCGGTCCGAGCCCACGCAGTGCACCCGGCCGTCAAAGCCCGCGAAGAGCAGCTCCAGCCCCGGGCTCGAAGCGTCAAGGTCCGCCACGGTCACCTGGTTGGTGGCCCCCACGATGTTGCCCCCGAGGTCCCAGAGCCCTCCCAGGTACGTGCGCACGTGGAAGGGGTTCACCCACGCCCCCGGGCGCGTGGCGTCGCTGTGCAGCACCCAGAGGGCCACGCCCCGGAGGCGGTCGGTCTGGGCGGCGTTCTGCACGGAGCTCAGCACCACCAGGTCCCGCGTGCCGTCCCGGTCGATGTCCGCCAGGGCCGGGGCCGAGTTGGTGAAATGCGCCTGGTTGGCGCTGCGCTCGTCCGGCGCGTAGCCCATGCGCGAGAGCGCCTCGTCGAGGAAGAACCGCACCCCCGGGGCGCGCGTCACGCCCCGGAAGATGGGCGCCACCGGGAAGGCCTCGCCGCTGCCGCGGTGCCAGGACATGTACGCGTTGTCGTGCGGCGCCAGGATGTCCGCGCGGGCGTCCCCGTCCAGGCTCCCCACGGCCACGTTCTGGTCGTAGCCGCCGGTGATGTAGCAGGCGCTGTCGCAGCGAGAGCTCCGGGTGAGGTTCGGCGGGTACCCCGCGAGCACGCTCCCGTTGCCCCGGAACACCTGCACCAGGTCCCGGGTCCCATCGGGGTTCGCGCGCTCCGTGGTGACCGCCACCAGCTCCGGGCGCCCGTCGCCGTCTACGTCGCCCGCGGCCAGGCCCCGCACCTCGCTCCTCCACGCCGCGGGGAAGCCCGGGAGCAGCGCCCCCGCCGCGGAGTACAGGTACACCTGCCCCCCCGCCGCCACGGCCACCTCGCGCTGCGCGTCCCCCACGAAGTCCGCCACCACCGGCGACGCCCAGATGCGCGAGCGCGACACGTCCACCGCCCAGCGCACGGTCCCGTCGGGCCTCCAGACCACCAGCCTCCCCTCGCGAGGGATCACCACCTCCCGCACCCCGTCCCGGTCCAGGTCCTCCACCGCAGGGGAAGCGAGCCACGACTCCTGCCAACGATCCGCCAGCGTCCTGCGCAGCACCGGCGCAGCCACCCGCGCAGAGCCTCCCCCCGCCGCCGGAGCGCACGCCGTCGGCGGAGGTGAGGTGTCCGGGGGCGGCGCCGTGTCGGGCGGTGTGGTGTCTGGTCGGGCGGTGTCGGGCGGTGTGGTGTCTGGTCGGGTGGTGTCGGGCGGTGTGGTGTCGGGCGGTGTGGTGTCGGGCGGCGGTGTGGTGTCGGTCCTGGGCGCGTCCATGCGCGAGGTGTCGGGCGGTGGCGCGGTGTCCACCCTCGGGGCGTCCGCTCCGGCGTCCGCGCGCGCGTCCGGTGGAGGTAGCGTGTCCGCGGGCGTCAGGTCCGCGCGAGGGCCGTCCCCGGCGGTGGTGTCCGGGGGCACGAGGGTGTCCTCGGGCGCCAAGTCCTCGGGCGCGTCTTGGGTGTCTGGCGCGCTGGAGTCCTCGCGCGCCGCGCCGTCGCCGTCCGGGGGCGCGGCGGTGTCCTCTCCCGGCGCGCGGTCCTCCGGTGGCTCCGTGTCCGGCGTGAGCGCGTCGCCGTCGGGCGCGTCGGGCGCCTCCCCGGAGGGCACGGCCCCGCAGCCCAGACACCACAAGAACACCAGGGATGCGCGCATCGCGCCGAGCATGCCACGGAGGGCGCCGCGCACAACGCCGCGGCCCTCGCCGGGGCCCTTTCCGTGACCGGACCCCGGGGCGGTGCTACCGTCCTCGGGCGTGTCAGAGTTGTCCGAACCATCGCCTCGCTCCCTCCGTGCGCTGCCTCCGGCGCACCAGGTCCTGGCGTCGGACGTGGCCCGGAGGCTGTCTGCATCGCTCTCCCCGGAGGCCCTCCTGGGCATGGTCCGGGAGGCCCTGGACGGCGTCCGCAGCGAGCTCCTCCAGGGCTCCCTCCCGGAGGACCGCGAGCACCTCACCCTGGTGGCCTCGCGGCGCCTGGAGGAGCTCAACCGCCAGCGCCGCGTGCCTAAATTACGCCGGGTGTTCAACGCCACCGGGGTGGTGCTCCACACCAACCTCGGCCGCGCGCCCCTCGGCCCCGAGGCCGCTGCCCGCGTCGCGGAGGCCGCCCAGGGCTACGTCACCCTGGAGTATGACCTCCGCCTCGGCCGCCGAGGACACCGCGACGAACCCCTCAAGCCCCTCCTGCGTCAGCTCCTCGGCGCCGAGGACGCCCTGGTGGTCAACAACAACGCCGCCGCCGTGCTCCTCGCGGTCACCGCCCTGGCCGCCGGGCGCGAGGTGCTCGTCTCCCGCGGCGAGCTCGTCGAGATCGGCGGGGGCTTCCGGATCCCTGACGTGCTCGCCTCCTGCGGGGCCCGCCTGGTCGAGGTCGGCACCACCAACCGCACCCGCGCCGAGGACTACGCCCGCGCCGTCACCCCCAACACCACCACCCTCCTCAAGGTCCACCGAAGCAATTTCGCCCTCGTGGGCTTCACCCGCGAGCCCACCCTCCAGGAGCTCGCCGCGGTGGCCCGGGACCACAAGCTCACGCTTGTGGAAGACCTGGGCTCCGGCGCGCTGGTGGACACCTCGCGCTTCGGGCTCCCGCGGGAGCCGACGGCGCGCGAGAGCCTGGCGGCGGGCGTGGACCTGGTGACCATCTCCGGGGACAAGCTCCTGGGGGGGCCCCAGGCGGGGATCGTCGCGGGGCGCGCGGCGGTGGTGGAGCGCCTGCGGGTCCACCCGCTGCTGCGGGCGCTGCGGCCCGGGAGGCTGGTCCTGGCGGCGCTGGAGGCCACGCTCCAGGCCTACGCCGACGGCCGCGAGGCCGAGCGCGTGCCCGCGGTGGCCGCGCTGGCGCTGTCGGCGGAGGCCGTGAAGGCCCGCGCCGAGGCGCTCCTGGCGCGCCTCGCGGCGCTCCTGCCGGAGGCGACGCTGGAGCTCGTGCCCACGGAGGCTCGCACCGGGGCGGGCTCGCTGCCCCTCGGGGCGCTGCGGTCCTGGGCGGTGGCCGTCGGGGGGCGCGCGCCGGACGCCCTGGAGGCAGCCCTCCGCGCGGTGGACGAGCCGGTGCTGGCGCGGCGCTGGAGGGACCGGGTGCTGCTCGACGCCCGCACGCTGGAGGACCAGGCCCTGGCGTCGGTGGCGCGCGCAGTGAGCGAGGCCTGGCGCCTCGCGGGCGCGCCCCGGAGCGCGGCGTCGGCGCCCCCGCCGGACCGTGACCATGACAGCGAGGATGCGTGATGAAGGGTACCTTTCGCGGTCTTGCTTCGCAGGTGCTGGTGGTCAACCGCAACCTCCAGGCGGTGCACGTCACGTCGGCGCGCAGGGCCTTCGTACTGCTCTTCACGGACATCGCCCGGGCCCTGGACGAGGCCTGGGCGGCGCACACCTTCGACGCCTGGAGCGCCCTCACCCCGCGCCCCGAGGACCCGGTGATCGGGACGAGCCGAGGGCACCTCCGGGTGCCGCGGGTGCTGCAGCTCGTGACCTATGACCGCCTGCCCCGCACGACCATCCGGCTGACACGCCGCAACGTGTTCCTGCGCGACGCCCACACCTGCCAGTACTGTGGTCGCCGGGCGACGCCTCGGGATTTGAACCTGGACCACGTGCACCCGCGCTCCCGCGGCGGGCCCATGAGCTGGGAGAACGTGGTGTGCTCCTGCCGCGTGTGCAACCTCCGCAAGGGGGGGCGCACGCCCGTGGAGGCCAACATGCGCCTCCTGCGCAAGCCCGTGCGCCCCAGGTGGTCGCCGGTGCTGGCCCTGGCCTTCGCGCCGGACCGCCCGAGGGAGTGGGACCCGTTCCTGTCCTCGCTGCCCGGGGCCCGGGAGTTCGGCGCCCTCTGGGAGGAGCCCGCGGAGCCCGTGGCGGAGAGCGCGTAACGAACGCTAGCGCCGGCGGGGGTGTCGGTGCGCCGGGCGCAGGAGCCTCCGGGGGTGCAGGAGCCTCCGGGGGAGCTGTACGCCCCAGCGACACGCCGCGTCGCCCGAGGGGCACGGGATGCGCACGTGGAAATGGTTGTCGTGCGGGGACACCCGGGCGGGCTGGGCGAGCACCGACGAGGCCAGGGTCACCAGGCTCCCGCGGGAGGCGTGGGCGCGGCCGTAGGCCAGGAGCCTGCCGCGCAGGGCGCCGGACACAAAGATGCGCTCGGGGCGCACCTGTCGATCGGACAGGAGGGCCTCGACCATGGCCCAGTTGCGGGCGGTGTCGAACTCCAGGCGCCCGTCGGCGGTGCGTCCGGTGGCGGTGAACACCGCGTAGTCCTGGGGGGTCACGGGCTGGCCCCGGCGGTCCCGGGCAAAGAACGCCAGGTCCGCGTCGCGGCCGCTCTGGTGCGAGCGGTGCCGGGCCACGGGCCCCCCGTTGCGGGCCGACAGGTCCCCCACGGTGAGGCGCACCCGGTAGCGCTGGTGGAGCGTCCGGGCCGCGCGCTCCAGGAGCCCGACGAGCTCCTCGGTGCCCCAGTGGAGCGTGCGGCCCGGGAGGTAGCGCACCGTGGGGCCCTCCTCCAGGCGCCGCCCATGGACCAGCGAGCCGTGGTTGGGGAAGCCCTGGGAGGCGCTGGGCGCGAGCGCTCCTCCCACGGCGCGGCGCCCGGCCCGGAGCGAGGTCGAGGGTCTCCGAGGGTCCGCCAGGGCGGTGACGGACAGGCACAGCGCCACGGCCAGGAGCCGCAGGGAGCCAGCGTTCCGGGGCGGGGCGCCGTGTCGCATCACGGACCCGATAGCACCCTTCGGCGCCGGGCATCAAAAACAAGCCGGTCCCGGAAGAATTGACAAGCTGTCCGAGCGTTCAGTACGATACGTATGAAGACCTGAGCGCCTGCGCTGGAGGAGTCCCTGATGGCCACGCCGAGCAATCACCTACCGTTGACCGAGCGCCAGGAGAAGATCCTGGGGTACATCCGCACGTCCATCCGTCGCCGGGGCTACCCCCCCACGCTGCGGGAGATCGGCGCGGAGATGAACATCCGGAGCACCAACGGGGTCAGCGACCACCTGCGGGCCCTGGAGAAGAAGGGGTACCTCAAGCGGGAGGACATGAAGTCCCGGGCCCTGGTGCCCACGCACCCGCGCAACGCCCCGCTGCCCCCCCTGCCGGACAACGACGGCTGGGAGGATGACGGCGCCTCCCGCGGCGCGCGCAAGGGCTCCGCAGCCCGCCCGGAGCCTGCCAACGTGGTCCGGGTGCCGCTCCTTGGGCGCGTGGCGGCGGGGCCGCTCACGTCCGCGGTGCAGAACGTGGAGCAGCAGCTCACCATGGACCCGTCGCTCCTGCGCGGCGGGGGGGAGACCTTCGCCCTGAGGGTGCGGGGCGACTCCATGGTGGACGCGGGCATCCACGAGGGGGACCTGCTCTTCGTGCGGCGGCAGGACACGGCCACCCGCGGGGACATCGTGGTGGCGCTGGTGGGGGACGAGGCGACGGTCAAGCGCTTCTTCCCGGAGAAGGACCACGTCCGGCTGCAGCCGGAGAACAAGCGCCTGCAGCCCATCTTCGTGCGCCGGGCGGAGCTGCCCACCTTCCGGATCCTGGGCGTGGCGGTGGGGCTCTTCCGGTCCGTGGGGGGCGTCGGGTCCAAGATCCTCTGAGGGGACCTTGTTCGCCCCGCTCCTGCTCGGCGCGGCGGTCACCGGTGCGGCGGCGGCCGGCACCGTGGTGAGCCATTACCGTGAGAGCCTCGGGCCCTTCACGCTCCGGGAGGTGCGCCTCCTGGCGAAGCTCCCCACCACGCTCATCGGAGACGCGCGGGAGGGCTTCGTGAAGGTGTGCGGCACCGTGGGGTGTGACACACCCACCCCCGCGGTCTTCGGGGCCATGCCCGTGGCGGTGAGGGAGCTGCGGCACTACGGCATCGAGGGCCGCGGGGCGAGCGCCCACCGGGTGCTGCGCCGGGTGGAGCGCACGCCCGGGGGCCTCTGGGTGGATGACGGCTCCGGGCGGGTCACGCTGGACCCCACGGAGCTCCGGGTGGACTACGAGGTCGAGGGCGCCGCGGAGGAGTCCATGGTGGAGGAGCACCGGCTCCGGGTGGGGGAGCGGGTGGCGGTGCTGGGCACCGTACGGCGCGAGGGCGCCCTGGCCGAGCACCCGCTGCGGGCCTCGAGGGCCCACGGGGACGCGGGGCTGCGCTTCGAGCCCGGGGCGCTCTTGACATGGCGCACGGAGCCCGAGGTCTACCCGAGGCTCGTCCCGCCGCTCGGGAGCGTCGCGCTGTCGGCGAGCTCCGTGGGCATGGCGGTGCTCGGCGCGCTCCTGCGGCTTTAGAGAGCGCGCCCGATGCGCCTCCTGCGGCTCCCCCCCTGGCGCGAGGCGCTCTTCCATGTGCTCTCGTGGCTGCGCGTGGACGACGCATCGTGCCTCTGGGACGCGGACTACGAGCGCTGGGCGCGCGAGGCGCTGCCGGCGGCGGCGCTCGATCCGTTGGACGAGGACCGCGCGCTCCTCGGGGCGCTCTACCAGCGCTCGCTCCCGGGCGCGCGGCTCCTGCACGCGCTGGACCTCCTTCACGGGGACTCCCTGGGCCAGCGCGAGGGCCTGCGTCACACCCTGGCGGAGCTCGCCGGGGGCGCGCTCGCGGGGACCTGCGACCGGGGGCTCCTGGCGGCGCTCTCGTCGCTGGAGCCGGCGCTGGTGGAGCTCACGCGCGTGGCGCTCGCGCGTGTGCTGCCCGCCTGGGAGCGGGCCATGGCGGCGCTGGAACCGACGCTGGCGCAAGGGTTTACGGCGCTGGAGAGCGCCCTCCACGAGGCCTCACGTGCGGTGGACCTGCGGGGCGTCACGGTGTGGGCGGCGCTCCCTCTCGGGCTCCGGGGGCGCAGCCGCGGCGGCGAGGTGCTGGTCGGGCTCCCCGGCGCGTGGGGCGCGGCGTGCGCCCCGCAGGTGGCGCAGCAGGCGCTTCACGAGCGCGCGGTGGGACTGGCGTCGGAGGCCGTGGGGGAGGGTCTGGGGCCCGAGGCGCGGCACCTTGCGGTGGAGGCGACGGCGGTGAGGGCGCTGGACCTGGCGCTGCGGGGCACGGGACTGGAGGCGGAGAGGGGGCGCTGGAGGGCGAGGCACGACCTCACGGCGCTAGAGCGGCCGGGGACGAGCGCGGAGGACGCGGCGCGGGCGGTGGTGCGGCGGCTGCGGCGGAGAGGCTACGGCGAGCGTTGACCGCGGCGGTGTTCACTGGGCGTCCGGGTCGCGGAGCCACGCGTCGAGCGCGGCGCCGTCGAGGTCCAGCACGACGTCCCCGAGGCGGATGGGGCCCACGCGATCGAAGTGTGTTTTGAGGAGCAGCCGCTCGACGTCGGTGAGGGTACGCCGAAGCTTGCGCTCAAACAGATGCGCCAGGGGTTCGAGGCCCTGTTGGAGGCCCTGTTGGAGGCCCTGTTGGAGGCCCTGCTGTCGGGTCTGGTTCTCCCACTCGATGATCTCAGACAGGTCTACCACGGGAGGCTCCTCGGACAATAAATCCTGGATGTTGACCCCCACCTCCTTGAGGCGAGGTCGCAGAAAGAAGAGTAGCAGATGCCAGAGGTGGTCGCGAACGGGACCCGGGGCCATGGCTCTGAACTCGTGTACGGCCTCCCGGAGCGTCACCCAAGACCACACGAGGAACGAGTCCAGACCTGAGACGGAGCTACCGCGCCGCGGCCCCGCCCAGCACGATGGTGGTGACGCACGCGCCGCCTCGACCACGGCGCCCTACCGCCGCGCGACATCGGGCGCTGCGCCGGTAGACCCGAGCAGGCCGGGTGAAGGCCAGCGCCTCGTCGGCCCCGCGCGCGGCGGTCACAGCTCCTCGCGCCAGAGCACCGTCTCCGCGCCGCCGGAGTCCCCGCCGTGGTCCTGACCTGGGCCCCCGGGGCGCGACGACCACTGCGCATCGAGCGCCGCGACGAGCGCCGACACCCTGGGAGCTTCGCGCGAAGGCACGCGCACGCCGTCGCCGAGCGCGACTCCGCACGCGACCTGGGCCTCCGTGGGGAACACCACCCGGAGCCGCGTCGGTGACACCCTCCCGATCGCGACGGACTGGTGCCTTCCGACCGTCGGGTCGAGCCGTAGCACGAGGTGCCCCCCGTCGCGCTCGACGACCAGCGACGGAGGGCCCTCCGCGAGCGTCACCGGCGACGGAGGGTCGCCCTCCAGATAGACGTAGGGGTGGCCAGCGAGCGCGCGCAGCGCGGACGGCGTGTCGAAGGTGTACGTCGTCTCAGGGTAGCCACGGACGCGCTCCGTGTGCGCCAGGAGAGTCCGAAGAACGTCGCGGTCTTGCGGGTTGAGGTGGGCCATCTTCGAGGCGCCTTCGTGCAGGCGTTCGAGGGATACACGTCGGCCCTGCGTCCATTGGCCGCGCGCGTCGCGCCGCTGCTCCACCGGTCGGAGGTCGGGCCACGAACCGCGCAGCGAGAGCACCCACGCCAGCCGCAGGGGTTCCGCCTCCGCCGCGGGGGTGGAGCGAACGGGCGCGGCCGCCACGCGCTCGAGGGCGCTCAGAGCGCGGGCCCAGGGCTCCTCTCGTGCGAAAACGCTTCGGAGTCGGCTGACGCTCGCGTCCCCGATCACCGCGGCGTCGAACTCGTCGGCGAGCCAGCGCCAGCCTGCGGACCGCGCCCGCTCCCCGAAGCGCTCCAGCTCCGACCGCTGGAACTTGTCGGCGAGGCCCGACGCCGCGAGCAGGCACAGCCGGAAGGACCACTCCAGGCCCGTGCCGCGCTGCAGATAGCCCCCCACATGGTCCCGGAGGAGATCATCGCCGTCGGTCCAACCTGCGGGCAGCGCCGCGAGGACGGGAAGGACGGACCAGCACCGATGCTCGCCGGGCGGGGCCGCACGCTGGAGGTCCTCCGCGCGCTCGGGGTCGCCCGCCTCGACCAGCGCCAGCGCGCAGCCCAGCGCCCCCAGCTTCGCCGCCAGCGATCGCGGCCGCGCCCCGGCCGCCGCGAACCCCGCGCGCAAGCGCCCGGAGCGCCCCGCGGCTGTGGGGTCCCGCCGCAGGAACGCGAGCCACGTCGCGGCGGCGAAGGTCTCGGCGTCCTCGGCGCCGTCGAGCCAGCGCGGGGCCTCGTCGGCGCGGCCCCGCAGAGCGAGGGAGACGGCCAGGAGCGCGCGCAGCGCCGGGCCTCGCGTCCCGTCCTCGGCGCAGGACGCCAGGCACGCGAAGGGCTCCTCCGAGGGCTCCAGGTCGAGCAGCGCACGCTCTAGGAGCTGGTCCAACGCCTCGACGAGCAACGGCTCGGGCCAGCCGCGCAGCCACGCCACATCGAGCGGCCCCTCAAGGACCTCGGTGAACGGCCTCGGGTGCTCCGCCGCCAGGCCCCGCGCGAGCGCCGCGGCCCGAGGGAAGTCCCTCGCGTGCAGGGCGACCCACAACGGCGAGGACGGCAGGTCCGGGCGGTGGAGCCCCCCGACGGCCTCGCCCACCTCGGCGAGCGCGCCGGTGGACGCCAGGCGCAGCAGCACCGCGTGACCGAGCGCGCGGTCGCAGCGGTAGCGGCCACCTACCATCGCGATCACGCGATCGCGGACGAGGCCCTGGAGCACGGGGTCAAGGTTGTCGCCCTTGAGCGAGCGGCCGTCGGGGCCGCGCTGGTGCCCGAGGGCGCGCACCGCGACCAGGATCGTCGTGCGGGCCATCTCCTCGAAGCCGACCGCGAGCACCGCGACCACGGCCCGCTCGACCGGCGTGCGCCCCTCCCATATGGTCTGCAGGTCCATTCTCCGGCGATACCGCGAACCGCGGCGGAAGGCCAGGGATCCGCCGCGCAGACGTAATGGTCGCCTGCCGTCCCTGGAGGACTATCGGCCCGCAGCGTGGTGAGGCGCAGCGCGCACCGCTCGGCAGGTCTTCATGGGTCGATGGGGAGGGAGTCGACCAGCGCCAGCAGTGCCTCCCAAGCATCATCGATAGGGACGAAGAGCGTCCGCGTCGTGGTCTTGAGTTCGGCGTAGTCCTGGGCCGCGCGGCGCTTCACCTCGGGGTCACGAAACGCAGACCGGGAGACGACGATGCCCCGCGCGACGGCCTTGCGCAGCAGGAAGTCCGCGACCTTGGCGAAATCGAGCGACCGCCGCTGGCATGTCACGGCGACGTCGAGCAGGTCCTGGCGCCGGTAGCGGTTGCGCACCGGCTGTTGCAGGAGCGAGCGGAGCTTCTCCGCGACGATGTCCTCGCACGAGCTCACGCGCAGCTTGTGGACGCCCGCGGTGTCCACCGGCTCATCCTCGCAGACCACCTCGTTGATGCTCACGTCCAAGGGGACGACCAGTGGGCTGGTGCTCCCGGACTCGATGCGTCGGCGCAGGTTCGCCTCGTCCGTGAGCGCGTATCCGACGGAGACCGCGTAGGTGACGAAGGTCGCGTCCGGAGAAGGGGGTTGGCGCTTGACGCTGTGGACGCTGTAGAGCGTGCCGAGCTTCCGGCTCGTCGCGGAGAGGCTATCCTGGAGGAGCTCCTTCAGCGCATCACCCTCCAGCGGATCCGTGGAGGAGAAATCGAGGTCCTTCGTGCTGCGGTTGGGCGACCACACGAAATCGAGCGCGTTGCCCCCCTTGAACACCAGCGTCGCGCTCAACACACGCGAGTCGGACACGGCGCGGAGGATGCCATACTGGGCGAACCGCACCCTCGCCTCCTGCACCGTGACCCCGTTCTCCTTCGCCCACCCGCCGATGTCCTGGAAGGTGCGTGGGTACTTCTCGTTCATGGCCCACCTCGTAGCAAGAAATCAGTCGGAGCGTTGAGGGAGAGGCTCCACCGCTCGCTGAACGCCGTCGCGTATGGGGCGCTCGCGCAGAGCCTGCTGGAGCCGCCGCGCTTCGCCCCCACGCGCCACTGGTCGAGCGCCTCGTGCGTGAGCCCCAGCGTCTCCAGCACGAAACCCACGCGCTGCCGCAGAACGCCGACGTCGAGTTGTCCGACCACCTGCACGAGCGCGTTCACGTCGAGCAGGTCGCGCGACTTCGCCCAGCCGCGGAGCACCGCACCGATGCCGCCGCAGGCGTCAGGGTCGAGCAGGCCATCGAGCAGCGTCCGCTCGGGGATCGTGACCCGCAGCGCCCACCCCTCCGGGGCGTACACCCCGACACCCCCAAAGCGCTGCGGAAGTACGCGGTGCCATCGCACAGGCCGCCCAAGAATCTCTGCAGGGAAGCGGGCCGGCGCGCGCGGCAGGTCGGCCCAATCCTCGGAGGAGGTCCCGGGAGGCACGCCGAAATCGCCGCGACCGGTGGGCACTACCGCGTGGATACCCTTGGGCAGATCGTCGGTGAGACCGTGGAAGACCATCGCCGTGTGGTGGCTCGCCGCGACGCACGGCTGCGTCTCCATCAACACTTCCAGTTCGCCGACCTTACCTACGTCCGCGTAGGGGACGATCACCTCGTACACGCCGCCGACCCCTGCCAGCGGACGCAGATCGCCAGCGCTGACCATCCGGTCGAGCAGGCGCCTCGCCTCGGCCACCGACCGCGGCGCCTGCGCACGCGAAGTCGGTTCCGCCGCACGCGCCGCCCGCTGGAGCAGTATCATCGCGCGCCAATCGGAGACTATATGGCGCCTATCGGCCGCGAGACGGTGCAGCAGGTCTCGGACGACGTTGATTCGCAATTGGCCTTCCGGTGCTCCTCGTCCTAGACTGTCGTCCTAAGGACGACAGTCTAGGACGAGAGCCGTAATTGTCAACCTCTTGCAGCAATATCGTCACGGCGTTCCGGCGTGATCCTCCGTTGGCATCCAACTATAGGATGGAGCACCTGAACGGGGCAAATTGTCCCGCGCCGTGGCGTCAGTCCCAGAGTTTCCTGGCATTTCGACGGACGCCGATTTTCCTATCAGCCCGCGGCGCCCTCCCGGGCGCTTGCGCGGCGCTCGCGGAGGAACTCGATCACCCCCGGGAGGATCGAGATGATGATGATCGCCACCAGCACCAGCTCGAAGTGCTTGCGCACGAACTCCAGCTGGCCGAACTCATGCCCCGCCACGGAGCACAGCACCACCCACGCGAAGGCCCCCACGATGTTGTACGAGAGGAAGCGCGGGTAGCTCATCTTGCCGATGCCCGCCACGAAGGGCGCGAAGGTCCGCACGATGGGCACGAAGCGCGCCATGATGATGGTCTTGCCGCCGTACTTCGCGTAGAAGCGCTGGGTCTTCTCCAGGTGCTTCTTGTTCAGGAGCCAGGAGTCGTCGCGGCTGAACACCGCGGGCCCGAGGCGATAGCCCACCGCGTAGTTCACCGCGTCCCCCACCACCGCCGCCGTCACCAGGAGCGGGATCACCACCGCCAGCGAGAGCCCCCCCGTCGCGCTCACGGCCCCGATGGTGAACAAGAGCGAGTCCCCCGGGAGGAACGGCGCCATCACCAGCCCCGTCTCCGCGAAGATGATCGCGAAGAGGATGAGGTACAGCTTGAACCCGAGGGCCTGGGCCATCGCGGCCAGGCTGTCCGGCCTCGTGAGGCTCTTCAGGAATTCTATCGCGGCGTGCAAGGTGGGGGCTCCCTCGGGTGGTGGTGGCGGGCCGCGGAGCATACGGGACTCCGGGCCCCTGGCAAGGCGCCCTCGCGGGGAGGTTCACAGCGCCGGACGGAAGCGCACGCCGGTGAAGGACCCCGGGGAGCAGGCGCTGCCGCCGCATGCCCCGATGCCGTCGGTGCCCGCGGCGTTCTCCAGGCCCGCGGTGCGGCTCAGCGCGCCGGACATGAGCGCGTACTGGAACTCCACCACGTTGGTGCCCTCGTGGAGGATGGCCTCGAAGGTCATGTCGCCGGTGCGGGTGCTGTAGTTCCTGGTGCTCTGCCACTCGACCACCCAGCGCCGCGACGGCGCCGACCCCACCAAAGCCACGCAGAGCCCGACGCCGTTGGTGAGCAGGTCCCCCCAGTGGACGGCCACCACGGAGTTCGGTGTCACGGGGCTCGGGAGGGTCCCGCTGAGGGAGGCGTTGGGCATCCCGTCGAGCCCCAGCCAGCCGTTGGAGCAGAGGTTCACCGAGGCGCCCGCGGCGATGCGCTCTCCCCAGAAGTGAAACTCGAAGGGCAGCGGCGTGGTGGCGAAGCTGTCGTCCACCAGGGGCAGGTAGGTCAGGCGCCCGGGCGCGGCGCAGGCGTCCACGAAGGCCGATGGGGCGGTCTCCGCCACGTAGCGCCGGAGGGCCACGGTGACGCAGCTCCCAGCGACGCAGGTGGCGCCCGCCCCGCATGCGCGGCCGCAGCCGCTGCAGTGCGCCGGGTGCGAGCCCACGTCCACGCAGCCGCCATCACACACCGTCTGCCCCGGAGGACACACCCGGAAGGACGGCAGCGTGGTGGCCGGGCACCACCCGAGGGTCTCGTCGGAGCCGCCGAACTGGCTGGCTCCCTCGTGGTGGAAGTACCACCGCCCCTGCGACGGCGACACCGCGATGGAGCACATGTCCGCCAGGTTCGTGAAGGTCCCGAGCACCGTCACGGTCCCCTCGGGCACCCGCGCCCTGACGACGCTCGTGGCGTCCCTCACGTACACCACCGAGGTCGCCCCCGCAGAGAACTCCGCGACCCCCCAGAAGGCCCAGTTCTCACACCCCTGATGCGGCGGGATGGCCATCGCCCCGAGGGACGTCACCAGCCCCGTGGTGGTGTCCACCGCCCAGGCCGCGCTCCCATCGAGCAGCACCAGGCGCCCGTAGCCCGCGAACACCCCCGCCCGCCCGTAGCTCAACATCACCGCCTGCGACAGGGTCACCGACCGGGAGGTCATCGCCCCGCTGCGCCCGTCCAGCTCCAGAAGATGCGTCACGCTCCCCCCCGTGGAGCCCACCGGGTCCGTGGCGCTCGTCCCGAGGCTGTACACCTTGCCCGACTGCAGGTCGCTCACCAGCCCGTCCACCTGCCGCCCAAGGGACATCGCCCCCCCCAGAGGCTCCAGGTCAAAGCGCGCCGTCACCAGGTCCCCCGTGTAGAACACCGACGTGTCGCTCACCGCGATCCCACCTCGGTCATCCCCGGTGGAGCCAACGTGGTCAATGGTCCTACATCCGCCTACACCCAGGGAGCTCACCTGGAAGTCCATGGGGGCGCTGGGCGCCACGCAGGAGCCCGCGGCGCAGACCTGGCCCGGGGTGCATGCGCGCCCGCAGGCGCCGCAGTTGGCCAGGTCCCCGAGGGTATTGACGCACACGGCGCCGCAGAGGGTCTCCGTGGGCGCGCAGGTGCGCGCGCATGCGCCCATGCGGCAGGCCTGACCCACGGGGCACGCCCGGCCGCAGGCGCCGCAGTGGAGGTCCGAGGTGAGGCGCACCTCGCAGCCGTTGGTGGCGACCCCGTCGCAGTTCCCGAAGCCCACGCTGCACGTCAGGCCGCAGACCCCCGACGCGCACACGGGCATGGCCTCGGGCCCCGTGAGGCACACCGTGTCGCACCCTCCGCAGTTGAGGGGGTCGCTGGAGACGTCCAGGCAGGAGCCGCCGCAGACCCGCAGGGGGCTCTCGCAGGTGCCCTCGCAGCGACCGCGCACGCAGCCCATCCCGGCCGGGCATGCGCGCCCACACATCCCGCAGTGCAGCGGGTCCGTGCGGGCGTCCACGCAGCGCCCGCCGCAGTCCACCTGCCCCGCCAGGCACGACGACACGCAGCCCCCGGAGACACAGGCCTCGGTCACCGAGCACGCCTGGCCGCAGCGCCCGCAGTGCGAGCGGTCCGACTGCAGGTCCCGGCACCCATCGGCGCAGGGGGCGCTCCCAGCGGGGCAGGTCCCCGCGTCGGGGGTGTCCTCGGGCAGGGGGCCCGTGTCCGGCGCGTCCTCCGGGGCGTTGGTGTCCGGCGAGGGGGCCTCCGGCGGGGCGTCCCCCGGGGCACCGTCCGTGCCGTCCGCGGCGCCGTCCCTGGCGGGCGCGGCGTCGTTGGTGGCGTCCTCGTCCGCCGCGCCGTCGGCGACGTCGACGAAGGGGAACAGCGATGAGTGCTGGCGGGCGCAGCCGAACACCACGAACAGGGCGACGACAAGGAAGGGTGCGGCGCCGGGGTACATACCTCGGGTCATTGCCGAGAACGTAGCACCCGCGCGGGTGTACCGTACCCCCTCGGAGGGGATGTCTTCGATGCAACGGAACTCCACCCTGGCCGCGCTCCTGGCGACGGCCCTCGCGGCGCGGGAGGTCGCGCCGCAGGTGCCTCCCCCGGGCCCGGACCCCGACGGCGACGACGACCCCGTCGCGGACACCGGCTCCGGCGCCCTTCCCCCCGGCGGGCGCTTCGAGCGTGTGGGGCGCGCGCCGCAGGCCCTGCACCGGGTCTGTGACCTTACGGTGTTCCAGGGCGCCCTCTACGGGGCCCACGCCAACCGCCCCTTGAGCTCCGACGGGGCCACGATCACCCGCTACGACCCCGCCGCCACGCCGCCCTGCACCGTGGCCTTCGACTGGAACCGCCCGGGGCCGCCCCGGGGCGGCGGCGGCGCGGGCCAGGGCTTCCTGCGCGTGCACGCCATGGGGGGCAGGCTCTTTGTCCCCGACGCGGACCCTCCCTACAACGGTTTTGGGATCTCCGAGCACGGCACCGAGGGCTTTGTCTTTGTCTCCGACACCGCAGGGCACTTTGCCCCGGCCCGAGGGCCCAGGCTCCGCCCTCCCGGGGTTCCCGACGCGGTGAACCGCCCCGGCGCGGCGGTGCTCCCGCGGGCCTACCACGTCCTTGACGCCATCCGTTACCGCGGTCGCTGGCTGGCCTCGACGGGCAGCGTGCCGCCGAGGGAGAGGGCCTGGTATGGGCCCTCTCCGGGGGCGCTCCACGTGGCGGGGGCGGACCTCTCGCGCTGGACCTACGAGGTGGATTATCCCCACCCGTGGCGCCCTGGCGTGTGGCGCCTGGGCTTTCTTGTACGCTTCCGAGGGAGGCTCTACGCGGGCCTCCAGGACTACGACGGCCGCGAGCCCAACGACTACGTGTGGCTGGCGCCCGCCCCCGGGGCCGGCGCCCTCTCCCGCGGGGACGTGCACCCGGTGAGGGTGACCGGCACGGCCCTTACGCTGCGCTGGTGAGCCGACCAGGGGAGGCTCTACTGGCTTGCCTGGAACCGCTCTGGGGGGACGGTGCTCCGGGTCACCGACGACGGGGACACCTGGCGCGCGATCGTGTTTCCTCCGGAGGCCGGCGCCCCTACGGACATCACCCGCTGGCGCGGCGCCAGGGTGGTGCTCACGGAGCGAGGGCTCTACCGGCTCGACGGGGACACCCCGGCGCGCGTGGGAGACGTCCCCCTGGACCCCCAGGGGCGCAGCCCCTTCGTCTTCAGCGACGTGTTCTGCGCGGCGCCGCTGGCGGTCTTCCGCGGGGACCTCTACGCCGGGGGCCAGCGCGACGGCTCCCTCTGGCGCTTCGCGCCCGCCACGCCCTGACATCGCGGTGGTCTACGTTTAGGCGTAAGGGATGCGCGTCCGCCTCGGGACCACGGCAGACGCGCAGCTCTCGAAGCGTGGCCTCAGTGCAGAGCCAGAATAGCTGCAACTTCACGAGGTTGCGCCCGCTGCCGTGGGCCGTCGGGCAGGGACCTGGGCCACACTTCGGGGACACCGCGGGACGCGACGAAATGCGCTTGACAGCGGCAGGACCCAGCGGGACCCTCCTGGGGGCGCAGATGGGATCGTGTGCACACACGCATCGGTCAGCGGTCGAGGGGGCTCAGCACCCTCAAGGGCCTGCGGTCGCCGGAGTGCGCTTGGGCGTTCATGGTGCGCGCGCCCTGGTGGCGGGGCTACGCGACGACCTCCTGCTGCGAGAGCGAGGCCGGAAGGTGCGCTGGGCGCCGCGCGAGTTCAAGGCCGACGAGCGCGGGGGCATCGAGGTCGAGCACAGTCGGGCGGCCGGTTCGGGGCGGCCTAACACGCGAATTCCGTGGTTATGCAGCCGGGGTCGGCGGCCCAACACGCGGATTACGTGGTTATGCGGCGGTCGAACACGATGTTAGCCCGACCGAAGGGATATACTGGAACAATGGCATCGCAAGGAGATCGCTGGTGAGCCTGATTGAACTCTGGAAAAAGTCGCCGGACCAGCTCACGGTCAAGCATCTTCATCAGATCATCGCCTTCGCAGGTGAAGGCAAGCTCCGGGACGGAAGTGCCACATCGTCGGAGTTTCGGTCATTTCTTCTACAGGTGCCGTCGTCGATGCTAGGGCGCTTCGTCGATGAGTGTCTGAATGCTAGTTTTCCAGATTCGGGGTTCGCGCTCCAAGATGTGATCAATGAGGTGGGGCGCCGTCTGGGATTCGTTGTGACGAATGGGCTCTACCAGGGACGCCAGGGACAGGTTGGTTCCGACGGCCTCTGGGTGCTACCAACGCAGCATGCTGTGGTGGTCGAGGCGAAAACGACCGATGCATATCGCATAGATACCGCCAGACTTGCGGGATACCGCAAGCAGTTGACGAGTGCAGGGACGATCAAGGAGGAGGCATCATCTGTACTTCTTGTTGTTGGACGTAAAGACACTGGTGATCTTGAGGCGCAGATTCGAGGCTCGCGTTACGCGTGGGAGATTCGCCTCATAAGTGCAGATGCACTTCTCCGGCTGATGAAACTCAAAGAGACCCTCGACGATCTAGCGACCATCGGCCGGATTTGCGAGATCCTGATTCCCCGCGAGTACACGCGACTGGACGACATCGTGGATCTAGTCTTCTCAACCGCCGAGGAGGTGCAGCAGGAGGACACCGAGGAGGAGGCAGAGAAGCCGGAAGACGAAGTTGGTCTAGTTGAACAGGTCCGGTCAGCCAGGCCAGCTAAGCCCATGGCGTTCCACGAGGCGTGCATCTCCCTCGTATCTAGAGCGAAGGCCATCCCGCTCGTTCGTCAGTCTCGCTCCACATTCGCGGCTCCGGACGGCACCGTCCGGGCGGTATGCGCTGTCTCGAAGGTACATCAGTCTCAAGGACGCGAGTCCTACTGGTTTGCGTTTCATCCTCAGCAAGATGCCTATCTGGAAGGTGCAGCAAACGGTCTTCTTGTACTGGGCTGCGGAGGTCCCGAGATGGTTCTGGCGATCCCGCATCGAACAGTAAGGACGTGGCTAGGAGATCTCTGGACGACCGAACGCGACAACGGCCGGCGGTACTGGCATATTCGACTTCACGCGGCTGGCGGAAAACTGATGATGGACCGCAGCGACGGCAAATCGCGAGTGGACCTTAGCCCGTTCCTCGTCAAGCCCGCGGGCTAACAAGCCCCTGCTGCCGACGCCGCTTCGCGGCGCGGCAGAGCGGCCATCCGTTGGGCAGCCTCGAACTGCGACGATTAGGTCGTTTGGCCGAGGCCGAACAGGAATGATCCAGGAAATGAGCGACTCGACTGCCAAGACTCGTGCGATCGTTACAACACGCCTCAACTCGCCTCAGCGTCAGAGGACGATCGCCGCAGTAGATGCAGACGTCCGTGTCGATCCGGGACTGATGGCTGAACTCAAGAATGAAGGGACACTCGATGACCTGATCCTTCTCGCCGAAAATGACTCCGATAACAGTGTTCGCCGCGAAGCGCTGCGCCTTCTGAGTTCCGTGGAGATCGGTGCGGACAGGTGTGATCGCCTCATCACGCTCTTGCGCCGAGAAGCGCACAATCGAGTCAGCAATGTTCTGGGCGAGGCCGTTGCAGCGGTATGGGGACAGGATCGAACTGGTGTTTTCAGGCGCCGTGATCGAAACCTCTTGCTGGGGGAGCTGCTGTCTCTCGACGTTCCCGAACATGCCCGCGTGACTGCTATTCGTGAGCTGGCGAGGTATGGCGAAATCGACGCTCTGGAACGCGTCGTGATGCTGCCAGTCAGCAGTGCGGAGGTACGTGATGCCGTGCTGGCTCTCACGACAGCGATCATCGGCCGAAAGCGCCGCGTGGATAGACTTCGTTCGTCGTCGTTCGAGCACCTCGTTCTCTACATACTCTTGAAGGAGCACCCGACGCTCTGCGGAGACGTGCGCGGACGAAGGAGGGATCGTGGAATCGACATCGTTCTCTATGAACCGCCTCACGTTCAGTTGGGGCAATACCCTTCGCGGGGTATTCGGTTCGTGGCGCAATGCAAGAGGTGGAAGCACACGCGCGTACCTGCCTCCGAGGTATCGGAGTTCATGGCGATCGCGAAAAGCCGCGGGGCTGGGGCGGTTTTCGTTACGACCTCCGACTTTACGGACGAGACATACGACATGGAACGTGGACGCGATTCTGAGGGCGCTCTGTTGTCACCCAGGTTGTCCGTGCCGGAACTGACGCTGATTGCTAGGAGCCGACTTCGGGACTTGCTCGACCGGCACGGGCTCGCTGAGACATATGAACTCTAGGACGATGCCCGGGTTCGCGGCAGAGCTCAGCATGCCCAACAAGCCGATGGTGCTGACCGCTCCTGATGGTTCCCACGAGGTGTAGAAAGTTCTCATGCACGCCGTTTTCGCCGACCCCAAGACCGACTTCGTGTTCAAGCGCATCTTCGGTGCCGAGACCCGCAAATCTCTCCTGATCGCGCTGCTCAACCACCTACTGGAGTTCGAGGGCGACCAGCGGATTCTCGATGTGCAGCACCTTACGGGAGAGCAGCACGTCGATGTGGCCGAACTCAAGCTCTCGATCGTCGATGTGAAGTGCACCGATGCGACTGGCCGCCGCTTCGTGGTCGAGATGCAGGTGCTCAAAGTCGAGGGTTTCGAGAAGCGGGTCGTCTACAACGCCAGCAAGGCGTATGTGATGCAACTCCGCAACGCCGAGGAGTACCCGACGCTGTGTGACGTGTTCGGCGTCACGATCTGCAACTTCAACCTGTGGGCGGACAAGGACACTCAAGGGCACTTTAGGGTGCCCATGCTGAGTCGTTGGCGCATGCAGGAACAGCACAGCGGCGCCCAGGGGCTGCCACAAGTGCAGTATGCCTTCCTCGAACTGCCCAAGTACGAAGCGGGTGATGCACCGAAAACACTCGTCGAGAAGTGGGCGTATTTCTTTCGCGAGGCCAAGAACCTGAACGTAGTCCCTTCGTCCTTGTCGGATGCGCCCTTCCGCGAGGCGCTGGAGGTCTCACGGACAGCAGGCTTCTCCGCCGACGAGTGGGAGGCATACGAACGCGCCAAGATGGCCGAGCAGGACGCACGAGGCGCGCTCGCGATCGAGCGGCAGGAGGGTAAGCTGGAAGGCAAGCGTGAAGCATTGCTGCTTCTTCTCGCGCATCGAGGCATCAATCTCATGGAGGAGGACCGCGCGAGGATCTCAGCGTGTACGGATAGTGCCATTTTTAACCGCTGGTTCCAGCGGGCACTAACGGCTACGTCGGCCGCGGAGGTGTTCGCGTGAGCGTGCCCGACAAGCCGATGGTGCCGACCGCCCCCACCTGCCCCAACGAACACTCACCTGCCCCGCTGCGGCGGCACATCGGCCAGTCGTCGTCAACCCGCGCGGCGAAGGGCAGCGAGCCCGGTCGGCGGACGGCTGACCCGCCGTCGCCCTCACCCACAGACACCCGCCGTGCAGCGCCCGGTGCAGCAGTCGATCCCCGCCGAGCAGCTCCGCCCGGCCGCCTGGCACTGGCACCGCCCGGTGATGCACAGCGTGGTGCCGCAGCACTCCCGGCTGCTGGCGCAGGGGCTCCCCGGCGCCGTGCAGCACCGCTTGGCCCCGGAAAGAGTGCTGCACACCAGCCCCCCGCAGCACTGGCTGTCGTTCAGGCACGTGGTGGTGGCCGTGGGGCCCATGCAGGTGGTGGTCGGCGTCGCGCACACCCCCGATCGACACACCAGCCCCGGGCAGCAGTCCGCGTCGACGCAGGTCTCAGCGGCGCGGCGGCAGACGCAGTAGCGGTTGGTGGTGTGGCAGGTCATCTGGCCGCAGCAGCCTGCGCCCATGCAGGGGCTGCCGGGGCCGATGCAGCACTGCCGGACCGTGGGCGCCGGCGCGCACTGCAGCCCCGCGCAGCAGTCGCTCGCGGCGGCGCAGGTGCGGTCCCCGGCCATGCGACAGGTGACCATCGGCGCGCAGACGCCCGCGCGGCACACGTTGCCCATACAACAATCGGTGTCGTCCGCGCAGCTCCTCCCGGCGGGCTGGCAGACGCACACGCCGCCCGTGCAGGTGAGCCTCCCGCAGCACTCCAGCGAGGACGCGCAGGCGGTCCCCTGACGGTGGCAGCACCGCAGGAGCGTGGGGGTGGGGCGGCAGTCGAAGTCCCCGCAGCAGTCCCGGGCGGTGGTGCATACGGCCCCCGGGGCGCGGCAGGCGGTGCAGGTGCCCGAGGCGCACCCCAGGGCCCCGGTGCAGGTGTTGCCGTCGCAGCACGGCTGGGCCATGGCTCCGCAGGTGCGGGGCGGGGCCTGGCAGCGCCCGGCGGTGCACACCAGCGAGCCCGTGCAGGTGCTCCCCATGCAGCAGGGCTGCCCCGAGGCCCCACAGGAGACGGGCGTCTGACACCGGGACTGCACGCACTCCAGGCCCCGCTGGCAGGCGCTCCCGGTGCAGCACGGCTGGGCCATGGCCCCGCAGGCCCGAGGGCGCGTGCACGCGTCGTTCTTGCACTCCAGGCCGGCGCCGCAGGTGTTCCCCGGGCAGCATGCCTGGTTCTCCGCGCCGCAGGGGGCGCAGGTGCCCCCGTCGCAGCGGTAGCCCGCCAGGCACGTGTTGCCCGCGCAGCAGCGCTGGTCGCGGCCCCCACAGTCGTTGGCGCGCTCGCAGACGCCGTCCTCGCAGACGCTCCCGCGGCAGCAGTCCCCGGCGGAGGCGCACACCCCGCCCACCTCGACGCAGCAGCGCCCGCCGTTGCAGCCGAAGTTGGAGCAGCAGTCCAGGGGGTCCGCGCACTCGGCCCCGCCCGCGCCGCAACAGACGCCCTGCTCGCACTCCAGGCCCCGGTTGCACGCCAGGCCCCCGCAGCACGGGGCGTGGTTGGCCCCGCAGCGGGGGGCCGCCTCGCTCCCGGGGGTGGTCCCGTCGGTCCGGGGCGCCACGTCGGGGATGTCCGGCACCTGCCCGAGCGAGCACGCCCCGCAGAGCACGGCCAGGAGGAGCACACACCGCAGAAGCATCCCCGGAGTGTGCCAGACGCCACGCGCTTTGTGCAGCCCGATCAAGCCGTCGGGACCCAGACGCACCGCGCCTGGGTGTAGAGCTCCAGCGCGTGCATCCCCTGCTCCCGCCCCCAGCCCGACTGGCGGAAGCCCCCAAAGGGCGCCGCGGCGTCGAAGCCGTTCCACATGTTCACCCACACGGTGCCCGCCTGGAGCCTCCGGGCCACCCGGTGGGCGCGGGCCACGTCCCGGGTGAACACCCCCGCCGCCAGGCCGTAGGTGGTGCCGTTCGCGATACGAACAGCCTCGTCCTCGTCGGTGAAGGTCAGCACCGCCAGCACCGGCCCGAAGACCTCCTCCTGGGCCAGCGCCATCGCGGGCTTCACGTCCTCGAAGATCGTGGGCTGGAGGAAGAAGCCCCGGGCCTTGTCCCCTTCGGTGTCGCGCTGGCCGCCCGTCACGAGCCTCGCGCCCTCCGCCGTGGCCCGCGCGATGTGCCCGAGGACCGCGTTCAGCTGCCGCTCGGAAACCAAAGCCCCGAGCTGCGTGCGGACGTTGAGAGGGTCCCCCACGGTCATCCTCCGCGCCTTCTCCGCGAGCTTCGCCACCAGGGCGTCCTTGACGCTCGCGTGGCACAGGAGCCGTGAGCTCGCCGAGCACACCTCGCCCTTGTTCGAGAATATCCCCCCCTGCGCCCACCGCGCCGCCTGGTCCAGGTCCGCGTCGGGGAACACCAGCATCGGGCTCTTGCCGCCGAGCTCCAGCGAGAGCTTCTTCAGGTTCGTCTCGGCGCTGGCCACCAGCAGCCTCCGGGCCGTCCTGGGGCTCCCCGTGAACGCCACCTTGTCCACGTCCGGGTGCCGGGCCAGGGCCTCCCCCGCCACGTCCCCGTAGCCCGGGACCACGTTCACCACCCCGTCGGGGATCCCCGCGGCCTTGCACAATTCCCCAAGACACAGCGCCGTCAGGGGCGTGAACTCCGAGGGCTTCAGCACCACCGTGTTCCCCGCCGCCAGCGCCGGAGCCACCTTCCAGCAGGCCATCAGCAACGGGTAGTTCCAGGGTACGATCTGCCCACACACCCCCACCGGCGCCCTCTGGGTGTAGCAGAGCACCTCACCCTCCACGGGGATGGTCTCGCCGTGGAGCTTGGTGGCCCAGCCGGAGAAATACCGGAAGACCTCGCTACAACCAGGCAGGTCGCCCTTCTGGGCCTCGCGGAGGGTCTTGCCGTTGTTCAGGCACTCCACCGTGGCCAGCTCGTCCCTGCGCTGGTCCAGGAGCTCGGCCACGCGCCACAGGAGCCTCTGGCGCTGGGCGGGAGAGGTCTTCCCCCAGGCGCCCTCAAAGGCCCCCCGGGCGGCCTTGACGGCCCGGTCGATGTCCTCCCCGCGGGCCTCGTGCACGGTGGCCAGGGCGGCGCCGGTGGCCGGGTTGGTGACCGTCAGGAGCCCGCCGGCCTCCGAGGGCGCCCAGGCCCCGTTGATCCACAAGGGCACCGGCTCGCGGTACCGGGCCAGGAGCTCTTCCACCAGCGTTCCCATGGGTTCTGTTCCTTTCGGGCAGGAAATCTACACCGCCTGGAACCTTTCCCCGAGGGGCGTTGTCCCACCGCTCCGAGACGCCAGCCACAGGGGCCTGCGACCCGAAAGCCTCCGCGCGTCTGAAGGGAAGATACCCCCATGTCGCACCCGACCTCCGGCGCCCCCCGCGGCGCCCTCACCGCCGCCATGTCTGCGAAGCGCCAGCCTACGGGGCCTCGGGTCCTGAGGGTGGGTGTAGTCCAGGGTGGGCGCATCACCGACGACCGGATTCTTCGTGAGCGCACGGAGGTGACCGTGGGGTCGTCGGAGCGGGCGACCTTTGTGGTCACGGACCGGGCGCTGCCCGGGGTGAGCCCGCTGTTTGTCCTTCGGGAAGGGGCGTACGCCCTGGTGGTGACGCCGGAGCTGGAGGGCCGGGTGGTGCTGCCGCTGGGGGTCAAGACCCTGGCCGAGTGCCGGGCCGAGGGGCTCCTGCGCCAGGACGACGGTCGGTGGCTCCTGCACCTCTCCGACGGGGCGCGGGGCAAGGTCACCGTCGGGGGCGTGGGCTTCCTGTTCCAGTTCGTGGCCGCGCCGCCGGTGATGCCCAGGCCGCAGCTCCCGAGCGCCCTCAAGCGCTCCGTGGGGAGCGCCCTGGACTGGCGCTACAATGCGTGTCTGTCAGGCTTCTTCGCGCTGGCGGTGGGCTCCCTCGGGTGGGTGGAGTACGGCTACGACCCGCTGGTGGGCGAGATTGACCCCTACGCCGTGAGGCTCGTGGCCGACGCCTCCATCGCGCCGCCGGACAACCCCGAGCCCGTGGTGACGCCCCGCGAGGCCCTGCGCACGCCGGACCCGACGGCGCCCCCGAGCACCCACGACCCGCGGCCGACCCCCACGCCCCGCGAGCCCAGCGGCCCCCCGAGGCCCCCGTCCGCGCGAGACGTGCAGGACGCCCGGGACGCCGCGGACCGCATCGCGGCGACGGCGATCCGGGAGATGAACGCGCAGTTCGACCCGCTCACGTCCGCGGCGGGCGTCGGCGGCGCGAGGGACCAGCTCGCCCGCAACGCCCTGATGGACGGCACCGCGGAGGACCTCAGGAACACCACGGGCATCACCCGGGACCCCTCGGCGGTGGCCTTCCGGTCGCCGACCACCACGCCGGTGAACGGCCAGAACCTGTTCCGGACGAACACCACGACCCCGACGCAGGACTTCCGCCCGACGGACCCGACGCGGGAGAACGGCGCCACGCGCCCGCCCACCATCGGGGTGCCCCGGGAGCCCACGGTGACCACCTGTGACGGGTCCTACACGGCCTCCGTGGCCCGCACCATCCGAGGGCAGCTCGGGGGCTTCCGGGCCTGCTACGAGCGGGCCTCGCGGAACAACCCCACGCTGGCCGGGCGCGTCACCCTGCACTTCTCGGTCAACGCCTCCGGGCGCGCCACGGGCGTGAGCGCCCACGGGCTCTCCTCCGAGGTGGACGAGTGCGTCAGCGGCGCCGTGCGCCGGATCGTGTTCCCGGTGTCCACCTGCGAGGACGCCGAGTTCGAGTTCCCGGTGTCCTTTGACCACGGGCAGTGAGCGCCCTGGTGGTGGGGCGTTTGGCTCTGGGCCAGGGATTCGAACCCCGATAGCGGGAACCAAAATCCCGCGTCCTGCCTTTAGACGAGCCCAGAATTCCCGGTGATCCTAGCACACTTCCCGGGCGTTGGTGTAGAACGCCCGCATGCGTCGGAGCGTCCCGGAGCTGCTGCTCGCCAAGAGGAACGGCCAGGCCCTGGAGCCCGACGAGGTCCGGGGGCTCATCCAGGGCTTCGTCCGGGGCGAGGTGCCGGACTACCAGCTCTCGGCCTTCGCCATGGCCGTGTACTTCAAGGGCATGACCCGGGAAGAGACCGTGGCCCTCACCCTCGCCATGCGGGACTCCGGCGTCGTCGTGGACCTCTCGGAGGTGAGCGCCCTCAAGGTGGACAAGCACTCCACCGGCGGCGTCGGGGACAAGGTCTCGCTGGCCCTCGCACCCCTGGTGGCCGCCTGCGGCGTGCCCGTCCCCATGTGCTCCGGCCGGGGCTTAGGCCACACCGGCGGCACCCTGGACAAGCTCGAGGCCATCCCCGGCTTCTCCGTGAACCTCCCGCTGTCGCGCTACCGGGAGATCGTCCGGGACGTGGGCGCGTGCATGATCGGCCAGACCGCGGAGCTGGCCCCCGCGGACAAGCGTCTGTATGCGCTCCGGGACGTCACCGCCACGGTGGAGTCCATCCCGTTGATCGTCGCGAGCATCCTGTCCAAGAAGCTCGCCGAGGGCATCGATGGCCTTGTCCTGGACGTGAAATTCGGCTCCGGCGCCTTCATGAAATCCGTGGAGGACGCGCGCTCCCTGGCCACGGCCCTGGTGGAGGTCACCCGCGGCGCAGGGAAGAGCTGTGTGGCCTGGCTCACCCGCATGGACCGCCCCCTCGGCCGCGCCGTGGGCAACGCCCTGGAGACCATCGAGGCCTTCGAGCTCCTCCATGGCCGGGGCCCGGAGGACCTGCGCGAGGTGACCCTCACCCTCGGGGCGTCCATGCTGCTGCTCGGGGCTAAGGCCCGCTCGGACGCCGAGGCCCGCGAGCGCCTGGAGCGCGCCTTGGGCGATGGCTCCGCGCTCTCCGTGGCCCGGAGGATGGTCGCGGCCCAGGGCGGCGACCCCCGGGCGGTGGACGACCCGTCGGTGTTCCCGCGGGCGCGGGTGGTGGGCGCGCTCACGGCCACCCGGGGGGGGTACCTCACCGCCGTAGACACCCACGCGGTGGGCGTGTGCGGCGTGGTGCTCGGGGCGGGCCGCACTCGCGCGGAGGACGTGATCGACCCGTCCGTGGGCTTCGTCTTCGCGCGCACCGTGGGCGACAGGGTGGAGCCCGGGGACACGCTGGCCACGCTGCACGTGCGCTCCGACGAGGACCTCGCGGTGGCCCGGGAGCGCCTCGGGCGGGCGTTCACCTACGGCGACCGCGCGCCGGAGCCCGTCCCCCTGGTGCTGGAGCGCGTAGGGTAGCTCCGCCTACCTGGGCGTCCAGGTGTAGCGCGCCGAGAACCCTAGGAACACCTGGGTGTTACCCCCCGCCGCGGGCGTGTACTCCGTGGTGGTGGTGACCGTCTGGTTCACCCCGCCCATTTGTATATGGTCGTCCAGCACCGAGGTGGTCCCGGCGCCCACCAGCGGCGTCACCAGGAGCATCACCCCGAAGGCGAGGCCCTGCGTCACCCGGTAGTCCGCGCCGAAGCCCAGCGGCACGCCCACGTAGCCCGTGGTCCAGACCGCCCGGTCCTGGGCGTCCGCTTCGTAGGTGCGCGTGCGCCGTACGCTCGTCACGAAGTCCACCCCGAGGGACCCCCACAGCTCCACCCTCCGCAGGTCCCCCAGGCTGTTGAAGAACACCCTGGGGTTCTGGCGAGACGCCAGGAAGCTCAGCGGGTACACCCTCACGTGGGCCCCGAAGGCGTACGTACGAAACGCGTCCCGCGCGCCCATGCGCGCCTCCGAGGCGCTGAGCTGCCCGGTGGCCCCCAGCGCCTGCCAGGAGGCGTGAACCCCCGCGCTCACAAAGGGGAAGAGCCTCCAGCCCACGGCCCCCCAGGCCGCGAAGCCCGTACCGTCAAACGCCCCTAGCGCGGGGTTGCCCGCGGTGAACTGCCGGGACTCCAGGAACACCTCGTCGGTGCTGTTCCCGAAGAACCCTACCCCCGGCGAGAGCACCAGCTCCAACCCCCGCTCGCCCTCGTGGTCCGGGTGCGTCGCCCGCGCCACCGAGGGAAAGACCAGGACACCGACAAGAACCCACACCGCGCGCGACTTCACAAGGCCCGGGACTGTCGCACACTCCCCCCGGGGTCGTCACCCCCGGCGAGGTCGGCGGGACGGATTGACACGCGGCGGTGGGGGTGGCAACATGTTGGGGGAGCCAACCAAACAAGCAGTGTTTTCCCACAGCCTCAGGGCCGTGAGACACGGCGCAGCGTGGTGCCCTCACCGACGAAGATCTCCGAGGGTCGGTCGCCGTCCAGTACGAGCACCTCCTGGGCGGTCCTCGCCACCACCCAGGCGCCGAGCTGACAGCCCGTCAGGGTGACGGGCGGCGCTCCCTCCGGCGATGGGGCCGTCGCAGAAAAGACCGAATACCTCGGCGGAGGCGAAGTCACCGAGGGCCGAGGCTCGGCGCTCGAGATCGCTCCGCTGCGCGGCTGGTGCTCGACCTGGAGAAGCGTCAACCCGGGCGCCGCGGGGGGAAGAGCACCCCGCCCCACGACGCCCGTCGTTGCGTCCAGGATGCATACAAGTCGCTCGCTTGTGGAGCGGCAGTGATTGATCGTCGCGGCCGTCGCCGCGCCGGATCCCGGCCCCGGCGACGCCAGGACCACGTCAGCCCCCTCCTCCGGGAGGCGGCCGTCTCCGATGTAGGTGTTGTCGAAGCTGCACCCTTGCACCAACATGCTCCCGGCCTCGGCCCGCAGCATCCAGCGCGCGGAGCCCTCGAAGACACACGACGCGACGCGCACCCCCAGGGACCTGCTCCCCCTCACTTCCACGCCGTTTGCGGCGATGTTCTGGACGCCCCAGACCACAACCCGGCAGCCATCAAGGGTGAGCCCCGGGACAGCGGTCGAGGCCGCGAAGGACTCCGGAAAGCTACCTTCCAACGCCTGGGAGTGGTGGCTGTCGCCGTCCGCCCAGAGCACCCTGGCGCCGAGCTGGCGCTCCGTTGCGCCCTCGAACAGACACCCGCGGAAGAGCATGTCACGCAGCGGCGCGAAGCGTATACCCTGGCTGTTGACCACAAACGGGAGGTTCAGCACGGCTACGCAGGTCGGCGCCCGCCGCTCCGCCGAGAAGGACACGCCCTCGACGGTGGCGCCGGAGACGCCCCCAAGCCACAAGAGCGCCGGACCCGTGAAGCCAGGGGCCGCCAGGAGGTTGGGTCCTCGGCCGTCGGGGAGGCCGCCGCCGTAGGTCCCTCGGAGCAGGAGGCCCTCGGTGGCGGGCCTGCCGTCTCCGGTGTCCCCCTGCACCACGACGGCCTCGGTCAGGGCGTAGGACCCGGTCAGGACCACCGGCAGCGGGGGGATGCCCTCAAGGACGCGGCGCCTCCACGCCGTCTCGATTGCGTCGGAGATCGCCCGAGCCACATTGATGGGCCTCCTCGGGACTCCGCGGGTCGTCGGCTGAACGGCCCCAAACCACTCAGGATATACCTCCCTCGGACCCAGCGATGGGAACTCCCTGGAGCCCAGTTGCAGCACGCCAGGGAGCACCTCGTGGTGGAGCTCGAAGAGCTGGTGAAGCCCTGCCTGGAGCGGCCCCTGGATCACCAGACGCGAGGCGGCGCCGAGCACCACCACGGCCCCAGGCGCGAAGACCAGCTCCAGCCAGGGAGGGAGCACCATCTCTCCAAAGAAGACGTAGGTCCCCGGCTGGAAGTAGACCAGCAGGGCGCTCGTGGGAGGCGCGCTCGCCGCGAGGGTGAGGAGCCCCGCCCAGTGCGCGTCCGGCGAGAGTAGGAGCGTAGGAGGATCCGAGACCTGCGCCTCCATCAGCGAGGCCTTCGGAGGAGGGGGAGGGCCGGGATCTCCGCGTCCACGCCGACGCCACCCAGACGAAAGAAGGGCGGCGCGAGGGTGAGCGCGGATCCCAGGGCGCTGGCCCTGCGCAGGACGTGGCCCTCGCGGAAGGACGAGCCGATGTCGGCCACACAGCGCGCGGAGGCGCTGGGGGAGAGCTGCACCCAGGAGGAGAAGCGACAGCCTACCAGTACCAGGTTCCCGTCCACCGGCGCCAGGCCGCCCCAGCGCACCGAGGGCCCCGCCTCCGTGCCCACGGGGGAGTCCCCGAGGTTCACGTCCGAGTGCCTTGTGCCCACCAGCACGGCGTTACGCTGCAGCCGACGCAGGTGCCGCGTCCCCTCCGTCGGCACCGCCGCCCGAAGCAGCAGGGCCGCGCTCTGGGACTCGCAGCCCAGCATCGTGAGCGCCGCGGGCTCGGGGCTGCGGCGCTCGCTCCAGGCCGTGGTGCCGAAGGCCTCCAGGAGCGCGTGGTCCTCCGCGGTCGCGCCTCCGTTGGCGCCGAGCACCACGTCCTCGCCGCCGCTCTCGCGGTCCGCGCGAGGTCGGTACGCCACGGGCGACGCGGCGTGCAAGTCACACCCGTTGAGCAGCACCGCGCCACCCTCCGCGTGCACGAACGAGCGGAAGTCCCCCGCGGGGTCCGTCGCCGCGAAGATGGAAGAGCCCACGTCCACGAAGAGCGACGAGGGGCCCCGCACGTAGAGCCCACGCGGCGTCAGCACCCGGCCCTCCCCGACCGCGTTGAGGCCCCCAAGGATGAACGCACAGTGGTCAAAGATGTAGCGTGAGGCAGGCTGCGGAGGCGGCTGATCCGGGTCCGAGGGCTCCCCCAGGATGGCCACCGTGGCCACCCGGCCCCCGTTGAAGGTGCAGTGCGTGAAGCGCCCCGTGACGCTCCGGCCTGGCCCTCCGGCGGTCTGTGCGGGCGGCTCGATCGCCACCGCGGCGGCGAACACCTCCCGCGCGGGCCCCCCCCGTGGGGCGTCCACCAGGAGGGCGATGTGCTGCACGTCAAAGCCACGGCCCGTCAGGATGTTGAGCGCAGGGGGGAGCGGCTGTGAGGTGGGAGGAGCGCCCGCGCGGGTGAAGAAGAGCCTGCCGTGGGCCTCCCCGGAGGAGCCGATGCCATGGGCGCCGCGCAGCAGGAGCGGGTTGCCCGGGCTCAGATGCTCTCGCTCCAGCTCAGGGGATAGGGCAGGGCCCTGCCGAGGGACCTTGTCTACGTAGAGGGCTCCTGCCAGCTTGTACTCCCCGGTCACCATGATCGGGAGGGGAGGGAGCGCGCCACGCAGCACCACCGCGGCGTCAATGGCGGCCTGGAAGCCCTCCTCGGCGTCGAAGCGGCGGGTGGCCCCGCTGGCCTGCGAGGACGTCGCACCGAACCACTCAGGGTACACCACTGGGATCCGGCGCGACGCGAGGATCACACGCCCATCCTTGGGCGGCCGGTTCGGCAGCGGGTCCCGCACCTCGCGGCCCTCCTGGGACCCGAAGAGTTGGAAGGGTCCCGCGTCCAGGGACCCCCGGAGCACCAGCGTCACGCCGCCGTAAAGCTCGATCCGGGCGCCTGGCGCGAACTTCAGCGTGATGTGGTCGGGGATCTCCACGACCGGACCAGCGCTGGCGTCCAAGCGATATGACACGCCATCGCCCAGGGTCGGGAGGTAGATGATCCCACCGTGAGACAGATCTCGTCCAGGCGTGGGCGGGCCAAGAGCATCTCGGAGGGTTGGAGCCAGATCCTCGAAGGCCTCCTCCCTGAAGCGGCCACCATCACCATCTGGAAAGAGGACATTTACAAAGGACTTGCCGAACACACTTCACCTCCGATCTCGCCCTTTTAGAGCAGACGAGTCGCTGGCCTCGAAAAAGTACTGACCCTGCGCGCAGTTGCGCCCCCTACACTCTCTGATCCCTCGACGAAGTAGAGGGTGTGAGTTGTGCGGTCCATCACAAATACATCGTCTCTCCCGTCCCCATTCATGTCGCCCACGCATGCGAGCTTCCATCCGAACCCCATTTCCCGCTCCAACAGCAGCGCAGGCGTTCGATCTACCCCTTCTTCGGTCCCGAGGAAGATCAGGAGCGCCCCGCCACCGAAGTAGTACTGATCCTCAGAAGTTACGCCTCCGTCCGCCCAGCGATCTCGTATCGGCCAGGCTCCATTGGCCATGGCGAGGTCAAGTCTGCCATCTCCATTGAAGTCCAGACCGCAGCAGTTGTCGCCAAAGTCGAGGCCGAGTTCCCCCGGCGGTGGAACGAGGGTCGTCCGCGTCGGCAACGGAGGATCCCCAGGACCGCCTCGATACAGATCGATGACGGACTCACCTCCTACGCCAAAATCCGAGTATCCATCGGCGTTCCAGTCAACCTGACCAAAGATGGCCATCCCATAGGTCTCGCCTCGGCGCGGGGAGTACAGCATGCTGGGTTGTGCACCCAAGGCGAAAGGACCGCCATAGAACACCTTTGCGAACGAGCGCCCATCCCCTCGCCACATGCTCCCAAGGAGGTCCCCATAGCCATCTCTGTTGGTGTCGCCAACCCCCACCAGTTCATAGCCTACTCGATCGTCATGGTTTCCGCTGAAGACCACCGCGCGGCTCCACGTTAGCCCTCCGGGGCCGCCAAGATAGACTGAAATTTCGGGATTGGGAGGGTAGTCACTACGAGCGAGATCTGAGAAACCGTCGCCGTTCAAGTCCGACGCAATTGTTCCAGGATAGCCGTAGAAGGACTGCTCTGTTCCATGCTGAGGAATGATGTTGGTCGGGTCAGGAGAGAGCCCCATTGTCAATCCATGGTAGATAAGCGATGTCTGGTGCCACGGTCCGTCCGGCCGATTCTCCGCAGCCGCTCCCGTCATTGCGACATCGGCGATCCCGTCACGATTGACATCACCGAACGACAACGAGTCGGCCCTGTATCGCAGCGTGTCCTGCGTGCGCAAGGTGATCTGCGGCTCGCCACTCGGGCCACCTGGACCTCCTGTGAAGACAAGGATTTCTGGTGGATTGATGATCCCCACCAGCGCGTCGTCGTAGCCGTCGCCGTTGAAGTCGCGGAGCCCGCCGTAGGCGAAATCCGTGGGCCTGTCATGGCGGCCCACGACGAACTCCCAGGTTGGCGAGAGGCGCTCTCCGACCTCGCGCTCGGTGATCCCGCGCAGGCGCCAGAACACCACCCCGGGCGGCAGCCTGGCCGCGGGCCGGAAGGACTCGCCCTCGACGTCCTGGCGCAGGAGCACCCGCTCGCAGGCACAGTCCAGGCACAGCTCCACCCGCGCTCCGCGCACCCCCGGCGGCAAGGACCACCGCACCGTCGGCCGCTGCGACATCACCTTCATCACCGATGGTGGGTACAGCGGCCTTGGCGCCGCCAGCGTGGCCCGGACGGCGCGGGGGCGGGTCTCGTCCCGCGTCTCGACCGCCGTCTCACGGTGGCAGTCCGCGGGCGGCCGCCACACGTCCTCGGCGTCCCGCCACGCGGTCGCGTCCTCTACCCCGCCGCCGAGGTCCTCGGGCGGCGCCTCCTCCGTGACCGCGTCGCGCGCCGCGGCACGCGGTGGGGTCTCACAGCCCGCGAGCAACGCCATCAACGAGAGCGCGCCTGCCAGGGCGCCGCCACAGGTCGCGGCGCTAGCGTGCACTTCTGAGCTCTGGGAAGCCATAGACATGGACGGTCCCTGGACCACCGATGGACTCCATCAAGGTCCGAACACCCGCGAAGGACGGGCCCGCAGCCACGATCGGACTACCCCCGGTCACCATGGTCATGAACACTCCTCCGTAGCGCCCTCCAACGACCGTCAACGACGGCTTCCCTCTGTCACTCCGCGCTGCCAGCACGAAGTACCCCCACACGATCGATGCCTCCGTGGGGCGCATCTCCGTGCGCTGCCACACATCGATGAGGGTCACCGGGAGGTCCGTACCAACCCTGGCGCGCGGCTCGAAGTCTCGGTAATAGGTCTCCAGGAAGCGCTTGCTGTGGGTCACGCACTGCATCGCCAGCAGCCCTTGGGGGCGGTGAAGTGGTCGTGGCTCCGCCCTCGAAGGTCTCGTGGCCCAGGTAGATGTCCGACCCATCCGGCGTCCCGGGGCCCTCGAGCTTCGGCGGGTTCCGAGGCTCCCGGTCATTCCTGAAGCGGCACCCCTCCACGGTGAAGCTCCCCGCGAGCGCATAGATCATGGCCGCGGCCGTCCCCTCGAAGACACAGCCGGTCACCACCATCGGGAGCGTGTTTCCTGCGCGAAGCTGAAGGCCGATCCCCTGGTCTTGCACCGGGAAGAACCCACAGCCCTCGAAGCGCAGGCAGAGCAGGTCACCCCCGGAAGGCTCCTTCGCGGGCGGCGCGCCCTTGGGTCCCCGCGGCTGTCCGACAGCGCCGGCGTTGACCAGCGTGTCCGTCGCGCCCCGGAAGGTGCACCGCCGCAAGGAGCCCGCCTGATCCTGCCGGGTGGTGCCTGGGCGCGGCGGCGAGATGTCCACCACCACGCAACGCGCGGCGCGGTTCACGGCGTCGAAGACCACGTTCTCAACGGACCAGCCGAAGACGTCCCGGAGCCGCACAAGCGCCCCGTGGTGCTGCGCCGGGGCTCGGTCCACGAAGCCCGCGCCCGCCACGATGGTACCGACCTCACCGTCCGCGCCCCGCGTCCCGACGATCTTTGCGCTCGCATTGACCACCTCCGGGAGCTCCGTCGGCTGCGGCAGCGCGTCTCGATAGCCCACCTCGATCGGCGCGCGCACCACGTAGCGCCCCGCCAGGGACAGCTCGACGGGCGGGAGCTGGGTCCCGACGCGCGGCCCGAGGCGGCGCAGGTTGCACGCGGCGTCCACGGCGGCCTGGAGGGCGACGGTGTCGTCTCTGCCAGCACCTGCGCCCCACCACTCCGGGTAGACCCGCGGGAGCTGGTATCCGGTCATGACGACATGGACGCCGTCTGCGTCAGGAACCCGGAAGAGCTGCCTGGCCCCGTGGGCGATCCCACCTTCGATCTCCAGGATCACCCCTGCGCGAAGGTCCAGGAGCGCCCCGGACTTGAACAACATCGTGACGTTGGCGGGCACGTAGACCGTAGGGCGCCAGGCCCGCCCGGCCACGGTCCCCTCCGGCTCCAGGACCAGCGTCTCGGGCACGTAGAGGAAGCCCCCACCCCGGAAGGTCAGCGCCGCCGCGGCCTTGTTGAGCCGCACCACCGGGGAGTCACCGGGCCGGGGCACCACCGCGGCCGGGCCCTTCCATTCCCCCAGCACATCAATGAACTCGCGTCGGCTGAAGCCTCCCACCCGCTGCCTCCCGTGTAGTTAGAACGACGTGCGGCGCGCGAGCCCCTCGGCGCTGAAGGTGAGCGTCTCGCCGGTGTTGGCGAAGGTGATCACCCACCGAAGGTACTTCAGGAGCTTTCCGGTGAGGCTCGGCACCGACACCGGATAGAAGCCTGAGACGGTGATCGTGACCGGGTCCGACGCGGGAATCCAGCTCGACTTGGTCGCCCCCAGGTCGTCGAAGTCCACCTGCATGGAGGTCATGAGCTGGAACGTCGCGTTGCTCGCGGGCGCCTTCTGGATGAACACCTCGAACTCCATGATCTCGAAGCCGTCCACTCGGGGAGCGCGCGTGATCGACATCGCCCGCACCAGCTCCGGGGCCGTGGCTCCCGCCGTCACGACCGTCGTCTTCTCCAACAAGAACTCCGTAGCCATGATCCCACACTCCTGTGTCCCTGGGAATGGACCGAAGTCCGGGACACCAGAAGCCATCATACCCCCCCCCCCATTGAAATTTTGTCAATACACGCCAAAAAATCTTGCAATTCCGATGTGTTACGCGCATCAATCAGGATATTTTCACGAGACCTGCGTCTCCACCAGCGAGGCCTCTGGAGGAGGGTGCCGGGACCTCCGCGTCCACGCCGACGTCGCCCAGGCGAAAGAAGGGCTCCTCCCCCCGGGGTCGTCACCCCTGCCGTCGAGGCTCCACCGGCACGCTGTTTGCTTGTGATCCCCGGTTGCCTGCGAAGCTCGTCCGGTCCTGGTCGGTCAATGACTATGGCGCCATAGTCTTCGGGGCACCGCAGGAGTAGACCCCGCTGGGCGCCAACTGGGGAAGCGTCGGGGCGTTGGACTACGAAGGCAGGCCACCGACATAAGGCCGCGCAGTAGGGGCAGTGTTGCGCAGGGCGGCAGCGCCTCTGTGGCGGTGCGGCCCGGCGTTGCGAGGGGTCATCGCGAGGGATAGGCTACCGAGGTCATGCCGTCGGCCCAAAGTGCAGCGCCGCGCCCTGTGTACCCGCGCGCGCCGGAGAGGCCGCGGCTCGCACCCGACGTCGCGCTGACGCGGCAGACGGTGCGCCGGGTAGCGCTCCTGTTCCCTCCCGCTCGGCGGGCGGCGCTGCGAGCTGCCTTCCGGCAGCTCCGCGACGAGGTCGCGGCGAGGCTGGTGAAGGCACGCGACGCTGGCGAGGTGTTCGCGTTGCTCGCGGAGCTGGAGCCAACGTCCTCCGCGCTGTGCTCGTTCATCGGGAGCCTGTTCCAGGACTTCGATCCCGGCGCCGTCGCCCAGACGACCGACCAGGGCGTCGAGGAGATCCGCGCACTGAGGCGCAGCTCACACCGTCGCATGAAGCCCGCTACCGCCGCCGAGCTCGACGACGCCCTGGCGCTCTACGAGGCGTCGGTGCGGGTGCTGGGCACTGTTGACCTCGGGCGCGCGGTGCTCCAGACCGACACGGCGCGGACCTTCACGCAGGCCGCGGCCGACTCTGACGCCCTACTGGTCACGGTGGCGATGGTGCTCGACGGCGAGCTCAAGACCCGGTCGGCGCGCGGCTTCGCGGCGCTGGTCGGGGCCCTCCGCGACGTGTGCCTGGCGCGCTACTCGCTCGCGCGAGAGCTCGCCTCAATGGCCTCCCTCGACCCCGGAGCATGCGTCGAGGAGCGGGTCGAGAGGCTCCACGGCGGGCGTCGCACCTTCGCGCTGCGCGACGTGATGCACGTTGCGTTCGTCGAGGGCGACGGAGGTGTCACTGCGATCCTGCACGCGCTCGACCTCAGCGCCGCGGCCCCGACCCGGGCGGAGGCACTGGTGGAGCTCGGCGAGCGCTTCGCCGCGCTGTGGGACGCGGTCGCCGAGGACCACGCGGCGCCCGTGACGCTCGACGCCGAGGCGCTGCGCTGGCGCCTGCGACGGGTCATCGGCGACGTCGAGGCCAGCGTGTGACGGCCCTGAAGGCGAAGGACGTCGAGGACGCACTAGCAATCAAGGGCTTCGAGGTCGTGCAGGGCAAGCACCGCGAGTTCCGACTGATGGTCGAGGGGCAGCGGACGAGCGTGGCGACCCACACGTCTCACAACTCGCAGGAGATCGACGATTTCCTCGCCAGCATGATGGCTCGGCAGCTCCACCTCCCCAAGGCCGATTTCCACCGGCTGGTAGGGTGCTCGCTCTCCGGCGAGGAGTACCTCAAGCGGATGGTCGCCGAAGGGTGGGTGGTGCTGGCCAGCGCACCGCCGGCGCCGTCGAAGGCGACGAAACCCCGGCGGAAGGGTCGTTGACCGGGGGGCGCCGACGACGGACGGAGCCGTAGCGGGCCGCACCTGCTTCGCCCCGGTGGTCGTCACCCCTCCCGTCGAGGCTCCACCGGCACCGGCTGCCCCGTGGACGGCGACCGCTCGGAGAAGGTCACGAAGCTCAACCGAGGGGTGCGGGCTGGATCCCGCAGGGGGAGCGTGAGCACGAAGCGCGCGCCGCCTCCCGAGCGCGCCTCCAGGCCCACGTCCCCGTCGTGGTCCAGGGCGATCTTGCGCACGATGGCCAGGCCGAGCCCGGTGCCCTCCGCCCTGGTGGTGAAATACGGGTCCCACACCTTCCCTCGCTGCTCCGGCGGGATGCCTGGGCCGTCGTCTTCGACCACCAGCCACGCCTGGGCCTCGCCCTCGCGGGTGGTGTGCAGCCTCGCCCGCACCCACACGGTGCCGCCGGGGCCTCCCTTCTGGGCCCGGGCCTCCAGGGCCTGCACGGCGTTCCTCACCAGGTTCTCAAAGGCCCTCCGGAGCATCATGCGGTCGATGCGCACGGGGATCGGCTCCGTCGGCGCGTCAAAGACCACCGCCACGTCGTCCCGGCGGGACGCTCCCGCGGCCTCGTCCAGGAACGCACGGCTCCCGGCCGCGTCCCGCAGGAACTCCGAGAGGTCCCCGGGCGAGGGCTTCACCTCCGGGAGCTTGGCGAAATCCGAGAAGGCCGTCACCAGCCTCCGGAGCGTGCCCACCTCCTCCTCGACCACCTCCCGGGCCGTGTCCAGCGTGCGGCGGTAGCGCGCGTCGTCGCCCTGGTACTTCCTCGCGGCCTCCTGCACCGCGAGCTGGATGGGCGTCAAGGGGTTCTTGATCTCGTGGGCCAGGCGCCGGGCGAACTCCTGCCAGCCCGCCAGGCGCTGGAGGTAGTCAATCCGCTCCCGCGAGAGCGCCAGCTCCTCCACCATGAGGTTGAAGGCCCGGATCAGCGCGTCCACCTCGGTGTCCCCGTGGGGCCTCACCCGCACCGAGAGGTCCCCGGCCCCGACCCTGCCCGCGGCCCTGGCCACCAGCGAGAGCCTCCGGGTGAAGGCCCTCGCCAGGAGCGCCCCCACCAGCCCCGCCCCGAGGGCCGCCGCGAGGGCCGTGAGCACCACCCCCGGAAGACCCCCAGCGCGCGCCTGGAGCGGCGTTTGCGGCGCCTCGCAGCGCGGCTGGAACTGCACCGCCACGGTGAGCCCCGAGGACCCGAGCGGCGCCGCGCGGTGCACCCTCGGGCACGCCAGCGAGCGCCCCTCCCGCGGCGCCGTGGTGGCCGTGGCCAGGGCCGCGCCCTCGGGGGTCACCACCTGCGCGCCGGTCGCGTCCACCGCGGGCCCCAGGGCCGTCACGCTCCGGAAGAGGGCCTCGGTGCACCTCCTCCGCGCGGGGGTGTCCACCCTGGGGTCCGCGCCGCCCAGGGCCAGGAGGAGCGCGCCCCGGACGCCCTCCAGGGCCTCCCGGTGGAGCGCGCCCAGGGCCTCGTCCCGCGCCCCCTCGGCGCGGGCGACGCGCGCCCGGGCCTCGCGCTCCAGGCGCTCGCCCGCCGCGCGCTCACGGCGCGCAAGGCCCCCCGCCAGGAGCCCCGCGGGCGCCGCCGCGGCGAGGCCCACCAGCAACCCCAGCCGGAGCTCAAAGGACGCGCCAGCCATCGCTCAGCGCTGCGCGAGGAGCCGCGCGAGGACGTTCACCGACGCCAGCGTACACACCACCAGGAGCCCGAGGAGCGCCCGCTCCTCCAGGGTGCTCGCCCGCAGGCTCCAGCGCCTCGGAGGCGCCGGGTCCAGGCTCCCCGAGCGCTCCACCGAGAGCCTCGGGGGCGAGTCCAAGGGCGCAGGCGCGACCACCGCCGCGGGCGTGGGCGCGGGCGTGGGCGTAGACCCGCGGCCCTCCGTGGGAGGCGCCTCCTGCGCGCGCTCCGGCGCCGGGGCCTCGGCGTGGCCCTCCGCGGGGGGCGCGGCCTTCCTGCGCACGAGGTAGATCTTCACCGTGCTCTCCACGGCCTCCGTGGGGGGCTTTCCCCCGTCGATGCCCGCCACCGCGTAGGGGCCGGTGGACACGGCGCCGGGCAGGGGCATCGGCGGGAGCGCGTCGGGCGGCGCGCCGGGCGCATGCATGCTGGGAGGGCGGTACGACGGCGTGCGGCTCCGGAGGCTGCGCTCCAGGATCTCCGCCACGGTGACCTCCAGCGTGCGCAGGAGCGCGTCCCTCGGCACCGGCGGGGCCGTGCTCGTGCGCTCCTCCAGCACCGTGAACGCGGGCTTCGCCACGATGCTCCAGCGCCCCTCGCGCCAGTCGAACACCGCGTTGACGCCCTCGTCGTCGCTGCCGTCCAGGGTGATGGAGTCAAGCTCCCCGCGGCGGTAGCGCGCGTCGCAGGTCTCCACCGCCCCGTCCCGAAGATGCTCCACCGTGAGGTGACCGCTGAGCCCCGTCACCTCGCAGTAGTGCATCAGGTCCCCCATGGTCGCGTCCTCCAGCCTGCCCTCCAGCTCCAGGTACGATAGCTCCGTACATTTCCCGAGGGGTGGGAGCTTCTGCGACAGTACATAGGTCCCCTCGGTGGCGGCGAGGAAGCGCTCCAGGACGGCGTGGGTGGGGTCCTCCGGGCCGTGGAGCTCCGGGGCGCCGCCCACCAGGGGGAGCTCCCCGGGCTCCGGGCGGGTGACGCAGAGGGTGCCGGTGAAGCGCACCTTTTCGCACCAGCGCAGGACCTCCTGGGGGGGCGTCCTGGCGAGGTCCCCGTGGGGCGGCAGGGTCTGGTCGGGGTTCACGGCCCCGAGCGTAGAATGTGTGGGCGCCTCAGGGGAAGATGTCCCGCTCGCGGTACACCGTCTGGATCCGGTCGAGGGCGACGCAGTACGCCGCGGTGCGCAGGTCCACGTCCTTGCTGCGGGCCATGTCCACCACCTCGCGGTAGGCGTTCTTCATGGCCTTCTCCAGCTTCTCGTCCACCTCCTCGAGGTCCCAGCTCTCGCTGCGCTTGTTCTGCACCCACTCATAGTAGCTCACGGTGACGCCGCCGGAGTTGGCGAGCACGTCCGGGAGGATGTCCACCCCGCGATCGAGGAGGATCTTCTCGCCCTCCGGGGTGAGGGGCCCGTTGGCGCCCTCGGCGATGAGCTTGCAGTCCAGGGCGCGGGCCTCCGCGGCGCCCACCTGCCCCTCGAGGGCCGCGGGGATGAACAGGTCGCAGCGGGTGGAGAAGAACTCCTCGCGGGAGATGGGCTGCCCCGAGGGGTACCCCTGGATGGTGCCGTGCTGCCGGGTCCACTCGCTGAGCTTGTGGGGGTTGAAGCCCTCGGGGCTCCGGAGGTACCCGAAATGGTCCCCCACGGCGATGAGAGATGCCCCGTACCGGGACAAGATGGTGGCCGCGTTGGAGCCCACGTTGCCGAAGCCCTGGACGATGTACGTGCTGCCCTCCAGGTTGAAGCGCCGCTCCCGGGCCCACTCGGTGATGCAGTGCACCACGCCCTGGCCGGTGGCCTTCTCGCGGCCGACGGTGCCGCCGGAGGCCACGGGCTTGCCGGTGACCACGCCGCGGGCGGCCTGCTTGTTCACGTGGCCCACGGTGTTCATGTACGTGTCCATGATCCAGGCCATCATCTGCCCGTTGGTGCCCACGTCCGGCGCGGGGATGTCGTAGTCCGGGCCGATGTTGCCGCCCAGCGCGTGGGCGAAGCGCCGGGTGATCCGCTGGAGCTCCGCCGTGGAGTGGTTCCGGGGGTTGAACTTGATCCCCCCTTTGCCGCCGCCGTACGGCAGGCGCATGAGCGCGCACTTCCAGGTCATCATGGAGGCCAGGGCCTTCACGTCGTCCAGGGTGACGGACTCGTGGTACCGGATCCCGCCCTTGAAGGGCCCCAGGATGTTGTTGTGCTGGATCCGGTAGCCCTTGAAGAGCTTGACCTCGCCGTTGTCCATCCGCACCGGGAAGTGCACGATGATCTCGTTCCGCGGCTGCGAGAGGATCGCCTCCACCGCCGCGTCCAGGTGGACCACCGAGGCGGCCTTGGACAGGTACTCCTGAACAACCTTGAAGAACTCGTACTTGTCGCTCGTCATGCGCTCAACCTTCTTCCCTTCGTGAGTACGCGGCTGCGCGGGGCCCGGACTTGAGCCTACCGGGGCGCCAACGTCAAGACAGGTGCGCTCACAGGAGCTCCTCCGGCGGGGCCTCCGGGAGCTCCTCCGCGTCGGTGCCGTCGATGGCGTCCGGGGCGTCCGAGGCGTCGGGCAGGTCGTCGTCCGCGGTGGGATCCGCGGTGTCCCCGGCGTCCCCGGCGTCCATGGCGCCCGCGTCCCCTCCGGCGTCCTCTCCGGCGTCCCCTGGAGCGTCTCCAGGGGTGTCCGCGAGGTCGTCCATGGGGTCCGTCGCCGCGTCGAGCCAGGCGTCCCCGAGGGCGTCTCCAGGGGTGTCCGAGGGCCGGGCGTCGAGCACCGGGCCCGCGTCCCGCAGGAGGGTGGTGGCCCGGATCCGGTCGCAGGTGGTGAGCCCCGCGCTCTCCACGCCGTCGTAGCAGAGCACGAAGCCCAGGCCCCCGCCGCGCAGGTCTCCCTCGATGAAGAACGTCGCCCGGCCCGTGCGCCGGAGGTGCTCGGCCTTGAGGGCGGTGCGCTCGCTGCGCGCCAGCTCGATGCCCCGGGACTCCCTCGCCACGAGCTGCACGGGGATGGGCGTGGGGGACACCACGAGCCCCAGCCAGTTGTTCTGACACGCGTAGCCCTGGTTGCCGTTCATCGCCGTGCCGCCGTAGGGCACGCTCTGGGCGAACACCTGCGACAGGATCCCGTAGCTCAGGGACAGGTCCAGCCGCTCGGACGAGAGCCCGAAGGACCCATGCACCCCTCGCACCTCGGGGACGTTCCTGCCGCACTCCGCGCAGGTCTTGTCCTCCAGCACGCCCAGGACGCCCGCCGCGCGACCCATGCCCGCGGGCTCCGAGGTGAGAATCAGCGTGGCCCTGGAGCCCGGGTCGAGCCCCACCACCAGCGAGGCCACGCGGGTGCTCGTACACGCCGCCCCGTGGACCACCGCCACGAACTCCCAGGGCTCGTTCACCCGCGCGGGCTGCGTCCCCGGAGGCCCCAGGGCGCTCACCTCGCCGTAGGTGAGCCCCGCCACGGGCCAGGAGGCCGTGCCCACCTTGGAGAAGGTCCCCTGGGCGTTCCGGCGGTAGCACAGGTCCAGGGCCGGGAACCCCGTGGCCATATGGGCCAGGCGCAGCCTCGCGGTGAAGTCCAGCGGACAACCCCCGTCCATTCTTGGAGGGGCCGTGTCCACGGGGGCCGTATCCGGGCCGACCTCGGCGACATCCATGGGCGTGGTGGTCACCCGGGGCCTGCGAAACGCGTCGAAGTCCAGGGGACAGCCCGACGCCCCGAGCGCCGCCAGCGCGAGGACCGCGCGCGCCCGCATCGGTCAGAACCTCCCCGAGAGCGCGAGGGAGCCCGGACCCACGGAGAGCGAGACCCCGCGGGAGGGCGCGGTCACGGCCGACGGTCGCGCCAGGAGCCAGGTGACGGCCCCCACGGCGGCGAGGCCCGCTCCGACGCCCAGGGCGAGGTACCCGAAGCGCTGGCGGGTCTCCGCGGCGTCCACGTCGCCCTGGTTGGGCAGGGTCACGTCCGGGGCGAGGCTCTGCCACTGTCCCGTCAGGGTCTGGTGGTCGTTCCAGGCCCAGAGCCAGAGGGCGCCCCCGAGGGCCATGGTCACCCCCCCAAGCCCGAGGGTCACCAGCCCCGCGGTGCTCCAGGGCCCCGCGCGCGGAGGCGCTCCCCCACCGGGCGGCGTTGGCGGCGGCGGCGGCGGTGGGGGCGGCGCCGGGAGCCGCTCGGTACGCAGCTCCACGGTCTCCAGACGCCCCGCGGCGAGGGTCACGGTCTCCCTCCGGGTGCGCCACCCGGGGCCCGAGAGCGCCAGCGTGGCCTCGCCGGGGTCCAGCGCCAGGGGCACGTCCCAGCCCGCGCGGGGCACCTCGTGGTCATTCACCGAGAGCGCCAGCGCTTCGTCTTGCGGGTCGATGCGCACGAGCACCCGGGCCACCAGGGGCTCCAGCGCCGTGGCCTCGGCGCGGGCGCTGTCCCGGGTGGGCTCGTAGCGCGGCTCCGTCTGCGCGCGCGCGGCGGCGTCCCGGGCGGCCCGGTCCAGGGTGACGTAGGCCTCGGTCACCCGCCCGAGCTGCCGGAGCACACGCCCGAGGTACATCCTCGTGTTGGGGCTCTCCACGAGCTGCAACGAAGCCCCGAAGGCCGTCCTGGCCTGCTCCCAGGACTGGAGGTGGTAGCTCTCCCGCCCGAGGAGGTAGAGCGCCTGGGCCCGTGCCTCCAGCGAGAGCCCCGGCGTCGGTGGCAACGGCTGCGAGGCCACCCCCGCGGGCTGCGCAAAGCTCTCCGACGCCACCGCGAGCGTCAGGAGAACCCCAAGGAACTTCGCGCGACCACGCTTCACCACGGACCTCTGCGCCAGGGGCAGTGCGGCGTCAACCCCGCACCCCGAAGGAACCTTCAGATGCTGTGGGGATCGTACTCTGTTCCGCCCGGCCTTGCGTGCTCCGGCGCACGATCCTCCACCGGCGCCGGCCGACCGTGGCGCCCCCGGCCCCGGGACGCTCGCTCCCGATCGCGGTCGCGACCGTGGTCCCGCGAGGAGAGCCCCGCGTCGGAGTCCCGGGTCAGAGCCTCCGAGGTAGGGGAAGGTAGGGCCACCGGGGCGGGTGTGGGTGTGACATTCTCCGGGTGGATTTCCGGGAGCGCTCTCGGTGGGGTCCGTGGCGTGGGGGCCTCGGGTGGTGTTGGGGAGGGGGCGACGACGCCCGCGGCGAGGACCGAGGACAGGGCCGAGGGGGTGCTCCCGGGGGGTGTGACGGGTCGCCCGAGGGTCTTCTCCGCGACGGAGAGGCCCGCCACCAGGGCCACCACGGCGAAGACGCCGGCGAGAGTGCGGATACGGGTCGAGCGTGTGGCGCCGGGGGGGGTCGAGCGCTTGAGGGGGATCTCCACGCTCAGGCGGCTGGTGTCATCGGGCGGGGTGACGGGCGTCGGCGCGATGGGCTCCAGGGACGCGCCGGGGGTGACGGCGCTGGCGCTGTCGGGCGGGGGTTCGGGGTGCTCCTCGGGGAGCTTCGGGACACCGATGGGGCGCTGGACGCGCACGGTGGCGCGGCGCTCATCGCGCCGACCGACGGCGCTGGTGCGGGCGGGGGTGCCTCCGCGGCGACGCTCGGTCACACCATCGAGGCTCTCGGCCAGGGCGGCCACCATGGCGGCGCCCGTGGGGAAGCGCTCGACGCGGTTGCGCGCGAGGGCCTGGGCCATCCAGTCGTCCACGGCGGGGTTGAGGGAGGGCTCCACGGCGGATGGGGGCGCGATCCGGTGCGTGAGAATCGCCACCAGGAGCTCCGCGATGGCCTCGCCGTCGAAGGGGTGTCGCCCGGTGAGCATCTCGTAGGCGAGCATGCCCAGGGACCAGAGGTCGCTCCTGCCGTCGAGCTCCCGGGACGAGCGGGCCTGCTCCGGGGACATGTACCTCGGCGTACCCACCAGGGTGTTGCTGGCGGTGGCCCCGGCCCCGCACGACAGCGTGTCCGTGAACTTGGCCACGCCGAAGTCCAGCACCTTCACCCGCAGGGCCCCTCCGGCCTCCGGGGCCTGCACCAGGAAGATGTTCTCGGGCTTCAGGTCACGGTGGACGATCCCCGCGGCGTGGGCGACGTCCAGCGCCGCGGCGATCTGCCGGAGGATCTCCAGCACCTCCCGCGGGGGCACCCGGGGCGAGCGCTCCAGCCTCCGGGCGAGGGACTCTCCGCGCAGGAGCTCCATCACCAGGAAGGGCCTGCCGTCCTCCGAGACGCCGTAGTCCTCCACGCGCACCACGTTGTGGTGCGACAGCGTCGCCGCGATGCGGGCCTCCTTGAGGAAGCGCGCCACGGCGCCCTTGTCCCGCGCCATCTGCGGCAGGAGGATCTTGATGGCCACGGCGTGACCCAGGAGCTGGTGGGCGCCGCGATAGATCTCGCCCATCGCGCCCGCGTCGATCTTCTCGACGAGGCGCCAGCGGTCTGCCAGGACTTCGCCGGGCGAGGCCATTCGTTTCCCGTAGTCTAGCCCAAAGGGGGGTGTGGCGCAAAGCCCCCACCCCCCCTCCCCCTCCGACTTGACGGGGGTCTAGAAGTGGTTCTGGAGCCCCAGGAAGGGGGCCGGCCCCCGGAGGGCCCGGTCCAGGAGGGCGGCAGCCTGGGGGCTCCCCTCGGCGTCGCCGCGCTGGAGCGCGTCCAAGGCGCTCTCTCCGCCCAGGTACACCTGGCTGAAGACATCCACCCCGAGGGAGAGCCTCTCGCGGGCGAGGGAGCCCGGAGTGGCCTCGATGTCCGAGGGCCCGAAGGCCACGTCCCAGGTGGACGCTCCCAGGCACGGGTCCTGGAGGTCCAGGCCCAGGGCGCCGGTGACGCTCCCTCGGGCGTGGAAGGGATGCGCCGCGAGGGCCTTGCCGAGGTCCAGCACCCGGGCCATGGCCCCGACGGCGAGGCTCCCGAGGAGGTCCTGTTCGGCGCCCGGGGTGCCGCTGTCCGGCGCGGGGAACTCCTGCACGAGATGCCGGAGCGCTCCGCGGGGCAGGCAGAGCTCGCACCGGGCGTACTGGTCCTTGAGCCCGTGCAGGGCCCCGAGGAGCCCTCGGCGCGCGCTGTTGGTGAGGGCACAGAGCTCCCGCACCCGAAACCGCTGGCGGGGGTATGCAGGCTCCTCGGGGACGTCGTAGAGCGCGTACCCGTCAATGTTTCCGTGGTCCGGCTCACGGTAGACAAGGCCCTTCGGGACCCGGGAGAGCACCCGCTGGTCCCACCACCAGTCCGAGCGACGCAGCGGGCCCGTGGCGCCCTGGCGGGCGAGGTCATAGACCTCCCGGACGCGCGGGAGGCTCGACGGCTCCAGCGGCTCGACGTGATCCCGGAGGTCCGACGCAGGCAGCGCTCGGGGCGCGCCGGAGAAGAGCTCCAGGGTCTCGCACAGGCCCCAGCCGTAGCGCCGGTAGAACCCCAGACGGAAGGGGTACAGCATGGAGAGCGAGGCCCCGTCGGCCTTCATGGCGTCGACCACGGCGCGCAGGAGCGCGTCCCCGACGCCTCGCTGACGGTACGCCGGGTGGACGCTCACGCCCGCGACGCCGCGCATGGGGAGGTCCTTCCCGGCGACGGCCAGGGTGAGCCTCAGGGCCACGGCGAGGCCCACCACGCGCCCGTCCCAGCGGGCCACGGTGATGTCCGAAGGCTGCCGGTGGGGGTGCTCCGTGAGCCAGGTCCGCCAGCCCTCGACGGTGCCCTGGTGGAAGGCTCCGTGGGCGATCTCTGCCAGCTCCGGGAGCTCGGCCTCCTCCGCGGGGCGGCACCGTACCCTCGGGCTCACGGCGAGGGCTCCCGGTCGTTGAGCGCGGCCACCGCGGCGGAGAGGCTCCCCACGTCGTGGAAGTCCACGGTGATGAAATTGGCCCGGCGCCCGCGGGAGGCCTCACACGCGCGGGCCCGCTCCAGGAGGAGGGGGTTGTGGTTCACGCGCTCGGCGAGGGCCTCGGAGCCGAAGGGGTCCGTGAGGAAATGGTTGAGGATGAACAACGGGTTCTCCGGTCGACCGCGGTTCTCCCGGCAGGAGAGCTCCTCCGGGGTGCGCGCGGTGAAGGGCGTCTCCTGGGCGTGGCGCCACACCGGGAGGTACCACGGGAAGGCGCCCCCGTCGCGGTCCGTGAGCACCACGAGCCTGCGCCCCCGGGTGATCATCTCCCGGAGCGTGGGCCAAGGGGCGCCCTCGGGCTGGGCGTGCACGTCCTCCAGGAGCCCCGCGGAGGCGAAGGCCCGCGCGACGTCCGAGGCCGGCACGTAGCTCTCGAAGATGATCGTGACCACGGCCTCGGGGTCTTCATCGAGGTAGCGGGCGACGTCGCAGAGCCCTTGACCGAGCGGGCGGCGCCCGAGGAGGCACACCCCGTGGCAGAGGTAGACCTCGTCCCGGAAGGGGTGCACGTCGAGCATCAAGCCCCGGACGCCGTCCCGAAGCTGCCGCAGGAGCCCCGTGCGCTGGTTGGGGTTGGTGAACCCGTCCTCGGCGCTGGCCATGGCGTTGTGGGTGGTGCCGTAGGCCACCTGGTCGTAGCGCCGGTCGCAGAGCCTCGGGTCACCGTTGCAGCGGGTGACCGCCGCGGGGGGGCTCCGGCGCCGCGCGCAAACGACGGCGGGGGCAGCGTCTACGACGTCTCCCGGGGCGTCCCCGGGGGGGGTCCCGGCGTCCCGCGGGGCCGCGGCCGGGGCGTCGCATGCGGTCGCCGCGAGGAGGAGCACGGTGGGCGTCGCGGCGCGCATGGACCGAGGGCGGAGCCTACACCCGCTCACCGCCGGTGGGCGTCGAAGAAGGGCCAGACGTCCCGGAAGAAGCTCTCCGGGAGGTAGTGCCCCTCGCCGTTGTTCAGCCTCACCTCGACCTCGTAGCCTGCGCCGCGCAGGGCCGAGGCCAGGTCGCAGGTGTACTGCACGCTCACCATGTTGTCGTCAGTGCCGTGCTGGAGCCACGCCGCCGGGCGGCGGCCCGTGGTGGGCACCGCCAGCGGCAGGGCGGGGCCGTTGCACGCGCACCAGCCCCGTTGCGACGCCAGGGTCTCGCAGGTGGTGCCCCTCCCGCGGAAGCGGCACGACGGCGTCGTGCGGCAGCGGTTGAGTCCCCCGGAGTTCTCCGCGAAGGCCGCCACCTCCTCGCGCAGGAGCATGGCCACGGTGAGCGCGAAGAACGCGCCGTTGGAGTGCCCCGCCACGTACACCCTCGCGGGGTCATGGTGGTACTGCCGCGCCGAGGACTCCAGCACCGCCCGGACCAGCACCAGGTCGGGGTTGCGCGAGAGGTCCTGGTTGGACGTGTCCCAGTAGGTCTCCGCGCCGTTGGGGTGGTCCCAGTCGCCGTCCGGGAGCCACCGGGAGGTGGGCGCGGCCACCACCACGCCGTGGGCCTCGGCCACCGCGGGGATGGCGCCCTCTTCAAGGACGCCCGCGCCGTTGCCGTTGGTCCCGTGGAAGAACAGCACCAGCGGGGGGTTGGGCTCGCGGCGTTCGGGCACCACCAGGGCCACCTCCCGGGCCTCGCCGTTCACCCTCAGGGTGGCCGTGAAGCGCCCGCTGCGCGCGGGGAACGACCCGGTCCAGGCCACCGCGGGGCCCGCGGGGGCGGTGGGGGCGACGGGCGCCGTGGGGGGTGTGGGCCGCGCGGGCGGGGCGACGATGGGCGGGCGGGGCCGCGGGCGGGGCCTGCGGCGCCGGGGCTGGCCGAGGGCGTCCTGGGCCAGGGCCAGGAGCCCGAGGAGGCCGAGGGCGCGCAGGGGCATCGGGCGGGCGGGGTGCATCACTTATCGTACCCCGTGGACGGCGCGGGCTTCTGGGCTATTCACCGCGCGGACCCGATGCCGAAAAGTTGTACGCCCCCGCCCCTGGGCCTTATCGAAGGGCATCCATGGCGACTTCGCGAACGTGTTCGGTGTGTGGGAAGGGCTTCGAGCCCAGGTTTCGGTTCCAGTTCGAGGACGGGGCCTCGGGGACCAGCTACTACTGCTCGCAGCGGTGCCAGCAGGCGCGCCTCGGGGGCGAGCGTGAGAGCGTGGGGTGCACGGTCTGCGGGACGCCCTTCAAGCTGGAGTACGCCTGGCAGGTGAAGGCCGGGGACGAGGGCAAGCGGTATTTCTGCGCCGAGGCGTGCCTGCGGGACGCGCCCGACGCGCCCCCGGCGCGGGGCCCCCGGCGGATCGCGGTGTTCAACCACAAGGGCGGCACGGGCAAGACCACCACGGCGATCAACGTGGCCGCGGGGCTGGCCGAGCGGGGCCAGCGGGTGCTGCTGGTGGACGTGGACCCGCAGGGCAATGTCGGCGTGAGCCTCGGGGTCCGGGGCGAGGCGACGCTCTACCACGTGCTGGTGCTGGGCCGGGACGTCTCCGAGGTGGCGGTGCCGGTGCGCGCCAACTTCGACGTGCTCACGTCCAACGAGTCCCTGGCCGCGGCGGAGCTGTACCTGGCCGCCCGCCCGAACCGCGACCGGGTGCTGCGCGAGCGCCTCCTCGGGGCCGACGGCTACGACGCCGTGGTGCTGGACTGCTCGCCGTCCTTGTCGCTGCTGAACCAGAACGCCCTGTGCTACGCGGACAGCGTGCTGATCCCGGTGTCCTGTGATTACCTCGCGCTGGTGGGGGTCAAGCAGTGCGTGCGCACGCTGCGCAACGTGCACGAGCACCTCAAGCACCCGGTGTACATCCTCGGGGTGGTGCCGACCTTCTACGACGCCCGTCACAAGCTCGGGCGGGAGGTGACGGAGACCCTCAAGGCGCGCTTCGGGGAGCTGTGCCTCCCGGCGGTGCGGGCCAACATGAAGCTCCGCGAGGCCCCGGCGGCGCGGCAGACGATCTTCGAGTTCGCGCCGGACTCGCACGGCGCCGAGGACTACGCCGCGGTGGTGTCCCGGGTGGCGTCGGCCTTGAAGGACAACCGCCGCAGCCAGGTGCGCGCGGTGGACGCCCGCGCGGAGGCGGCGCTGTGAGCCCCCGGACGGCCCCCAGAGCCCCCACGGTGCACGACGTCCTCGGCGACGACGTGGACGAGGTCCTCCGCGGGGGCTTCTACGCCCCGGAGGAGCCTGGCGCGCCGGACGCTCGGCGCCCGGGGACGGTGCCCGCGCGCCCCCGGCCGGAGCACTACAAGGTGATCTGTATCTCGCTGTACAACGAGGACCTGGCCCGGCTGGACGCGCTGGTGCAGGCGCTCAAGAGCCGGGGCTTCACCAAGGCGAGCCGCTCGGCGGTGCTCCGGGCCGCGGTGGAGCAGTTCGACCCGGACCGGATCCAGAAGGGCCTTTAAGCCCCAAAAACCCTCAGTATTGGGCCAATTTCGAGAACGTCTCTCGGCGTTGACCTCACCCCCCCGACCCCATAGGCGTTAAGCGCCACCACGTTGTGGTGTCGTCGGGACCGATCCCCCAAGGAGCCGTGGCGCTCGGACCTTGCGTGGTGTTGGGCGGTGGAGGCCGGGGTTCGCCAGGCGTAGGGTCC
>JACRDB010000026.1 GCA_016218725.1 Deltaproteobacteria bacterium
AAGCGGCTGTCAGCCTCACATTGGCGCGACGTCTTCGCGGACGCCAGTGCAGATCGTGGGCCTTGAGGGCGTCGAGGAGGTGCGCGTCGGTCTGTGTCACGCATGCGCCAGGGGTCGGGACGGGTCCGTTCGGTGCTGGGGAGACCGCAGCGGTGGCGCGACCGGGGTCCTCGCGCGCGGAACGTGGCAGGCCACCCCCTCGCCGGTGCCCGGAGTCGTCGGTGCTCGAAGCCTGGTGTGTGGTGAGCGCTACTGCTGTGCGCTGATGCCAGAGGAGGTTCGCTGTTGGGGCGACGCAAGGGTCTCTGGCAACCACACAGGCCCCTACACAGTCCCCTGGTGATCATCTTGGGACCCGGACGATGATACCACGCCCTTGACAGCCTCGGGACGATGGCGCCGAATCGAGCGCGTCCATGCCGTCCCAAGGTGCTTCAACGGTGCCCCAGGGGGGCGACGCCCCAGAGCGCCCGGCGCGCGGCCTTCGCCTTCGCATCTCGGGCCCGACGACCCGCATGGTAGTGCCCCTGGAGGCCCCTGCGCGGATCGTCCTGGGTCGAGCGGACCCTTCGAGCGAGGAACCCACGCGCGTGGCGCTCCGGGAGGAGACGGTGTCTGCGCGCCACGCCACGCTGACCCTCTCAGACGGCGCCGCCAGCCTCGAGGACCTCGGCAGCACCAACGGCACCTTCCTCCTGGACCAGCGCCTGAGGGCCGGCGAGGTCGTCCCACTCGCGCCGTGGAGCCCGTTCCGCCTGGGCGACGATGTCGTGTGCGTCCTCGAGGTCTACGGGGAGGTAATTGCCCCCCGGTCCCTGGAGCCCCTTGCGTGGATCGAGCGACGGTTGGAGGAGGCATGCCAGCACCCCCGGAAGCCTGGGATCGGCTTCGTCGTGCTCCACGTCCATACCCAGGGTCGGGTCGCGCCGGACCTTGCAGCGAGCGTGCTCGCCCTGCTGGAGGCCTCCGACGGCGCCGCCTCCTACCCCCAGGGTGGCCTCCTCGTGCTCTGTCCGACGCGGAGTGAGCGCCAGGGGCGAGCGCTCGCCGCGGAGCTCTCGGAGCTTGTGCTCTCGGGGGGAACGCCAGTTCGCGTTGGCGTCGCGGTCTTCCCGCGCGATGGCACTCGCCCGGAGGCGCTGGTGGAGGCGGCTCGAAGGCCGAGCCGTGTGGCCCCTGCGGAGCCTGAGGGTGGCGCGCTCTTCCGAGACCCCGCAATGGTGGCCCTGGAGCATCGCGTAGGCAAACTCGCCAGGGCTGGGGTAGGGGTGTTGTTCCTCGGGGAGTCCGGGGTCGGGAAAGAGGTCCTCGCCCGTCGTTACCATTCGCTCTCGGACCGCTCGCAGAAGCCCTTCGTCGCGTTCAACTGTGCGGCCCTCACGGACTCCCTGGCCGAAAGCGAACTCTTCGGGCATGTCAAGGGCGGCTTCTCCGGAGCCGCCAACGCCAGACCGGGGTTGCTGGCGTCGGCGCACGGTGGCGTGTTGTTCCTCGACGAGGTCGCGGACCTCTCGATGCTGGTGCAGGCGAAGCTCCTGCGGTCCCTGTCGGAGTTAAGGGTCCGCCCCGTCGGCGCCGACGCGGACCGGCCGATCGACGTGCGCATCCTCGCCGCGACCTGTCGTGACATTGACGCGATGGTGCAGGACAAGACCTTCCGCTTCGATTTGTACAGTCGACTGGGCCAACCGTTCTCCATTCCTCCGCTCCGAGCACGCCCCGGCGATTTCGAGCCACTCATCGCGCAGCGCCTCCAGGAGCTCTCCTCGTCCCTGCCCATTACCGAGGCGCTCCGGCGTCTTCTCCTCGCCTACCATTGGCCGGGCAACGTTCGCCAAGTGCGGCAGGTCCTCGAGGCGGCGGTCGCCCTCGCCGAGGACGACGTCCTCGACGTTGATAATCCGGCCTTCGAGAGGATCCGGTTCGCGGTCGAGCAGTCCGCGGTGCCTCCCGTGGCGACGGCCGCGACGGAGCGGGAGGTGATCATCGCTGCGCTTGCGCAGGCCCGCGGAAACCAGGTGAAGGCCGCCAGGGCGCTCGCGATCAGTCGACAGACCCTCGACACAAAGATGCGCGCCTTCAACATCCCGCGGGCCCGCGACCCGCAGCGGTGAGCGTCACGGCTGTGGGTACACGGTAGCCACGGCGAGCTGCGACACCCGCAGCCGGTGCCCGTCGGGGCACTGCTCCAGCACCACGCGCACGGCGAGGTCCCCGCGGCAGAACCACCGTACGCCGGGGCCGGTGGTGCTGTCCACGGCGCTGGCGGGGGCGCCAGTGTCCCCCTCGGGCTCGTGCTGGCACAGCGGGCCGAACGCGCGGTCGTAGTCCTGGGCGGGCAGGCACGTCCCCGCCGCGGGCGAGCCCGGCGCGAGCGACAGGGGCCCGCCCCGCACGGGCACGTCCGCGGGCCCCACGGCGATGCCGTTGTTGGCCCCGCTGGCCAGGAACACCCAGCGGCTGGAGATCCGCGCCGGGGCCTGGCACGCGACCGCCAGCGCCCCCCACCCGAGTACCGCGACCTGCAGGAGCTTCACGACGCGCCGGACCGTACCACGAAGGCGCCGCCCCGCTCCAACTCGCGCACGCCCCCGACGGTATGTACTCTGATGCAGGATATGCACATACATGCACCGGGTGTGAGCCGTGGGGTCCAGGGGCCCACGTCGTGGACGAAGCGCCCGACGGCCCTCAGAAGCAGCTCGATGCCTCGCCGCCGCAGTTCGTGAGCACCGAGGCGCACGCGGGCCGCGCCGGGAGCCTGCGCACCAGCTCGTACGCCCCTCGGCTGGCCCGCCAGGTCATCGCCCCCAGGAGCGCCCCGTCCGCGTAGGCGCTCACCGCGGCGGACGGCTGCAGGGTGCAGGTGGCGCGGAGCGTGAGCTCGCTCCGTCGGGTGTTCCAGCTCCGGGTGGTGATCGCAGCGCCGCAGAAGGTCGTGGCGTTCACCGTGGACGACGCCGCGGACTCGTTGCCCGAGGTGTCCCTCGCGCGGACATGATAACCGTGGGCCTCGCTGTCGCCGAGGCCGGTGTCGGCCCAGGCGGTGCCGGTCACCGTGGCGCGCAGCGCGCCGTCGCGGTAGACGCGGTAGTCCTGCACGGCGACGTCGTCCGTCGATGCGGCCCAGGCGAGGTCGATGCGCCGGACGCCGGCGGTTGCCGCGAGGTCCGCGGGGGCCGTGGGGGCGTTGGTGTCTCCGCCCCCGCCGGGGTGCGGCGCGTAGCTGGCGCTCGCCGCCCCCTGGGTGACGGTGAAGCTGGTGCCGTCGAGGGAGGTCACCTCGACCAGGGCACCGCCGCCCGCGTCGGTGCGCCACACGGCCACGCCCGCCGCGGCGAGACGCTCCAGGGTCTCGGCGTGGGGATGCCCGTACGAGTTGTTCGCGCCCACGGAGATCACCCCCACCCGGGGGGCGATGGCCCCCAGGAAGGCCGCGTTGGACGAGGTGCGCGACCCGTGGTGGTGCACGAGGTAGACCTCCACCGGGCCGGTGGCGGGGGCGATGAGGGCCTCGACGTTGGGGCCCTCGCCGGTGAGGTCGCCGCCGACGAGCACATCGACGCCCCGCCAGGAGACCCTCGCCGCGACCGAGAGGGCGTTCTCGTCGGTGGTCGAGAGCCCGGTCCCGTTGGCCCCGACGATGGTCACGGTGACCTCGCCGCAGAGCGAGAGGGTCTGGCCCACGGTGACCGTGTTGCGCCGCCCGGCGAACTGTGTCGCATACTCGTTGTAGGTCGCCGTGGTGTAGCTCCCGCCGCGGTCGTAGACCGCGGTGATCGGGATCGCGTCGGCGCCCTGCTCGACCTCGTCGAGGCTCCCCACATGGTCGGCGTGATAGTGCGACGCCACGGCGAACTCGAGCCGGGTGACCCCGCGGGCCCGGAGCGCCGTCCGTAGCGTGGCGCCCCTGCCCGTGGGGGCCCCGTCAAAGAGGGCCGCGCAGCCGTTGGGGGTGATCACCGCCGCGGCGCTGCCCTGCCCGACGTCGAACACCACGAAGCGGAACTGGCCCTCGCCCGCGGCCTGGGCGGTCTGCAAGGGGGCCTCGCCGGGCGCGGCGTAGCACCCCGCGAGGGCAAGCGAACACACGACGGCTGCGGTCCACCTGGAGTCCATGGGGTGCATCCCGCCAGCGTACACCCTCTCCGCGGGGTGCAACCGGACCCCCCCGGGGGGCATCCCACTTTCCCGGAGGAGCCGATGATGACCCACCGTGAACGCCTCGAGGACACCAGCGCCGCAGCCGTCGCGAAGATGAACGCCTTCCACGCCGACGTGGTGCGCGAGGTACGCGACGCGATCGCCCGCGATCCGCTGGTGGTGGTCGGGATGGCCCAGAACCCCCACGTACGCAACGTGCGCCGGGCCCTCGACGACGCGGGCATCGAGTACACGTACCTGGAGTACGGGAGCTACCTCTCGGCCTGGGGCAAGCGCCTGGCGATCAAGCTCTGGTCCGGCTGGCCGACCTTTCCGCAGGTGTTCGTGCGCGGGGCGCTCCTGGGGGGCGAGGACCTCACCCGGGCCGCCCTGGCCGACGGCACCCTGCGGGCACGGCTCGCGCCCCAGGGCGCGCAGCCCGCGTAGGGGAGATAGACGCGTACCGATCCGCGGCGCAGCCCGGGAGCCCCGGGGCCCTCACTGGGCGTCGAGGTGGTCGGCGGTCGCCAGGTGATGGACTCTCCAACCCCGCGAAGGGCCCTCTCGGACGGTCTCCCCCTCTGCCGAACCGAAGCTCACTCCCAGCCTGCCCAGTTGGCCCCGCCGCTCCCCACCTCGGGGACGTCGGTCCCGCGGTCGCAATCGACGAAGCGCACGTCCCCGAGGAGGGAAGGACGACCCCGGACGCCGCCGACCTGGCAGCGCTCGAAGCGGGTCGCGGAGAGCCGCAGGCGATCGAGGTCGGCGCCTCGAAGGTCGCACTCCCGAAACACCGTCCTCGCCGCGGAGCCTCTCGGGTCGAAGTCGCGGCCCTCGACCCGGGCCAGGGTGGCGTCGCGCAGCGAGCACCCGGAGACGCGAGCGCCGTCCCAGGTCACGTCGGTAAGGTCGGCCCGGTCGAAGGTACACCCCTCGACCACCGCCTCGGCCCAGGAGACACGTCGGAGCGACGCCGCCGTCCAGTCGCAGCGGGTGAGCGTCCCCCCGGCAAAGGTCGAGAGGTCACCGCTGGCCGCGGTCAGGTCGCAGTCCGTCCAGCGCGCCCTCCTGGCTCCGGCGTAGACCAGCACGGCGCGCGTAAGCTCCCCCTGCGTGATCTCCGTGTCCGAGAGGTCCGCCCCAGCCAGGCTGGCGCCCGTGAGGCGAGGGCCGACGAGCCTCGCGCCCGGGAAGCGGAGTCCGTGCAGGTCGGCCCCCAGGAAGTCTGGGTGGGTGAGCTCGATGCGCCCGGGTCCTATGCGCCCTCGCGCGAGCCATGCCAGGTGCTCCCGCTGCAAGCGGTCCCACTGACGCGCTTCAACCATCTGCCACGCCTCGAAGTCCTTCTGCTTCACCTCAAAGGGGTCCCCCGGGAGATCCAAGGGTAGCGCAAGAAGGGACGCCGCGCCTGGCCGCGCTCCGCCAGGGCGCCTCGGCACGACGGCCTCGTGACCCTGGCAGGCCCGACGCGCTCTTTCAGCCTTGGAGCGCCCACAGCGAGAGCTGGTCGCCCGCGACGCCCGCGAAGCACGCTCCGAGGCTGCCGGGGCGCACCGCAACGCGGTCCAGCGCGCGGCGCATGCGCGCCACCGTCCGCCGCTGGGGCCATGACTCCACCAGGACCACGGTGTCCGCCCCGAGGACCCGGTATCTTGGCACCGGCTCCCCGAGCGTGGACGGCAGCCCGAAGCCGTTGAGCGGGTCCGCTTCGAACTCCAGGTGCTCGACGGCGGCGCCCGCTTCGTCCAAGGTCCACAGCGTCGCCCCGCGGTCGTCGCCGACCGCGACGATCCTCCGCCCGTCGGGCGTGGCGTGGAGCTCGCGCAGCGGCCCGCCGGTGCGCTCGAACGCGCACACGCCCAGGTCCGACGAGAGGACCTGGAAGCCCCGCCCGTCCCAGGTCCAGAGGATGAGGGTGTCGCCCTGCACCCAGTCTCCGGCGCAGCCGCGCCCGGCGTCCCGGCTCCTCTCCCCGACCTCGCCCAGCAACCGCTCGCCGGTCGCGGCGTCCAGGATGTCCAGAACCTCCGTGGTCTCGGAGGACTCGTCGGGCAGTCCGTGGTGGGTTGCGATGCCCCAGTGCTCATCCTGGTGGGAGCCGAAGGCGAGCAGCTTCCCTCCGTCGGGGCTGAACCTCACGCCCCGGACCGTGGAGGACCTCGACCAGCGATGCCCCGACACGTACCCTCCCAGGGTGTAGAGCATGGCGCCGGTCCCCAGTTCGAAGACGCCCCCGCGCCCCGCCCTGGTCACCCCGGCAGCCAGCGACCCATCTGGGCGAAGCGCCACGTCGACGAGGCTCCCAGGATCCTTCGCGTCCAGGGCCAGCACCGTCTCGCCCGAGCGCGCGTCGAGCAGGCGCGGACGCTCCCCACCGAGCGCCACGCGACCGCCCTCCGCGGTGAACGCATGGCGTCCCCGCGGCGCTCCCAGCCCCTCGAAGAGCACCCGCCCCGAAGGCACCGAGCACACCACCCCGATGGCGTCACGCTCGGCCACCACCGAGCCGCCATCCGGGCTGAACCACAGCGCCACGCCGGGGCCCCCCACGCCGGTCGGCAGGGTCGTCCGAAACAGCTCCCGGAGCTCCATCGCTGGAGTGTACTGCGCCCTCGACGCCTTGGATCATCGGTCCCGACGAGGCCGCAATGTAATGGCGCTTAACGCCCATGCCCCCGCCGGGCCTCCACCTGCCACAGCGCCGACCAGCGCCGCAGCGGTGGCAGCCTCGTCGCCACCCGGTCCACCAGGTCCAGTACTGGTCCCAACACCCTCGGCCCTGACGGCGTGTACGCTGGTGCAGGTTCCACGCGCACATCCACCCACCCCGCCTCGGTGACCCAGCGGGCGAGGTTCGCGTCGGTGTTCAGGAACACCCGGAGCTCGAACTCCACGCCCAGGTAGGCCCGGTTCATCGGGTTGTACGCGTTGGCCTCCAGCAGCACCAGGCGTCCCCCGGGGCGCACCACCCGGGCCCACTCCCGCAGGGCCTCCACCGGGCGGTCCAGGTGGTGCACCACGTCCACGCAGAACACTGCTTCAAAGGCCCCGTCCGGGGCGTCCAGGCGCGTTGCGTCGCCCACCACGCACTCCACCCTCGGGTCCGGCACACGCTTCCTGGCGAAGGCCAGCATCTCCGGCGACAGGTCCAGCGCCACGTAGCGCGGGCTCTGGAGCCTCGGCGCGAGGAGCACGGTCACCAGCCCGCTGCCGGCGCCGACCTCCAGCACCGGGCCGGTCACGCCTCGGAGGGCCTCGGCCAGCGCGCGGGCCTTGCGGGCGTAGCCCCGCTTGCGGGCCTCACCCTCTTCTTCGTAACCCTCGACGAAATGGTCGTAGTGGTCGCGCTGGAGCGCGTTCCAGCCGTCGCTCACGGCGCGCTCTCGGACGCGAGGGCCCCGAGCACCGCCTCCAGGTCCGGCGCCAGGGGGGAGCTCACGGTCACCGGCTTGCCCGTCACCGGGTGCGGAAAGGACAGCTCCGTCGCGTGGAGGAAGTGCCGACCGAGGCCCAGCGCCTCCGGGAGCATCGGGCCGCGGTACAGGAGATCCCCCACCAGGGGGTGGCCCAGCTCCGCCAGGTGGGCGCGCACCTGGTGACGGAAGGCCGTCTCGAGCTCCACCTCCAACAGCGTGAACGCCCCCACCGCGCGCAGCGGGCGGTAGCGCGTGTGGGCCTCGTGGAGCCTGGTCCCCGCCCGCACCCGGACGTGCTCGGTCACGGCCTCCACCCTCCGGGGGTCTTTCCGGTGAGGGATCAACGGGTGGTCCACCCGCCCCTCGGAGGTCACCCTCGCCTCCACCAGCGCCTGGTAGCGCTTGCGCACGCTCCCGGCCTTCATGGCCTCGCGCAGCGCGTCGAAGGCCTCCGTGGTGCGCGCCACCAGCACGAGCCCCGAGGTGTCCGTGTCCAGGCGATGGAGCACCCCGGGCTCCCGGCGGCGGTAGCCCACCAGGGCCGTCTCCGGCCAGCGGGAGACCACACGGTTGCAGAGCGTGCCACGCTCCTCCGGGCGGAGGGGATGGGTGGCCATCCCCGAGGGCTTGTCCACCACCGCGAAGGCGCCCTCCTCCAGGCGCACGGTGAGCTCCAGGGCCTCCGCCACGGGGGTGAAATCCTCGGGGGGCGCGGCCCCTCGGAGCTCCACCGTGGCGCCCGGGGTCACCAGGTCCCCCTTGCGCGGGCGCCGGCCGTTGACCCTCACCTGGCCCTCGTCCAACATGCGCTTGACGCGCGCGCGGGACAGGCCCGGGAGGTTGTCCACCAACCAACGGTCAAGCCGTTGCGAGCCCGACCCCTCGGGCACCACCAGCGTCTGCGAGCCTTCCTCAGTCATGGCGGCCCCGCCCTTAGCACACCCGCCGGGGCGCCGTCCCGTTGCGAGGTGCGGCAAATGCGGTAGATAGGTCCATGGCCGCCCTCTCCCTCGAAGCGATCTCCAAGCTCCCGAAGACCGACCTCCACGTCCACCTGGACGGCTCCCTCCGGCTGGAGACCATTCTGCAACTCGCCGAGGAGCAGCGCATCGAGCTGCCCGCCCAGGACCCCAAGGGGCTCGCCGAGGTCATGCACGTCGGCCAGAACACCGGCTCCCTCAACGAGTACCTCAAGGCCTTCGACGTCACCCTCCGCGTGCTCCAGACCGACGAGAGCCTGTTCCGCGCCGCCTACGAGCTCGGCGCCGACGCCGCCGCGGAGGGCGTGCGCTACATGGAGGTGCGCTACTCCCCCATGCTCCACACCCGCAAGAACCTCGCCCTCACCACCGTGGTGGAGGCCGTGCTCAACGGCCTGCGGCGCGCCCAGGCGGAGTTCGGCATCCTCTCCAACGTGATCATCTGCGGGATCCGGAACATCTCCCCGGAGCGCTCGCTGGAGATGGCCGAGCTGGCCGTGGCGTACAAGAACCGCGGCGTCGTCGGCTTCGACCTCGCCGGGGCCGAGTACGACTACCCCGCCAAGCACCACCGGGAGGCCTTCCAGCTCATCCGGAACAACAACATCAACAGCACCATCCACGCGGGCGAGGCCTATGGCCCCGAGTCCATCAAGCAGGCCATCCACGTGTGTGGCGCCCACCGCATCGGCCACGGCTGCCGGCTCCGAGAGGACGGAGACCTCCTGCACTACATCACCGACCACCGGGTCCCGATGGAGTGCTGCCCCTCGTCCAACGTCCAGACCGGCGCCGTGCGGGACATCGCCTCGCACCCGCTGAAGTTCTACCACGACCTGGGCGTCAGGGTCACCGTGAACACCGACAACCGGCTCATCACGGACACCACCGTCAGCAAGGAGCTGCACCTGGTGCACACGGAGCTTGGCGTGCCCTGGCCCGCCGTCAAGCAGATCATCTTGAACGGCTTCAAGAGCGCGTTCCTGCCCTTCCACGAGCGCCGGGCCATGCTCCGGAACGTCGCCCTGGAGCTCGACGCCTTCGAGACCACGCACCGCCCGACGCACTCCCCGCCGGCCAAGAACCCCCCGCAGCCGCTGCCCGCCGAGAGCCTCACGCTCGTCTCGTGAAGCGCGCCTGCGCCGTCGTTTGCGCGTCCCTGACGCTCCTCCTCGGGGGCGCCGCGGGGGCCCAGCCCCTGGCACCCTGCGAGCTCCCCGAGGACCCTCCGCTGGTGGCCGAGCTGCGCCGGGACCTCGGGGTCTTCGCTGGCGATGCCTTCGAGGGACGGGCGCCCGGGAACCTCTCCGGGGTGGACTTCCTGGTGCGGGAGCTCACCGCCCTGGGGGTCGAGCCCGCGGGCACCGACGGGTACCTCCAGCCCTTCACGGTGTCGTATGGAGAGGCGCTCACGCCCACCAGCCGCGTGAGGCTCACCCGCGGCGGTGAAGTCCGGGAGCTCTCCCCGGGCCCGGAGCTCCTGCTCGGCCCCGGCGGCGCCCCGGGGCGCGCGGAGCGGGGCCTCGTGTACGTAGGCCACGGACTCTCGTCCGAGCGGGCGGGCTGGGACGAGTGGCGCGGGGCCAACGTACGAAGCCGCGTGGTGCTCATCCTGGGTGGCGTCCCGACGGTGCCCGACCCGCTGCGCCAGGAGGCCCTCGCGCAGGTGAGCGTGAGGGACCGGGTGGCCACCGCCGCCCGCCGTGGCGCCGCCGCGGTGCTGGTGGTGGAGCCCGACGCGGGCGCGCTCCCGGACCGCTACGCCGTGGGAGCCTCCTCGGGGATCCCCGTGGTGCGCATCACCCGGAGCCAGGGGGCCTGGCTCCTCGGGGTCACCGAGGCTTCCCTCGCAGGGCAGAGCGCCCCGGCGCTCCCGTCGCGCGTGCCGGGCGTGAGCGTAAGGCTCGACGTGCAGACCCAGCGCCGCACCCGGGAGACCGTCAACGTCCTCGGGCTCGTCCGGGGCGCTGCCCCCACGAGGGACGCGGGCCTGGCGCCCGTGGAAACCTCCGGGGCGCTGGTGGTGGGCGCCCACCATGACCACCTGGGCCACGGCGGCGGGAGCTCCCGGGCCGCGGGTTATGACACCATCCACAACGGGGCCGACGACAACGGGTCCGGGAGCATGGCCGTGCTGGCCCTCGCCCGTCGCGTCCAACGCGCGCGCCTGCCGCGTGATCTGGTGGTGGCCTGGTTCGGCGGCGAGGAGCTCGGGCTCCTCGGCAGCGAGCACTTCGTCGCCCACCGTCCGCCCGCGGCGGCGGAGCTCCGCGCCATGGTGAACCTGGACATGGTCGGGCGCCTGCGGGACTGTCGGCTCTACGTCGAGGGCCGGGACAGCTCCCCGACGATCAACCCCGCGGTGGATCGGGCCAACACCACGGGCTTTGACACGCGCCCCTGGGATGTGGTCCGCCACGGCCCCTGGGGCAGGAGCGACCACCACTCCTTCCAGGACGCCGGCGTGCCCGTGGCGTTTCTGTTTACGGGCCTCCACCCGGACTACCACCGCCCCGAGGACGACCCGGACCGGATCGTGTACCCGGGCCTCGCGGCGGTGGTGACCTTCGCCGAGCGCCTCCTGCGGGAGCTCGCCCGCTAGCCCGCCCCGTCGCCAGGAAGAGCGCCCGAAGGCGCTCCAGCGCCGCGCGGGTGGACGCCTCGGGGCCCGCCCCGGCCCCGGCCCCGTCGAGAATCGCCTCCGCCGCCGCCGCCGTGGACTCCGCGCGGGGCCGGTCCCCCTGCCACAGGAGCACCCGGGCCCGTCCCAGCTCGATCCTCGCCCGCTCCACCGGCCCCGGCGCCACGCCCACCGCCAGGGCACGCTCCAATGCCTCCAGGGCCTCGGCGTAGCGCCCAAGACCCAGGAGATCTTCACCCAAACCTACATTTGCCCACACCAGGCACCCTCGGGCGCCCTGGCGCTGGCAGGATTCCAGGGCCGCCTGGTCGGCCCCGAGGGCGCCCGCGAAATCACCACGGGAGCGCCGGGCAATGGCGACGCCGTCGTGGAGATAACCCCGGTCCGGGAAGCGGGCGATGAGTCCCAGGAGGAGCTGCTCTCCTTCGGCGGAGCGCCCGAGCTCGATGAGCACATGGGCGCGGTTGCCCTCGGAGTTGTCCCGGAGGGTCCCCAGGACCCGATGTTGTAGCGCCAGGGCCCGGTCGTAGGCGTCCAGGGCCTCCTGCCAGCGTCCCTCCTGGTAGGCGACGTTGCCGAGCTGATCGTCGGCCACGGCGACCCGGAGGTCGTCCGCACCAAAGGCGGTCACGAGCCTCTCGCGCGCGTGCGCGCACGCCGCGCGCGTGCGCGCGCCCGAGGCCCCGGCGCGCTGGAGGGCCTCGCAAAGGTGCAGGTCGATTTCGGCGTCGCGCCCGGGGTCCCCCCCAAGGGCGGCGATGGCGCCGCGGGCGGTGGTGGCCAGCCACTCGGCGAGGGGCAGGTCACCCTCGTGGGCGGCCAGGTCCGTGGCCGCGACCAGGGCGTCGGCCAGGGCGTCTCCAGCGTGCTGTTCGAGGCTCAGGGGGACCGCCAGGCGGAGGGCTCGCCGCGCCTCGGCGAAATCACCCAGGGACATCAAGCGCCCGAGCTCCAGGAGCGCGTGCAGGCGAACCCGCGGGAGCCCCGCGGAGAGCGCCTCGGCCTCCACCGCCAGGAGCGCGCGCCGAGCGTCGCCCAGGCGGCCGGCCAGGGTGGCGCCCGCGGCATCGGCGACCCTGTGCTCCAGGGCCACCGCGCGCGGGGAGGGCGGGGACACCCCGGGCTCCGCCGTCGCCCTCGCGCAGTCCGAGGGCTCCGGGAGCTGCTGGGCGACCTGCACCAGACGGCCCACGGCGCCGTCGTCGCCCGCCACCACCAGGCGCAGGTAGGCGTCCACCCGGTGGCGCTGGAGCTCCAGGCAGGTGTCCCTCGCGGCGGCCCTGGGACGCGCGCCCGCCGCCGCGTCGCGGCAGCTCCCGTCGCGCTCCGAGGCCCAGCGACGGCTCCAGGCGGTGAGCCTCGGGAGGGCGTTGCCACGCAGCACCTCGCCATTGGCGCGCCCTCGGAGGACGGCGCTCACCGCGTCGGCGCGCCGCGGGGACCAGGTCGGCGCCATGGTCGCGGCGCCCACGTCACACGGCGTCGCGCCGCGGGCCCCGACCAGGGCCGCAGCGCCGACCCCGAGGGCCGCGGTCGCCAGGAGCGCCACGGGGAAGTGCCACCGGGGCCTCGGTGAAGCGAACTCCGCGAGGGCGGCGGTGAGGTCCCTCATGGAGCCGTAGCGCTCCTCCGGGGCCACCGCGAGGCCCCGGGCGACGAGCCTGCGCACCGCGGAGGGCAACCCCCGTGGGAGGGGCTCTCGGGGCGTCAGGCGCCTGCCCGTGAGGGCCTCTACGAGGGCCACGCAGAAGGCATACTGGTCCGAGGAGGGCGTGGCCCGGAGCCCCTCGCGCTGCTCCGGGGCCATGTACGCAGGGGTGCCCGCCAGGGTGCGCGTCTCCACCGTGGAGAGCGCGCCGGAGGGGTCCTTCGGGGGACCCGCGGGGCCGTCCCGGGCCAGGCCGAAGTCACTCACCCGCGTGCGCCCGTCGCGGCCCACGAGGGCGTTGTCGGGCTTGAAGTCACGGTGCACCACGCCGACCTCGTGGGCGGCCGCCAGGCCCTCGCCCGCCTGGACGAAGGCCGCGGCGACCTCCCTCGGCGCGCGGGGGCGCTCGGCCACCCAACCCCGGAGGGTCGGGCCATCGATGCGCTCCATGGCGATGAAGACGTCCTCGCCCACGGTACCGATGTCGTACACGGCCACCACGCACGGGCTGGACACCCTCGCCAGGGCGCGGGCCTCCGCCCGGAGGCGCTCGCCCAGCGCCGCGGCGTCGTCCAGGGCGCGGTCGGGCCTCACGACCTTGAGGGCGACGGTCCTGTGCAGCTCCAGGTCCCGGGCCTCGTACACCACGCCCATGGCGCCCGCCCCGAGGAGGGCGACGACCTCGTAGCGGCCGAGCGTGGCGCCGACGGCGTAGCCCAGAGGCCCCGGGGCTTGGTCCTGGGCTCGCGCCACCACCGCGAGGCAAGGCTCGCAGCCCTCGACGTGGGCCAGGAGCCTGGCGCGCTCCTCGTCGGTGACCTCGCCGTCCACGAGGCGCCCGAGGGCGTCATCCGCGGGACAGGCCATCGCCCACCGCGGCCCCCGCGACGGAGTGGAGCGCCGAGAGGCTCAGCGCCAGGCGGCTGCAGAGGTCCTCGCAGAGGCTCTGGACCTCGCGGGCGTCGGCGCCATCAACGCGGGCGCCCACGGCCTCGCGGGCGGCGGTGAGAAGGGCGTCCCTCGCCGCGGCCAGCCAGCGCGACACCGTGGACTTGTGCACGCCGTAGGTCCGCCCGACCTGTTCCAGCGAGAGGCCCTCGACGTAGTGCAGCCGCAGGAGCGCGCGCTCGCGCGGGGGCAGCGCGCGCAGGGCGCCGGAGAGCGCCTCACGGAGCACGGCCCCCCAGCGCGCGTCGAGGAGCAGCCGCTCCGGCGGCAGGGCGCCCGAGGCGGCGACATCGACCACGTCGCTCCCGACGGGGACGCCCCCCCGCCGCGCCGCGCGGTGCAGGTCCGCGTGGAGGCGCAGCGCCGTGACCTTGAGCCACGACAGGAGCGACCCCGCGCCGGTGTACCCCGCCAGCCTCGGCGGCCCGTCGCCGTCGGCGACCAGGACCCTCACCCTCACCTGCTGGAGCACCTCGTCCACCACCGCCGGGTCGGCCTCGGCGCGGGCCACGAGCCCCCGCAGCGGCGCCATGACCTCCCGCTCGAAGGCCGCGAGCGCGGCGGCGTCGCCCGCCTCGCAGGCCAGCGAGAGGTACAGGTCCCCGGGCCTCGCCGGGGCGGGGCCCCCCGCGACGCGCGCGCGGAATCTCGCCTCGGGGACATGAAACGCGGGCCACGCCTCCCGCGCCTGGTGGTACGCCTCCAGGGTCCCGTCGCGCTCCACGATCCCGGAGGGTACCACAGCGCCCCGCCGCGGCCTCGGGCACCCCCGACCTGGGACCTCGCGCAGAAAATCGTTGCAACGAAATCCCCCCGGGTGAGTCTCCCCTGGGCGAAGGGTCCGGACCGGACCCTCCACCCTCGGAGGCCCCATGCGCATGCACCCCCTTCTCGCTGCTCTCTCCCTCGCCGTCGCCTGCACCACCGCCGCCTCGCCCCGGCCCGTCACCGCCGACCCGGCGCTCGCGCAGGGGACCCTCGGCGCCGCCAGGCCGCTCCCGGCCGGACCCGCGGTGGTCTTTGCCCTGGGCTGCGACGCGAACTTCTTCGTCGGTCCGTTCAACTTCCAGCGCAGCGGCGACGCCGTGCGCCTCGCCACCACCGTCCGCAGCGCCGACGGCTCGCAGGTGTGCGCCCCCACGGCCCACTGGGTCGATGGCTCCGGCGCCCCGGTCGCCGTCGCGGGCGTCGGGTGCGCCGAGGGCGCCGCCCCGGTCTCCAGCGAGATCACCCAGGACTACAGCCCCGACAACGGAGGCTCCTCCGCCAACCCGGTCTACCTCCACGTCGAGCGCCACGACCCCGCGGGGTGCGTCGCCGTGGAGCTCACCCTCGCGCGGCGCTAGCTCGCGCCGGAGCGCCCCTTCGGCCACGCGCGCGGTGTCCTCTCCAACGTAACCATCGGAGGCCCCTTTGGCACCTTGTCATCCACCGAACCGCACTCCACGGTCAGAGGTAGGCTCTTGTAGGCTTCATCACACACCCTGGGCGTTGTGGCTCCCAGCGGCCCTCCTGGCGCTGGTCCTCGGGGGTTGCGACCGGTTGCGGCGGCGGCCCTCGGACGCGGGCTCTGAAGCCCCTCGAAGGACAACAAACGCCTGGGAGACGGTGACCCGAGGGCTGGGCCCTCGCGGCGAGGTCTCCAGGGACGTCGCGCTACGGATGTTCGCGCTCCAGGTGGGGCCCGTGGACGGGGTGACGGTCCCTCCGGGGGACGCGACGGTGCCTGCGTGTTCGACCTCGACGGTGCTCCAGGTGCTGGCCCACTGGGGCGAGCTGAGCCCTGCCCAGCAGCGGAGCGTCCGGGCGGCGATGGCGCCGCGGCGCCCGTCGGCCTTCGGGGCGTTCTTGTTCAGCGGTGAGGAGCTGAGCGCCACTGCCCGCGGACGCATCGAGGCCCTGGTGACCTCTGCGCTCCTCGAAGGCGAGCGCGCGCTCGGGGTCACGGCCCCGAGGATCTCCGAGATCGAGATATTTCGCGGCTCCCTCAGTCAGGAGGCGGGCTCCACCGTTTCGGGCATGGCGCTGCCCGCTCTCACCTCCGCGGAGCGCCTGCGGCTACGCCTGGACGAGCGCGGGAGTCGCACGGGGGGTGAGCTCACGACCGATCCGTCCGCGTTGGTGGACCCGGACCAGTGTCACCTGCGCCTCTCCGATGCCATTCCCCCGGAGCTCCTGGAGGACACGATACGCCACGAGGTCTTCCACTGCTTCCAGTTCCACGCGCACCCCCCGGGGCGCCGCGCGGACGTCATGGCCATGCCGCCGTGGCTCCTAGAGGGCGCCGCCACCTGGTGGGGGCTGCGCCCGCAGAGGGCCGCGACGCTCGCCGAGAAGCGCCACTACTTCCTGCGCTACGTGTCGTCCCCACGTCTGACGCTCTTCAACCGCGACTATGATGCCTTTCCCTTCTTCGTCCACCTGGACACCCTCCGGAGCGCGCCGCCCTTGCCCCCGCGCATCCTCGGGGTGATGACCCTCGGGTCCGAGCAGGCCCTCGCGGCGCTCACGGCCCCGACGCCGGAGCTCGGGAACTCCTGGGCCAGCCGCACCCGAGGCCAGACCACGGACCCCCTGTGGTCGCTGCCCGCGCCCTACCACAGCCCCGCGGCGGAGCCCTGGCGCCGCCCCTTCGCGCCCCCGGCGATGACCCTGGAGCTCGCCGTGGGCGAGGCCCGCCTTGATGAGATCAATGTCACCGCGCTCACGGCCTGGCTCGTCGATGCCGAGGGCCTCGGGCGCCTTCGCTTCGGGAGCGGGATGGCCTCCTGGGACCGCCCGCAGCCCTTCGGGTTCTGCCGGGCAGAGGGCTGCCGCTGCCCCCCGGGAGCCGTGCTCCGCCCCGGGACCATCCCGACCGAGGCCCCCACGCTGGAGCTCGCCTTCGCGGCCATCGCGGCACCCGCGAGGACCGTGGTCCGCCCGCTCACCGAAGAGGAGCGCTGCGTCCCGGAGGACGCAGTGGACCCGTGCCTCCTCGGGGCTCCGTGGCACCTGGACACGGCGCACTTCCGCGCGCAGCTCGCCCCGCGGTTCCATCCCCCCTCGCGCCTGGACAGCGTGCGCGGCGGCGAGACCCTCACGTTCCAACGCCGCGAGGCCACCGCGCGGTTGGACGACCTCTGTGTTGAGGCGACCGCCGCGGGCGTGGGCACCAGGGTCGTAGGCAGCGGATCGTCCACGGCGACGGTGCGCACCCGCGCCGGGAGGCTGCTCAGTACCAACGTGCGCGACGGCACCACCCTCCGCACCTCCGTGCGCGTGGGCGCCGCCTGGCAGCCCATGCGCGTTCCCCTACCCCTCCCGATGCACGTCTGGGCGGACTCGTCGCTGGCCTACCAGTGCGCCCCGGACGCACTCACACTCACCACCGGTGACAACACCACCCTGCGCTTCACGCGCTAGGGAGAAAGCCCAAATAGAACGCGCGGGGCACGGAACCGGTCCGTACCCCGCGCGTGGGAGCTGCCGCCCCGAAAAAGACTCACCGGGCGGTGGCTACCTCGTGTCGTCTCCGGTCTGGAGACTGCAACTGGATTGGCCCATTGTGTGTCTTGTACCTCCCGCGGTCATTGCCGCGACCCGAGGGACGCCGGACAGAGGTCCGGTCCGCATGCCGGGTCTTCCATTGTGGGGGTGGGCGACCATCGCCGCACCCTCGGGTTGCCTCCGCCGGGGTACCCCAAAGGCCCGCACCAGCGCGCGCCATTCGGTGTACAGGACCATTCCTGGGATGAACCACCCATCGGCGGCGTTGCCGTCCATTCCCGCGAACACCCCTCCGTGCCGTTGCGTGAAAGGACGAGCTCCCACCCTGGGGTTGTCCCTCGGTCGCGGCGCGTACTGGCGTCGGAGGCCTGCACGACAATCCTTGCCCTCACCGTAGCACCCACCCTCCGGCCGCGCCAACAAGAATTCGCTTGCGGGCGCTCCTTCCGCGGCTACGCTGGAGCTCCAGGGGCCGCCTCGGGGCCCCCGCGGAGAGCGCCGGAACTCCAGAGCCTCCGGCGGCGTACAAGCTCCTGGCGGCACTTTTCCTTGGGTTCTGGCGTCGCGGGTTCATACTGTCTGGTGGAGGTGCACCATCGAGATCGAGGGGAACACGACGGGCCTCAACGCCACCGCCACCCGCGCTTTGGAGCGCATCCATCACCGCCGCGTGCCGGCGGACCGAATCCTCACCGTCGAGCTCGCCCGCACCCTCGTAGACGCCTCGGTGGCCTCGGGCCGCCAGGTGGGGGTGCTCGTCCACCGCTCGGGCAACGTGGAGCGCGTGGTGGTCGGCGACGCCACGCGCTTATTGCTCCCGGACCTCGGGAGGCTGCGCGCAAGCCAGGGGCGCTTCCGGGGCCTGCGCCTGGTGCACACGCACCTGCGCGGCGAGCCCCTGTCCCACGATGACCTGGTGGACCTCCTGCGCCTGCGGCTGGACCTGGTCGCCGCCGTGGAGGCCCGGGGCGACGGAGGCCCGGGGAGGGTCCAGTGGGCGCACTTGTTACCAGAGAACCCCAGAGGGGCCCTCTGGCGCGTGGAGGACGCCCCCGCCCTCGCGCGGCTGGAAACGGGAACGGATTTCCGGGTGTTCATCCGGGAGCTGGAGGACGAGTTCGCGCGGGTGTCCCGCGGGCGCCCCGTGGCCCGCGAGGGCCGCGCGGTGCTGGTGCACGTCTGCGACAAGCGCCGCGCCCACCGGGTGCGGGACTCGCTCCGGGAGCTGCGCGAGCTGGCCCGCTCGGCGGGCGTCGAGGTCGTGGACGAGGTGTCCCAGGTGCGGGACGCCCCCGACGGGCGCACCGTGCTCGGGCGCGGCAAGCTCGACGAGGTGGCCTTCCGCGCGCTCCAGCGCGACGCGGACGTCTTGATCTTCGATCAGAACCTGGCGCCCGCGCAGGCCTCCTCGGTGGCGGCGGCCACGGATTTGAAGGTGCTGGACCGCACGCAGCTCATCCTGGACATCTTCGCCCAGCGGGCCGAGACGCGCGACGGGCGCCTCCAGGTGGAGCTCGCGCAGCTGCGGTACATGCTCCCCAGGCTCGGCCAGAAGGACGACGCCCTCTCGCGCCTGACCGGCGGCATCGGCGGCCGGGGCCCGGGGGAGACCCGCCTGGAGATCGCCGGGCGGCGCGCCCGGGACCGCATCAAGCGCCTGGAGGACCAGCTCCGGGAGCTCTCGTCCCAGCGGCGCCAGCGCCGCGCCCGGCGGGGGCGCTCGGGGGTGCCGGTGGCGGCGCTCATCGGGTACACCAACGCGGGCAAGAGCACGCTGATGAACACCCTCACCGGGGCCGGGGTGGTGGCCGAGAACCGCATGTTCGCCACGCTGGACCCGCGCTCCCGGAGGCTGCGCCTCGGGCCCCCGCCCGCGGCCCTGGCCTTCACCCACGGGCGCGAGAGCGCCTCCCCGGAGCCCTCGGAGGCGCCCTCGGGCGCCTCCCTGGACGAGGTGATTCTCACGGACACCGTGGGCTTCATCCGGGACCTCCCCAGGGACCTGGTGGCGGCGTTTCGGGCGACCTTCGAGGAGACCGCCGAGGCGGACCTGCTGGTGCATGTGGTGGACGCGTCGGACCCATGCTTCGAGGAGCACCTGGAGACCACCGAGCAGCTCCTGGAGGCGCTGGACCTGACGGGGATCCCGAGGCTCCTGGTGTTCAACAAGGCCGACGCGGCCCCGCCGGGGGTGGCCCAGGCCCTGGCCCGGACCTTCGACGGCGTGGCCGTGGAGGCCACGAGCCCCGGCACCCTCGGGGCCCTTAAAGAGCGGCTGCGTCAGGCTTTGTGCGCGCCCCGGGCGCGCCCCGAGGCCGGGTCCGCGCCGCCCTGGGCCCGGACGGCCTAGGGCCCCCCAACCGGTTGACGCCGTGGGGAGGGGGCTGCTACGCCCTCTTACCCCCGTGTGGGGGCATTCGGAGGTGCCGCGGTGACGTCCACGAAGCGCGAGGTCGAGGTCTCCTACGACGTATCCAACGAGTTCTTCCGGCTCTGGCTGGACGAGCGCATGCACTACACCTGCGGGGTGTTCGAGCGCGAGGGGGAGACCCTGGAGCAGGCGCAGGTGAACAAGTCCCGCGCGCTCTACGAGTACGCCGAGGTGACCCCCGAGAAGACCGTGCTGGACATCGGGTGCGGCTGGGGCGCCAACCTGGAGTACCTGTCCGTCGCGGGCTGCAGGGAGGCCCACGGGATCACGCTCTCCAGCGCCCAGCACCAGGAGCTGGTGGCCAGGAACATCCCGAAGGTCAAGGTCTGGTGCGTGGACTACCGGGACTACGAGCCCCAGGAGAAGTACGACGCGCTGATCTCCATCGAGATGATCGACCACCTGTGCTCGCCGGCCCAGGCCAACCAGGGCCTGGCCGTGGACCTGTACCGGGAGTACTTCCGCAAGACCTCCACCTGGGTGAAGCCCGGGGCGTGCTTTGGTTTCCAGGCCATCTTGCGAAACCGCGTACCGCGGAGCCGCAAGGACCTGGAGGACCTGCGCTTCACCGCGGACGTGATCTTCCCTGGCGGCCTCAACCCGAGGCTCGAGGAGCTGGTGGCGGCGGTGAACCCGCACTGGGAGATCCTGGAGCTCAAGACCCGCCGGGAGCACTACGGCAAGACCACCGCCGAGTGGCTCCGGCGCCTGCGCCTCCACGAGAAGAAGATCCGGGACACCTGGGGGGACGAGGTCTTCACGGACTACGACCGGTACCTGTCCACGTGCGTGCGGGCCTTCGCCAACCACTGGAGCGGGGACGTGCAGATGAAGCTCCGCGTGATCGGTTAGCGCGGCCCATGCGTACATTTCTGCTGCTCGTGGCATGCGCGATGGGGGCCGGGTGCCGCCGCCCGGCGGCCGCGCCGACCGCGGAGCCCACGCCCCCCACCGCCGTGGACAGCGGGGCCATCGTGATCCCCGAGGAGCGGGACACGCCCCCGCCGCCGTCGGTCCCGGAGGCGCCGGAGGCTGACAGCGGGGTGTTCTCGCCGCCGGAGGGCGCCCGGAGGCTCTGCGACCAGCACGTGAACGCGCCGCCGCTGCACGTCGCGTGGAGCTCCTACGCGCTGGCGGAGGCCCCTCGGGAGGTGGTGGCCCGGTACCGCGCCCGGCGCTTCCGCACGGACACGCCGGAGCCCGACGTGAACCCCGACCCCGAGCACCTCACGCTCCGCGGCCCCGGCGACGTGGTGGTGACCATCTACCCCTCGGGGGAGAACAACAGCCACCCCCACTGCGCCACAGAGCCCACCGACCAGGAGCGCACAGTGCTGCTCCTGTCGCGCGCGGTGCGGTAGCGCTCACCAGTGTAGCGCCCACGGGTCGTGGGAGCCCACCACCATGCAGAAGAGCGTCGGGAGGGACAGCACGCTGTTGACCCTCGACGACAGGAACGTCACCCGCGTGCACCGCAGCCGTTCTTCCAGGGGCGCCGGGACAAAGCCCAGGACCTTGCGCTGGTGGGGCCAGAGCACCAGCCAGAGGTTGCACGCCATGGCCACCCCGAGCCACACCCCGACCCCAAGCACCACCGTCGGCCCCTGGAGCGTGAGCGCCTCGCGCAGCACGCCCCTGCGCGCCAGGAGCGTGAGCCCCGTGCCCAGCACCACCACCGAGGCGTAACGGAAGACCCCGTGCTCGCGCCGCGACGCTGCCAGAAGCGCCTCTTCAGGCGTCTCCCTCGGGGCGTCGTCGGGCAGCGCGCGGCGGTAGCGGGGCCTGCGCACCACGTTGGACCAGTTGTGCCCCAGCCACACGATCACCCCCGCGATGTGGAGCCACCGTACGCAGAGGTCCACGAGGGCGCCCCCCGCCACCGCATCACCCTCCCCTCGGGGCGCGCGGCAGGAGCCTCCCTCGGAGCCTCGCGGGGTCCTCCGCCAGCGCCACCGCTTCGTCCACAAGGTGCCGGTGCGGCGAGCGCGCGCACACCGGGTCCGTGTTGGCGGCATCGCCCGTCAGGAGCAGCGCCTGGCAGCGGCAGCCGCCGAAGTCCCTCCCTCGCTCGTCGCAGGAGCGGCACGGGTCCTTCATCCACGCGTCGCCGCGGAAGGCGTTGAACGCCGGAGAGTCCCGCCAGATCCACGCCAGGGCGTGCTCCCTCACGTTGGGGAACTCCAGGGACTTCACCGCGCGGGCCTCCTGGCAGGGGAGCGCGGCGCCGTCGGGGCCGATGGTGAGGTGGATCGAGCCCCAGCCGTTCATGCACGCCTTGGGGCGCCCGTCGTGGTAGTCCGGCACCACGTAGTAGAGGGTCATCCGGCGCCCGAGGCGCTGCCGTGCGGCGGCCACGGAGGCCTCGGCCTTCGCGAGCTGCGCCCGGGTGGGCAGGAGCTCCGCGCGGTTCACCAGCGCCCAGTTGTAGTACTGCACGTTGGCCAGCTCCAGGAACTCGACGCCCAGTTCCTCGGCCAGCGCCAGGATGCCGTCCACCTGGTCGATGTTGTCACGCGAGAGCGGCACGTTGAGCACCACCGGGAAGCCCTGGGCCTTGATTTCCCGCGCGATGGCGAGCTTGTGGGCCGCGGCTCGGCCGCCCACCATGCGGTCACCCAGCTCGGGATCGCACGCCTGGAGCGAGAGCTGCACCTGCCGGAGCCCTGCCTCCTTGAGGCGGGCGAGGCGCGCGCCGGTGAGCCCCAGGCCCGAGGTGATGAGGTTGGTGTAGTAGCCCAATTCGTCCCCGTGGGCGACCAGCTCCTCCAGGTCTTTGCGCAGGCAGGGCTCGCCGCCGGAGAAGCCTAGCTGGAGGGCTCCCAGCGCGCGGGCCTCGGCGAGGACGCGCCGCCACTCGGCGGTGGAGAGCTCGGGGCCGAGGCGGTCGAAGTCCAGGGGGTTGCTGCACCAGGGGCATGCGAGGGGACATGCGTAGGTGAGCTCGCACAGGAGCCACAGGGGCCTCCCCTGGCCGTCAAGGGTCGGCGTGGATCCAGCCTCGGTCACGCGCCACCTCCAGGAACTCGAGCACGTCGGGTGCGATGTCGTCGTCGGGGAATTCGTCCGCGAGGGACTTGAGGAGGGCCCTCACGGTGCTGCCGTCGCAGCGCTCCAGGATGGCCGCGGCGGTGGGGCTGAGCTTCACCACCCCTTCGGGGTACAGGAGCACGTGGGCGTCCTGCGTAGGCTCCCAGCGCAGGAGGTACAGCGGGCTGCGCCGTACGACCGCTTCGAGCGCGGGAGGGCTCACGACGCCTCGGGCTCAGCGCACGTACACGTAGGCGGTCACCTCGAAGCCAAGGCGAAGGTCGCAGAACGTGGGCTTCGTCCATCGTCGGGGCGCGGTCGTGGTTGCCATGGACCCGGTGCTAGCCCGGGCGCCCGGTCCGTGAAGTGACCGCCGTCAAGGCCCGGGAGGGGGTTGTTACCGCGCGGTAACGACCACCGGGAGGGTCGGCTTTTCCAGTGGTTTCCGTGGCATGCTCCCCGCCGCCTTGTCATCGCCGGGAGGGCGTGCCAGAGGTGAGGGGTGCGGCCGTATTTCAACATCGCGGGACCGTGTATCCCCGGGGAGCACTACCTGCTCCCGCCGGAGAGGCGCCTCGCCCACGTCCGGGAGCACATCGAAGAGGGGCGCTACTTCGTGCTCCAGGCCGGCCGCCAGACTGGCAAGACCACCAGCATGCAGTGGCTCACGGAGCACCTCAACGCCCGGGGAGACCACGCCGCGGCCTGGGTGGACCTGCAGACCGCCCGGGAGCAGCCCGACCCCGGCGCGGCCTTCCGGACGCTCCTCGGGGCCTTTGAGAGGGCCCTCGCGCGAGACCTGCCGGGCGTCCCGAGGCCGTCCCCAGGGGCCGTCGAGGCGTGGCTCCGCGACCCCGCCAGCGCCCTCCTGAACTACCTCCAGGCGGTGAGCGCCGCGGCCCCCCGCCCGGTGGTGCTGCTCCTGGATGAGGTCGATGGCCTCGTGGGGGCGCCGCTGGTGTCGTTCCTGACGCAGCTCCGGGAGGGCTACATCGCCCGCCGGGGGACCCCCTTCCCCTGGAGCGTCGCCCTGGTCGGGGCCTGCGCGGTGAGGGACTACGCGCTCTCGCGGGAGGAGCGCCGCGCGGTGGCCTGGCTCGGCACGGCGTCGCCGTTCAACGTGGCCTCGGAGACCGCGACGCTGGAGCCCTTCACCCGCGACGAGGTCTCGGAGCTCCTGGGCCAGCACACCGAGGCCACCGGGCAGGCCTTCGACGCCGCCGCCGTGGAGCGGGTCTGGGCGCTGTCCCAGGGGCACCCGTGGCTGGTCAACGCCCTGGCCGACCAGGCCGCGCGCCGTGACGTGAGGGACCGCGCCGTCACCGTCACCGCCGCCCACATCGACGCCGCGAGGGAGGCGCTGATCACCGAGCGACGGACCCACCTGGACTCCCTCGCGGCGAGGCTGCGAGAGCCTCGGGTCCAGCGGATCCTCGCGCCGATGCTGGCCGGGGAGACCACCGCGCCGGACGTGCTCGACGACGATTTCGCCTACGTGGTGGGCCTCGGGCTCCTCCGGTACCAGGGCGGCCACTATGTCGTCGCCAACCCGATCTACCGGGAGGTGATCCCGCGGGCGCTGACGCACGTCCGTCAGGCCCAGCTCCCGCAAGAGACCGCCTGGTTCCTCCGCGAGGACGGCGCCCTGGACATGCCCGGGCTCTTCACCGCGTGGCAGGCCTTCTGGCGCAAGGACGGGCACCTGGCCGCCGAGGGCTTCGGCTACCGGGAGGCGGGGCCTCACCTCATGCTCATGGCCTTCCTCCAGCGGGTCGTGAACGGCGGAGGGACCCTGGAGCGGGAGTACGCCCTGGGGAAGGGCGCCCTGGACCTCTGCGTCGGGTGGAGGGGTGAGCGCCACGCGATCGAGGTCAAGCTCCGCCGGGACACGGACACCGAGGCCGAGGCGCTCCCGCAGGTGACGCGCTACCTGGACTCCCTGGGGCTCACCGAGGGCTGGCTGGTGCTCTTCGACCTCCGACAGACCGTGCCCTGGGAGCAGCGATTGTTCCGCCGCTCGGTGGTGCGCGGCGGGCACCAGGTGCACGTCGTGGGGTGCTGACAACCCCCCGGGAGGGGGTTGTTACCGCGCGGTAACGACCACCGGGAGGGTCGGCTTTTCCAGCGGTTTTTCGCATCCCGCTATCCCCGGCAGGTCCGCCGGTCCGCCGGGGCCCGGGCCAGCGCCGCCGCCCTCCGGGCCCCCATCGCGGCGCTGTTCCAGAGCGCCAGGAGCGGCAGCTCCGCCAGGCTCCCGAGGGGCGCCTGGTCGTAGTCCACCGGGTGCACCACCCCGTCCGGGTCCACACAGCACTGCTCCCAATCGGCCCGGCACGGGCGGAACCGCACGCGGTTGGCGTAGTCGTCCGCCGCCCGGAACGCGGCGAGCAACGGGTCCCTCGCGGCCTCGCAGGGACACCCCCTCGGAGGGTCCCGGTGGTCCACCAGCGTCACCCGGCTCCCGGCGAGCGCCGCCCTGAGGGCAGTCATCCGGGCCTCCAACCGCGGGTCCCTCGGGGCCACCAGGTCCCTCAACGCGAAGGGCGTCGCCGGGAAGGTCTCCTCCACCTTGAGCCAGTCGAGCCCGAGGTCCCTCACCAGCGCCCCGAGGGTCACGAGCTCCGAGAGGTTTGTCTCACCCACCACCGCGGACACCCCGAGGCGAAGGTCCGCGCCCGTGGCCTCGCGCGCCGCCACCGCCTCGGCGAGGTGGGCCTTGAGCGTGGTGAACCTCGCGCCCAGACGGATCGCGTCGTTGGTCTCGCCCGTGGCGCCGTCCAGGGACACCGACACGCTGGTCACCCCGTGGTCGATCAGCCTGCGCGTAGTGTCCCCGTCCAGGCGCATCCCGTTGGTCAGGAGATGGACGTGACAAGCGCGCCCTCCCCTCGCGGCCCGGAGCGCGCGCAGCGTGTCCCAGAACACCGGCGCCACCAGGCTCTCTCCCCCGTGGACAAAGGCCACGTACTCCGCGGCGCCGAAGGCGTCGCCGAGGGCCTCGAGCACCCAGGGCTGGAGCACCCGGGCGCGGCCCTCGCGGGTCCTCCGAGGCGCGTCGGTGATGCAGTGAAGGCACCGCAGGTTGCACGCCTCGGTCACCGTCACATAGAGCCTCGTCGGGAGGAAGAGCCCCTCGGTGTGCCCCTCCCTCCAGGCCTCCGAGGCCCGCTCCGAGGCCTCGCTCGCCGCGAGCCCGAGGGAAAGAGTGACCTCCTCGGGGTGCCCTCGCCGCAGCACCAGGCCGGACCACGCGCCCAGCGTGACGCCCCCTCGCGCGTGGTCGATATGGGCCTCGCCCACGGTCAAGAGGCCGGTGGCCTCCGACGGCGCCCCCGCGGGGAGCGCCACGGTGCGCGCCCCCTCGCCCGCATGCACGAGCACCTCCAGCACCTCCCGGCCTAGCGAGCGCCGCAGGGCGAGCACATCGTCCCGCCCGTCGCCGTCGAGGTAGGTGACCTCGGGCCAGGCCTCGTCTCCGCGGCGAAGACACCGGTGCTCCGCGCGGAGCGCGAGGGCCCCTCGCACCATGGAAAGGGTCTCCCCGTCCCAGCGCGAGGGGTCCCACGGGACACACGCCCGGTCGGGCCAGCAGTCCTCGAACTCGCGGTGGGGCTCGTCGCTGCGGAGACCCACTTCGTCCCCGTAGTACAGCATCGGGACGGAGGCTCCGGTGAGCACCAGGAGCTGCGCCAGGCGCGCTTTGCGCGCGTCCCCGGTGAGCGTGAGGAGCCTCGGGTGGTCATGGGTCCCCGTGAACGCGAGGGAGCTCCAGCCAGCTCCTCCCCGGAGCGCCCGGCGGCGGGCGAAGCCCTGGGACACCTCCCGGGCGGGGCGACCACGGAGCACCAGGTCCAGGAGCCCCTCGCGGGCGGAGAACTCCGTGGCGGCGTCGAGGGCGTCCGCGGTCCATCGGTGCAAGTGCTCGGGCAGGACCTCCCCGAAGAGCGCCGCGTCGGGGTTCACCGCGCGCACCGCGGAGGAGATCCGTCGCAGGAGCCCGAGGGGGATGTCCGCCGCGGCGTCCACGCGAAACCCGTCTGCGCCCGCGCGGGCCCAGCGCTCGAAGGTGCCGCACAAAAAGTCCACCACCTCCTCGTGGTCCGTGCGCAGGAGCGGCTCCTGCCAGGCGCCCTTCTGGTAGTGCTCGTACCCGGGCTCGTAGCCCTCCAGGAAGGGGTGCCGGTGCACCCGGAACCACCCCCACCAGGGCGACGCCGGGCCCCTCGCGCGCACGTCCCGAAAGCCGTGGAAATCCCGGTGGACGTGCGTGACCGTCACGTCCAGGAGCACGCGGAGCCCCAGGGCGTGAGCCCCCTCAAGCAGCTCCCGAAGGGCCTCGTCGCCGCCGAGGTCCGGGTCCACCTCCCGGGGGGCGATGGCGTCGTAGCGATGGGCCGAGGGCGCCAGCGCCAGGGGCGTCAGGTGCAGCGCGGTCACCCCGAGGTCCCGGAGGTACGGCAGCGCCTCCCGCACACCCCGGAGGTCCCCGCCCGCACGGTCGCTGCCGCGGTGAGTGTCCGGGTCTACGCGCCAGCCTCCCCCGCGGCGGAACCGGTCGACGAAGATGGAGTACACCACGGCGTCGCGCCACCACGCGGGCGTGGTGGGTTTGAGCGCGGAGGGCGCGCAGCGGAAGCCCTGCCCGGCTCCCCCCGGGGCCCCCAGGAGCCGCCCGCCCTCCAGCACGAAGAGGTACTCCAGGTGGCGGGCGGACACCGGCAGCCGCAGCTCGAAGAGCCGGTGCTCGTCCTCGTCGGCGACGGGGCTCATGGCGGAGCTTCGAGGCCCGTGGCCCTCGTCCCAGCGTACGCTCAAGGCGCTCCCCGCAGTCCGTCGGAGGCCCGCCCGGAGCGTGAGCCTGCCGTCGTCTTCGAGGTGGAGCCACGGCCTCGCGGGGGCGTGGAGCACGGGCTCCTCGGCGCCTCCCACCACGGCGACGCTGTTCCTCGCGCCGCGCCAGGAGCGAGTGCGAGGGTTCTCGGGATCCAGCTCCCAGGTGCCGTCGGCCAGGAGGAACTTGTACTGCCAGCAGCCCGCCCCCAGCCGCAGGGAGCGCTCAAAGACGCCGTCGGGGCCGCGCTCCATGGCGCCGCCGTCGGTCCAGCGCTCGACCTCGCCGCGGAGCTCGACCCAGGGCACGGGCCGGGGCGAGCGCAGCCTGAAGGACACCTGCGCCTCGTCGACGCGGTGGAGCGTGGCGAGGTGGCGCCTCAAGCGCGCGCTAGCAGCGCGGCCCGTCGCAGCGGGTGACCCGGTAGTTGTGCCCGCCGGCGTTGTCCCAGAACTCGTAGGGCGTGGCGCCGGTGGCCACCCCGTGGCGGTACACGATCGCGTACTCCAGCTGCGTGGACCCGGGCAGGTCCACGTCTACGCCCCAGCGCTCGGCGTCGCCGTACTGGTCGCGCTCGAAGTAGAGCTGGTTCGACTGGCCCCGGGAGCCCATGCGCATGGTGCGCGTGGTGGCCCACCCGTCGGTGGTGTACACCACCTGGAGGTCCTTGTCGTAGTCCAGGTCCATGATGTCCACGGCGATGTGCCCGCGCACGCCATTGGAGGACGCGCGCACGTTGGTGCCGTCCCAGGCCTGGCGCACGATGGCGTTGGGCCCGTTGGGGTACACCACGTGGAGCTCGCCGCCGTTGTCGTCGAAGTACGTGTTCCCGCGGCCGTCCTGGTACCAGGCGTTGAACATGAAGTACGCGGCCTCGTAGTTCTGGAAGAACGCCCGCACGTGCCACTCCTCCATCCCGTCCGGCCGGGTGGCGAAGTACGTCCCCAGGAACTGCACCGCGCGGCCGTTGCCGTTGGCCACCCGCGCCACGATGCCCACCCGCTTGCGCGTGAGGTCCGCCCCCTCCGCCCGGCGCACGTACACCTTGACGAAGACCTCCATCACCGAGCACCCGCCCCGGGAGCCGCAGTTGGCGTACTGGTGCCAGCTCTCCCGCCGGAACTGCACCATGGACGTGTTCCTCCGCCCCTGGTTCTGCGCCCAGTCTCGGCCGTTGTTCGTGGCCTCCTCCACCCCGCTCTGGCTGGGGTCCATGTCCGCCTCGGTGCCGCAGCCCGCGACGCCCACCGTGGCCGTGGCCCCCGCCAGCACCCCCACCAGCGCCCCCCGACGGAGCTGCCGCACCGTCAGCTCCAGCACATCGCCCCGCGGCGCCAGCGTGCCCTCCACCCCAAGACCTGACCTGTCCGTCATGGTGAGACCCTCCAATCGGTGAAGGTGCCTATGCCACACCTGCGCACCTGTGGTCAATGGGGGGTCTTGCCCCTACTTTGGGGGCTCCACCCCGTGGGGGAACCACACCCCGTCGAAGTCCTCCCGGCGGAAGGGCAGGTCCAGCCTCGGGATGCGTGCCACGGGCGACGGGTACAGCGCCGGGCGCTCTCGAAAGCGGGTGGGGTAGTAGTTCCGGTGGAAGAGAACAGCCATGGCCCTCTCCTCCGGGTCCGTGGCGGCCAGGAGCTCCGCCCGGGAGCCCTCGTGGGTACATGCTTCCGCGGTGTGTTCCAGGGCCTCGCGGTCCCAGGGTGTGGGCGCCGGGTCCCCCTCGCCGGCGTCCTTCCCGTCCCAGGGAGAGGGCCAGTTACCGGTACGCCAGAGGGGCCCTCCGGGTTCCAGCGAGAAGGGGTCTACGTACTCCCCTCCCAGCCATGTATTGAAATGTACGTGGGGGGCTCCAAAGGGGAAGGTGCTGAGCCCATCGAGACCGGAGTAGCCCGAGAGGGCGATGGGCTCACCTCGGCGGACCCGTTGGCCCACGGAGACCAGGCACCGGGCCAGGTGGTTGCTGGTGGTGACCAGGGCCTGGCCGTGATCGATGAAGACCTTGAGGCCCCCGCGGTTGAACTCCCGGGAGATCCTCCGGACCACGCCCGGCGCGGCGGCCACGACGGTGGTACCCAGGGGCACGGCGAAGTCTGTCCCGTTGTGGCTGTCATAGGTGAGCCCGGTGCCCAGGAAGTCCCTGACGGCGGTCACCCGGACGCTCCAGCCGTCCTCCAGGGGGGGTTGCAGGTGGTTGTACAGGTTGGTGATGGGCACGAGCCTGCCGCGGGCCGGGCGGCCGAGCCACAGGGGCAGGGCGAGGCGAGGCCACAGGAGCCGGAGTGATGTGGCGTCCATGCGGGACGGGGGCGTGCCCGGGTCCCCCCGCAGGGCCAGCATGGTCTCCCGGAGGCGCTCTCCGAGGGGCGAGAGGCCAAAGACCTCGGTGACGCGCAGCGGCTCTCGGCGGGGCGGGGTTTCCATTACGGTGGCCGGGGTATACGCACCCCTCCCCACGCCGCAAGCGCACGGGGTGCGACGAGGCGCACGGAGTGCTGGCACCGGGGGGGCGCTTCGTGGGAAGGTGCGGCGAGCGAGGTGCTGATGAGACCGTCCGTGGGCGTGAGCGTGGGGGTGCTTCTGGCGTGGAGCGGGGTGGTGTCCGCGGGGGGCCTGGACCTGCCGGACAACGGCTCGCTGGGGATGGGGCGCGGCGGGGCCGTGGTGGCGCGCGCCAGCGACCCCTCGGCGCTGATGCACAACGTGGCGGGGATCGCGGGGCTGTCGGGCTTCCAGCTTACGCTCTCCAGCAACTACCAGATCTTCTCCAACTGCTACACCCGGGCGGGGGTCTACGAGTCCAACGTCAACACCACCGGGACGGTCTTCGAGGACAGCACGTACAACAACGGCACCACGGCGTACCCCGAGCAGTGCAAGAGCGGGCCCTACGGGACCGTGGCGCCGCAGCTCCTGGCGACCTGGCGCTTGCACCCTCGGTGGGCCCTGGGCCTCGGGGTCTACGGCCCCAACGCCACGGGCTCGCGGCAGACCTTCGACGACCGGGTGACGCTCGGCGGGGGCGCGCTGGCGCCGTCGCCGCTGCGCAACATGATCTACGAGAAGACCATCCTCCTCTTCCACGTGACCATGGCCATCGCCTGGAGCCCGGTGCCGTGGCTGCGCGTGGGGGCGGCGCTCCAGCCGTCGTTTGCGAGCTTCGGGACCACCACCATGGCCAACGGGAGCCCCACCTCGGCGCAGTCCCCGGCCACGGACACCCGCACCCGGATCGAGACGTCGGGCTGGTTCCTCGCGGGCAACCTCGGGGTGCAGGTGCTGCCGTCCCGGTACCTGGCGCTCGGCCTCGGGGTGCACCTGACCACCACGGCGGTGCTCACCGGCAGCGCCAGCGCCACGGCCAACTACTACGCGCCCATGGCGTCGCGGCAGGTGCACTCTACGTACTCCGTGGACCGCATGACCGTGCCCTTCCCCTTCCAGGCACGGCTCGGGGCGCGCTTCGTCCTGCCTCGCCGCGGGCGCCCCACGCTGGACCAACCCGTCACCAACGCCCGCGAGGGCTACGACCCCATGACCGACGACGTCTTCGACGTGGAGCTCGACGGCTGGTACGAGGGCCTCTCCCGCATGGCGGCCATCGGCCTGGAGAACTCCGGTCGCATTGACATCGGCGGCACGACCATCCCCGCCCCCGCGCGGGTGAACATCACCTCGAACTTCAACGACGTCTACGGCGTGCGCCTCGGCGGAGACTACAACGTCCTCCCGGGGCGCCTCGCGCTGCGCGCCGGGGTGTCCTACGAGACCGCCGGAATGTCCAATGAATTCGCGCAGATCCATGTGGGCGCGTACCAGACCACGAGCGTTCACGGGGGGGCCTCGCTGCGTATGGGGTTCCTGACGATGAGCGTGGGGTACGCGCATTTCTTCATGGCGGACTTCACGGCGGACCGCGGGCAGCGGTCCATCGTGAGCGCCGGGGGCCCGCTGGAGCCGCGGATGTGCACGGCGACCTCGTCGGGCCCGGACGCGTGCACGACCAACCGCGGGACCTACCGGGCGTCGCTGGACATCCTGCACCTCGGGTTCAACGCGCGCTTCTAGGGTGCTACAAGGTCGCCATGGACGCGCAGCTCGGGGACCGGGCGGTGGAGCTCCTCACGGCGCTCCTGAAGATTGACACCACCAACCCCCCCGGGCGCGAGCGCCCCGCGGCGGAGCTCCTGGCCAGGCACCTGGCCTCCGCGGGCGTCGAGCCCTCGGTGCTGGAGAGCGCGCCCGGGAGGGCTAACGTGGTCGCGCGCTTGAAGGGCACCGGCGAGCGCCCGCCGCTCCTCCTCACGGCCCACCTGGACGTGGTGCCCGCGGACCCCTCGCGCTGGACCCACCCGCCCTTCGCGGCGGAGGTGCACGACGGCTACCTCTGGGGCCGCGGGGCCATTGACATGAAGAACTTCGCCGCCATGGCCGTCGCCGTGGTCGAGCGCCTCGCGCGGGAGAAGACCCCCCTGCGGCGAGACGTGATCTTCGCCGGGGTGGCCGACGAGGAGGCCGGCTGCGACTACGGCTCCCGCTGGCTGGTGGACCAGCACCCGGAGCTCGTGCGCGCAGAGTGCGCCCTGGGCGAGGTGGGGGGCTTCTCGCTCCACCTCTTCGGCAGGACCTTCTACCCCATCCAGGTGGCCCAGAAGGGGATCCTGTGGATGAAGGCCACGGCCCGCGCGGAGCCCGGCCACGGCTCCATGCCCGACCCCCGGAGCGCCGTGGCGGAGCTCTCTCGCGCCATCGCCAGGCTCTCCGACGAGCCCCTGCCGTGGCACCGGTCGGAGCCCACGGTGCGCTTCTTGAAGGCCCTGGCCGCGCACCTCCCGGCGCCCGTGGCCGCGCTCCTGCCGCGCCTCGCGGACCCGAGGGTGGGGCGCTTCCTCCTGCGCCACGCGGTGCGCGATCCCTTGCAGCAACGGCAGTTCACGGCCCTCTTGTCCAACACCGTGAGCCCGACGGTCCTGCGCGCCGGGAGCAAGATCAACGTGATCCCCGGTGAGGCCACCGTGGAGCTCGATGGGCGCACGCTCCCGGGCTCCGGGCCCGCGGAGCTCCTGCGGGAGCTCCGGGCGCGCCTGGGGCCGCTGGTGGACGTGGAGCTCCTGCGCAGCGATGACCCCGTGACCAGCGACCCCGGGCACCCGCTCTTCGCACACCTGTCGCGCACCATCACCGCCCACGACCCGACCGGGGTGCCCGTGCCGTACATCATCCCCGGCTTCACCGACGCCCTGGCCTTCGCGAAGCTGGGCACGCAGTTCTATGGCTTCGCCCCGGTGCGCTTCGACCCCGCCCACAAGATCGCCTTCGGGCGGCTCTACCACGGCAACGACGAGCGCATCCCCGTGGACGGCCTCCGCTGGGGCACCACCGTCCTCCATGACGCCGTCAAGGGTTGGTGCCAGTAACGGCATTTCGTGCGTACGACAGTGGTATACTTCCCCCGACACGATACCCAGGGAGAGGGAATGAACCGTCACACACGCACCTACATCTGTCAGGTCCCGCTGTTGTTCGCGCTGCTGGCTCTTCTGGGCTGTTCCGGGGGCGGCGCGGCGCTGATGGACATTGACACGGGCGTCCCTCCGAGGGACTCCGGCGTCACCATGGACGTCCCTCGGGACACCGCCGTGGTGGACACCGGCGTTCGGATGGAGGTCCCGCCCGTGGAGGTGACCATGCCCGACGTGGGCGCCGCTGACGGGGGCTGTCCCCCGTCCGTGGAGATGGTGCCCTTCTCCGACCGTACCATGAACGAAGAGTTCACCGATCCGCCCATGTGTACGGGCTGCCCCGGGGCCTTCCGTGGCACCGAGGAGCTCGACGCCGGGAGGGTGCCCGGGAGCGCCACGGCCCTTCGCATCGAGGGCAGCTCCCTGGGGGCCCAGCGCTGCGACTGGTACGTCGCCAGCACCACCTGCGGGGTGACCTACGGCACCGCCACCACGGACCCGGACGGCGCGGGCCTCTTCGCCACCACGGTGCCCGTGTTCTGTGGGACCAACATCATTCGCATCGTCTGTAGGAACAGCGCCGGGCGCAGGGTGCTCGTGCGCCGGGTGGAGGGGCCCATGTGCCCGGACGGAGGCCGGGACCTTAGGGTCACCCTCACCTGGGACGACCAGGGCACGGACATGGAGCTGCACCTCCTGCGGGCCACCGGCAGGCTCAACCAGCCGCCCGATGACTGCACCTGGTTCACCTGCATGGGAGACATGGGCCTCGACTGGGGAGTCCCCGGCGACGCCCGGGACAACCCCCGGAAGGACATTGACAACACCGGCTTCTTCGGGCCCGAGAACATCTTCCTGGACCGCGCCCCCGCCGGCACCTACCACATCCTGGTGGAGTTCTGGGGCGGCGGCATGCCCAGCCAGAACGAGGTCGCCATCAACGTGAGGGAGCGCACCGTCGCCAGGCTCGTGCACCCCAGGCTCAACGTGCACGAGGTGTGGTATGTGGGCACCCTCTCGTACCCCGCGGGGACCTTCACGCCGGTGGACTCCATCACGCCCTGCGCCATGAACTGGATGGCCACCACCCGAGGCTGCGACCTCCCGCTCCCACGGTAGTCCGTTGAAGCTCCTCTGGAGCCGTCGCCAGGCGCTCCTCCTGGGGCTCCTCGCCCCCCCCGTGAGCGCCCTGGGCGCCCTCTCCCTGGCGCACCACACGGACCTCGATGGCCTCGTCCCGCCACGCCTCCAGCGCGCCCTCAAGGCCCTCTCCCCACGCGAGTTCGCCACGTTGGACGCAGCCTTCGGGCGCCTCCTCCACGACCCCTCAGGCGTCTATCCCACACCCACCTACATCGAGGCTGCGGTCTTTGCCGAGGGCTATCTCTCGGGGCTTCCGCCGGGGGATCTTCGAGAGCTCCGGGGGCTCCTGGCCTTGTTGGAGCATGTATTTCCGCTGGGGGTGGGCTCCGGGAGGCCCTTCACGGCGCTCTCTGCGCGGGACCAGGACACGGTGCTCGCGAGCCTGGAGGGGTCTTCTGTGGGGCTTGTCCGGGTGGGCTTCACGGCGCTGAAGCAGCTCGCGGCGCTGAGCTTCTTCCGACACCCTTCGACCTTCCCGATGCTCGGGTATGAGGGCCCTCGGACCCCTCCCTCATCGGAGCGCGTGCGAGGGACGCCCCTCCCCCTGGTGCGCGACGTGGACCTCCGCGCGGACGTGGTGGTGGTGGGGGCGGGCGCCGGAGGCTCCATGGCGGCCCGCGAGCTGGCGAGGGCCGGGGCCTCGGTGGTGTTGTTGGAGGAGGGCCCGGACCACCCACCGGAGTCCTTCACGCAGCGGGAGGATGAGGCCCTGGCGACGCTCTATCAAGACCGCGGGGCGCGCACCACTGCGGACCGGGCCATCATGGTGTTGCAGGGCCGGGGCCTGGGCGGCAGCACCATCCACAACCAGAACCTCTGCAAGCGCACGCCGCCGGAGCTCCTCGAGCGCTGGGTGGAGGAGCACGGCCTCGAGGACTGGTCACCGAGGGACTGCGACGCCCTCTTCGAGGAGGTCGAGCGGGACCTCGGGGTGAGGCCCATCCCCGATGGGGCGGTGAACACCCACAACCGCTTGCTCGAAGACGGCGCGAGGCGCCTCGGGTGGCGCCACGGGCGCCTCGCGCACAACCGCGACGGGTGCGTAGGGAGCGGCTTCTGCGAGCTAGGCTGCGTCTATGATGGCAAGAACAACGCCCGCAAGGTGCTGCTCCCGGAGGCCTCCCGGCGCGGCGCGAGGATCCGCGCGGACACCCTGGTGGACCGGGTGCTGCACCGCGCGAGCGCCCGCGGGGGCCGGGAGGTGTACGGCGTGGAGGCCCGGGACACGCGCACTGGCCGGAGGGTGACGGTGCATGCGCGCTGCGTGGTGCTTGCCGCCAGCGCCGTGGGGAGCGCGGCGGTGGCGCTCCGGAGCGCGCTGCCGGACCCCTACGGGCGCCTGGGCCGGGGGCTGCGCCTGCACCCCGGGGCCGTGTGCGCGGGGCTCTTCGACGAGGAGGTCCTGGGCTGGCGGGGCGTGCCCCAGAGCGTGGAGTGCACGGAGCACCTGGACTTCTCACCGGGGAGCGACCGCCGCGTGTGGATCGTGCCGGTGTTCGCGCACCCCGTGGGGACCGCGGCGCTCTTCCCGGGCTTCGGCGGCCCGTGGCTCCGGGCGCTGCGCACGTATCCGCAGGTGGGGGCGCTCGTCGCGATGGTCCACGACGAGACCGAGGGCCGGGTGGTGCTCAAGGACCACAGAGCCTCGCTGGAGTACGCGCCCTCGCGCGGGGACCGGGCGCAGCTCGCGCGGGGCCTGCGCGCCTGCGCGGAGCTCCTCCTCGCGGCGGGGGCGCGGCGGGCGCTGGTGGCGACGACTCCCCCCACCATCGTACGGAGGGCGTCGGAGCTTGACGCGCTGGGCGCCGAGGCCCTGGGGCCTCACCGCGTCCCGCTGACGGCGGTGCACCCGATGGGGGCCATGACCGCCGGGCGCGACCCCCGACGGAGCGTGTGCGACCCGGGCGGCGCTCACCACCAGGTGGCCGGGCTCTTCGTCGCGGACGGGGGCCTCTTCCCGACGAGCCTGGGCGTGCCCCCGCAGGTGTCCATCTATGCCGTGGGGCTCCGCGTGGGGCGCTCCGCGGCGCGGTGGCTGGCGCGGTAGGGGGGACTAGGAAATTCAGCCGCGTTTTTCCACCGGAGAGTCTACGGCACACTTTTTGCTTTCTGCACTTCGTTGATCGGGCACTTCACCAACAGGTGCCCGCCGTCGGTTCCGGCGCCTGGTGAGACAGGTACCATCGCTGTTTGTGAGGGACGTCCCCGTCCGGTGGCAGATCGTGGGGGCAGTGCTAGGCGCCGCCCGTGAGCGCGGGGTGGAGGTCGAGGCGCTGCTCCGCGCGCGGGGCTTGCCGCCGTCCGTTCTGGCAGAGCGCGAGGTGGTGCTGCCCGTCGGGGTCGTCGAGGCCCTCTTCGACGAGGCCGCCGAGCGCGCGGGCGAGCCCCACCTCGGCGCCCTCGCGGCCCTCTCGCTGAAGCTCGGGAGCTGGGACATCGTCGAGTTCGGGGCCCGCAGCGCGCCCACGCTGCGGGCGGGGTTGGTGGCCGTGGCGCGCTACGCGCCGCTCTTCAACGACGTGATCGAGCTTCACTTTGAAAACCACGGCACCACCGCCACCCTCGCGCAGCGTATCCCCGGTCGCCCGCGGTGCGTCGGCGCCCAGGCCGGGGCGTTCTGGGTCGCCAACATCCTTACGCAGTCGCGCGCGGTCACCGGGAGGCCCTGCACGCCCCACACGGTGCGGTTCGCCCACGAGGCTCCGCCCGCGCCCGAGCGCTTGCTCGCGCTACTGGGCCTGGCCTCGGCGGCGTTCTCCTCGGGCGCGAACGAGGTCACCTTCGCGGCCGAGGACCTGGACGCTCCGCTGCGCACGCACGACCCGGCGCTGGCCTCGATGGTCGATCGCCTCGCGGCCCCGCAGCTCGCGAAGGTGCGCCCCGCGGCGGGCGTGGCGGCCACGGTGCGGGCGTATGTCAGCGAGCACCTCGCGCAGGGGGTTCCGTCGCTCGAGAGCGCGGCGCGGGCGCTGCGGGTGAGCGAACGGAGCCTCCAGCGGCACCTCGCCGACGACGGGACGAGCTACCTGGAGCTGGTGGACGACCTGCGCCGCGAGCTCGCCTGCGCGGGCGTCCGCGACGAGGGGCGCTCGCTCGACGACCTCGCCGCGGCCCTCGGGTACGCCGAGCGCTCGGCCATCGTGCGCGCCTTCCGCCGCTGGACCGGGACCACCCCCGCGCGCTTCCGGCGCGGCTGATGGCGCCCGCGGCCACGCACGTTGGCGCCCGCGGACCTCGCCCGCACGGCCCCGCGTCGCGTACCCTCCGGCGATGGCCTCCTGCTCCGTCGTGACCCGCGCTGCGTGGGGCGCGCTCGTCGCGGTGTGTTCGCTGACCCCTTCGGCCTCGGCCCAGGGGTGGACCGCCTCCGCCGCCGCGGGCACCGACCGATGGTTCGCCCCCGAGCTGGGGGGCCAGGCCTTCCTGCTCTTCGACCTCCGCGGCGCAGGCGTCGTGGGCGGAGGGGACTTTCGCGCGTACTACAACACCGAGACCGCGCAGGTGGGCGTCGAGCGGGTGCCCCTGGGCACGCCGAGGCTCCAGCTCTCGGCGTGGGTGCGCGCCGAGGGGGCCCTCGCGGGGATCCTTCGGTACTACGGCCGCGAGGGTCGCCGAGACCCGTCGCGGGGCTTCTTCGCCAGCTACGCGGGAGGCGCCGTCGCGCTCAAGTGGCTCCCCGCGGAGGGGCACTCGCTCGAGCTCGTCGCGGCGGCGCGGGCGTGGCTCTTCGCGCGCGAGCAGGGCGTGACCGACGCGACCCTCGCGCTGCCCGCGGACACCTGGGCCCTCGAGCCGCGCGCGCGGTACACGTTCTGGGGACTCGATGCCGCGCCCGAAGAGTACGCCGGGCATGTGCTCTTCCCGCGGTATACGGGCTTCGCCGCGGGGGTGGAGCTCGGCGTCGACGCGCGCTCGGCGCGGCAGGACTGGGGGGCGGCGAGCAACGCAGGAGACCTCCGCAACCGGCCCGCGAGCGCAATCGTGCAGGTGCGCCAGTGGGCTCGTGCGGGGGTGCGCCTGGGGTCCTCGGCGCGGGTGCAGGTGGAAGAGAGCGCCTCGTGGGGGGAAGGCGAAGACGACCTGACGCGCGTACGGGTGGGCGGGATGAACCCCTACGCGGTGTCGGTGCCGGGCCTCTCGTGGCCAGGGCTGCTGTGTGAGCGCTACGCCGCGGGCCTCGCGAGCGTGCATGTGCGCCCGTCGCAGAGGTACCCCCACGAGCTCGGGGTGATGGTCGGCGGAGGGGCCTTCAACGACGTGCGGCGCACAGGGGCCCTCGCGGAGTTCGGCGGCGCGGTCGGGACGGGAGCCTTCGTGGACCTGCGCTTCGGACGCTGGGTGGCGCACCTCCGAGCGGGCTACGCGCTGCCGCTGGGGTGGCTGGCGGACGGGACGCACCTCGGCGTGATGGCCACGATGGGCGTTCGGCTGTTCTGAGCGCCGCGCAAGGTGCGGCGCAGTCGTCACGGAGCCCTTCTGGGTGGAGACGCAGGTGGCGTCGCGGGAGCGTCGGCTGGACCGCCTGCTGGCGGTGGAGGTCTCAGACCGCAAGCGCTGGTTGCACGTCGAGTGGATGTACGCCTGGAGCCCGGACCTGCCGTATCGCGTCTGGGAGTACCACAACCTCGCCGCAACGGCCGCGATGACCAGGTCCGCTACCCCAGGGCGCCCTGGAGCCACGGCGCCACCGTCGCCAGGAAGCGCTCGGGGACCTCCAACTGCGGGGTGTGACCGACGCCTTCGAGCTCCGCCAGGGTCCAGTCGGGCCTGCGTGAGGCCAGGGCCCGGGCGCTCCCGAGCGGGATCAACCGGTCGTCCGTGCCGTGCACCACCAGCGTCGGGGCCCTCACCGCAGCCACCGCCTCGTGGTAGCGCCGTCGCCCCCCGAGGAGCGCGAAGAGCGAGCGCGACGCGCCTACATAAGCCTCCGCGTTCCAGGGCTGGCCCTGGCGCCGACGGGCCATCGCCAGGTGTGGCTCACGCACCGCCGGGGTCATCCGTGAACGGTCCGCGAAGCACAGCTTCATGAGGTCATCCACCAATCCCTCGGGGCCGACCTTCTCCGCGTGGCGCCGCACGAGCCATGGCCCCACCGCGGGGAGGTTGGCCACGCCCATCCGGAGGAGCACCTTCGGATCCACCCTGGTCCCGGGCGGCAACGGACAGGCCGGGTCTACCAGCACCAGGGCCTTCACCCGGCTCTCCGGCAGGGCGCTGCACAACACCGACAGCGCGCCCCCCATGGAGTTTCCCACAAGCACCACCGGCCCGGGGCTGAGCCTCCCGAGGAAGCGCCCGAGGAGCGAGAGGTTGGCGTCCACGCCGCTGCCCTCGGAGGGCAGCGGGGTGAGGCCAAAGCCCCCCAGGTCCGGCGCCAGCACCCTCCCAAAGCGCGCCAGGGGCTCCAAGACCGGGTGCCAGTTGGTGCTCGACCCCCCAAGGCCGTGCACCAGCACCACGGTCAAGGGCCCCTCCCCGGGCGCTTCAAGGTAGTGAACAGGCACGCCCAGGTCGATGGTCTTGCTCTCCACGATGACCGCGGAGCGTACCCCACACCCTGCGCGATGTGCGTTAGCATCGCTGCCATGCGAAGCACCCGACGCGGAAGTGTGCTCGTCCTCGGGACGCTCCTGGGCCTCCTCGAGGCATGCCCGGCGGAGGACCCCACCATCGGTGACGCGGCGGTGGACACCCGACCCCCCACGAGAGACACCCCTGCGGCGGACATGCCGCAGGTGGACTCCAGGCCTCCGCCGGTGGACACGGGGGTGCCGACGGACACCGGGGTGCCCGTGGGAGACACCGCGGCGACGCCGGACGTGGTGACCATGCCGGACGTACCTCGCTGCGGGGCCGGGGTGGACTCCGACGGCGACGGGCTGAACGACGACGTGGAGTGCATGCTCGGCACGGACCCGACGCGGAGGGACAGCGACGGAGACGGCGCGGCGGACGGCGCCGAGGTGCGCTACCCGAGGGTGTGCGTGGCGATGGCCGGGGGGAGGCAGCGCAGGCCGCCGCCCGCGTGTCGGATGGACTCGGACTGCATGGCGGGCGAGCGCTGCGCGGGGCTGGATCCGTCGCGGCCGGACTCCGACGGGGACGGCGTGCCCGACGGGGCCGAGGACACCAACCTTGACGGGATGATCGACCGCTCCCGGGGCGAGACGGACCCGAGGCTCACGGACACCGACGGCGACGGGATGGACGACAGCCGCGGGTCCCTGGAGATCTGTCGCCCCTCGGGGCTGGCGACGGTGACGCAGCTCGGGCTCCCGATGGCGCAGGTGCAGGTGGGCCACGACCCGCGGTGGGGCGCCGCGCGGCGCGCGGCGGGCACGGTGATGCGCTCGGTGGTGGTGCTCGAAGACCCCGCGGCGAGCGTGGCGGGGGCGGTGTTCAACCTCCGGGCCATGGGGGTGGACCTGCGCGCCGAGGCCGCGAGGGTGGAGGGGCAGGTGGTGGCGGGCCTTGGTGCGGGAGTCGCCCCGGTGCTGGTGGGTCGGGCGTTCACCACCCACGAGATGTTCAACGCCGTCGCGTCGCTCTTCCGGGTGGCGCGCCCGGCGGCCACGACGGCCACGGCCCTGAGGGACGGGCTGGTGATGCCCCTCTCGGGGGTCGCGGCCCCCGCGGGGGGGCGGCCGGTGGGGGCCTCCATGGAGTTCCTGGTGGATGTGACCACCACGCTGCGCACCAGCGGCCTGGCGGCGGGCACGCTGGACGTGGTGGTCACCATCGCCCCGCGGGCGGAGTACGAGAACAACGCGCTGGCCACGAGCATCCGGGCCATTGACCTGGTGAACACCACGGGCCTGGCGCCCATCGACCGGGGCCTCGGGGCGGCGTGCCAGGTGTTCCGCGCGGAGCGCCCGCCGGTGGTGGACTTCCTCTGGACCGTGGACACCTCCGGGAGCATGAACGACGACCAGGAGCGCCTGGGGCGCACGGCCTCGCGCTTCTTCGCGCGGCTCAACGCGGCCGGGGTGGACTTCCGGGTGGGGGTGGTCAACGCAGGCTCCGGGACGCTGAACATTGACTCCCCGGGCTTCCGGTGGATCTCCGGCACGGACCCGACGGGGGCCCGGACCCTGTGCGAGACGGTGACCGTGGGCACCTGCCCGGGCTCCCCCACGGACCGGGTGGCGCCGTACCCCTTCTCCGGCGGCTCGGAGGA
>JACRDB010000028.1 GCA_016218725.1 Deltaproteobacteria bacterium
AGTGCTCCCGCGGGCACAGCACGCGCCTCTCCAGTCCGCGTCGCCATGCCTCCCCACTCCGCTTCCCTGCGAGCTCGCTCCCTGCAACCGCGCGGAGGCGCGGTGACCACATTCCGTAGCCCGGGGTGAGCGACGCGACCTCGGAGGCCGTTGCGCTGGCGAACCCCGGGCGAAAAAGCGTCAGAAGATAGGGCGGCGCGGCGGCGCGGTGGCCGACTGCGCCGTCCTCGAAGCCCCATCCGCCGCCTGAAGTGCCTGAAATTCAGACCTCGGAGCCCTTATCCTGGCGCCTATGGGGCCGGGGCCTGAGGTCGGAATCGGTCACCCTATCTTGAGACAGGCCCAAAAGACTGGAGGGGTCTTGGCGGGGGCTTCGCGCTCATGGAACACTCAAGGCACAACATGCGCGCTTGTACTTCCGGGCTTGTGCTGGGGCTCCTCGGGGCTCTCTGGGGCTGCTCCGTGGGGGGCGTCGGGACCGAACCCCCGCCGGTGGTGAGGGACAGCGGGGCGCCTCCGCCGCCGGATGCGGCCACGGACCTCGGACCCGAGGCGCCGCCCACGGACCCGTGCCTGGCCTTCCGGGACTGCGCCTCGTGCAGCGCGCTGGCGTCCTGCGGGTTCTGCGCGGCCACGGGGGTGTGCGTGGAGGGCACCGCCGCGGGGCCCACCCGGGCGGAGTGTCCCGCGGGCTTCTGGCGCCACCAGACGTGCGCGGCGCCGGTGGAGCCTCCGCCGGACGTGGCGACGGACACCGCGGCCTCGTGCGGGACCAGCGCCCGCTGCGAGGACTGCGCGGCGCGGTCGGGCTGCGGGTGGTGCCGCACGGCGAGCGCGTGCCTGGCAGGTACGGCCACGGGGTCCACCGATGGGCGCTGCATGGGGGACACCTGGGCCTGGACCACGGGGATGTGCATGGGCCCCACGGACGGCGGCCTGGACACGGGGACGGCGGACACCACTCCTCCGCCGCCGGACACGGCGGTGGCGGACGCGGGGCCCTGCATGGCCAACTCCTGCGGGACCTGTACCCCGATGGGCTCCTGCGGCTGGTGCCGCACCGCGGGGCGCTGCCGCATGGGTACCTCCTCGGGACCGGACGACCGGAGCTGCCCCGGGACCGACTGGGCCTGGGTGCCGTCGGCGTGCATCGCGCCCCCGGACGCGGGCCCGGACGCCACGCCGGACGTGCCCATGGTGGACCCGTGCCTGAGCAACAGCGGCTGCGCGGACTGCGCGTCGCGGCTCGGGTGCGGCTGGTGCCGCGGGATCAACCGCTGCGTGACGGGCACCACCTCGGGGCCCGCCCGGGGCGAGTGCTCGGGGGAGGCGTGGAACTTCTTCACGTCGTCGTGCCCGCCGCCGCCGGATCCGTGCGCGATGCTCACGGCGTGTGACCGCTGCGCGGCCAACAGCGCCTGCGGGTGGTGCCGCGCCAGCAACCGGTGCCTCGCGGGGACGGCCACGGGCCCCACCGGAGGGATGTGCGCCAGCGGCGACTGGATCCGGGACGCGGGCGCCTGCCGCACAGCCCCGGACCCGTGCAACCTCCTGCCGACGTGCCTGACCTGCACGGCCTTCCCCGCGGGCTGCGGCTTCTGCCGGGCGAGCAACCGCTGCATCGGCGGCACCTCCTCGGGGCCCACCCGGGAGAGCTGCCCCAGCGGTCAGTGGGTCTGGTCGCCCTTCACCTGTTGATCACTCATACACGCACCGGAAGCCCACGTCCTCGGGGCGCTCGTCCTCGGCGATGAAGCGCCGGGCCGTGGCGCGCAGCCGCCAGGAGGGCTCGCGCCAGGAGCCCCCGTGGGCGACGTGCCCGGGGCCCTGCGAGGGCCCCGAGGGGCTCACCCACACGCCCGACGGGTGCGGCGCGAGCGGCGAGGTCGCGCGGTCGGTGGTGTACTCTGCGACGTTGCCCGCCAGGTCCAGGATGCCGTCGGGGGAGGCGCCCGAGGGGAACGCGCCGACCGGGGCGGTGTAGGCGTAGCCGTCCAGCTCGTCCGTGCAGGAGACGCGCAGGGCGCCGTGGTTGGCCCTCCGAGGGTCCCACTGCCAGCCCCAGGGGAAGGGCCTGCCGTCGGGCCCTCGGGCGGCGCGCTCCCACTCGGCCTCCGTGGGGAGCCTCCCGCCGGCCCAGGCGCAGTACGCGCGGGCGTCGTCCCAGCGCAGGCCCACCACCGGCTGCGAGGCGCCGCCGAAGCGGGGCATCGCCCGCCAGAGCCACCCGCTGGCGCAGCGACCCGCGCGCACGCAGCGGTCGAAAGCCTCCACCGTGACCTCCGTGCGATCCATGGAAAACCCTTGCAGGAGCGCTGTATACGGCGACCCTTCGGCCTCGAAGGCGAAGCGCGCGCAGGGGCTCGTCAGGGCCGCGACCCCCAGCACCTGCGAGAGCCCGCACTGGAGCACCACCAGCGGGCGCTCCAGCCCCGGCTCCCGGTGGCACAGCGCCTGACCGGCCGTGAGGACCCCCTCGGAGGCCCCGAGGGGGAAGCGCCCGGCCGGGAGCCACACCCTGGAAGGGGCCTCCAGCGGGACCACCCCCGGGCGCTGCGCCAGGGCCTCCGCGCCCCGGAGCGAGAGCGCCAGGAGCGCGCTCGCGCGGGGGGCTCGCACGCTACTCCACCGGCACCGAGGGCTCCTCGCGGAAATCGTCCGCGAGGATGTGCCCCCAGTTCCCGGCGGCCTCGGCGTAGAGCTCCAGCGTGGCCGTGCGGCCCACATACGGACGCAGGTCCCACCAGACGCGACGGAACACCTCGGAGTTCTGCCCCGCGGCGCGCAGGACCGGCGCGCCGTCGATCACCAGTCGCACGCCCACGGTGGCGGCGTCCATCCCGCCCGCCACCAGGAACGACAGCGCTGGCGCGCGCACCGTGAAGGGCGTCGAGCGCAGGAGCCCGAGGGGCAGGTCCCCCGCGGTGTGCACCGTGGCGTTGTGGGCGAAGCTGCTCGCGTAGGACCAGCCGTTCCAGCCGTAGGGCGCGGTCTCCCCGCTCGGGTGGTCGTGCACCGGGCCCGCGCCGAAGGCCGTCCCGGTCGCGGTCCAGCCGCGCCACACCGCGGCCTCGAAGCCCGCCGTGGCGGGCGTCCACGGCGCGGGCGAGGGCCACGGGCGCTCGCAGAGCGCGTCCCCGGGGCGGTACGCTCTTCCCCCGAGGTCCACCCGGAGCGCCCGGGCGAGCTCCAGGTCCCGGGCCTGGTCGCACGGCACCGCGCTGGCCAGGGCCTGGGCCCGGGCGGTCTCGCCCCGCGCGAGGAAGCCCCGCGCTGCTGCCAACCTCGCGCGCGCGCGAGAGGGTGCCGTCGGGTTGCGGTCCGCCAGCGTGGCCGCCTCGCTCCAGCGCTCCGTGGCCCCCAGCCACTCCAGGGCCGTGTCCAGCTCGGCGTTGCCCGCCAGGGCCGCCGCGGCGGTGTGGTACGCGGCCACCGCGCGGCCGCCGTCGTACACCCCCGGGCGGTGCCTCCGGAGCCTCTCGGCCGCGCGGCGCATCCAGCTCCGTTGGGGGTCGATCAGCACCGCGTCCCGCGCGAGCCCGAAGGCCCTGGGGAGCTCCCCCCGGCGCTCCGACGCCCGGGCCTCGTCGGCCAGGCGCTCGGCCAGGCTCTGCACCACGGTGAGGGTCCTCGAGTCCCTGCGGGTGAAGCGCTGGGCCTCCAGCGCCGCCTCCGCGGCCACGGCGTAGGCCCCGGAGGCCCCCAGGGCCCACGCATGTTGGGCCAGCGCCCGAGGGTACACCGCCAGGGCCTCCGCGGCGTCCGGGTCCGTGCGCTCCAGGACCCGCAACCGCAGCCCCAGGGCCACCGTCCGCGCGCCTCGCAGGTCCCCCTCGCGCACCCGGGCCTCCTGTCCCCGCCGTAGCGAGGCCACCTCGCGGGAGCCCGCTCCCGGCGCCACGGTCACCGTGGCCAGCACCGCCTCGGCGCCCTCGCCGCGCCAGCGCAGCTCCCAGGTGCCCGCGGACAGCGTCAGGGGCGCGCGTACGCGCGCCCGCTCGCCCGCGAGGAAGGCGCTCGGCGGGATGATCTCCGCCCCGGGGCGCAGGGCGGCCTCCACCTGCGGCCCCGAGGGCTGCCGCTGGGCCACCAGCACCCCGGGCTGCCCGGCGTGGGAGCCCGAGAAGGTGAGCTCCGTCAAAAGCCTCTCGCCCGGGTCCAGCGCCGTGGCCGAGAGGGTGTACCCGTCGAGCCAGCAGGGCCCGTGGGTGGACAAGGGCGGCCCCCGCTCCGCGGTCTCCGTCCACGGCGCCGCGAGGGCCTCGCGGCTCACCCAGTTGGAGGCGTCCTCGTGCTCGGTCCCGATCACGATCGGGAGGCGAAGATACAAATGCTCCAGCTCCTCCGAGCGATCCAGCCCGGAGTAGCCAAACCATGCGCCGTGTAGGTGAATGTAGGTAGGTCGGCGCTCACGGAAGATGAACTCGCGTTCACCGGAGGGGTTGGCGCCATGGGTGTGGGCGACGGCGACCTCGCCGAGGCCATAGAGGTCGACGATCTGGAGACCGGAGTCGTAGGCGGTGCCGCCGACGTCGGGGTCGAGGTCCGTGCCATTCTCGATGCCGAACATGCGCGAGGCGAGGTTGAGGTAGCGGCCACGCTGGCGAACGAGGCTGAACTCCAGGGTGTTATGGGTGCGGGTGACCTGGAAGCGCCCGGGCCAGGCGCGGGCGCTCTGGGAGAGCACCACGTAGGCCGCCAGGGGGGTGAGCCCGAGGGCCAGGAGCGTCTGGAGGCTCCGGGGCGCCAGGGCCAGCGGGAGGCGGGTGACGCCCCGGACGCCCTCGGCGATGCTCAGGGCCACCAGCGGGGCGACGAAGGTGAGGAAGCGGAACTCCTCCATCCAGTCGCCGTGGGAGTACACCGGGAGGAACATCCCGGCGGCGACGCAGGCCAGGAGGGCGACCCTGGCGGTCATGGCGCGCACGCCGAGGAGCGCGAGGGGCGCCAGGGCCAGGGCGTGCTTGAGCTTGTAGGCCTCGAGCCAGGCGCCGACGTAGCTCCAGCCCTCGGAGCGCAGGTCGATGAGGTCCTTGCCGTAGAAGTACGTGCTGCGCTTGATGTAGAAGCTGTTGGGCACGGGCCAGGCGAAGTACGCGAGGCGGAAGACCTCCAGGCCGCCCACGCCGAGGACGAGCCCGAGGGCCCAGCGGACGTCTTGCCTGCGCAGGCCCTTGAGGCTCGCGCGGGCGGCGCGCACGAGGCCGATGGCGCCGAGGTAGAGCCCCCCGTCGGGCCGGGTGGCGAAGAGGGCCGAGAGGGTCACGGCGCTCCAGGGGAGGGCCTCGGGGTTGTTCTCCTCGTGGGCGACGAGGACCAGGGACAGGGCCACGAGGAACTGCACGAGGCCGTTCTCGAGGCCCGAGGTGCACCACAGGGCGGAGTGGGCGAAGGTGGCGGCGACGAGGGGTGCGACCAGGTCGTAGTAGGCGGGGCGACGGCGGTAGGCCACCGCGGGGAACATGGCGATGGCGGCCAGGGCGCCCGCGGCGAGGCTCATCCCGAGGATCTTGGCGAGGAGCTCATGGGTCATGCCCAGGGGCTCGGCGGGGACCAGGAGGAGCACCCAGAGGAAGTTGGTGGCGGCCTCGACGCGCTCGGCGCCGGGGGTGAGCACCATCCCGAAGCCGTTGGCGATGTTCCGGGCGTAGGAGAAGGTGATCCCGGCGTCGTCGACGGTGAAGTCCCAGGAGCGCCCGACGTGCGAGCCGAAGAGGCAGAGGATCGCGCCCAGGAGGCCAAGCCACGGCAGCGATGGGGTGAAGATTCGCGGGCGATGCATGAACGGGGGAGCGGGCGCCTTGAAGCTCTCGGGAGGACTATACCCGGGCTGCGACGGTGGCCAAGGGGCGCGCTACCGCGTATGGTCCGCCGTCCGATGCGCGCGCTCCCCCCCGAAACCCCCCACCGGATGGGCTATGTGGCCCTGGCGGGCCGGCCCAACGTAGGCAAGAGCACGCTCTTGAACGCCCTCCTCGGGGAGCGGCTGTCCATCGTGACGCCGAGGCCGGAGACCACCCGGGACCGGCTCCGGGGGGTGCTCCACGGCCCGGGGGCCCAGCTCGTCCTGGTGGACACGCCGGGGATCCACCGCCCCCACGGGCGCCTCGGGGAGTACATGAACCACGAGGCCCTCGCGGCCATCGGCGACGCGGACCTGGTGGTGCTGGTGGCCGACGCCCGGGACGGCCACGCGGGGCCCCCTCGGGACCAGGTGGTGCTGGAGGCCCTGGCGCACACCACCCGCCCGGTGCTTTTGTGCCTGAACAAGGTGGACACCGTGCGCCCCCGGACGGCGCTCCTGCCTCTCCTGGAAGTATACGGAAAGCTTAGGGATTTTGCCGCCGTGGTGCCCGTCTCGGGGGACACCGGCGAGGGCTTGGACACCCTCCGCGGGGAGCTCTTCGGGAGGCTCCCGGAGGGGGTGGCGCTCTTCCCTGACGACGCGCTGACGGACCGGCCGGAGAGGTATTTCGTGGCCGAGGCCATCCGCGAGGCGGTGCTGTCGGAGACGGGCGAGGAGGTGCCGTACGCCACGGCGGTGGAGCTGGAGCGCTTTGACGAGCGGGCGCCCATCCCTCACATCACGGCGTCGGTGCACGTGGAGCGTCCGGGGCAGAAGAAGATCATGGTGGGGGCGCGGGGCGAGCGGATCAAGGCCATCGGGAGCCGGGCGAGGGCGTCGGTGGAGAGGCTCCTGGGGCGCAAGATCTTCCTGGAGCTCTGGGTGAAGGTGACGCCGGACTGGACGCGCTCGGCGGCGGCGCTGACGCGCTTTGGCTACGAGCGCCGGGGGAAGAGGTCATGAGATCGCCGAGGGAGGGCCTCCCCGCGGAGGACCGGGCGGCGCGGAGGCAGCGGCCGGTGGTGGCCATCGTGGGGCGGCCCAACGTGGGCAAGAGCACGCTCTTCAACCGCCTGGCGGGGCGCCACCTGGCGATCGTGGAGGACGAGCCCGGGGTCACCCGCGACCGCCACTACGCCGACGCCGAGGTGCGCGGGCGGCCGTACGTGCTGGTGGACACGGGCGGCTTTGACCGCGGCGCCGAGGACCCGGTGATGGCCGGGGTGCGGGACCAGGTGCGCCTGGCGGTGGCCGAGGCGGACCTGGTGGTGTTCGTGACGGACGGCACCACGGCGTTGACAGAGAATGACCACGACGCGATTCGGATGTTGCGCCGGGCGGCCCGTCCCACGCTGTGGGTGGCCAACAAGGCCGACTCGACGGCGCGGGCGTTGGAGTCGCTGGAGCTGTACCAGACGGGGGCGGACACGGTGCTCCCGGTGAGCGCGCTGCACGGCCGGGGGATGGCGGACCTGGACGCGGCGCTGGAGGCGCAGCTGGCGGCGCTGCCGGAGCCCACGCCGGAGGAGGAGCCCGCGGAGGGGGTGCCTCGGGTGGCGGTGGTGGGCAGGCCCAACGCGGGCAAGAGCTCTTTGATCAACCGGCTCCTCGGGACCGGGAGGCTGCTGGTGACGGAGGTGCCTGGCACCACGCGGGACGCGATTGACACGGTGGTGGTCAAGGGCGACCGGCGGTACGTGTTCGTGGACACGGCGGGGGTGCGGCGGCGGCGGAGCGTGACGGCGCCGGTGGAGATGACGTCGGTGCTGCAAGCGATCCGGGCGATGGAGCGCTGCGACGTGGTGGTGGTGCTGGCGGACATCGTGGGGGGTCTGGCCGAGCAGGACCTGCGGCTGGTGGGGCTGGCGCTGGACCGGGGCCGGGCGGTGCTTGTGGGGATGAACAAGGTGGACGCGGTGGACGCGGCGGGGGAGCGTCGCGCGCTGGCGTCGGCCAGGGAGCAGCTACGGTTCGCGTCCTGGATCCCGGTGCTGCGGCTGAGCGCCAAGGCGGGCCGCGGGACCGGGACGCTCCTGTCCATGGTGGACAGGGCCTTCGAGGCGCACGGCAAGCGGGTGACCACGGGGGAGGTGAACCGCTTCTTCGAGGAGGTGGTGGACAAGCACCCCCCGCCGGTGCATGCCAGCAAGGCCGTACGGATCTATTACATCACGCAGGTGGGGACGCGCCCGCCGCGCTTCGCGGCGATCACCAATTTCCCCGACGCGGTGTCCCCGGCGTACCAGCGGTACGTGCAGAACCAGCTCCGGGAGCGCTTCCAGTTCGAGGCGGTGCCGGTGCGGGTGAGCTACCGGCCCAAGCGCCGCAAGGGCGACCTGCCGGAGTGACGGCGGGGTGACGATCGGCGCAAAGGTTACGAAGACCGCCCGAGGCGGGCTCCCCCGTGGGCGTGAGTGCGCTAGGTGAGGGTGTTCGGGAGGGGCGCCCTCGGTGCTCCCGCACGCTCACCCAGGGCGCCGCTCCCGAGCACCCTCACCCAGCGCACTCACGCCCGCCCTCAGGTCTCGCACGGTGTCCGCCAGGGTGGTCATCGGGTCCCGATGCGTCCAGCCGAGCTCGCGCATCGCCCGCGCCGGGTCCACGTACCAGAAGAGCTGCCCGAGCTCCGCGCTCTCTGGCGTGACCCCCGCGTCGCGCCCGAGGTAGTCCGCCAAGCGCCCGAGGAGCCTCGCCCCGCCCCGCGCCACCGCCACGCTCCGAGGCAGCCCTACCCACGGGGCGTCCACCCCGGACACCCGCGAGAGCTTGCCGAAGAACTCCCGCACCGTCATGTTCGCCGCCCCGAGGAGGTAGCGCCGCCCTCGCGCGCCCCGCTCCATCGCCAGGAGCAGCGCCTCCGCCGCGTCCCGCGCGTCCACAAAGGACAAGCCCCCGGACGGCACCGCGGGCACCCGGCGCTCCAGGAAGAGCCGCACGTCCCCCGTGGACGAGCCGTACACGTCCCCGGGACCCAGCAGGAGCGACGGGTTCACGCTCACCACCAGGAAGCCGTCCGTGGCCAGCGCCAGCGCCTCGCGCTCGGCGTAGAGCTTGGCCCGGTAGTACGGGAAGCGCTGGATCAGCGCCAGCGGCGGAGGGTCGTCCTCGCGGGACACGCGCCGGCCGTCCTCGGACACCGCCACGGTCCCGCTCGTGGACGCCAGCACCGCCCGCGGCACCCCCGCGTCCCGGCACGCCGCGAGCGCCGTCCGCGTCCCCAGGACGTGCGAGCGCCACAGGAGCTCCGCGTCCCCGGGGTCCCGGCTCACCACCCCCGCGCAGTGGAACACCCCGTCGCAGCCCTCCGCCGCCCCGCGCACCAGCTCCCCGTCCAGCACGTCCCCGGTGAGCGCCGTCACCCCGGGCGGAGCATCCCCCCGCGGGGCCTTCCGCGCCAGCGCCACCACCGCGTGGCCCCGCGCCGAGAGCAGCGCCACCAGGTGCCGCCCCAGGAAGCCCGTGGCCCCCGTCACCAGATACCTCATGCCACACCTCGCACCCGGGTATGTCCCCTCAACCTAGTTGAAAAGCGCGCTGGAATGTCTCCAGCAGCGCCACGTCGTTGGACTTCACCGCCCCCGAGAGGAACTCCCCGGCCCCCGGCGTGTAGCCCTCCCGCACGATCCGGGTGAACAGGTCCGCGCTGGTCTTCAACACACAATCCGCCGCGCCGCCCTCGGGCTTGCCGGGCACGACCTCGCACACCTCCGGGGACACCCGCACGGTCCATTTCGCCTCGGGCTCATTCCCCAGCGTGAAATAGAAGCTCACCGGGTTCGTCACCGTCCCCCGCTGGAAGCGCCGCGGCAGCTCCTCCGCGAAGAGCTCCACCAGCGGGTGGCGCCGCGCGGGCTGGGCCCTCACGCTCTCCACCCGCGAGAGGTCCAGGGCCCCGCCGTCCCGCAGCGCCTCCACCGCCTGCTGGGTGAGCCTCGCCACCGCGCGGGCGGCCTCCATGGGCCGCATCCCCTGCGTCAGCCGCAGGAGCTCGTCCACCGCCAGCGCCGGCCCGATCCGCGCCGAAAGGTCCCGCCGCGTGGGGACCAGCCCGTGCTTGGGCAGCGCGTCGTAGGTGCCCCCAAGGTACACCGGCAGCACGTCCACCCGGTAGTGCAGCGCCAGGAAGCCCACCGCGCCCTTGAACTTCCGCAGCGTGCCGTCCGGGCTCCGCGTCCCCTCCGGGAAGATCAGCACCGTCTTGCCCTGCTCCAGGAGCCTCCCCACCTCCCGCAGCGTCTGCGCCAGGCCCCCCTCGCGGTTGATCGGCGCCAGGTTGGTGAAATTGTCCACCCAGGTCCGCCGCAGCGTCGTGGCGTAGAAATAGTCCCGCGCCGCCAGCGCCACCAGGTCCCGGCCGTAGCTCCCCAGGGCGTGCTTCACCAGCCCCATGTCCAGGTGGCTCGCGTGGTTCGCCACCACGATGGTGTTACGGTTGTGCGGAATGAACGACCGCCCCGTCACCCGGGACTTCATCACGCTGCGGTAGAACTCCCTTTGGAACACCGAGAGCGCGCTCCGGGCCAGGTCCCTCACCGCCTCCGGCAGCTCCACCGCCGTCGCCTCGGGGTCCTCCCGCGGGGCGTCCTCCGCGGACACGTCCTCCGGCAGCGATGGCAGCGGCACCCCCCGCGCGCCGGTCCCGTCGGACAGCCCAAGCACCTCCTCGATCTCCGCCACGGTCTCCAGCGAGCCCAGGTCCTCGGGGATCGGCACCCCCACCTGCGCCGCCTCCAGCGCCACCACCAGCTCCATCGCCATCAGCGAGTCAAAGCCCAGGTCCTGCTTGAGCCGCGTGGCGCCGGTGACCCGCTCGGGCTCCACCCGCGCCAGCACCGCCACCGCCCGGCGCACCGGGGTCATGGGCTCCGCCCCGCCGTCACCGCCCCGCGGCGGCGGCGGGATGCTCGCGGACAGGAGCCTGGCCAGGATGGCCCGCACCTCGTTGCGCCGCGCCTTGCCGATCGCCGTCCTCGGCAGCGCCGCGTCGTAGAGCAGCACCACCGAGGGCTGCCACGCCGGGGGCAGCTTCGCCAGCGCCTGGCGCAGGCTCCGGTGCGCCCGCTCGCGCCGCGCCGCCCGCGCCTCGGGCGTGTCCTCCTCTACCCGCTGGGGCACCGCCAGCTCCGCGCCGCGCTCTCCGCCCCGCGGGTCGGGCACCCCCACCACCGCGTACTCGCTGATACCGTCTACCTTTCCGACCGCTCTCTCGACATCGTCAGGGTAGATGTTCTCCCCGTTGGACGCCACGATCACGTCCTTGGAGCGGCCCACCAGCGTGAGCCTCCCCTTGGCGTCCAGGCGCCCCAGGTCCCCGGTGCGGAGCCACCCGTCGGAGTCCAGCACCCCCGCGGTGCCCTCCGGGTCGTCCATGTAGCCCGTCATCACGTTGGCGCCGCGGGCCCACACCTCGCCCACGCCCTGCGCGTCGGGGTTGGCGATGCGCAGCTCCACCCCGGGGATCGCCGCCCCCACGCTCCCGGGCTCGCCCCGCGGGCCCGCCTTGGACACCGTGAGCACCGGCGCGGCCTCCGTGAGCCCGTAGCCCTCGGCCAGGTGGAGCCCCAGGCCCGCGAACACCCTCGACGTCTCCCGCGGCAGCGCCGCCCCGCCCGAGATCAGGTACCGCAGGCTCCCCCCGAGGCGCTGGTGCACCGGCCCGAAGAGCACCCTGCCCACGTCCGCGCCGAGGTTCTTGCCCAGCGTGCGGTTCACCGTCAGGGCCAGGTCGAAGACCGCGCTCGCCGCGCTGCCGCGCTCGCGCACCTCGGCCACGATCCGGCGCTCCAGGAGCTGCCAGAGCGCCGGCACCCCCACCATCGCCGTCACCCTCGCCTCGCGGAGCGCATGCACCACCCGCTCGCCGGTGAGCTCGTCCAGGTACACCACCCGCGAGCCACGGGACAAGGGCAGGAGCAGCCCGCAGGTGAACTCAAACGTATGGTGCAGCGGCAGCACCGAGAGCGCCCGGTCCCCCGTGGAGAGCGGGAACACCGGCGCCAGCGACGCGATCAGGGACGTGAAGTTCCCGTGCGAGAGCATCACCCCCTTGGGCGTGCCCGTGGTCCCCGACGTGTAGATCACGCTGGCCAGGGACTCCGCCGTGAGCGCCACCGCCGCGGGCTCCGGGAGCTCCGGGTCCGGGTCCGTCAGCGCCAGGAGCTCAAGGCGCTGGAGCCCCTCCGGGGCCATGGGCTCCACCCGCCCGCGCACCTCCTCATCCCACACCACCGCCCGGGCGTGGGAGGCCCGCAGCACGTTCCCGAAGGCCCGCGCCTCGAGCTTCGGGTCCACCGGCACCGCCACGGCCCCCGCCCGGAGCACGCCAAAGTACGCGATCGCCCAGCTCGGGTGGTTCCCCGCCGAGAGCGCCACCCGGTCCCCGACGGTGATCCCCGCCGCTTGCAATCTGCAAGCGACCATCCCCGCCCGCGCGAAGAGCTCTTGATAGGACACCCTGGAGAGCCCGTCGGCCTCGACGCGCAGGAGCGCGGGGATGTGCCCGTGGCGCTCGGCGGCGTCGGCCAGCATGTCCACCAGGTGGGCGTAGGCCCGCAGGGGCTTCTGCGGCGCGTCGATGCGGGCGCGCAGGTCCGGGAAGACCCAGCGGTCCAGGCCCGGGCACTGCACCTCGTGCATGTAGTGCCGCCAGTCGAGGCCCTCGGGCTCATAGCCCACGCGCCGGCGGTCTTCGGCGGACACCCTGGCGCGCGCCGCGCGGATGGACAAGGTCGAGAAGCGGTACTCGGTCTCCGCGATGAAGGGCACGAAGAGCTCCCAGAGCTCTCCGTTGCGCTTCGCCACGCCCGCGTAGGCGTCCAGGGCGCGCGCGGCGGGCTTGAGCACCCCGCCGAGGGGGAGCGCCCCCGCGGCCCTCTGGAGGAGCCCCGACAGGCCCCTGGAGGCCCTGGCGATGGCCGGGGCCCCGCGGGAGCGGTACGCCTCCACGGACAGCGCCGTGGGCTCCCAGTGGGACACCACGAAGCTCACCGCCGGGTGGAGCTTCCCGGTGCGCTGGAAGTACTTGCGCTTGTAGAGCCCCACCAGCTCCACGATGCGCAGCATCCGAACGGGGTTCGTGTCGCTGGAGCCCAGGTGGTACACCGGCCGGTGCGTGCGCTGCAGGAGCGCCCCGAGCGCCAGGATCATCCCCCCGGCGACCATGTCCACGGGGATCACGTCCAGCACGACCTTCTCGGTCACCGGCACCTGGAGGTGGCCCTTCAAGATCACGAAGATCAACGGGGCCATGGTGTTGATGCCCTCGTTCCAGCCCGCGAAGGGGTAGGCCACGGAGCTCTCGATCACCGACGGGCGCACGATCGCGAACTGGAGCCCCGAGCCCGCCAGCACCTGCTCGCCCAGGGCCTTGGTGTACGTATAGATGTTGGGCCAGCCCCAGTGCAGGGCCCTCGCGGCGCCCTCGGCCACGCTCTGCTCCTTCACCCAACGCCGCCGCGCGCGGGAGACCTCCTCGTCGTAGGGAGGGCCGTGGCCGGGCTCGCCGCGCTCCGCCAGGGTCCGCAGGGCCTCCTCGTGGAAGAGCGTGCGGCGCTGGGCGTCGTCCGCGCGGCGCAGCACCTGCGCCACGATCTCGTGGCCGTCGTCGATCTCCCGCGCGGGGCTCCAGTGCGTGGCGCTCACCTCGTCGCTGGGGATGGGGCGCGCGCGCGGGTCGCTCTCGTCGATGGTGCCCCGGCGGTAGCCCGCCACGTAGCAGGTGCTGGTGTGCAGCACCGGCACGTCCCCGAGGGCCTTCGCCAGCCCCACGAGGTTCTGCACCCCCGCGGCGTTGGCCTTGAGGGCCTCGTCCAGGGGCGGGTTGAAATCCACCACGCCCGCGACGTTCACCACGGCGTCAATGGTGCCCGACAGCTCCCGGAGCTGGGCCTCGGGCACCCCGCAGCGGGGCCGGGAGACGTCCGCGTCGAGCACCTCGATCTTGTCCCGGAGGAAGTCTTCAAAGGCCGCCCCAGGGTAGAGCTCCCGCAGCGGCGAGAAGGGCTCGCTCCCGGCCACGTCGGTCCAGAAGCGGGCCTCGGACTCCCTCCCGGCGCGGGCGCGCACCACGAGGTAGACCCTGCCCACGCCCGGGTAGCGGTGCAGAAAGAGCGACAGCCACACCTTCCCGAGGAAGCCCGTGCCACCCACCACCACGAGCCTGGCGCCCTCGAAGAGGCCCGCGAGGTCCAGCGCCGGCGGATCCGCAGCTCCCTCCGGGGCCGTCACGCGCGGTCTCCCCGGGCCTTCGGCAGCGTGACGTCCGCCATGGCGATGGGCGGCACGTGCAGGCAGGTGATGTCCGGTGACGGCGGGGCCGTGTCCCGCGCCATGTCCAGCGCCTCGGGCATGGAGCGGGCGGTCTCGTACCCGAGGAGCTTCGGGATGTAGTCGTTCTCGGCCCCTACAACAATCACCCGCCCGAGGTGCTGCCGCCCGGCCTCGCCCCAGTACCACATGAAGAACGGGTGCGCCGGGTGGTAGGCGTTCCCGCGGCGGTACATCGCCAGGTACGAGGGGTTGCGGGCGAAGTCCTCCTCGTACTTACGGTGCAGCTCCAGGGCGTCCCGGGTCTCCGGCAGGAGCCGGTGGACGAACTCCACGTAGGGCGCATGCTGCTCGGGGTCGAAGCGGTCCTTGCACGGGTGCGTGATGATCATCGTGCCGCCCTTCTTCACCACCGGGACGCCGCGGTACATGTTGAAGAGGTAGCCCTGGGCCAGCACCTGGACGAGCAAGGGGTTCAGGTATGCGTTTACGTTGTACGGTGAGATGTACGGAATGCCCGCCACGAGGATATCCGCCTGGCCCTCCAGGGGCACGGCGTACTGCTCGAAGCAGCGCTTGAGCGTGTGCGGGTGGACGCTCTCCGTGGCCCCGGCCCACACCCCCGTGAGCTCGTAGGGGGCCGGCACGCGGCGAAAGATCTGGTCCCGCACGTCGTCCGGCGTGCGGTCCAACGTATAGCACAGGGCCTTGAGCGCGGCCCGCTCGGCGGCGGTATGGTCGTCCTCGTTCTTGGCGAGGAAGGCCAGCGGGCGGTCGAACATGCGGTTGTTGACCGTGGTCTCGATGGTGAAGATGTTCAGGTGCTGCTGGGCCACCCGGCCCATGCGCTCCACCACGGTGTTGAGCTCGCTGGCGGGCGGGTCGAAGTAGCTGTGGCACTTGCGCAGCACCCGAGGGTTGTGGTGCGGCTTCAGGCTCTCGTACCCGCAGAGCCCCACGGCCACGGATTTGTGCCCGCCGTCCATCGGGACCAGGTTCAGGTTCACGTAGATGATCAGATCGCTCTCGACGGCCTTCTTGTTGAGCACCACGCGCTCGCCCAGGGACGTCTCCCCCACGAAGGCCATCCCCTTGGGGTCCTCGGCGTCGTGGTTGTACAGGCGCTTTGGCCACCAGGCGTTGAAGATCTTGTCCCCGACGATGTGCCGCACCTCCGGGCCGGTCATCCGCCGGTGGACGCTGGTGGCGATGATGATCTCCACGTCGTCCACGCCGTGGTCGGCCAGGAGCTGGAGCACGATGGTGAGCACCCGCTCGCGCACGTCCGGGGCCTTCATGGGCGGCAGCGGGAGCGAGATGTCATCCACGGCGATGACCACCTTCATCCCCGGGCGGAGCTTCGCGTAGAGGGGCTCGGTGCCGTAGGGGTGGTGCAGCGCGTACCGGATCGCCGCGTCGGGGTCCTTCAAGGGCGCCAGCGGGCTCTTGGGGTACAGCACCCGGGTGCCGGGCGGCAGGTCCACCTCGACGATGCGGTCCCCGGAGAAGAGCGCCCTCGGGGCGCTGCGGCGGTCCAGCGTGATGACGCAGGGGTGGTTCACGGCGTGCGGTCCAGGTGAAGTACGGGCCAGTGGTGCGCGCGCGCGAGGCGCTCGAGCTGCCCCCCGGGGTTGACCACCGTGGCGTGGCCCACCACCGAGAGCATCGGCACGTCCGAGTAGCTGTCAGAGAACGCGTGGCAGTCGTCCAGGCCGTGGCCCCCGGCGCGGGCATGCTCCCGCAGGAGGAGCGCCTTGGTGGGCCCCGCCACCACCGGCGGCAGGAGCCTCCCGGTGGCGTAGCCCCCGCGCAGCTCCAGCCGGTTGGCGATCACCGTGTCCGCCCCGAGGTGCCGCCGGAGCCGCTCGGCCAGGAAGTCCAGCGCCCCGGAGAGGATCACCACCTCGTGGCCGCGGGCCTTGCAGCTCGCCACCAGGTCCCTCGCCCCGGGGTACACCGCGGGCTTCATCACCGTGTCGAACGCCTCGTCTGCCAACAGCGTCAACCGGTCTTCCGTCATTCCTTCGTACAAGCGAAAGAGCTCTTCGTTGAAGGTTCTGCGATCGCGCAGCTCGGCCAGGCCAAGCTTTGGCGCGCGGAGGATGGCCCCGCCCAGGCGGGCCAGGGAGCGCAAGGGGGTGGCCTGGTTCAAGAGGTAGTACACCGTGGGGTGGACGAGGTTGGTCCTCACCAGGGTCCCATCGACGTCGAAGTAGCTCGCGGCCACGGACACGCTCTCCTGACGCGCGGCGTCAGAGCGCCCCCAAAGAGGGACCTCGCCGCCGCCGCGGCGGGGCCGCACTAGCACACCCTCCCCGGGGTTTCCAGGGGGAGCGGGTCACCCCTTCAGGAGCCAGCCGAAGAGGGCGCGCTTCAGGGTCTCGCGCCCCAGGACGGCGATGGACTCCGTGAGGGGGATGGCCTTGGGGCAGACCTCGGCGCAGTTCTGGGCCTTGCCGCAGTCCGCGATGCCGCCCACGCCCATCAAGGCGTCGAGCCGCTGGGAGGCCTGCATGCTCCCCGAGGGGTGCATGTTGTACAGCCTGGCCAGGGAGATGACCTGCGGCCCGAGGAAGGCGGAGCGGTCGTTGTAGTTGGGGCATGCCTCCACGCAGCACCCGCAGGTCATGCAGCGGGACAGGGGGTACATGACCTCCTGGTCCTCCTGGGAGACCCTGGGGCCGGGCCCGAGCTGGTGGGTGCCGTCGATTTCCACCCAGGCGCGGGTCTTGCGCAGCGCGTCGAACATGCGCTGGCGGTCGACCACCAGGTCCCGCACCCTGGGGAATTTGCTCATGGGCTCCAGCACCACGGTCTGGCCCTCGGGGGACAGGTCCTTGACGAGGGCCGAGCAGGACTGCCGCACCCGACCATTGATCACCATGGTGCAGGCCCCGCACACCTCCTCCAGGCAGGAGCAGTCCCACTGCACCGGGGTGCTGGCCTTCCCGTCGGCCGTCACGGGGTTCTTCTGCACCTCCAGGAGGCAGGACACCACGTTCATCATGGGCCTGCGCGGGACCTTGAAGGTCTCCCAGCGGGAGGGGCCGGGGCCCTCGCCCCGGCGGATCTTGAGCGTCACCGTGTCCAGGCCCATGGTCAACCCTTCCCCGTCGAGACCTTGCCGTAGTCCCTCCGGGCCAGCGCCAGGAGGGAGATGTCCACGGGCTCATAGGACAACGCTGGCCCGTCTTTGGAGTGTGTGGCCAGGGTGGTCTTGAGCCAGTCCTTGTCGTCCCGGCCCACGGCCCCGGTGGTGAGCTCCGGGTCCAGGGCGGGCTTGTAGTGGGCCCCCCGGCACTCCTGCCGGGCGCGGGCCCCCAGGGCGATCACCTCGGCCAGGGTGAGCATCCCCGCGAGGTGCCGGAGGAACACCCTCGGCTGGTTCATGGTCCCGCTCCCCGCGGGGTCCAGGAGCGCGCAGCGCTTGAACTCAGCCTTCATGGTCTGGAGCGTCGCGAGCACCTCGTCCAGGTCCTTGTCGTGGCGCTCGACGGTGCACTTCAAGAGCATCATGTCCCCGAGGCGGCCGTGGAGCTCGTAGGGGTTCACGGTGTACTCTCCCCCGGTGCGCTTCCCGAGGGCGTCCCAGGCGTCCTGCTGGCGCCGGGTCTCGGCCTCGAAGAGGGAGCTCGGCAGGTCCAGGGCCGAGCGCCGCTCGCCGTCCCTCCAGGCCACCATGGCGGGGCCCGTGACCATCCCGCCGTAGATGCACGACAAGAGCGAGTTGGCCCCGAGGCGGTTGGCGCCGTGGTACTGGTAGTCCGCCTCGCCGGTGGCGAAGAGCCCCGGGATGCTCGTCTGTTGGTTGCGCGCGGAGGCCGGCGCCAGCGCACCATCGGGGCCCTTCTCGAAGTCCACCCAGAGCCCTCCCATGGAGTAGTGCACCGCGGGGAAGATCTTCATGGGGTTCGTGTAGGGGTCCACCCCGACGAACTTCTCGTAGATCTCCAGGACCCCTTCGAGCTTCTTCTTCACCACGTCGCGGTTCAGGTGCGTGACGTCAAGGAACACGGCCTCCTGGCCCTCGGCGCTGTAGCCCTCGTGCTTGACGGCGCGGAAGAGCTCCCGGGAGGCGATGTCCCGGGGGACGAGGTTGCGGTATTTAGGGTACTTCTCTTCGAGGAAGTAGTACCGCTCGGCCTCGGGGATGCGGGCGCCCTCGCGCTTGTCACCCTTGTCCTTTGGGACCCAGATGCGGCCGCCCTCGCCGCGGACGCTCTCGGAGATGAGCCGGAGCTTGTCCGTGCCCGGGATGGCCGTGGGGTGTACCTGTATGAACTCCCCGTTGGCGTACCGCGCGCCCGCCTGGAAGGCGATGGCGCTGGCGCTCCCGGTGTTGATCATGGAGTTGGTGCTGCGGCCGAAGACCAGCCCCGGGCCCCCGGTGGCGAGGCACACGGCGTCCCCGCGGAAGGCCTGGAGGCTGTTGTTCTTCAGGTCCTGGGCGACGATCCCGCGGCAGGTGCCACCCTCGTCGAGGACCAGGGCCACGAGGTCCCAGGCCTCGAATTTGCGCACCATCTTCTGGCCCGGGAGGGTGACCCCGCGGTCGTCTTCGACGTCCTGGGTCTCCCAGCGGCGGACCTGCTCGTCGAGGGCGTAGAGGAGCTGCTGGCCGGTGGTGGCGCCGGCGAAGGCCGTGCGGTGGAACAGGGTGCCGCCGAAGCGGCGGAAGTCCAGGTTGCCCTCGGGGGTGCGGTTGAAGGGCACGCCCATGCGATCCAGCATGTAGACAATGCCCGGGGCGGCCTCGGCCATGCCCTTGGCGGGGGGTTGGTTGGCGAGGAAATCCCCGCCCTTGATGGTCTCATAGAAGTGCGTATAGGGGCTGTCCCCCTCGCCCTTGATGTTCACCGAGGCGTTGATCCCGCCCTGGGCGCACACGGAGTGCGAGCGCTTGACGGGTACGAGGGAGAATAGGTCCACGGGGACGCCGGCCTCGCAGAGCTTGAGGACGGTCATCAGGCCCCCGAGGCCCCCGCCCACGACCAGGGCCCGGCGGACCTCGCCGGACTCCGTCACCACCGATGTCTTGGCTGCCATGGGCGCTCCTCAGGGGTCCCCCTCAGGGGTTTCGTAGGGGGAGGTCATCGGGGTTGTGGCAGTTGCCCTGGACGAGCTCCTGCTCGGGCATGGGGACCACGCCCCCGCAGCGGTAGGAGAAGTGCAGGAGGGTGTTCACCCCGAGGACCCAGAGCGCCGCCCCGACGGCCGCGCAGAGGACCCCCGAGCGCTTCATGCTGCGCGCGCTGACGGTGACGCCCCAGGTGTTGCCGAAGAGCCAGAGCCCGTTGGCGAAATGGAACACGCTGGCGGTGACGCCCAGGAAGTATGCGATGAACCACCGCGGGGTGGCCAGGTCCGTCATGAGGGCGGCGTACTGGTCCTCCCAGGGGAGCACCCCCAGGAGCTTCTGCACGCGGTACTGCCAGAGGTGTACACCGATGAACGCGAAGGCCACGACCCCGGAGACGCGCTGGAGGAGGTAGAGCCAGTTGCGGGTGTAGCCGTAGCTCCCCACGTTGGGGCGCCCCTGGGCGGCGATCACCAGGCCGTACACCGCGTGGAAGACCAGCGGGAGAAAGATCCCGAAGAGCTCGATGTAGGCCAGGCCCGGGAGGGCCTGGATCTCGCCCACGGCGCGGTTGAAGCTCTCCCGACCGTACACGGCGCGGGCGTTGGTCCACAGGTGCTCCAGGAGGAACGCCCCCACGGGGACCACCCCGGAGAGGGAGTGCAGGCGCTTGAGCAGGAAGTGTCTGCGGTCCATGGAGGCGAGCGTGGTGCTCGCGGCGTCGCTCGGGGCCATCGGGTACGCCGGCGCGCGCTGTGGGCTGAGCGCCGATCCCTTCCGGCGGCATTGTTAGGAGGCGCGGCCCCCCGCGTCAAGGTACCATCGCGGCCCTTGGGCCCGCCCCGCGCCGCTCCTGCCGTGCTCGCCCTGGCGCTCCTGGGCGCATGCTCCGGGGAGCGCTTCGCCACGCGGCCCGTGGGCCTGGTGAGCCCGGAGCGCGCGGTGGACGCGCTGGTGGCGCAGAGCCGGGAGCTCGCCGCGCAGGGGGACCTCTCGGGGGCCACCGGGGCCCTGGGGAGGGTGCTCCGGGAGCACCCCTCGGACCCGCTGGCGCCCTGGTGTCGAATCGCCACGGCGAGGCTCCTCCTGGCGCAGCACCCGCGCGGGGCCTGTACGGGCACCCCGGAGGCCCTGGCGGCGTGTGACCGGGGCATCGCGGGCTTCGAGGACCGCGCGCGCGCCCTGGCCCAGGAGGCCGCCGGGGCGGAGCCCGCGGTGGAGCTCCAGCGCGCGCTGGTGCTGGGCCTGGTGGACGCGCGCAGGAGGGACCCCCAGGGCTTCGGGAGGTTGGAGCCGCTGGTGGGGAGGATGATCGACCGGGCCCAGCATGCCGAGGTGGAGTGCGGCGTGGCGGAGCTGTCCCTCGCGGCGGTGGACGCGCTGGAGGCCAGGGCCACGCCCACGGAGAGCGGCGCGCCGGCGCTGCCCGAGGCGCTCGCCGCGGGCCGTCGGAGGGCCGCGGCGCGCGCCCTGGCCGCGCTCTCGGCGGCGGAGGCCCTGGCCGAGGACGGGGTGCTCTGGCTCCCGACGGGGCTCGTGTGTGACCGGGCCGAGGACCGCGCGCGCGCGGTGGCCTCGCTGGTGTCCCGGGTGGAGGCCCCGGAGGCCCTGACGGGCGCGCTGGACGCGCTCCCTGCGCGCTCGGGGCTTCGGAGGCTCGTGGCCCGGAGGCTCCGCCAGGTGGCCGAGGACCGGGGGGAGATCGCGCGCTACATCCGTTGGCTGGCGGACCTGGGCGACGACGAGGCCACGCTGGCGCCGGTGGTGGCCGAGCGCCTCCCGGCGGCGCTGGTGCTGGGGGTGCTGGCGCCGGTGTCGGGCGCCCGGGCGTCGCTGGGGGTGATGGTGGTGCGCGAGGCCCAGCTGGCCCTCGCCGAGGAGCGCGCGGTGCGCATTCTGGTGGAGGACGAGGGGGTCACCCAGCACGACGCCCTCGGGGCCTTCGAGCGCCTGGCGGCGGGCGGCGCGCTGGCGGTGCTGGGGCCGACGCAGGAGGAGCTCTCCGCGGCGGTGGCGCGGCGGGCGCAGGCGCGGGGGGTGCCCGTGTGGCTCCTGGCGCCGCACGAGGGCGCCGACGCCATGGGGCCGCTGGTGCACCCCGCGGGCCCTCCCCCCGGCGAGCGCGCGGTGGCGCTGGCGGCGCAGGTGCGGCGGGCGGGCGCGCGGGTGGCGTGGGAGGCCGTCGCTTCGGGGGGAGACGCGTCGGCCTTCGAGCTGCGGGCGCGGGAGGCGCTGGCCCTGGCCGGGGTGACGGTGACCGCGCCCGACGGGGGCCCCCTGGGGTTGCACCTGGTGGCGGGGCCGGTGGGGCCCGTGGCCGGGAGCGCCTTCGCCGCGCGCGCCCGCGCGCAGCCCGGTCGGTGGTTCTTCGACGCGCGGAGCGCGAGGCCGGGCACCGCCGGGGTGTGGGTGGGCCTCGCGGCGAACGAGGGTCCGCCCTTCGACGCGCACCTCGGACGCTACTGCGACGTGGCGGGAGAGCCCCCGGGGGAGCTGGGCATGCTGGCCTACGACGCGGCCCTGGAGGCCCTGCGCGCGCTGCGCCCGGCGGCGCCGGCGCCGGGCCCGCTCCTGGCGCACCCGTGGATCGTGCGCGCGGCGCTGGTGACCGCGGAGGAGCCCTCGCTGGCCGCGGCCCGGCGCTGTCCCTGAGAGGTATACACGGTGTATACCCCGCCGAGTGTTCTCAGGACACGGCGTGGATGGAGCGCAGGTAGGCGATGACGGCGTCGAGGTCGGCGTCGGTCAGGCGCGTGGCGGGGATGGCGCGCATGCGGGCGTTGCCGTTACGGACCATGGTGCGCATGCGGTCCTCGGCCCAGCCGAGGTTGGCCCTGGGGCCGTCGCTGCCGTCCTCGTGGCAGGCGCCGCACACCCGACCGAAGCGCTGCTGCCCGCGGGTGATCAGCTCCGCGCTGGCCGTCCCGGCGCCGGTGGGCGTGGCCGGCGTGGTGGGGGTGGTGGGCGTGGTGGGTGGGGTGGGTGGGGTGGTGTCGGGCGGTGTGGTGGGGGGTGTGGCGGTGTTGGTGGCTGTGGTAGGGGGAGGCGTCTCACCGCCCGAGGTGCTGGGGGGTGTGGGGGGTGTGGTGGTGCCGGTGGTAGTGCTGCCCGAGGAGCAGGCCAGGACGACGGCGGAGGCGAGGAGGAGGGTGCGGAGCGACGTCATGGGTTCGTAGCGGGGCAAGGTACAGGATCGCGGGGGGCTCAGCCAACCCCGAAGTGGCGTGAGGGGGCGGTGCGCGCTGGTGGTGCGGTGCTAGGCTGCGGCCATGGCGCGACGCGGCAATGGGGTGTTGGGGTTGCTTGCGTTCGCGCCCACGGCGCTCCTGGCGCAGCCACCGGACGCGGCGGCGCCGACGCCAGCGCAGCCCGCGGTGCCCACGGTGCCCGCGCCGAGGACGGCGCAGGAGCGGCTGGGGGGGACCTTTGTCCCTGCGCCCGGGGTGCCCAACCAGGCCCGGATGGAGGCCGCGGTGGAGCGCACGGTGCAGGGCTTCTTCGGGCTGGTGCGAGGGATCGCGCGGAGCCGCTTGCGGGAGGCCAACCCGGTGTTTGGGAGCGTGACCATCGCCTTCGAGGGGGACCGGGTGCGGGTGCACACGCCGCCGGTGACGGCGGTGTCCAGGCTCGACGGCACCGAGGGCAGCACCATGGGCCTGGACCACGAGACCAACCGCTTGACCCAGCGCCTGATGATGGGCGACCTCGTGCAGCGCACCTGGAACGACTCGGGCGCGCGGCTGACGGTGTTCCGACCTTCGTCCGACGGCCGCACGCTGCGGCTTCACGTGACGGTCACCAGCGAACGGCTGCCGTCGCCCGTGGACTACGAGCTGCTGTACACCCGGCGGTAGCGGCGCGCCGGGAGGTGACCGGGCGTGCAGCGCCGCGGCGCGCGGCCCGGGCGGTTGCTCCGCGGGACGGGGCCGTGCGATCCTCCCGGCCATGAACCGCAAGACCTTGTATGCCCTCTGGGGGGCGGCATGGCTGGCTGCTTGCGCCACGTCGCCCCCAGGACCCATCGACCAGGACTCCGGGACCGTCGGACCGGTGGACGTTCCAGTTGACACGGGCGGCCCCGACGCCGACCCCGGGGACACCAGTGTGCCCGATGTCACCCGCCCGGACAGCGGCCCAGGGGACTCCTCGGCGGACGTCCCCATGGACAACCCGGTTGACACCGCGGTCGACCGGCCCGCGGACACCGCGATGGACACCGCGATGGACACCGCGGTCGACCGGCCCGCGGACACCACCCCGGGGGACACCGGCGCATGCACCGACGGGCGGACCCGCTGCGGCGGCGAGTGCGTGGACACCTCCGACGACGCCAACCACTGCGGCCGCTGCATGAACGCATGCGCCGCCGGCCAGCGCTGCGCCATGGGCGCCTGCGGCATGGCCACCATGGACTGGAGCACCAACGCCACGGACCGCGACTGCGACGCCCCGGGGGTGCTGGGCATGCGCTTCATGTACAGCTGCCCGCCCGGCGGCACCCCGGGGACCGTCTGGGGCACCGGGGTCTACACCCACGACTCGTCCGTGTGCGGCGCGGCGGCCCACGCCGGGCGCATCACCCCCACCGCCGGGGGCATGATCACCATCGAGTACCGGGCCGGGCAGATGGCCTACACCGGCAGCATGCGCAACGGCGTGAGCTCCAACAACTACGGCTCCTGGCGCTGCTCCTTCGCCGTGGTCGCCCCCGCCTGCGCGGGCGGCGCCATGGACTGCGAGGGCGTCTGCGCCGCGGTGGCCACGGACCCGCTCCACTGCGGCCGCTGCGGCAACGCCTGCGGCGCCATGGGCTCCTGCGCCGCGGGCTCCTGCGCATGCGCCGCGGGCACCACCCGCTGCGGCGCCTCCTGCGTGGACACCCGCACCGACGCCATGCACTGCGGCCGCTGCATGAACGCCTGCCCCGGCGGCATGGCCTGCGCCGGCGGCTCCTGCGGCGCCCCCCCCGCCACCTGGAGCACCAACGCCCTAGACCACGACTGCGCCATGCCCGGCGTCGTCGGCGCCACCTTCACCTACCTCTGCCCGCCCGGCGGCACCGCGGGCTCCGTGTGGGGCACCGACGTGTACACCAACGACTCGTCGGTGTGCACCGCGGGCGTGCACTTCGGGAGGATCAACCTCGCCACCGGCGGCATGGTCACCATCCAGATGGCCCCGGGGCAGGCCATGTACATGGGCTCCATGCGCAACGGCATCACCTCCAGCGACTACGGCATGTGGGGCTGCTCCTACCTCTTCCGGTAGGGTAGCGGCCCCACGTCCGGCGCCACGTAGCGCGCCCGGGCCCGCTCGGACAAGAGCCTCCCGCGCGTGTAGTACAGCCACAGCACGCTCGACCGCAAGAGGTGCGGGTGCGCGTCGCAGAAGGCCTCGCTCCCGGCCGCGGGCCCGTGCGCCCGCAGCGTCGCCTCCACCAGCCGCAGCATCGCCACGGTGATCGTCTCGTGGTAGCCCGCCGTGGCCGTGTTCTGCCCCCCCTGGGCCTCGTTCAAGCGCCGGATGGCGCCGCGCAGCACCGGCAGCGCCGCCTCCGTCGTCCCGTGCGCCCGGAGCGCGCACCACGCGACCCGCACGTGCGCCCGGTGGGTCCAGTCGTCCTTGGGGATCGCCCTCGCCAGGAAGGCCTCGTACAAGCCCGCGTCGTCCATCACCGCGGGCGTGTAGCACCATCCCGGCGCCCGGACCTCTGGTAAGGTTAATCCCATGCGACGCGCCTCCTCCCTCGTCTTCTCCATCGCCCTCCTCGGCTGCGGCGGAGGCACCGCCGTCTCGCCCCCTCCCGCAGACTCCAGCGCCCCCATGGACAGCGCTCCGGCAGACCTCACCCCGCCCGACACCACCGCGCTCGATACCACTGCGCCTGACACCACCCCACAGGACATCACAGCGCCCGACACCGCCCCGCAGTGTCGCATGGGTGAGACCCTGTGCGACGGGGTGTGCTCGGACCTCCAGCGCAGCCCTGTTCACTGTGGCCGCTGCGGCGGCGGGTGCCCCGAGGGCAACGCCTGCCGCGACGGGCGCTGTACGCTGGTGTGCCCCGCCGGACAGACCGTGTGCTCGGGGGCATGTGTCACCGTGGAGACCGACGCGCTCCACTGCGGCCGCTGCGGGGCGCGCTGCGCCGCCGGGGCCCGCTGCGAGGGGGGAGCCTGCCGCTGCCCGGAGGGGCAGAGCCTCTGCGGGGAGGCCTGCGTGGACACCAGCACCAGCCGCGCCCACTGCGGGGCGTGCGGTCGGGCATGCGCGCCGCCGGGGGGCGTCGGGTTCTGCGCCGAGGGCACCTGCGGCGTCCTGCGCTGCGAGGCCGGCCGCGGGGACTGCGACGGCATGGCCCCCAACGGCTGCGAGGTCACCCTGGCCACGAGCCCCGCCCACTGCGGGCTGTGCGGCCGCGCGTGCATGCTCCCGGGGGCCACGGCGTCCTGCGCCGCGGGGCGCTGCGCGGTGGCCATGTGTGCCACGGGCCGCGGGGACTGCGACGCCACCGCGGACAATGGCTGCGAGGTGGACCTGACCACCAGCCGCGCCCACTGCGGGCTGTGCGGGCGCGCGTGCCGCGCGGGGGTGTGCCTCGCCGGGCGCTGCCTGGGGGCGTCGTCCTGCGCGGAGCTGCACCGCGAGGACCCGATGCTCCCGTCGGGGCTCTACACCCTGGACCCGGACGGCGAGGGCCCCGGGAGGCCCTTCGAGGCCTGGTGCGACATGGTCACCGAGGGCGGAGGCTGGACCCTGCTGGCCACCGTCACCAACCTGGGCGACGGCCGCGACGAGGGCAACTGGCGCGTCTCCGCGCCGGTGCCCAACCGCTGGGAGGACGAGAGCGTCTTTGGCACCCCGGACCCCACCCGCAACGAGGACTTCCGCTCGCCCGCGTTCCACGCGGTGTCCGGCCGAGCCCTGATGATCACCCACCGCAACGCCTTCCTCCTGCGCACCAACGACGCATGCCTCCCGGGGGTCACCCTGCGCGCCCGCATGGCGGGCCTCGGGTGGGAGTGCGGCGGCTCGGCGAGCTTCACCACCACCACACCGTGCGCCCACGCCTGCGCCATCGAGCGCAGCATGGCGCGCGAGGGCGACACGGCCCTCCTGGCGGGGATGGCCCGCGCCCAGCTCTTCCTCAAGGCCGGCGAGGCCGACGGCGCCCAGGACGGAAACCGCGACCGGGTGTACCTGTCTACCTCGTACCGGGACAACGTGGACTACCCCACGGGGCTCGGGGCCTTCTGCTCCGGGGCCTCGTGCTCCCCGCGCACCGGCGACGCCGACGTGAACGACCGCTCGGACGCCATCACCCCCACCGCGGGGACCGAGTTCTACTCGGTCTGGGTGCGCTAGCCGCGCGCTACCCCGCCGCGGCCTCGCCGCCGTCCACGTTGAGCACGTTGCCGTTCACCCAGTCGGCCCCGGGCTGCGCCAGGCACACCAGCGCGCGGGCCACGTCCCCGGGGGTGGTGAGCCGCTTGTGGGGGTTCTTGGCCAGGGCCTTGGCCACCAGGGCGTCGCTCCCGGGGATCTTCTCCAGCGCCGGCGTGCGCGTCACCCCCGCGCAGAGCGCGTTGGCCGTGAAGCCCCGCGTGGCCCCCTCCACCGCGAGCTGACGGATGTACGCCTCCAGCGCGGCCTTGGCGGCGCTCACGGCGCCGTACTCCGGCCAGCACGCCCAGGACCCGGTGGACGTCATCGCGAACACCCGCCCGTGCTCCCGCAGGTGCCCCCGGCGCACCAGGTCCTGGGTCCAGTACACCAACGACGTGGCCATCACGTCCAGGGTCATCTCCAGGTTGGCCCGCGTCAGCGCGTTGTCCGCCTGGGCCCCCTCCCCGGGCAGGAGCGGCCGGAGCGTCCCGAAGGCCAGCGAGTGCAGGAGCACCCGCACCCGCGCGCCCCCGCCGCGGGCCGCCAGACGCTCGGAGAGCGCGTCCAGGACGTCTCTTCGGCGCTCGTCGCTGGCCGCGTTCACGTTGAAGAACCACGCCTCGCGGCCGAGGCCCCGGATCTTCTCCTGGAGCGCCTCCACCTGCGGCATCGTCGAGCGGCGGTCCAGGTGCACCCCCACGATGTGCATCCCCGCCTCCGCCAGGGCCAGCGCCGAGGCCTCGCCAAAACCGCTGGAGGCCCCCAGGATCAACGCGAAATCTTCGTTCCCGGTACTCATGCCGCGGGGCTATACCACATCCCCCTCGCCGGGCGCCCGCAGCGCCACCCGCTGCCCCCACGGGCACCCGAAGGCACACCCCCTGGTGAGCACCCACAGAGTACGCACCGGCGGGCGCGTGGGGGGGTAGGGCCCCTGGCCGTCGGTAAAGTACACCACCCCGTCGGGGCGGTGGTCTCGGAGGAAGGTCGGCGCGAACACCGGCCGGAGGTCCGTCCCGCCGCGCCCGGCCACTTCGGCCACGGAGCCCTTGAAGGGGTACACCCGGTGGATCACCGCGTCGCACTCGCACACGGTGATCTTCACCAACGGGGCCAGCACCCGGAGCTGCCTGGCGATCTCCGACAGCTCCTCGGAGGACATGCTCCCGGAGGTGTCCAGCGCCACCAGGAGCTTCGGGCGCTCGCCCTGGGTGAGCGTCCAGCGGCGCCCCGGGAGCACCCCCACCCGCGCCGGGGCCCTCCTCGGGGGCCGGGCCCAGGTGTGCGCCGGGGCCCGCTCCCTCGCCACGAACATCGCCAGCGCCGCGCGCCAGTCGAGGGGCACCTTCGGCGGGTCCAGGGCGCCCTCCAGGGCCTCCAGGATGCTGCCCGGGTCCCTGCCCGCCAGGCGCCCCGGTGGGGTCTTCTGCGGCCCCGCGCGGGCGAGCGCGTTCACCGCGTCGCGCAGCACGGCCACCACCTTGGGCAGCCCGTGGGGGTCCAGGCCCTTGTCCGTCGGCGAGGGAAAGCTCGCGAACACCGCGGGCTCCAGCGTTCGCAGCGCGCCCTTCAAGGGCTCGTTCCCCTTGCCGCGCGCCTCCACGAGGAGCGCGTAGCGCTCCAGGGTGGACTGCCCTTCGCGCAGCCCCAGGGCGCGGAAGTCCGTCCAGCGGTAGGGCTCGCCCGGGAGCGCGTCGGTGATGTACTCGTTGGCGCTCACCTCCATGGCCACCGCCAGGAGGTCCTGGTGGGCGAGCTCGCGCAGGCGCGGGTCCCCGAGGTGCCCGAGCACCACGTGGTGGACCTCGTGGAGGAGCACCCCTCGGAGGTACCGCGGCGCCCGGAGGAAGAACTCCGTGTTGACGTGCAGACACCAACGCTCGCCGTGGGCCGACACGGCCATCACGGGCACCGACGGGTCCTCCAGCGGGTCCATGCGCCCGAGCACGTAGGCGTAGTACGGGTGGTCCCTCACGAAGCCCGGCTCGGCCACGAAGGCGTGGAGCCACTGCGTCAACGCGCTCGGCTGGGGCGTCACCTGCGGGGCTCCGCGGGGCGCACGTCCCGCCTGCGGAGGGACTCCACCAGGGGCCTGGCGAGCTCCACCCCGGGGTCTCTCAAGGCCTGGAGCTGGTCCAGGAAGGCCCCGAGGCCCGCGGCGGCGTTGGTGTCCCGGCGCAGGGCGTTGACGTCCTGGGCGATGTCCACGGAGACCGCCAGGGCCGTGGCGAGCGCCCCGAGCTTGTGGGCCCCGATGGGGTCCTTGACCCAGTCCGACACCACCCTCCAGGCGCCGGAGTTGGGGTAACCCCGGAGGACGTCTTGAGCCTTTACGGGGAGGCATCGGGAGGCCAGGGCGTTGCGCCCGAAGGCCCGCTGGAGCCTCTCCCGGTGGTCCCCCGGGAGGTCCCTGAGGAGCGCGTCAAAGGCCTGGAGCTCGAACACCCCGCGGTCCAGCAGGAGCCCCAGCGAGGGTCCCTCGATGACGGCCTGGACGCGCTCGGCGAGCTGCGCCAGGCGATCGGTGAGGCCCGCCACGGCCCACCCCCGCACGGTCTTCGAGAGGGCGCCGTCCGTGTGGTATCGCCCGAGGAGCTGGTCTGTGTTCGGGCCCGAAGCGAGCGCCCAGCGCGCCTTCTCCGAGAGCAGCACGGTCACCCAGGACGACGGTAGATACCCCCCGAGGAGGTCGCGCAAGAGCGTATCGTCCTCCAGCTCCAGGGGGCTCAGCGCCTGGAGCACCTCCGACACGTAGGTCCATGTACGTGGAGGTATGCCTTCTAGCACATGGTCATGGGCCTGGGCGAGCTCCACGACCGCTTGGTGGAGGCCCCTGGCGCGCGCCCAGGCCAGCCAGGAGGCGCGGTCGGCGCGCACCTTCACGTGGAGGCAGCGGGCCTTGAGGGCGGGGTCCAGGGGGGTGACCTGGTACTCACCGGCCTCGGGGTTGATGGCGGCGCAGCAGCTCCAGCCGTCCGGGAGCTGGTACTCATGGAGCCTGCGCGCGGTGAGGAGCTGCAGGGCGGGCTGTTGGATGTAGCGCTCGGCGCGGTTGAGCTCTTCCAGCATGAGAATTCCGCAGCCGTCTTGTGGGAGGAAGGCGGGCGGGGCATAGCGGGTGAAGCCCCCGTCGAGGACCGGGAGGCCCACCAGGTCCGGCGGCTCCAGGAGCGACAGGTCCAGCACCACGCACTGCACCCCGAGGGAGGCGGCCACGTGCTGGACGAGCTCGCTCTTGCCGACGCCGGTGGGTCCCTCCAGGAGCACGGGCCTGCGGGCCCTCCAGGCGACGGTGAGCACCGCCGCGAGGCGGCGCCCCACGGGGACCTCCAGCGTGGGGGCGGCGGGCTCCTTCTTCGCCATGGGAGAGCCTTAGCACGGCGCCCGGCGGTGGCGCTCCGGGCGATGGACATTGTGTGGCCCCGGGCGCTATGGAGCGGAGTGATGGCCAGGGTCGCGAGCCTGACAGTGGAGCACCGCCGGGGGGCGTTCACCGAGGGCGAGCACCCGGTGTCCGCGGCGCTGGTGGACGCTCACGGGTCTGTGCTGGAGCGCTGCGGCGAGCCCGTGGTGACCACCTGGCGCAGCGGGGCCAAGCCCTTCCAGCTCCAGGGCTCGCTGGAGGCGCTGGGGGAGGCGCTGACGGCGGGCTTCGCGCCCCGGGACCTGGCCGTCGGGGCCGCGAGCCACTCGGGGCAGCCGTCGCACACCGCGAGGGTGACGGCGCTCCTCGGGCGCTTCGGGCTTGGCGTGGAGGCGCTGCGCTGCGGCGGCCACGCGCCGGTGCACAAGCCCTCGGAGCATGCGCTGGCGCGGGCGGGGGAGCCCTATACGGCGCTGCACAACAACTGCTCTGGCAAGCATGCCTTCATGGCCATCGCGACGAGGCATCAGGGCTGGGACCCGGACTACCGCCCGGCGGAGCACCCGCTCCAGGCGCTCCTGCGGCGCGTGGTGGACGACCACACCGGCGGCCAGCTGCGCGCGGTGGTGTGCGACGGCTGCGGCGTGCCGTGCTTCGTGGCGCCGCTGGAGGGCATGGCCCGGGCGTACGCGAGGCTCGCCGTGGCGGGGGGTGTGCTCGGGCGCATCCGGGACGCGATGGCCACGCAGCCGGAGCTGGTGTCGGGCGCGGGGCGCTCGGACCTGGCGCTGGTGCGAGGGGCCCGCGAGGCGCTGGTGTCCAAGGTGGGCGCCGAGGGGCTCCTGTGCCTGGCGGTGCCGTCGCGGGGCGTGGGCCTGGTGCTCAAGGTGCGCTCGGGCCACGAGGACGCGCGCATGGCCGCGGCGCGGGCGGTGCTCGCGCGGTGGCTCCCGGGCCTGGTGGAGGACCGGGTCTTCGAGGCGTTCTGCGCGGTGCGCAACGTGGTGGGGGACGCCGTGGGCGAGCGGGTGGCCGTGTGGGGGTAAAGGGGCCAAAGGCGTTAAGGGCCATCACGTAGCGGTGTCGTCGGGACCGATCCCCCAAGGCCCCGCGGAACTCGCAGTCGCCTGGGGATTGGGCGGTGGAGGCCGGGGTTCGCCAGGCTTGGGGTCCCTGAGGTCGCGTCGCTCACCCCGGGCTACGGAAGGCGGTCACCGCGCCTCCGCGCGGTTGCAGAGAGTGAGCTCGCGGGGAGGCGGGGTGGGGAGGCGTGGCGACGCGGACTGGAGAGGCACGTGCTGCGCCCGCGGGAGCACCCCTTGCGCG
>JACRDB010000004.1 GCA_016218725.1 Deltaproteobacteria bacterium
ACGCTCCCTCCATCGCCACACGCCGACAGGGTGGTGATCACAAGCGTGACCAGTCCAAGCCGCAGAGCCCGCGCGATCCCCTTGGTTGCCATCTCCGGTGACTCCTTTGGAGCTGCTACGACGCCGGCGCGGTGGGAACTTTCCCGGTAGAGCCCCGAAGGCTCCGGCACCGTGGTCGTCCCTCCCGCGCCGACGATCATCCGCCGAGACTATCCGCAGACCTACGACCCCGGCAACCGCTCGGAGGTCGAAACAACCGTTAGTGGTGTCGACGCCGGTGGTGTCTCCCAGGGTTGCCGTCCCCCGCGGGGGGTACCACCGACGCGCCGAAGGTCGCGCCGTCCACGATGATGAAGTCCACCCGGCGGTTCTGCGCCAGGGCCTCCTCGGTGCGCCCCTCGACGAGCGGGCGCGAGGACCCGAAGCCCTCGGAGACCATCCTCCGGCGGTTGATCCCGTGGCGACGGAGGTAGTCCACCACCGCGCGGGCGCGGTCCCGCGACAGGGGCATGTTGTGATCGACGCCGCCCTGCTCGTCGGTGTGGCCCTCCACCCGGATGCGCCGCAGCTCCGGGTGCTCCCGCAGCACCGTCACCACCTGGTCCAGGATCGGGAACGACTCCGCCGCGATCTCCGCGCGGTCGAACGCGAAGTGCACCCGCTGGTTGATGGTGATGCGGTTCTCCACCACCGTCGCCCGAGGGGGCGCCTCGTCCGGGCAGCCGTCCTCGTCCTCGTGCTGGTTGCGGGTCTCGGCCTGGAGCGGGCAGCGGTCGGCCCCGTCGAGGATCCCGTCCTGGTCGTTGTCCGGGTCCGGGCAGCCGTCGGTGTCCTCGAAGCTGTCCAGGTCCTCGGGCTGGTCAGGGCACCGGTCCACGTTGTCGTAGATCGTGTCCCGGTCGCGGTCCCCGAGGGGGCAGCCCCTGCGCGCCGGGTCCGGGTGGTCCCCCATGGGCTCGTCAGGGCACACGTCCTCCGGGTCGAGAACACCATCGCGGTCGCGGTCCCCGAGGGGACAGCCTGGCCTCGCGGGGTCCGGGTGGTCCCCCATGGGTACCAGCGGGCAGACATCGTTCGGGTCGATGAGCCCGTCGCGGTCCGTGTCCCTCGGGGGCTCCGGGGCCTCGTCGGGGCGGGCCCGGAGCCCCAGGGTGAGCCCCACGCTCAGGAAATTCGCCGGTCCCGTGGGGCTCAGCGCGTTGCCTGGCTCAAAGGGCGCCTCCCCCTCGCCCGCAAAGATCTGCCCGTAGCGCACCACAAGGCCCACCTCGAGGAGGCCCCCAAGGGGCACCAGGTACCCCGCCCCCACCCCGAGGTAGAAGCGCCCCTTCTGGACCTCGCCGCTGCCGGTGATCCCAAGGCCCGCCTCGGCCTGGAAGAGCACCCTGCCGGCCGAGCGCGACAGCCACGGGGCGAGCGTCAGCCCCCCACCCACCTGCGTGGCCACCCCGGGCCCCAGGTCGTCCACGCGGCTCTCCCACCGTCGCGTGTCCGCCAGGAGATGGATCCCGAAGGGCCCCGCCAGGCGCAGCCCCGGGCGCACGGACCCATGGAACCCCAGGCCGTACTCCGTGGACTGCGGCTCCAGCAGCATCCAGCTCACGCCGCCCTCCACGTGGAGCGACAACCTCTCGGCGAACTGCGCGTGGGCCGCCCCCGGCGCCAGGAGCGCCGCCCCGAGCCCCAGCGCAGCCCCCAGACGCGCAGCCCTACGATGCCTTCCGTGTGCCTTCATGGCAGCAGTATCCACCCTCCTACACCCCCGCGCGCAAGGTTCCCGCCACGGCGCCCCGAAGAAGGTCCACAACATCTTGAAATTACACGCTTTTTTGCCATTCATCGCCCGTCGCCTTGACGCGGGGGTGGGCACCGGTTCCACTCCGGCGATGGCATCTCACCTGTCACCCGCGGACCTCTCTCCCGTGGAGCTTGGGCGCATCATGGACACCGCCCTGGCCGAGGACCTGGCCTCCGGGGACGTGACCACCCGGGCGGTGGTGCCTCCGGACGCCGTCGCCCACGGGGACTTCAGCGCGAGGGAGCCCCTGGTCCTCGCGGGCCTCGGGGTGGCCCGGGCGGTGTTCGCCAGGGTGGACCCCACGGTGGCGTTCGAGTGCCTCGCCCAGGACGGCCAGCGGGTGCCCGCGGGCGCCGTGGTGGCGCGGGTGCGGGGCGGCGCCCACGGGGTGCTCACCGCGGAGCGCGTGGCGCTCAACCTCCTGCAGCGCATGTGCGGCACGGCCACCCGCACCCGGGACTTCGTAGATCAGGTCCCCGCGGGCTCGCGCCTGCGGATCACGGACACCCGCAAGACCACCCCGGGGCTCCGGGCCCTGGAGCGCTACGCCGTGCGCATGGGAGGCGGGATCAACCACCGCAACGACCTCGGGGCCGGCGTGCTGATCAAGGACAACCACATCATCGTGTGCGGGGGCGTCCGCGCGGCCATCGAGAGGGCCAGGAAGAGCGCCCCCCACACGCTCCGGGTGGAGTGCGAGGTGCAGTCCCTGGCCCAGCTCGACGAGGCCCTGGACGCCGGGGCCGACGTGATCATGCTGGACAACTTCGACGACGACGGCTCCCGCGAGGCCCTCCGTCGCATTGACGCCAGGACGCCACGGCCGCTGGTGGAGGCCTCCGGGGGGATCACCATGGCCCGCCTCCCGGTGCTCGCGGCGCTCGGCGTGGATGTGATCTCCGTGGGGTCCCTGACCCACGGGGCGCGCGCCATGGACCTCGGGCTGGACCTCAAGCTCACGGGCTCATGGGCGACCTCGACGGCTTCCTGAGCCCCGCCCGGAGCCTCGGGTCCCCCGCGCGCTTCCTGGACGAGCCGGGCTCCACCAACGACGACGCGAAGCGCTGGGCCTCCGAGGGCGCCCCCCACGGGGCCCTGGTCCACGCCGAGCGCCAGACCCGCGGGAGGGGGCGCCTGGGCCGCGCGTGGCGCTCGCCCCCCGGCGAGAACCTCTGCCTCTCGCTGGTGCTCCGCCCGACCCTCGCGCCCTCCGCGGCGCCCACCGTGGCCCTGGCCGCGGGGCTTGGCCTGGCCGAGGCCGTGGAGCGCTTCCTCCCGGTGGCCGCCACGGTCAAATGGCCCAACGACGTCCGCGTGGGCGGCCTCAAGGTCGCGGGCGTGCTGGTGGAGGGCGCCCTGCGGGGAGCCTCGCTGGAGTACGTGGTGCTGGGCGTGGGGCTCAACGTCCGGGGCGAGGCCCCGCCCCCGGGGCTCGAGGCGTCGGCCACCACGCTGCGCGCCGTTCGCGGGCGAGACCTCTCCCGCGCGGAGGTCCTCGGGGCGGTGCTCCTGGCGCTGGAGGCGCGGCTCGGGACGCTCTTTACCGAGGGCCTTGAGGCGCTCCTGCCCGCGCTCTCGGCGCGCTGCGACACCCTCGGGAGACGGGTGACCGTGGGGGACGAGACGGGCCTGGCGGAGTCCCTGGCGCCGGACGGGGCCCTGGTGCTGCTGCGCGACGATGCCTCAAGGGTGGCGGTGTACGCAGGGGACGTGGTCCCCGCTCAGGGTTCCTGACGGCGGGGGCGGGCGTACACGCTCACGATGGGCACGCCGTCGTAGGTGAGCACATGCACCGTGGAGGCCGACTGGTACGCGGTCCAGAGCTGGTAGTCCACCTCGTTCATGTGGAGCTCGTGGTGCACCATGCTGTAGTCCGACGCGGCGGGCTGCCACTCGCCCCTCAGGTCCTGCCGGAGCCAGCGGTCGCGCTGGAGCATGGTCCAGCTCTCCCAGGCGGTGTCATGGACAAAGACCGCGGCGTTGGGCGGGGCGTTGGCGTTGAACCAGGGCACCAGGCTCCCGGTGGTGAAGCCCCAGAACTGGCGGTTCAGTCCCAGCGTGGCCGCCCCGGGCGCGCCCCCCACCAGGGGCACATAGTTGGACAGCCCGAAGGGGTGCGAGTGGGCCGTCTGCCACACGGGAGGCAGCACCACCAGGGACCCGAGGGCGGCGGGCACCAGCCACGGGGCGCGCACCCTCGGACCCAGGGCCTCGGCGAGCTGGCGGGCGGCCCACAGGAAGCCCGCGCCGGCAAAGACCGCCAGCGGTCCGTAGGCCGGGAACCAGTGCTTGGTCCCGCCGAAGATGGGCGTCTTTGCCGAGAGCCACGGGCCCGTGGGCACCGCGCAGGCCAGGAGGAGCAGGAGGTCCGTCCCTCGGGGGTCCCTCCCCCGCTCGGCCCAGGAGAGGGCCCGGCGCACCCACCCGAGGCGCCCCCCGAAGGGGATGAGCGTGAGCACCCACGCGAGGCTCCGCGCCATGGAGGGGGCGCGGCTCACAAGCCCGAGGACGAACAAGACCAGCGTCACCGTGGGGACGGTGAAGAGCACCATCGCCCAGAGGTAGCCCCTGGGGAACGGCGGGCGGAAGTAGTTCACGCCCAGGAACTCCATGTTGTAGTACGCGTGGTTCAGGTGGAAGCCCACGTACTCGCTGAGGCGCCCGGGCTGGTGCGTCGGCGTGGAGAAGGTATCAAACCACATCCAGGGCCACAGCCCGAAGAAGATCGGAGGCCCGAGGAGCCCCATCCAGACGAGCGCCGTGGGGATGGGGAGGCTCCCCCGCGGGGCGCCCGGGCGCGTGTCCCTCCCGCGCGTGAGGGCGAAATGGAGCACCACCACCACGGGGAGGAACCACGCGTTGTGCTTGGTCTCCAGCGCCAGGCCCCAGGTGACGCCCGTGGCCACGCCCCAGAGGGCTCCGCCGTCCAGGGAGCGCCAGTAGCACCACACCACCAGGAGCCACATGGTGAGCACCGGGACATCAAAGCAGTCGAGGTGGGCGTGGTAGAACACCCGGGGCATGAACCCGAGGAGGAGCGCCGCCAGCACGCCCGCCCCGCGCCCGTAGGCCCGCGCGCCGAAGAGGTACGTGAGGTACAGCCCCAGGCCCGCCAGGAGCATCCCCGGGAGCCGGAAGCACAGGCTCTCCCGCGCGACCCAGTGCCACTTCTCGTGGAGGAGCAGCCACGAGAGGCCGAAGAGGCTCTTCATGAGCGCGGGGTGCTCGTGGTTGGCGCCCCAGGCGGCGTCCACCGCGGCGCGCGTCACCGCCGCGTGGCGGTCGTGGTACAGGAGATCAAACCACCGGGCGTACTCCGACGAGGCGTGGAAATAGAAGCCCTCGTCCCGGGAGAAGCCCAGGTTGCGCGCGGTGCGCACCAGCACCAGCACGTACCCCAGGGCGATGGCCAGCCCCGGCAGGTGGTCCCTCCAGCGCAGGGCGCGGGGCTGCTCGCTCACCGGGGCACCGCCGTCCGGGCGTCGCCCTCGAAGCAGTAGTGCCGCATCCCCGCGAAGCTCGCCCGCACCTCGAAGGTCACCGTGTGGGCGGTGCCCGCGTAGGCCCTGGTGTCAAACTCAAAGGCCTTCCACCCCTCGCCGTCGGTGTGGGTGCTGCGCCCTACCTCCGTGTCGTCCACCTTGACCGTGAGCACCACGGGGCCTCCGTCCGGGCCGGCGAAGCTCTGCCCGTGGTCGTCACCCCGCTCGGCCTCGTAGGCGATGCCGTGGTGCCCGTGGAGTATCGTCCCGAGGGGCACCCTCTCGTAACGGGTCACCATGGCCGCGCCCTGCACCGGGTGCGACCAGATGCACCGCCGCCCGCGGTGCTGGAGGTCTTCAATGTAGGTGACACCCACATAGTTCCAGGTCTCCGTACATCGGAAGCGGTCCGGGGGTGGGAGCGCACCTTGCGAGAGCCCTCCACCGGCCACAAATTCACCGGTGGTCCAGGTGCAGTTCTCCGTGGCGTCACCCACGCGGGAGACCGAGGCGTCGGGAGCGCGCAGGTGGTCCACGAAGTCATAATGGACCTCGACCGGGTGGGGGTTGACCAGGGTGCGCACCACGAGCCTCCCCGTGCGGGTGGTGCTCGCCTCGGTCCAGCCCTGGAAATCCGGGTGCTCCAGCCCGTAGGCGGTGGCCACCAGGGCCCGGCGGTAGCGGGTGGCGTCCGGGCGAGCGGCGTCCTTGAGGGCGATCATGTCGCCGAAGTGAAGCCGGGCCAGCGGGTCGGTCCACCACGGGGCGCTGGCCACCAGGTCCCCCGGGCGGCGCTCCCGGGCGAGCACCGTGCGGGCCTCCTGCCAGTCCCTCGTACGGGGCACGCGCCAGGAGACCACAGCCTGGGCCACGAGCTCCGCGGCGACCACTACGGGCACCAGGACCCAGAGGTGGCGCCACCAGGGGCGCTGCCTCACGACGGCCACGCGGGCCCGGGCGTCGGGGTCCGGGGAGCCTCGATCGAGTTCGCTGGGCGTCACTGCTGGCGGCGCACACTACCGCAGCGCACTACGCCGGGGGAAGCGCCTCCCTCGCGCGGAGCGAGGCGGTCATGAAGCCGCTGGCCACCCACCCGAGGAGGAGCCCCGTGCCCATGCGGCTGGGGTGCCACGGGGCGTGGAGCCCCGAGTCCTGCGCCAGCACCTCCAGCGCGGTCACCAGGAGGGCCCAGAGGAGGAGCGAGCGCCCGTGCGCCAGCCACCGTGAGGGCAGCGGGAGGAGCGCCCCCAGGGCCACGCCGAGGTAGAGCCCCGCGCAGCGGCTGCACACCACCATGGGCGCGCCCCGGAGCCAGAGCGAGCGCTCCGGGCGCTGGTGGCACAGCCCCCGGAAGGCCGCGACCCAGGCCGGGTGACGGAGCGCGAGGAGCCCGAGGACCCAGGGGAGGAGCCCGAGGCCCAGGAGCAGCGCTCGCAGCGCGCGGCTCACCCGAGCTTGCGGTCTTTGTGGAAGAGCTCCATCGCCAGGAAGCCCCCGAGGGCGCCCCAGCCGCCGTAGATGAACGGGTAGATGAAGATCCCGAAGACCCCTCCCGCCGCGGACTGGGCCATGGCGCGGCGCAGCTCCGGGGGGACGTGGTTGAACAGCGTGGCCATGAGCCCCCCGAGGACCACGTTGATGATCAGGCCAAGGACCGCGACCAGGACGCCGCACAGGAGCCCGCTGATGGCGCCGGAGATGGCAGCGTCGCTGGTGGGGATGCGCTCCTCGGGGTTCTCCCGGAAATAGAGCGAGAGGCCGAGGAACACCCCGAGGAGGTTCGGCAGGCAGAAGCAGCAGGTGAGGAGGTTCAAGACCGGGATGGAGGCGACGACCCCACCCACGGCCCCGCCGATGAGGGCGGTCTTGAGGAAACGCATCGGGCCCGCGGGGTTGCCCATGGGTCCTCCGGGTGGAGGGCCAAAGCCCCCCGGGGGCCCATACCCCGACGGCGGGGGGCCATAGCCGGACGGCGGCGGCGTGAAGCCCCCCGGAGGACCGCCGAAGCCACCCGGCGGAGGACCACCGAAGCCCCCGGGCGGAGGACCACCGAAGCCACCCGGCGGAGGACCACCCGGAGGACCGAACCCACCACCCTGGCTCATCGCTCGACTCCCTCTCCGCGCGCGGGCTCTCGTAGTGGCCCTCTCCTGGCGGTGCTTGAGAGATACAACCGCGCTCCACCCGCGGTCAACGGGCGCTACACGGGCGGGAGGACGCCCCCGAGGCGCAGGGCCCAGGTCGCCAGCAACGCCGCGGCGAAGAGCGTGAGCGAGCGCTCCACCACGGGCCTCCAGGCGCGGTGTCCCTCCGGGAGACCGAGGGCGAGCGCCGTCACCACCGCAAAACCCACGAGGGCCGGGAGCGCGCAGGGGTGCCATCGCAGGCTCTCGCCGACGGCGCCGCGGGCGAGCGCGAGGGTGGCGCGGGTGAAGCCGCAGCCGGGGCATGGAAGCCCCGTGACGAGCTTGAGGACGCAGGTGGGGAAGGGCAGGAGCGCCAGGGCGCCCGCGATCCCCACGACGGGGAGCACGGGCGCGAGGCGCCGCAAGGCGAGGCGCGCGCGGGGCGTCAACGCCGCCCTACCAATCCAGCGGAGGAGGCGCAAGGGCCTCGGTCTTCAGGCCGAGGGTGAAGTGTCCCCTCGGACGTGGACAGAGTATGTCCATGATGGCCTTGCTTCGGGGGTGTGGACGGGGCAGCGTGGGAGTGGGTCCTGGGACCTGGGCGGATCTTTGAGAAGCGAGTGTAAGGCGTTCGTGGCGCAAGGGCTTCGGCCACCATGCCACGGTAAAACACGCATGGTTCATGGCACGTCCGCGTCCCCTCGGGGACACCTGGACAGCCTTCGTCTCCGAAGGCTGTGGGGGACGTGCCTCACGTATCCTGGGCGCGAGGTTCACTCCTCTCCTCCAGGTAGGTCCGGCGGAACCCCGGCTCGGGTGGCGGCGTGAGCCTCCCTCATGTAGCGCGTGGAGCGGTGACGCTTCCGCGAAGCCCCGGCATTGATGCCGGGGAGGTTCACTGGATGTGTTGCGTCTCCCACTCCCAGATCTTGCACATGCCCCACGGGGCGTAGATGCCGCCCGTGCACGAGTTCAGGATCGCCACCAGGATCCAGGTGCCGAAGAGGCCGCCGGGGTCCTTCTGGAACCCGAAGCGCCGCCCGGAGATGGACGTGTTGCCCCAGTCGAACTCGTAGATGGTGTTCAGGAACCACGGCATATAGATGTAGAACGTGCAGATGCACAGGATGAGGCCCATGAAGTACGGGCCCACCAGCGCCGAGGGGTCGCCGTTGAACTCCAGCCGCTCCCCCGACACGTCCACCTTGGAGTAGACGAACTTCTTCATCTTGCAGATGAACCACGGAGCGTAGAGCCCGCCGGTGACGGCCAGGATGAGGTACTGGACGCCCATGTCCTTCACGAGGTCCATGGGCGTGCCGTAGTACCGGCAGCGCTTGCCCTCGATGACCATGTTCTCCCAGTAGAAGCCCAGCATCTTGTTGGTGGCGTACAGGATCGCGCCGATGTACCCGACCATCCCCACCAGGTAGAACGGCAGGGAGATGATGAAGCCCCAGGTCTCACCCTTGGCGATGCCCATGATGACCGCGGGGATCCCGAAGCCCAGGATCGCTACGCCCATGATGGGCAGGAGCACATGGAGGATGTACATCACGATCAGGGCGCCGCCGGTGCCGACGAACTGCACCCGACCGCTGCCGCCCACCGGGCCCGCGGGCATCCCCGGCGGGGGACCGAAGCCCCCCGGAGGCTGCCCCGGAGGCGGACCGTAGCCCCCACCCGGAGGACCGTAGCCCCCGGGGGGCTGCCCCGGAGGACCGCCAAAGCCGCCCGGAGGACCGCCCCCGAAGCCGCCCGGAGGACCGCCGAAGCCGCCCGGAGGACCACCCCCGGGGGGACCGAAACCACCTGGGGGCCCTCCCCCCGGCGGGCCGTAGCCCCCAGGAGGTCCCGGGGGATAGCCACCCCCGGGAGGATAGCCCCCAGCCATGTTGTGCATGTCGCTCACTGAACCGTGATTCATTGCGGTCACTCCTCCGAACGTGTCGTCCACGATGCCGGAGCGCCGAGAGGGATGCCAGGAAACCGACCGGACCATCGCGGCCGAGCCTGGAGCTCCCCTTCGGAGCGGCGAGGACTGTACACGAAGCAGCGCCCCGGAGGTTACGCCCGAAGGACGATTCCGTCACCCCTCCCCGGGAACGGTCCGCGCGCCCTGGAAAGCGCCCGGGTTCTGGTGTTCTCTCGGGGCCGTGAGGAGGAGCCAGGACGCGCGCCACCAGGCCACCCACGAGGCGCTCCTCGTGGCCGCCGTGGGGGTGCTCTCCCGCAAGGGGGCGCATGCCTCCACGCTCCAGGACGTGGCCGAGGCCGCCGGGGTGTCCAAAGGGGCCCTCACCTACCATTTCAAGAGCAGGGACGAGCTCCTGGACGAGGTGCTGGTGCGCTGCGCCCAGCGCCTGCGAGGGAGGCTCTCGGAGGCGCTCGGGACGCACCCGTCGGAGCCTCCGGCCCGGCGCGCCCGGGAGGTGCTGGCCGCGGCGGTGAGGGCCCTGGACCCCACGGACCCCGAGGTCGCGGCGCTCTCGGACCTCGCGGCCCTCTCGCGCCATGACGCCCGGCTCCGAGGGCACGTGTCCCTGTGCCTGGCAGAGCTGGAGCAGGCGTTGTTGGACGCCGTGGTCACCCCGAGGCTGGCCGCGGGCCTTGCCCCGAGGGTGCCCGCCGGGGCCATCGCGAGGCTGTGCCTCGGGGCCCTCCTGGGGGCCGGGCTCCTGGAGCCCCCGGCGGAGGCCGACGCCCAGGCCCACACCCTGGCGCTGGAGAAGGCCCTGGCAGGGCTCTTCGAGGCGTAGGCACCCGTGTGCTAGGAGTGCCGTAGACCCCCATGGACCGCGAGACCCGGCGCGCGCAGATCCTCGAGGCCGCCACGGCGGTCTTCGCGGAGAAGGGCTACCACGGCGCCCGGGTGGACGACATCGTGGCCCGGGCGCAGATCGCCAAGGGGACCTTCTACCTGTATTTCCCGGACAAGCGCGCCATCTTCGGGGTGCTGGTGGACGGCTTCGTGGAGCGCATCCACGGGGTGCTGGAGCCCGTGGTCCTCGGGGACCCCTCCCGGCCTCCGGTGCTCCAGGCCCAGGAGAACGTACGCCGGGTGGTGTCCCTCTGCCTCGACGACGCCCCCACCGCCAAGATCCTCCTGTCCGACGCCGTGGGCCTGGACGGAGCCTTTGACCGCCGGCTCCTGGCCTTCTACGACGACCTCACGGCCCTGGTGGAGGACGGCCTGCGCCTCGGCGTGGACGCGGGCTTCGTGCGCCCGGGGGACACGCGCGTGCGGGCCTTCTGCCTCCTGGGGATGGTCAAGGAGCTCATGTACCAGCTCGTCCTGCGGCGCCTGGAGGTGCCCCGGGAAGACCTGGTGGCCACGGTGATGTCCCTGGTGCTCGACGGGCTCTTCACCGAGGAGGCCCAGCACCTGGTGTCCCAGCGCGCTCGGTGAGCCCTCTGGGCTACCGCACGGGCTCCAGGAGGATCACCGAGTAGCCCACCGCGGGCTCCTCCCCGGGATTGCCATAACCGTGGCGCTGATCCCCGCGGAAGACCACCACGTCCCCGGGCCCGAGGGTCCAGACCTTGCCCGCCACGGCCAGGGTGAGCGAGCCCCGCTCGCAGGTGAGGTACTCCCTGGCCCCCGTGGTGTGAGGCACCCCCGCCATGCGCCCGCGAGGAGGGAGCTCCAGGCGCTCCAGGTCCAGGCCCGGGAGCTTCTCCGGGAGGAGCTTGCGCACGGTGGCGTGGCCCTGCACCCTCTCGGGGAGCTCCGCCCGGGGGAAGAACCGCGTCCCCGCCCGCGGCGCCGACACCAGCTCCTCCAGGGACACCTGGAGCGCCTCGCCCACCGCCGTGAGCACCGCCAGCGTGGGGTTGGCCTCGCCGCTCTCCAGGTTGCCCCAGGTGGCCCGAGGGACCCCCGCGAGCTTCGCCGCCTGCGCCTGGGTCAGCCCCCGGGCGTCCCGTAGCTGCCGGATGTTCCGCGCCAGCCTCGACGCCGCCTGCGCGCCCATACGAGAGAACGGTGCCAGTCTTTTGGACAGAACGCCAGCGCGTTGTCCACGGCGCCGCATCCCTTGGAGAGACAACGGAGGTGGCTCATGGACTTCAAGGGAACGAGCGCGCTGGTCACCGGCGCCGGACGAGGACTCGGCGCGGCGCTGGCCGAGGGCCTCGCGGCCCGGGGCGCAAAGGTCGTGCTGGTGGCGCGCGATGCGAGCGAGCTCGACGCGGTGGCGTCGCGGATCCGAGGCAGGGGCGGCGAGGCCTGGGCCCTCCCGGCGGACCTGGGCGCCAAGGACGCGATCCATCCGCTGGCGGCGATGGCCTCGGCGCTGGCGGGGCCCATCGATGTGCTGGTGCACTGCGCGAGCACCCTGGGGCCCGTGCCAATGCCCCTCCTCCTGGACACCGCCTGCGAGGACCTGGAGCGGGTGCTGTCGGTGAACCTCCTGGGGCCCTTCCGGCTGACCAGGGCGCTCCTCGGGCCGATGCACCTCGCGGGCCGGGGGCTGGTGCTCTCCGTGTCCTCCGACGCGGCGGTGACGGCGTACCCTCGCTGGGGCGCCTACGGGGTGTCCAAGAGCGCCCTGGACCAGCTCTCGCGGGCCTTCGCGGTAGAGGTCCCTGGGGTGCGCTTCCTCTCCGTGGACCCCGGCGAGATGAACACCCGGATGCATTCCGAGGCCATGCCCGAGGCCGACCCGGCCTCCCTGGCGGACCCCTCGGAGGTGGCCGAGCTGGTGCTGCAATACGTGACCGGGACGGCGTTTGCGAGCGGCTCCAGGGTGGAGGCCGGGCAGCTCCGGGGGGCGTCGTGAGGCCCGCGGCCTGGCCCCGGGCGGAGCCCTCCAGCGCGCGCATGCTCGCGCTCGACCCGCGCGAGGGCTCGCTCCGGGACCACACCGTGGAGGGCCTCCCGTCGCGGCTGCGGGCCGGGGACCTGGTGGTGCTCAACGACGCGGCGACGCTCCCGGCCTCGCTCCACGGGGTCACCGCCCGGGACGAGCCCGTGGAGCTTCGCCTGGCGGGCCAGGAGCCGGGCGGCGCGTGGCGGGCCGTGCTCTTCGGCGAGGGGGACTGGCGCACGCCCACGGAGCACCGGGCGCCTCCTCCGGCGCTCTCCGCGGGCGAGACGGTGCTCCTGGGAGGCGGCCTCACGGCGTCGGTGGCGCGGGTGTCATCGCTCTCCCCGAGGCTCGTGACCGTGCGCTTCCCGCTGGCGGGGGCCGGCCTCTGGCGGGCGCTCTACCGCGCGGGCAGGCCCGTGCAGTACGCGTACGTGAGCGCCCCGCTGCCGCTGTGGGAGGTGCAGACGGTGTTCGCTTCGAGGCCCTGGGCCGTGGAGATGCCCTCGGCGGGGAGGCCCCTCACCTGGAGCGTGCTGGAGGCGCTCCGCGCGCGGGGAGTGGAGCTGGCGACGGTGACCCACGCCGCGGGGCTGTCGTCCACCGGCGACGACGCACTGGACGCGGCCCTGCCGCTCCCGGAGCGCTACCAGGTCCCGGAGGCCACGGCCTCGGCGTGGGCGCGCACCCGCCGCCAGGGGGGGCGCGTCCTGGCCGTGGGCACCACGGTGGTGCGGGCCCTGGAGAGCGCCATGGGCGCCCACGGCGAGCTGCGAGCCGGGGAGGGCGTGGCCACGCTCCGGCTGCGCCCCGGGGACCGGGTGACGGCCGCGGACGGGCTCCTGAGCGGCGTCCACGAGCCCGGCAGCAGCCACTACGACCTCCTGGAGGCCTTCGCGGGGACAGCGCTCCTGCGCGAGGCCACGGCCCACGCCGAGCGCGAGGGCTACCTCCTGCACGAGTTCGGCGACACGATGCTGGTGTGGTGAAGGCTACCGCCGGTGGCCGCTCAGGCCGGCCTTGGGGGGCTCCGGGGGAGCCAGCTTCGGGGCCGGGGCGCCGTCGCGGCCCAGGGTCGCCGCGAAGGGCGTGAGCGCGCGCACCACGGCCCCGACCCTCTGGGCGCTGTCCCCCTGGAACTTCAGGTGCTCGGCGAAGGCCTCCAGGTCCTTGACGCTGCCCTCGCGCAGGGCCACGACGCCCGCGGCCACGGCGCAGGTGTCCACCGGGTCTTCGAGGCACAGCACGTGGTCCCCCAGGAGGTCCCGCCAGAGGCGCTCGCAGCGCGCCCGGCGGCCCTGGTCGGGGATCAGGAAGAAGGGCTCGAAGGTGCGCTGCGCCTCCTCCACCATGTGCTTGAGGGAGATGTCCTCGCCCAGGTCCGCGCCCACCAGGCCCTGCACCTGGCGCCGGGACACCACGGGGTACGGGTGCTCGTCGCCGGTGAGGAACAGGTAGCCCCTGCGCTGGCGCTTCTCCCAGCAGTCCATCGCGGTGTGCCGCGCGGCCAGGTAGAACGCCAGCTCGTAGCTCTCGGTGTTCTGCCCGCCGCCGCCGCCCTCCAGGAAGCTCCAGGTGAGCCACTGGTCCATCTCGCGCTCCGAGGACTCGAACTGCCCCACCTGGAGCGGGGCCTTGTCGCAGGTGGCGTCCCCCACGGCCAGGAACAGGATCTGCGGGTCCGGCACCCCCGCGTCCATGATGGCCTTCATGAACGACGGCAGCTTCTCCCGCGCGAGCTGCTCGGGGATCTTCCCCATGCTGCCCGTCACGTCCAGGGCGAAGATGATCCCCACGGAGTTCGGGTGCGCGGCGCTGTCACGGCTCTCGCGCACCGTGAGCCCCAGCGGGTTCATCAACGCGTGGCAGCTCGTCTGCTTGAAGACCTGCTCCCTCGGCGCCTCCGCCCGCGCCCTGGAAATCGCGACGTGCGCGTCGTGGCTGTAGCTCCCATAACCCATTGGTGTATCCCTCGGTGTGTGTGGTGGTGTGTGGTGGTGTGTCCCTCGGCCCTACCAGCCGGGCATCGCGAAGGGGTGATACCTGGGTGGGCCCTGGACCGCGCGGCCCACGGCCTCGACCTCGCGAAGGAGGACCCAGGCGTCGTCCGTGCGGCCCGAGGCCCTGGGGTTTGAGTATCTACGCAGGAGCGCCGCGAGAGGTTCCGGGACCGTACCCGGAACGGTGCCCCGGGCGGGCTCTCCGCCCGCGGCGTACAGCATGCACCGCGCGGTCATGGTGAGGTCCAGGGAGGCCTCCGGGGGCGCGTCGCCCTCCCACACGGCGCGGGGGTAGTAGTCGCAGTAGCCCTCGCTGGTCGCGGGCAGGGCCTCGGCGCCGTGGCCGGGCCTCGGGCGCGAGCGCACCGCGCAGGACCAGCCCACGAGCCTCACGCCATGGTCCCGTGCATGCACCAGCAGGTGGCATGGCAAGACGGCCCCGTGCACATACCCGTTGTGGTGGATGAAGCCCAGGAGCTCCAGGGACCGCTTCCAGAGCCACAAGACCGCCGACGGCTCCGCGCCCCGAGGGTGCTGCGCCCTCACGTCCTCCAGGGTGTGCACGAAGCCGCTCTGCCAGCGGGTGATGTGCACGGGAGCCCGGGAGCCGTCCTCGCGGGCGAGGGACCCGGAGGCCACCCACTGCGGCAGGCGCGTGGAGAAGTGCTCATGGCCCTGGACCTGACTCGCCGAGAGCGCCTGGAGCACCGACGCCTCTCGCGCCAGGAGGTCCGCGTCCCGAGGGGCGCGCAGCACCTTGAGCACCACCCTCTCGGTCACCCGACGGTCCCTGCGGGCGAGGTACACATCGCTCCCGTCGCCGCGCCCGAGGAGCCCCTCGACCGCGTACACCTCCCCGGCGATGGCCCAGCGGGGAAAGGGCGAGGGCCCCGCCACGGCGCCCTCCCGGGCCTCCAGCCACAGCCTCGCTGAACGCACCGCGTCCTCCAGCGTGGGGTGGTGCCCCAGCCCGAAGCGCTCCGGACGCTGGAGGAACACCGCGGCGTCATCCACCGAAGGGAGCGCCCTGCGCACCTGGCGCAGGTACCCGAGGAGCCCCCGGAGCGGGAGCCTCCAGGTGGCCAGCAGGCCCTCCAGCTCCGGGTCCATCCACCCGCCGGTCCAGTCGCGCAGGTCTTCCTCCAGGAGCGGGATCGCCTCGCCGGGGACCGCCTCCCGGTCGTGGCGCGTACCGGCCTCCACCAGACGACCGCTCGTCCACGCAAGGAACCGCCCCGCAAGTCCGTCCTCGCCCGGGACGGCCCCGTCGTCATGGTTCATCCGAAAAACTCCCGAGTCGGGAGTGTGGAGGCGCCCGCCCCGGGGTCAAGGGTCCCGCGCATCGTTCACCCATCCTACACAACCCTACATCCCGCTTCTTGACACCTGAAGTGGGCTGCGCCCAGCGTCGGGGGGTGCCAAGGAAGAACGCGAGGGTGGCGCCGAGCATCTTGTCGGCGGATTTCGGGCGCCTGGCCGAGGAGGTCCGCGCGGTGCTGGACGCGGGGGCCGACTGGATCCACGTGGACGTGATGGACGGGCGCTTCGTGCCCAACATCACCCTCGGACCGGTGGTGGTGCAGGCCCTGCGGCGGGCGGTGCCCCAGGCGGTTCTGGACTGTCACCTCATGATCGTCGAGCCGGAGCGCTACGTGGAGGACTTCGTGAAGGCCGGGGCCAACGTGGTCTCGGTGCACGTGGAGGCTTCGCCGCACCTGGAGCGCACGCTGCAGCAGCTCCGGGGCCTCGGGGCCCGGGCGGGGGTGGTGTTGAACCCGGGGACCTCCGAGGACACCGTACGGTACGTGCTCCACGCGGTGGACCTGGTGCTGGTGATGAGCGTGAACCCGGGCTTTGGCGGTCAGCGCTTCCTGGAGCCCGTGCTGCCGAAGCTCCGGCGCCTGCGGGCGATGATTGATGACACGGGCCGGGACATCGACCTGGAGGTGGACGGCGGGGTCACGGCGGTCACCGCCCCGAGGGTGCTGGACGCCGGGGCGGACGTCCTGGTGGCGGGCTCCGCGGTGTTCGGGCACCATGACTACCGGCAGGCCATCCTCGCGCTCCGCGGGGGCGCCTCCCACGACGCACCATGAGCACCAGGGACCCTCCCGCGCTGGAGACATTGTTCACGGGAGGCCGGGCCTCGGCCCGGAGGCTCCAGAAGGCCCGGCTGGTGGTGCTGGACGGCCCGGACAAGGGCAAGGCCGTGGACCTGGACCGCCCCAGGGTGACCCTCGGGCGCAGCACCATCTGCGACCTGGTGCTCACGGACCGGGCGGTGTCTGGCTCCCACGCGGAGCTTGAGGTGAATGAAGCGGGCTGGGTCTTTCGGGACCTGGGGAGCACCAACGGGTGCTACCTCGGGGACGTGCGCCTCCGGGAGGCGGTGCTGACCCTCGGGAGCCGCGTCAAGGTCGGGGGCACCACGCTCCAGGTGGAGCCCGGCAAGGGCGTGGTGGAGCTGCCGCTGTCGCTCGATGACCGCTTCCACGACCTGGTGGGCAGGAGCGTGGTGATGCGCCAGGTGTTCGCCCAGCTCGAGCGCTTCGCCCAGAGCGACCTGACGCTACTCATCACCGGCGAGACGGGCACGGGCAAGGAGCTGGTGGCCCGCGCGATCCACCGGGCGTCCAGGCGCGCGAGCGGGCCCCTGGTGGTGCAGGACTGCTCGGCGATGCCCCGGGACCTGGTGGAGAGCGTGCTCTTCGGCCACGAGCGAGGGAGCTTCACCGGCGCCACGGAGCGCAGGACCGGGAGCTTCGAGCAGGCCCACGGGGGCACGCTCTTCCTGGATGAAGTGGGCGAGCTGGACCTGGGCCTGCAGCCCAAGCTCCTGAGGGTGCTGGAGAACCGGGAGCTTCGCCGGGTGGGGGCGGAGAAGACGCTGCCGGTGGACGTCCGGGTGGTGGCGGCCACCAACCGGGACCTGCGTCACATGGTGAGCAACGGGGCCTTCCGCGAGGACCTGTACTACCGCCTCGGGGTGGTCACCGTGGAGCTCCCGCCGCTGCGGGCGCGCCGAGAGGACATCCCCCTGGTGGCCCAGGCGCTGCTGGATCGCTTCGTGGAGAAGAACCCGGCGATCACGGCCCGGGGGTTCTCCAAGGACGCCCTGGAGCGCCTGCAGGCGCAGCCCTGGCCCGGGAACGTGAGGGAGCTTCGCAACACGCTTGAGCGCGCCGCCGCGCTGGCCGACGGCGCGGAGATCCTGGTGGAGGACCTGCTCCCGTCGAGCCCCTTCCGGACGCCGGTGAGCGAGCTGCCCCTCTCGGGCTCTCGGGCCGCGGAGCTGGTGAGCGCGGGCGACGGGGCCGCGGTGCCCGAGGCCCTGGCGGCGATGCCCTTCAAGGACGCCAAGGCCAAGGTGCTGGAGGCCTTCGAGCCGGCGTACCTCCGGGCGCTGCTCCAGAAGCACGGGGGGAACATCACCCGCAGCGCCACCGCCGCGGGGCTCACGCGCTACCACCTGCGCGAGCTCTGCAAGCGCTACGGCCTGCGCAGCGTGGACAACGAGCCGGAGTAGCCGCCCTCGGCGCGGCCCACCGGCCCGTTGGGCCGATGGAGCGTGGCTACGGGCAGAAAGCAGAGTAGCACCGCGGTCACCTACGCTCGGGTGCGGGTCAACTCCTGCGCCCTTTTCCCCGAACACCACAGCCTCGGCCTTGCGGAATCGCGGCAGACCCCCCGGCACCTCGCTGCGTCATCCGACAACCGCGAGAACGCTTACGACGCGGAGGTTTCGTGAGACACCGGCGGGGGTGAACGAGGTCGCAAGGTGCCCGTGTTGCTGCGAGGTGTGAAACACCTTGCGCCCAACCAGGTGAAGGAACCGCAATTCGAAACGGACGAGGCGTTCGATTCTCAGGCGCGCCGCGGAGGAAAACAACCCGCCTCTTTCCCTTGCGATCCTTGCGCCCTTGCGGTTGCTTCTTTCACCGCGGACGGCCCAACGGCGCCCACCCGCACCTCCCACGCCTACACGTAGGCACGATCAGCTACAGTGGTGCTAGTCGGTTGCCGCGAATGCCGCGAGCGCCGGGTCTACGCGCTGGCCCGGCCGAAGGCTGCGGACCCTTGGCGCTCCACCGGTCGCGGGGTATATTATTTCCCCATGGACCTCGCCGAGCTGGAAGCCGAAGCGCTCAAGCTGCCCGTAGCTGAACGCGCACGCCTCGCCGAGGCCTTGCTGGAAAGTCTGGACGTGCTTTCGGAGGAGGAGCACAGGCGCCTTTGGACGGAGGAGGCGACGCGGCGAGACGCTGAACTCATCGCGGATTCATCCCGCGGCCGTCCTGCAGCGGAAGTCTAACGCGTTTCAACCACTGCGGCGGACCATCGACAGGCCGATGAGTCGCCATCCTCGCTGCGCGTCAAAGCTCCTGCGGCGGCTCGCGGTCGATCACCCTGGGTTGCTCGTACCAGCGCCGCGACGCGCGCAGCGTGAGCCAGTGCCCCAACGCCAGGAACGCCACCGTCAGCAGCACCACCGTCGCGTCGGCGTAGCGCAGCCCCGCGGGGCCGTGGCCCACCTGGACGAGCCTCGGGTCCGCGCGGCTGACGGTGACCGGCACCGCCTGGCCAGGGTATGTCCTGGACCACGCATCGCGGTTGACCTCCACCCGGTGCGTGTCCCCGCTGGCGGATACCAGCACCAGGAAGTATCGCGCCCGCCGACCGTAGCCCTCCCGCTGGTAGTGGTCCCAGCCCGCAGACACGGTCATCTCCACGGGCTCGCCCCGGGCGTGGAGCTCGCGGTACTCCCCCAGGACCCCGAGCTGTAGCCAGAGCGCCGCGAGCACCCCCAGGAGCGACCACGTGAGGTGCGCGATGGACCGCCGCGCCAGCGGGTCCGCCACGGGCTCCGACGAGATGAACAGCCCGCCGTGGTCAGGGCGCAGCGCCCACCCGAGGCTCTCGGCGCTGCGGTAGCCTCCGGCCAGGGACACCCTCCCGGAGCCCTCCAGGTTCCCCCGGACAAAGACCGCCTCGCCGTCGTCCACGGTGGCCCGGCGCAGCCTCTCGCGGACGTGCTTGCGCGCGTGGGGCGCCGGCTCCGGCGCCCCGAGGAGGTCCACCAGCTCCACCCGGGACCCGGGCTCCACCCGCACCCGCTGCCCCGTGGAGAGCTCCAGCGAGAACTCCCGCACCTGCTGCTCCCGACGAAACTCCGTCCAGTGCAGCTCCTGGTGGTTCTTGTAGCGCTTGAGCACCCCTCGCTGGTGCACCGTCACCGTCGCCGCGGGGCCTCCCTCGACGCGCACCGTGCCCTGGAGCAGCGCCGGCCCCGCGCGCAGACGCTTCGGGTCCGTCACCGCAGCCAGGAGCGCCCTCGCGCGCACCAGCGCCCGCATGCCGAGCCCCAGGAGCACAAAGACCCACCCGAGGAGCAGCGCCCCCGCCACCCCCTGCGCCACCAGCACCGAGAAGAAGCCACCCAGGCGATCGAGCGGGGCCAGGTCGTTCATCCCAGGGTCCCTCCTTCCAACGTCACCGCGCGTCCGCTGAGCTGCATGAGGCCCCGCCGGGCGTCCTCTCCGTGGGCCAGGAGCACCGCGAGGGGCGCCCCGAGGCGCAGCCTGCCCTCGCCCTCCACGCGCACGGTCCAGGGCCCCGCGAGGGCCCCGAGGAAGCCCTCACACCAGCGCTCCAACGCCAGGGCCAGGGCGGCCTCTTCCGTCCCGGGGCGGGAAATCGTCCCGCGGTAGCCCTCCGGGCCCGCCGGGAGCCCGTTCCAGCGAAGCTCCAGGTCCGCCAGGCTCCTCCCGGAGACCTCCGCCACGGCGCGCGCCACCGCGGCCCGGAGCGCGTCCAGCGCGGCGGGCGCGGCCTCCAGGGCCCCGAGGCTCCGGGCGTCCACGCCCACGATCACCCGGTCCGCGGCCTCCTCGCCCGCGCTCGACGCCCACCGCAGCGTCGAGGGCTCCACGGACACCGTCGCGCCCAGGAGGGCCCTGCGCGCCCTCGGGTCGCCGTAGTCCCCGAGGGCCTCCAGGGCGCTGGCGCGCAGGGCCTCGGTGTTCACGCGCCGTCTCAGCGCCCGGCCACGGAGCCCCTGGTGTCCTCGGTCTCCGAGGCGTCCTCCGAGGGCGCCTCGTGCTCCCTCTTCGGCGCGCCGGCGGCGCCCACCCGCACCCCCGTGCGAGGGTCCCGGGCCCGGTCGTCCGCCAGCGCTGCCGCCACCGCCGCGGCGCGGACCTGTTCGACCTCCAGCGGCCTGGCCAGGTCAAAGATCACCTTGCTGGTCCCCGTGGAGGTGAGGTTCTGCAGCGCCTCCAGCCGCCGGAGCTCCATCGCCCCGGGCTCCGACGAGAGGATCCTCGCGGCCTCGGCGAAGTTCCTCGCGCTCTCCACGTCCGCCTGGCTCTTGATGATCACGTACTGCCGGTCCCGCTCGGCGATGGCCTTGCGCGCGATCACCTCCTGCATGTTGCTCGGGAGCTGGATGTCCTGCAGCGCGATCAGCTCCACGTGGAGCCCCCACTGCGACACGAACTGCTCCACCGCCACGCGCACCTTGGCCGCGATCTCCTCCCGGTGCGCCAGGAGGTCGTCCAGCCGCGTCTCCCCCACGATGTCCCGCAGCACCACCTTGCTCCGGTCCTTCACCGCCAGCTCGAAGTTCTCCACGTTGAGCGCGGCCTTCACCGGGTCCACCACCTTGAAGTACACCACCGCGTCGATCATCGCCGACACGTTGTCCGCGGTGATCACCGACTGCTGGAGCAGGTCCCGGTTCCGGATGCGCGTGTCAATCCGCACGATCCGCTGGAAGATCCTCCAAGCCACGTGGAGCCCCGGGTCCACCGTGCCCGAGAACTTCCCCAGCGTGAACTTGAGCCCCGCCTCCCACTGGTTCACCTGCCGCAGCGACGACAAGAGGTACACCAGAAAAATCGCCACCATCGGGCACGCGAGCGCTACCAGCGGTTCCATGACGGCGCAGTGTACGCCACACGCCACCGCCAGGCCCTTGCTTCGCCCTCGCCCAGACCCCACACTGCCAGGGATGGGGTCTCGCTCACGCACAAACACCTACAGCGCCGCACACCCCAGGGTGGCGCGGGTGTTCCTGTGGGTGAGCGTGCTGTGCCTGTCCGTGGCGAGCTTCCTGGGCGGCCAGGCCTACGTCTGGTGCGAGCCCATGCAGCGGGCCATGCTCCGGCCCTGCTGCCCGCAGGAGGGCGGCGGCCAGCACCGTCACGCGGACGAGGGTCGCCCGGAGGACCGCGTGGACGCGCCCCCGTGCTGCCAGGTGCGCCGGATCGAGCCCGGGGCGCCGAGCACGCCCTTCCCCCACGCGGTGCCGCCCGCGGTGCCCGCGGGCTGGGTGGCGCTCCTGCCTCTGCCCGGTGACCGCACGCCGGAGCGCGCCCCGGCCGTTGTGCGCAAGGTGCGCGGCCGCGCCCACCCCGCCCGCGCGGGGCCTCGCGTCGCGCTCCACGCCCTTCACTGCGTCTACCTCTGCTGACACCAGCGCCCGCTCCGGGCGGCTCCGTCGCGGTGTGCGCTCTGCGCCCCGCCTCGGAGCCCGTGGCCTCGTAGGTCCCCTTGGAGAGCCCGCGCCCGGCGCGGGCGGCGGTGTGAGCGATGCGTTGGAGTGCCTGTCTCTGTTGTCTCATTCTTGGGGGCTGTGTGCCCCGGAGCACCCGCGTGGCCCTGGAGCAGGGCCTCCGCAGGGCCCCCTCGGCGAGGGTCCCGCGGCCCCCGAGCGCCGGCCCGGAGCTCCCGCCCGGAGCGCCCCTGGCGGCGCTGGTGCTCGCCGCCGTGGCGCGCGACCCGGTCCGCGAGGCGGGCGTCCACCGGGTGAGGGCGTCCCTGGAGGAGGCCCGCGCCGAGGCGTCGCTGCCGCCGCCCGAGGTGGCCCTCGAGGTGTGGAACCTGCCGCTCGCCCAGCCCTACGCCCTCGGCCAGGCGGACATGTACATGGTGGAGCTGCGCCAGCGGCTCACGCCCTCGGGGATGCGCGACGGCCTGGCCCGCGCGTCCCTGGAGGAGGCCCGGGCGGTCACCTCGGAGCTGGCCGAGCGCGAGCTCGAGGTCGCCGAGCGCGTCACCATGGCGTACAGCGAGTGCTTCGCCGCCGCGCGCCACCACGCGCTCCACGAGGCGCACCTGACGGTGCTCGACGCCATGCGCGAGGCCGTGCTCGCGAGGCTCTCGGCGGGCTCCGGGGACCTCGCCCAGGTCGCCCGCGTCGAGGCCGAGAGGGCCCGCGTACTGCGTAGCCTCTCGCGCTACCACGGCGACCGCGTGCGGGCGTCCCGGGCCCTCGACGCCCTGGTCCAGCGCCCGACGGGCACGGACCTCGGGGTCTGCGAGGCCCCGAGCGCGCTCACTCCCCGGGAGGACCCCGAGCGCCTGGTGACCCGCGCCCTCTCGCTCCGGGGCCAGGTGCGCGCGGCCCGCGGCATGGAGCGGGCGGCCCTCGCGCGCGCCGAGGCCTCCCGCGCCGAGGCCCGCTGGCCGGAGCTCATGCTGGGGGCGTCCTACTGGCAGATGCCAGAGCAGCGCCCTGGCGTGGGGCTCTCCATCGCCACGAGCCTCCCGTGGCTGTCCCCCGGAGGCCGCGCCCGCGCCCGCGCCGCCGAAGAGCGCGCCCTCTCGGCCAGGGCCTCCGCGGCCGAGGCCGAGCGCTCCGTGCGCGCGGAGGTCCTGGAGGCCCTCTCGCGCATGGACACCCTCGGGCGTGAGCTCGCCACGCTCCGCGCGGTCACCCTCCCGTCCCTGGACCGTGCCCGGGACGCCACGGCGGTGGCGTACATCCACCAGCGCGCCGAGCTCCTGGAGTGGATCGACGCCGCCCGCATGCGCCTCGACGCGGAGATGGACGACGCGGACCTCGTGGCCGAGCTCCTGCGCGCAGGGGCCTCCCTCGACCGCGCCGTCGGCGCGCCGGTGCCGCGCTCGCCCGTCACCCCGGAGGCGCCATGAAGGGCGCCCACAACCGCGCCGAGGCCGTCATGGCCGTCGTGCGCTGGGCCCTCCTGGCGGCGGTCTTCGCCCTGGCCGCGGGCACCACCTGGCGCTACTGGGGCCCCGGGGACACCCACGCCACCCACGGCCCCGCCCGCTTCTACTGCCCCATGCACCCCGCGGTCACCTCCCCGGACCCCGGCGAGTGCCCGATCTGTCACATGCGCCTGGAACCCATCCCACAGGAGCGTACCCAGAGGGTCCTGTCGGGTGATGCAGGTGTAGCACCTACCGCTCCGATGCCTACGGCGCCGGTGATGCTTGCCCTGGACCGCCGCCAGGCCATCGGGGTGGTGACCGAGGCGGTGACCTCCCGGGTGGTGAGGGACACGCTGGAGGTGCCCGCGGCGCTGGAGACCCCGGAGGGCGCCCGGAGCGAGGTGCACGTGCGCACCCCGGGCTTTGTCGAACGGGTGCTGGTGCGCGAGACGGGGGTGCGGGTGTCCCGAGGCCAGACCCTGGCCCTGGTGTACAGCCCGTCGCTGTTGCAGCTCCAGCAGGAGCTGCTCCTGGCGTCGCGCTGGGGGGACGCGGGCCTCGGGGGGGCCTCGCTCGCGGCGAGGCGCGCGCTGGAGCTCAACGGGATGACCGCCCAGGACATCGACGGCGTCCTGCGCTCGGGCGTGCCGATGAGGACGGTGCCGCTGCGGGCGAGCGCGGGGGGAACGGTGCTCCGCCGGGCGATCCTGCCGGGGATGTACGCCACGCCCGAGGTGGCCCTCTACGAGCTGGCGGAGCTCTCTCGCCTGTGGGTCGTGGCGCGCGTGCCCGCGGCGGAGCTTTGGCGCGTTCGCCGGGGCCTGCGGGCGGTGTTCCGCGCGGACGACGGGAGCGCCACCGCCGAGGGCACCGTGGAGCGCGTGGAGCCCTCCCTCGACGACGCGACGCGCAGCGCGAGGGTGCGCGTCCCGGTGCAGAACCTCCGAGGCGCCCTGCGCCCCGGGCAGTACGGGCAGGTGACCCTGGAGGGCTCCGAGGCCACCGCCCAGCTCCTGATCCCGAGGGACGCCCTGGTGGACACCGGCGACGCGCGGTACGTATTCGTGGAGCGCGAGGAAGGGCTCTTCGAGCCCCGGGCGGTGCGCCCGGGGTCGCTCCTGGAGGGCCGCTGGTGGACCGTCTCGGGCGTGCGAGAGGGCGAGCGGGTGGTCTCCCGCGGGGCCTTCCTGCTGGACTCCGAGAGCCGCCTCCAGGCCGCCCTCTCCGCGGCGCCCACGCGGGACGGAGGCGCGCCGTGATCGCCTGGCTCATCGAGCTGTCGGCGAAGCACCGGGGCCTGGTCTTGCTCTTCGCCGTCGCCCTCGCCATCGGCGGCGTGAGCGCCGCGCGGAGGGTGAAGCTCGACGCCATCCCGGACCTCTCGGACCCGCAGGTGATCGTCTTCACCGAGTGGATGGGGCGCTCCCCCACGCTGGTGGAGGACCAGGTGACGTACCCCCTGGTGAGCGGGCTCCTCGGGGCCCGACACGTGGTGGACGTGCGCGCCCAGACCATGTTCGGCATGAGCTTCGTGTACGTGGTCTTCGAGGAGGGCACGGACCTCTACGACGCCCGCGCGCGGGTGAGCGAGCTCCTCTCCACGCTGCGCGCGAGGCTCCCGCCGGACGCGGTCCCCCGCCTGGGCCCCGACGCCAGCGGGATCGGCTGGGTCTACCAGTACGCCCTCGTGGACGACTCCCACTCCCGCGACCTGGGGGAGCTGCGGGCCCTCCATGACACCACCGTACGCTACGCCCTGGCGAGCGTGCCGGGCGTCGCCGAGGTGGCCACCTGCGGGGGCTTCGAGCCCCAGTGGCAGGTGCTCGTGGACCCCACCAGGCTCCGGGCCCGGGGCCTCACCCTGGCCGACGTGGTGGACGCCGTGCGCAGGAGCAACCGCGAGGTCGGCGGACGGGTGCTGGAGGCCTCGCAGCGCGAGTACTTCATCCGCGGGAGGGGGATCCTCGCGTCCCCCGAGGAGCTCTCGCGGGTGGTGCTCCGCGCGGGCGACGGGGGCACCCCCGTGCGCGTCTCCGACGTGGCCCGCGTCCAGGTGGGGGCCGAGCTGCGCCGCGGCGCCGCGGAGCTCGACGGCCTCGGCGAGGTCGTGAGCGGCGTGGTGGTCATGCGCCACGGGGAGAACGCCCGGGACGTGATCCGCGCCGTCGAGGCCCGCGTCCGGGAGCTGCACCGCGCGCTCCCCCAGGGCGTCCGCGTCCTGCCGGTGTACGACCGCTCGGCCCTCATCGACCGCGCCATTGACACCCTCCGCGGCGCCCTCACCGAGGAGATGATCGTGGTCGCCCTGGTGATCATCCTCTTCCTCCTGCACCTGCGCAGCGCGCTTTTGCCCATCGTCTCGCTCCCGCTGGCGGTGCTCGCGGCGTTCATCCCCATGTGGGCCTTTGACATCCCCGCGACGATCATGTCCCTCGGGGGCATCGCCATCGCCATCGGGGCCACCGTGGACGCCGAGATCGTCATGGTCGAGGCCGCCCACAAGAAGCTGGAGCACGCCCCCGCGGACCTCTCCGAGGAGGCGCGCTCCAGGCTCCTGGCCGAGGCCGCCCGGGAGGTCACCCCGGCGATCTTCTTCTCGCTCCTGATCATCGCCGTGTCCTTCCTCCCGGTGTTCGGGCTCAACGGCCAGGCCGGCAGGCTCTTCCGACCGCTGGCCTTCACCAAGACCTTCGTGATGCTCTCCGCGGCGATCCTCTCGGTCACCGTGGCCCCCGCCCTGCGGGACGCCCTCCTGCGCGGCAAGGTCCACCCCGAGGCCCGGCACCCCGTCTCCCGCGCCATCCGCGCGGTGTACGAGCCCTTCGTCCACGTGGCCCTGCGAAACCCCGCCACCACCGTGCTCCTCGGCGTGCTCGCCCTGGTCTCCGCCCTGCCCCTGGTCGGCCGCCTCGGCAGCGAGTTCATGCCGCCCCTCGACGAGGGGGACCTGCTCTACATGCCCACCACCCTGCCCAATGTATCCATCGAAGAGGCCCGGCGCATGCTCCAGCGCCAGGACGCCATCCTCGCCCAGATCCCCGAGGTGGAGCACGTATTGGGCAAGGTCGGCCGCGCCGAGACCCCCACGGACCCCGCCCCCCTCTCCATGGTCGAGACCGTGGTCAAGCTCCGCCCCCGCGCCCGGTGGGGCACCCGGTACGTACGGCGTTGGTATGTAGGGTGGACACCTACCTCCTGGCGACCCATGTTGAACCGGGTATGGCCTGAGTTCCGGCCCAAGACGCGCGAAGAGCTGGTGGACGAAATCGACGCGCGCATGCGCTTCCCGGGCTGGACCAACGCGTGGACCCAGCCCATCCGGAACCGCGTGGACATGCTCACCACGGGGATCCGTACGCCGCTCGGGATCAAGGTCCAGGGCTCGGACCTGGCGGCCATCGAGCGGGTGGGCACGCTGTTGGAGGGCGCCCTCCACGGGGTGCCGGGCACCCGGAGCGTGCTCTTCGAGCGGCAGCAGGGGGGGGCCTACCTGGACATCACCCCGGACCGCGAGGCCCTGGCGCGCCACGGGCTCTCCGCGGAGGTGGTGCTCGACGCCGTGGAGACCGCCCTGGGCGGCGGCGCGGTCACCACGGTGATCGACGGGAGGCGGCGCTACACGGTCTCCGTGCGCTACCTGGAGGACCAGCGGTCCAGCGTCGAGCGCATCGCCGCGATGCTGCTCCCGCGCGGGGGCGACCGCGGGGACGTGCCCCTCGGGAGCGTGGCCACCGTGAGGGTCACCGCCGGCCCCCCGATGGTGCGCGACGAGGGCGGGCTCCTGACGGGCTACGTCTACGTGGACGTGGACGGCACCCGGGACCTCGGGTCCTACGTCGCCGACGCCAAGCGCGTGGCCTCCTCGGTGCTCCCCGCGGGGAGCGGGGTGGGGCTGCGCTGGGCCGGGCAGTACGAGCTCCTGGAGGCCATGGAGGCCCGCATGAGGGTGCTGATCCCGCTGGCCCTCGGGCTCGTGGTGCTGCTCCTGTACCTGCAGTTCAAGAACCTCACGGAGGTGCTGATCGTGCTGCTCTCGGTGCCCTTCGCGCTGGTGGGGAGCGTGTGGGCGCTCTTCCTCCTCGGGTACCACCTGTCCACCGCGGTGTGGGTGGGGCTCATCGCGCTGGTGGGCCTCGCGGCCCAGACCGGCGTGGTGATGATCGTGTACATCGACAACGCCTACGAGCGCAGGCTCCGCGAGGGGAAGATCAACTCCCTGGAGGACATCATCGAGGCCCACGCCGAGGGCACCATCCAGCGGGTACGCCCCAAGCTCATGACCGTGGGCACCATGCTCGTCGGGCTGGTCCCGCTCCTGTGGGCCGAGGGCAGCGGCGCCGACGTGATGAAGCGCATCGCCGCGCCCATGGTGGGGGGGCTCCTGACCAGCGCCTTCCTCACGCTGGAGATCATCCCGGTGATCTACACGTACTGGCGCAACGAGCAGCGCGTCTGGCGCGCGCTCGAAGGGTCCCGCCCGGAGGCCCTCGGCGCCCTCCTGGGCTGGACCCGGGCCGCCACGCTGGGGGCCGCCGGGCTCCTCGCGGCGCTCGCCCTTTGGCTCTATGTGCCCACCCTGGCGGCGTATGCGCGCGCCGCGGGCGCGGGCGCCCTGGCCTCGGTACTCACCGCCTCGGCGGGCTATGTGCTCGCCCGCCGGGGCCTCGACCCCGCTGCCCCCGAAGGGGCGGCGCGCTCTCACCCCTCGGAGGAACCATGAACAAGACCCTTCTTTGCATCACCCTCGCCCTCGCCCTCGCCTGCCGCCGAGAGGCCCCCTCGCAGCCCCCGGCGCAGCGGCCCCTGGAGGTCAGCGCCCCCGCGGGGGCCAGGGTGCCCGTGGAGGTCGACGGCGAGGGCTACCACCCCGCGAGGATCAAGGCCCCGGCAGGCGCGAGGCTCACGCTGGTGTTCCGCCGGACCACGGACGAGACGTGCGGCCAGCAGGTGCAGTTCCCCTCGCTCAACGTGCGCCACGACCTGCCCCTGAACCAGCCGGTGGAGGTGGCCGTCACGGTGCCGGCCTCCGGGAGCCTGGGCTTCACCTGCGGGATGAACATGTACCAGGGCTCGGTGCTCGTTCAGTGACGGACTGAATGACGATTCAGTGGCGGGCGCCCTTGACGGGGGGCCCTGGCCATGACGATGCTCCGGGGCACCGCGGGCGCCGTGGTGGACGCCGGAGCGGGCCCCAGAGAGGTCTTTCCGATGGCGGACGAGCTTCGTTTCGACGGCAGGGTCGCGCTGGTGACGGGCGCAGGCAACGGCCTGGGCAGGATGCATGCGCTGCTCCTCGGGCGCCGCGGGTGCAAGGTGCTGGTGAACGACCTCGGGGGCAGCGCCTTCGGGGAGGGGAAGGGCACCTCCGCGGCGGACAAGGTGGTGGAGGAGATCCGCGCGGCGGGCGGCGAGGCGGCGGCCAACTATGACTCCGTGGAGGACGGGGACAAGATCGTGAAGGCCGCGCTGGACGCCTTCGGGCGGCTGGACATCGTGATCAACAACGCGGGGATCCTGCGGGACACGAGCTTCCAGAAGATGTCCGAGGCGGACTGGGATTTGATCTACCGGGTGCACGTCAAGGGCGCGTTCAAGGTGACCCACGCGGCGTGGAACCACCTGCGGGACGCGGGCTACGGGCGGGTGCTCTTCACGGCCTCCGCGGCGGGGATCTACGGGAACTTCGGCCAGGCCAACTACAGCATGGCCAAGCTGGGGCTCGTGGGCCTGGCCAACACCCTGGCGCTGGAGGGCAAGAAGCGCGGGGTGCTGGTGAACACCATCGCGCCCATCGCGGGCTCCAGGCTCACGGAGACGGTGCTCCCCAGGGAGCTCATCGACGCGCTGCGGCCGGAGTTCGTCTCGCCGCTGGTGGCGTACCTGTGCCACGAGTCGTGCACGGAGACCGGCGGGCTCTACGAGGTCGGCGGCGGGTTCCTGGCGAAGCTGCGCTGGGAGCGCGCCGAGGGGCATGCGTTCAAGCTGTCCCGGACGCTCACGCCGGAGCAGGTGGCGGAGCACTTCGGGGAGGTCACGGACTTCTCCCGGGCGACGCACCCGCAGACCATCAACGAGAGCATGGAGCCCATCCTGGGGAACCTCGGCAGCGCCAAGAGCCGCGGGGGCAACGAGTTCATTGACGTGGACGAGGCCCTGGCGGCCCCCCCGCTGGAGGCCCGCAACGCGTACGACGAGCGGGACGTGGCGCTCTACGCGCTGGGCGTGGGCGCCGCCCAGGACCCGCTGAACGACGAGGACCTGAAGCTCGTGTACGAGCTCCACGGGGACGGCCAGCGCGCGCTGCCCACCTACGGGGTGATCCCCGCGCTCAACGCCGTGATGGACCTGGCCAGGCGGGGCGTGGTGGCCCCGGGGCTCAAGTACGGCTTCGAGCGCATCCTGCACGGGGAGCAGTACCTGGAGCTGCCCGCGCCGCTGCCCTTGAAGGCGAAGCTGTCGCACTCCATCCGGGTGAAGGACATCTTCGACAAGGGGAAGAACGCGCTGGTGGTGACCGAGATCACCTCCACGGACGAGGAGGGCGTGGTGGTGGCCCGCAACGAGTTCACGGCGTTCATCCGGGGCGTCGGGGGCTTCGGCGGGGACCGCGGCCCCTCGGACCCGGGGAACCACCCGCCGGAGCGGGCGCCGGACGCGACCATCACGGAGAAGACCAGCGCCAACCAGGCGCTCCTGTACCGCCTCTCCGGGGACTGGAACCCGCTCCACGCGGACCCGAGCTTCGCCTCGGCCTTCGGGTTCCCGAAGCCCATCCTGCACGGGCTGTGCACCTTCGGCTACGCGGTGCGCCACGCCATCAACGGCCTCCTGGGCGGGGACCCCCGGCGCTTCAAGAGCGTCAAGGTGCGCTTCGCCGAGACGGTGTTCCCGGGCGAGACGCTGGTCACACAAATCTGGCGCGAGTCCCCGACCCGCGCGGTCTTCGTGACCAGGGTGCTGGAGCGCGACAAGGTCGTGCTCTCCAACGCCGCGGTGGAGTTCTACGACGCCATCCCCACGCGCAAGGCCCCCGCGGCCCCCGTCGCCAGCGCACCTTCCCCGACAGGTACGTCGGTGTCAGCTCCCGCGCAGGCTCCAGCGCCGGCGCCCGCGGCGCCATCGGGGGAGCCCTCCTCGGGGCAGATCTTCTGGGCGATCAGGTATCACCTCGAGCGCCACCCGGACCTGGTGAAGAAGGTGGGTAACACCTTCCAGTTCCGGCTGACGGGGCCTGGCAGCGCCTGGTACCTGGACCTGAAGAACGGCGCCGGCGCCCTGACCGAGGGCGAGGGCCCCTCCCCCGACGTGACGCTGGAGATCGCCGACGGGGACTTCGTGGCGATGTCCACGGGCAAGGTCAAGGCGCAGAAGCTGTACTTCTCGGGCAAGCTCAAGATCACGGGCAACGTGATGGCGTCGCAGAAGCTGGAGTTCCTCCAGACCATGGACACCAAGGCGGCCGCCGAGGCGTACGCAAAGGCCCACGGAGGCGCCGTGGCGACACCCGCGCCGGCGCCCGCGCCCGCGCCCGCGGCCCCTGCGGCGCCGGCGAGGGCCTCGCGGGCGGCGGAGCTGTTGGAGGCGGCGGTGGGTCGCCTGGCGAAGACCGGCGCCGGGGGGGAGATCGGCGCGGTGCTCCAGTTCCGGGTGCGCAACCCCGAGGCGGACCTGGTGCTGGACCTCACCGGGGCCCCGGCGCTGCGCACGGGCCGGGAGCCCGCGGCCACGACGCTGGTGCTCGACGAGGACGACCTCGTAGGGCTCCTGGAGGGGCGCGAGGAGCCCCAGGCGCTGTTCATGAACGGGAAGCTGCGGGTCGAGGGGGTGCTGCGTCACGCCCACCGTCTGGGTGTGCTACGCCAGGGATGAACCACCATTCAGTGTGACCAAGGAGCGACCATGGGACGAAGGGTCAATGTCATCGGCGTGGGCATGACGAAGTTCGCCAAGCCCGGCGAGAGCGAGGACTACCACGTGATGGCCGCCGGGGCGGCCCGGGCGGCGCTGGCGGACGCGGGGGTGCCCTACGCGGAGGTCGAGCAGGCGTACGCGGGGTATGTCTTCGGGGACTCCACGTGCGGCCAGCGGGCGGTGTACGAGGTCGGGCTCACGGGGATCCCGGTGATCAACGTGAACAACAACTGCTCGACGGGGAGCACGGCGCTCTTCCTCGGGCGCCAGGCGGTGGAGGGGGGCCTGGCCGAGTGCGTGCTGGTGGTGGGCTTCGAGAAGATGGAGAAGGGGGCCCTGGGGTCCAAGTTCACGGACCGGGCCAACCCCATCGAGCAGCATGCCAACGTGATGCTGAAGGTGCAGGGCTTCAACCAGAGCCCGCCGACGGCGCAGATGTTCGGCGGGGCGGGGCGCGAGTACCGCTGGCGCTACGGGGCGAAGCGGGAGACCTTCGGGAAGATCTCCGAGAAGGCGCGGGCCCACGCGGCGAACAACCCCTACGCGGTGTTCAACCAGCGGCTGACCCTGGACGAGGTGATGGCCTCGCCGGAGGTCTTCGACCCCTTGACGCGGTTCCAGTGCTGCCCGCCCACCTGCGGGGCGGCGGCGGCGGTCCTGTGCTCGGACGACTTCGCGCGGCGCCACAGGATCACCCACGCGGTGTACATCGCGGCGCAGGCGATGAAGACGGACTACGCCACGTCGTTCCAGGACAGCATGATCAAGATGGTGGGCTACGACATGTCCGCCAACGCGGCCCGGGAGGTGTACGAGAGGTCGGGCCTGGGCCCGTCGGACGTGCAGGTGGTGGAGCTGCACGACTGCTTCTCGACCAACGAGGTGCTCACCTACGAGGCCCTGGGCCTCTGCGCCGAGGGCGAGGCCGAGAAGTACATCTGGGACGGCCAGAACACGTACGGCGGCAAGCACGTGACCAACCCCTCCGGGGGGCTCCTGTCCAAGGGTCACCCGCTGGGGGCCACGGGGCTGGCGCAGTGCACGGAGCTGGTGTGGCAGCTCCGGGGTCAGGCGGACAAGCGCCAGGTGGACGGCGCGCGCGTAGCGCTCCAGCACAACCTGGGCCTGGGCGGCGCCTGCGTGGTCACCATGTACCGCAAGGACTGACCCGCGGCGCGGCGACCGCACCCCGCGGCGCGGGCTGTCCCCCTACGCGGTCGGGGAGGTGGTCGGGCTGCTGGTGGTGGGCTCGTTGGGGTGCGGGGCGTAGTTGTAGCGGCTGTAGTAGTACGACGGAGAGTCGTCCCGCAGGTCCACCGCGTTGAGCACGCAGCCCACCAGCCGGCTGCCCAGCGTCCGGAGCTGGCGGATCACCATCTGGCCCTGGTCCCGGCGGGTCTTCTTGGTGCGCACCACCAGCACCACGCCGTCCACCTGCGGGCCCAGCACCAGGGCGTCGGTCACCGCCGCCACCGGCGACGAGTCGAAGACCACCCGGTCGAACTTCTCCCGCAGGAGGGCCATCACGTCGCTCGCCTTCTGCGAGTGCAGGAGCTCCGCGGGGTTCGGCGGCACCGGGCCGCACGGCAGGAGGAACAGGTTCGGCACCTCGGTCTCCAGCACCGCCTCGTCCAGCGTGGCCTCGCCGATGAGCACGCTCGTCAGGCCGATCGGGGGCCGCACCCGGAAGACCTTGTGGATCCTCGGGCGCCGGAGGTCACAGTCCACCAGCACCACCCGCTTGCCGCTCTGGGCCAGCGTGGTGGCCAGGCTCACCGCCGTGAAGGTCTTGCCCTCCTGCGGCGACGCCGAGGTCACCATCAGCGTCTGGAAGGGCGTGTCCGGCGAGGAGAACAGCAGGTTCGTCCGGATGCTCCGGGCCAGCTCCGCCACCATGGACGTCGGGTGCGAGTGCACCACCAGGTCCACGTTCTCCACCGGGGCCTCGGTGTTGGTCGGGTTGCCGTACTGGTAGCGGTACTGGTTCTTCAGCCCGCGGTTGCTCACGTGCGGCAGGTACCCCAGGAAGGTCGCCCCGAGGACCTCCTCGATGTCGTCCCGGGAGCGCACCGTGCGGTCCGCCTGCACCGCCAGGAAGGCCGACAGGAGCCCCAGGAGGAGCCCCACCACCCCGCCCACCAGCAGGCTCGTGGCCACCTTGGGCTTGATCGGCGCCAGCGGCAGGAGCGCCGTGTCCAGCACCGTCATGTTGTTCACCTGGAGGTCCCGCATGAGGTTGCCCTCGGTGGTGCGCTCCAGCACGATCCCGTAGATCTTCGCGTGGTTGTCCCGCTCGCGCGAGAGCCGCGTGTACAGCACGTGCTGCTCGTTGAGCTGCACCGCCCGCTGCTCCGCGCCGTACAGCTCCGACCGCACCCCGCCCTCGGCCCGGGAGAGGCTCCGCAGCTCCGCCTCGGCGCTCCCGCGGATGTTGTGCACCTCGCCCCGCAGGGCCTCCACCAGCTCGTTGGTGCGCGCCCGGGCGCTCTGGAGCTCAATGGAGTTGCCGCCGTAGCGCACGCTGAGCGCGGCCTCCTCGCGGAGCACCGCCTCGAGCTGCGTGCGGAGCGTGCCGAGCACCGGGCTCTGGATGAACTCCGGCGCCGTGAGCTGGCTCATCGCCGCGGACAGCCTGGGCTGCCAGTCCACGCCCCGGGAGCTCTCGCTGCCCACGGCGTTCGGCGGCGGGAGCGCCGCGCGGATGGCCTCCGAGGCCCGCTGCAGCTCGTTCACCCGGGCCGCCAGGGCGATCCGCCGGGTCTGGAGCTCCGTGAGCGAGTCCGAGAGCTTCTCGATGCGGTTGCCCACGATGTTCCGCTGGTCCGTGAAGCTGTCCGAGATGATGTTGTGCTCCCGCCGGAACTCCTGGAGCGCGCCCTCGGAGCGGGTGAGGTTGTCCCGCAGCTCGTCGAGCTGGTTCGAGAGCCAGCGCACCGCGTCCCGGGTGGCGCTCAGCCGGTGGTCCAGGTTCCGGCGGATGTAGACCTCCGCCAGGGTGTTGGCCAGGAGCTGCGCCCGGCGGGGGCTCTGGTCCTCCACCGTGATGGTCATCAGGCGCGACTCCTTCACCGGGTCCACGCGCGTGCGGGAGATCAACACGTTGGCCGCGTCGGAGAGGGTCACGCTCCGGAAGCGCGCCCTGCGCTGCGGCGGCACGGAGAGGAAATCCGGGTCGTGCTGGAGCCCGAGCTGCCGCACCACGCCCTCGGCCACCGCCCGGCTGCGGGCCACGCGGTACTGGGTCTCGTAGTACTCACGGATGTTCCAGTAGGAGCCCACCCCGGAGTTCTCCACCTCCTCCACCTGGCGCCCGAGGGGCCTCGGGGGGTTGGGCTCGAACTGCACGGTGACCATGGCCGCGTAGATCTTGGGCTGCCGCAGCACCCACAGGGCGTCCAGGCACAGCGCCACGGCCACCACGGACAAGATGATCCAACGGTGCTTCCAGAGCGCCCGGAGCTGCTCGACGGGCAGCCCCCCGGTCTCCGGTGCGGGGGTCGCTGGCAATGTGCGGCTGTCAATCACCTTGGATGCTCCTCGCCCGGGCGGCTTGTAGCACGCCCGAAGGCCCACCTGCGCCTGCGTCCCCTCCGATGCCCCCGGCGGGCCCTGGATTCAAGGCCCCAAAGGAGCCGGGGCGGGGGGCTCCACCGGGCTGCGGGCCCCCGGGGCCCTCCCCCGGGCGCACAAGGGCTCCACCGAGGGGTCCTGCTCGCGCTGCTCCATGAGCACCGTGCAGGCGCTCTCCAGCACCTGACGGTCCCGGAGCCGGGCCGCCACCTGGGCCAGCTCCAGGAGGTATGGGTGCTCCGGCACCGCCAGGCTCTCGGCCAGGGTAAAGGCCTCCAGCGCACGACGGTCGTTGCCAAAGCCCGCCTCGAAGCGCCCCCGGAGCCCGTGGGCCATGATCCTGCGGTCCAGGTCCGCCCCGGCCCGCTCCAGGAGCTGGTCCGTGGCGCGGCGCATGGCGGCCACGTCCCCGAGCGCCGCGAAGATGTGACAGCGCTCCAGGAGCAGCGGGAAGGGGTCGGTCACCCGCAGCGCCCCCTGGTCAAGGATCCTCAGGGCCTGCGTCGGGTTCTGCCGACGACGCTCCACCGAGGCGAGGCACAAGGGACCCCTCGGGTCCCTCGGCCAGGCCCGCAGGAAGCGCGCGCAGAGCGCCTCGGAGCCCGCCAGGTCCGCCGCCAGGAGGCGCGCCCTGGCCCGGCGCTGGAGCGCCGCGGGGGACACGGCGTCACGCTCCAGGAGAAGGGTGTCCGCCAGCTCCCCGAAGGCCTCCGGGAGCCCCGGGCGCGTGCCCACGCCCTCCAGGAAGGCCAGGCCCGACGGGCTCCGGGGAGCGGTGCGCTCCAGCTCGGCCCGGTCAGGGAGGGGCTCCAGCGAGGCCACCAGCGCCGCCAGCGGGCCCACCACCGTGCGGCTCCGGACCAGGGCCTCGCGGGTCTCCAGGAGCGCCTGGCTCCGCAGCCCCCTCGCGGCGAAGAAGCGCGCCAGCATCACGTGCGGCTGCGCCCAGGACGGCGCCAGCTCCAGCGCCCGGGCGATGTACCGCAGGGCGTGCCGGTCCCCCGCGGAGATCGCATAGGACCCTACAAGTAGTCTTGTGTAGGCGTCCGACGGGTGTCTCGCAAAGGCTGCCCTCACGGTGGGGCTGGTGTAGGCCGAGGGCTCGGCGCGCAGGGCTCGCTCCAGGCGGTCGCGGTCGGCCTCCGGGGGGGCGTGGGCGGTGGCCTTGAAGAGCGCCAGGAGCAGCCCCAGGGCCAGGAAGCCCGGGAGGCGGTACACCCGGTTGGTGCGCGGTAGGGGCTTCTTCCACCCCCGGGCCCGCTGGGCGGCGAGCAGCCCGGCCAGGGCGGCGGCCAGGTACCCTACGCCACCCAGGAAGAGCGAGAAATCCATGAGGTCGTGCAGGAGGAGCACCAGGAGCGCGCACCAGGTGGCCAGCGTGGAGGCGGGGGCGGTCCTGGGAGGGAACCACTGGCGCAGGGCCTGCACACCCAGCGCCAGCACCACGGCGGCGGCGGGCACCCCGAAGGCCAGGGCCAGGTCCGCCGGGAGGCTCTCGATCCGGAGGAAGGTCCACTCCGGGTCGAGCTTCCCCAGGGCCGCCACGGCGGCGTTCAGGCCCCCGGAGCCCACGCCCAGGAGCTCGTGCCCACGCAGGAGACCTAGCGCCCGGCGGATGTTCTCGATCTTGGAGGTGTCCCCGCTCTGGTACTCCCGGGCCAGCGAGGCCGAGGCCAGGTACAGCCCCGCCCCCACGATGGACGCCCCGAGGAGCACCCCCACCCAGGGTCTGGCGTCCGCCGAGGCGCGCAGCTCCCGGGGCTGGGTGTTGTCCGTGATCACCCGGAGGTTGAGCGCCGCAAAGATGGCCACCCCTCCCACCCCCGCGGCCACACCCCCACGGGAGAGGGTCATGGCGCACACCACCCCACACAGCGCGGCGGCGAGGCCCTCGGCGGTGCGGGTGATGCCCCGGTTGCTCTCCACGGCGCGGCCTAGCCACAGGACGCAGCCCGCGGCGGCCATGGCCGCGAGGTGGTTGGGGTTGAGGAGCGGGGACAACACCGGCGGGGCGGCGCCCACCGGAGCGTAGAAGCCGTAGAGCCGGTCCTGGCCGGTGAGGGCGTGGGCCGCGGCGAGACCAGACACCACCAGGGTGGCGGCGGCGGTGAGGTGCTGGAGGACGGGGAGGCCGTCCCTCATGGCCACGCGCTTGGAGGCGAGATACAGAGCCCCGAGGCCGAGGAGGTAGACAAAATCGCTCAGGCCCGCGCCGGGGTCATAGTGCAGGGGCCTCCAGGCGGCGGCCCGGTCGATGTTGAAGGGCCACCAGGCCCAGCGGGAGGCGGCCTCGGACACCGGGTCGATCCAGCGCAGGAGCCCTGGAGGGAGGGGCGTGAGGTGAAGCGCGCTCACGGCCAGGAGGACCCCCCAGGCCTTGAGGGCCGGGTCCCGGGAGACCACCCCGGAGGACACCCCGGACACCGTGAGGGCCGCCGCGGCCAGCACGGCGAAGAGCGGTACGGTGACGGGAGGCGCGCCCCCGAAGGCCAGCGGGGCCCCGAGGAGCACCGCCCCGAGGAGCCACAGGGCCGAGCGGGTGCGCACCCCAGGGAGACTTCGGGTCCAGGCGAAGGGAGAACCGGGCGTTTGCACGGAGAGGGCCTCGGAGGATCGCACGATGGGGGTGCCTTGTGGGAGAGCGCCCGGACCGAGCCATCTTCGCGCCCTGGGACCCTGTGATGCCTCTCCCGGGGGGGTCGTTCACGCCTTCATTGACAAGCCCGGGGGGCATGGGAAACCGTGGGGCCATGGCTTCCCTACGGGCCTCGTGGTGGGCCCTCCTGGGCCTCGGGGCTTGCGCGGAGGACCCTCCTCCCGCACCCCCGGTGGTGACCCTGGACACCTACGACAGCGCCCTGGCCCGGGCCTTCTGCGAGAGCGTGCGCCGCTGCGGGCTGTCTCGCCCCGAGGAGCAGCTCGCCGCCGTCCTGGGCACCGGCGAGGCCTGTGAGCGCAGGCTCCGGCCGCTCTTCACGGTCCAGCTCGACGACCTGGCGGGGCTCGTGCGCACCGGCGCCACGCGCTTTGACGGCGTGGCCCTGGAGCGCTGCGTGGCGCGCATCCGGGTGCGCTGCGCCCTCGGCCGGGAGTTCCTGGAGAACCCCTGCCCGGAGGCCTTCGTCGGCGCCCAGCCCGACGGCACCCCGTGCTTCCGGAGCGAAGAGTGCCTCCCCGGGAGCTTCTGCCAGAACGGCATCCCGGGCGTCCGTCGCTGCGGTGGGGTGTGCCGCCCAAGGGCCCCCGCCGGGCGGCAATGCTCGCCAGAGCAGCTGTGTGTGGTGGGGGCCGTGTGCGATCCCCCCTCGGGTGCCTCGGCCCGGTGCCACACCCTGGAGTACGTCACCGACGCCTCCGAGGGCTCCATGTGCGGGCTCGTCCGGGGCTCCGACGGCACCCGCCGGAGCGTCTCCTGCGTGGCCGGAGCAGCCTGCTCCAGCCGTCACGGCACCGGGGTGTGCACCGCCATCGGGTCCAAGGGTACGCCCTGCGACGCCAGGGTCACCTGCGGGGCGGGCCTCCAGTGCCTCGGCTCGCCGCCCCTGTGCCGCGAGGTGCCCATCCTGGACACCGTGGGGGAGCCCTGCGATCCGTCGCGGGTCCAGAACCTCTGCAACCCCCTGGAGCGCCTCCAGTGCATCGCCGGGCGCTGCGCCTCCCTGGGAGACGCCCAGGAAGGCAGCGCCTGCACCGGCGGAGACCTCTCCTGGCGGTCCTGTGAGCGGGGCCTGGCGTGTGACCGCTCCAGCGCGTCCTGCCGCCAGGCCCTCCCCATGGGCTCGGCCTGCGCCGTCGACGGTGATTGCCTCTCGGGTGACTGCTCGGACACGGACCCCAGGGTGTGCCTCGAACGGCTCTGCCGGTAGGGCGCTGTAGGGCGTTGTAGGTTTTTTCCCTACTTCTTCCTACCCAGGAAGGTCTTCATGGAGGCCGGCAGGCGCGAGACCACCTCGTTGAGCCCGAGGGTGACATAGGAGCGAGCGACCTGCTTCGCGACGGCGGCCTTGGCCTGGAGGGAGTCCGTGCCGGGGCCTTCGAGGCCGAGGGTGCCGCTCTCGAACTGCTCGCGGGTCTTCCTGCGCTGGAGCTTGCCGCTGGAGGTCTTTGGGACCGTGCCCGTGGGGATGAGCACCACCTTCCAGGCGTTGAGCCCATGCTGGGCCTGGACGGCCTGGGTGACCTCGCGCCCGAGGGCCTCCAGGGCCTCGTCCGCGGGGCGCTCGCGGGCGCTGTACTCCGCCACGATGACAAGCTGCTCCGAGGGCGCCCCCTCGGGCTGGCAGGCGAAGGCCACGGCGCTGCCCTTGCGCACGCCGGGGACCTCCTGGGCGGTCCACTCCAGGTCCTGGGGGTAGTAGTTCCTCCCGTGGACGATGATCATGTCCTTGGCGCGGCCGCAGACGTAGACCTCGCCGCCTGCGGTGTACCCGAGGTCACCGGTGTGGAGCCAACCCTCCTTGAAGGCCCCGGCGGTGGCCTCGGCGTTGCCGAAGTACCCGTCGGACACGCTGGGGCCGCGGAACAGGATCTCTCCGAGCTGGCGGTCTTCGAGCCTCTGGCCTCCTTCGCTCTGGATGGCCACCTCGTGGCCCGGGAGGACGCGCCCGCAGGAGACCACCTCCACGAGCTTGCCGGTGCCGGGGGTATAGGCGCGGGCCTCGCCCTCGCGGAGGAGCTCCAGGTCCACCGGGTCCACGGGGAGCGCCCCTTTGGCGCTGTTGGCGAAGGAGATGGCCAGCGTGGCCTCGGCCATGCCGTAGCAGGGCGTGACGGCCCTCGGGTCCACGCCGGCAGCCTTGAACCGCTCGGTGAAGCCCCGGAGCGTCGAGGGCTGGATGGGCTCGGCCCCGCAGCCGAAGACGCGCATGCGCGAGAGGTCCCAGCTCGCCAGGTCCTTGTCCGTGGCCTTCCGGGCGGTGAGGGCGTAGGCGAAATTGGGCGCGAAGGTGAGCGTGGCGCGGTGCTGGTGGAGCCTCTCGGGCCACAGGGCCGGGCGCTTGACGAACTCCATGGTGGGCAGGAACACCACGTGGACCGTGTCAAACGCGGGGGCGATCACGAACCCGATGAGCCCCATGTCGTGGTAGAGCGGCAGCCACGAGAGGCCGATGTCCACGTCGGGGTCGGCCTTCAGGGCCTCGCGCATGATGCCCCAGCAGTTGCGCTCCAGGTTCCGGTGCGTGACCCGCACGCCCTTGGGGGCCGAGGTGCTCCCGGAGGTGTACTGCAAGAAGCACAGGTCCTCGGGGAGGACCGCGGGCTCGGAGCCCTCCCTCGGGGCCGTGAGGTCCAGGTCCTCCACCAGGGCCAGGCGCTCGACGGCGCCGGTGTCCAGGGCGCTCCCGAGGATGGGGCGCACCTGGCGTGACACCAGCAGCACCCTGGCCCCGGAGGAGGCCACGATGTGCTCGACGTTCTTCACGTAGCTCTCGACCTTGCCGAGGGCCACCGGCGGGTACATGGGCACCGGGACCACGCCGCCCAGGACGGCCCCGAGGAAGTTCAAGACGAAGTCCTCGGCGCCGGGGATCACCAGGGCCACGCGGTCGCCCTTGCGCAGGCCCAGGGCATGGAGCGCGGCGGCGCGGGCCCGGACGGCCTCCAGGAGCGAGGCCCAGGTGTAGGGCCGGTCCTCCGTGCGGGGGTCGGCGAAGGTGAAGCTCGGGCGCTCGCCCCGGTGGAGGGCGGCGTCTCGCAGGGCGTCGGCGACGGTGGCCGACCAGTGGCGCTCGGTCATGGAATGGGTCCTTCGGGCGGGACCATACTGCAAGGCGAGGGTGGCCTCCAACGCCCCGGAGGAATCCCACACTTGGCGGTGGACGAGGGGCCCTCGGGGCTGGCACCCTCCGCACCGCGTCGGAGGTGAGCGATGCTGGGCCAGCTCCTCAAGCCAGAGTACGAAGAGCTGATCCACGCCCGTAACTGGGACGCCCTCCGGGACGCCTTCGCGGACCTGGAGCCACCGGACGTGGCCGAGCTCCTGGAGACCGTGTCCCCGCAGGACTCCGCCGTGGTGTTCCGTCTCCTCCCGCGGGACCAGGCCGCGGACACCTTCGAGCACCTCCCGCTGGACCGCCAGACACGGCTCATCGAGGTGATGGCCGAGGGGCAGCTCGGCTCCCTCCTGGAGGAGATGGCCCCGGACGACCGCACGAGGCTCCTGGAAGAGCTCCCGTGGAGGGTCACCCAGCGGCTCCTGAACACGCTCTCCCCCGAGGAGCGGCGCATCGCCGGGGCGCTCCTGGGCTACCCCGAGCGCAGCGCGGGGCGCTACATGACCCCGGAGTATGTCTCCTTCCGGGAGGACATGACCGTGGCCGAGGCCCTGGCCCACGTGCGCCGCCACGGAAAAGACCGCGAGACCCTCAACGTGGTGTACGTGGTGGACAGGGCCGGTTGTCCCGTCCTGGCCGTGCGCCTCGCCACGCTGGTGCTGGCGGACCCTCAGGCCCGGGTGATGGACCTGGACCACGGGATGCTGGTGAGCATCCCCGCCACGGCCCCCCGCGAGGACGTGGTCGCCGCCTTCGAGAAATACGACCGCGAGGTGCTGCCCGTGACCGACTCCCGCGGGGCCCTCGTAGGGATCATCACCGTGGACGACGTGCTCGACGTCCAGGCCGAGGAGGCCACCGAGGACATCCACAAGCTCGGCGGCATGGAGGCCCTGGAGGAGCCCTACCTCACCGCGGACATCCTCACCATGGTGCGCAAGCGCGGCACCTGGCTGGCGCTGCTCCTGGTGGGCGAGATGCTCACCGCCACGGCGATGGCCTTCTTCGAGCACGACATCGCCCGCGCGGTGGTGCTGACGCTCTTCATCCCGATGATCATCTCGTCGGGAGGCAACTCCGGGTCCCAGGCCACGTCACTCATCATCCGGGCCCTGGCCGTGCGCGAGGTGGAGCTCCCCGACTGGTGGAGGGTCTGCCGCCGGGAGGCCCTCTCGGGGCTGATCCTCGGGGCCTTCCTGGGGCTCATCGGTTTCGTGCGCATCGCCTTCTGGCCCACCGCGGCCGCGGTGTACGGCCCCCACTACCGGCAGGTGGCCCTGGTGGTGGCGCTCTCCCTCGTGGGGGTGGTGATGTTCGGCACGCTGGCGGGGTCCATGCTCCCGTTCCTCCTGCGGAGGCTCAAGCTGGACCCGGCCACGGCCTCGGCGCCCTTCGTCGCCACGCTGGTGGACGTCACCGGGCTCCTGATCTACTTCACCCTGGCCAGCGTGATCCTCAAGGGTACGCTGTTGTAGGGTGTGGTATACGGGGCGCCATGAGCGCCCAGGTCACCGCCATCGCCAGCCTCAAGGACCACGTCGGCCAGGAGGTGACCCTCCAGGGCTGGCTCTACAACCGCCGGTCCAGCAAGAAGGTTGTCTTCCTGGAGCTGCGCGACGGCACGGGGATCGTCCAGGCCATCGTGGGCGTGAACGACCTGGGCCCCGAGCGCTTCGCCGAGGCCGACCGCCTCGCCCAGGAGACCTCCCTCACGGTCACGGGCGAGGTCCGCGCCCACCCGAAGCAGCCCGGGGTGTTCGAGCTCGGCGTGCGCGCCTTCCAGGTGCTCGGGCCCGTGCACGGGGAGTACCCCATCACCCCCAAGGAGCACGGCACGGACTTCCTCATGGACCACCGGCACCTGTGGCTGCGCTCCAGGCGCCAGGTGGCCATCCTCAAGGTCCGGGCGGAGATCATCGCCGCCATCCGTGACTACTTCGATGGAAATGGCTTCACTCTAGTAGACGCTCCCATCTTCACGCCCAACGCGTGTGAGGGCACCAGCACCCTCTTCGAGACGGATTTTCACGGTGACCGGGCGTACCTCACGCAGAGCGGCCAGCTCTACGCCGAGGCCGCGGCGATGGCCCTCGGGAAGGTGTACTGCTTCGGGCCTACCTTCCGCGCGGAGAAGTCCAAGACCCGCAGGCACCTGGCGGAGTTCTGGATGGTCGAGCCCGAGGTGGCCTTCCTGGACCTCGCCGGGGACATGGCGCTCGCCGAGGATTTTCTCTCGTCCGTGGTGGCGCGCGTGCTCGACCGCCGCCGGGAGGAGCTCAAGGCCCTGGAGCGGGACACCACGAAGCTGGAGCGCGTGCAGAAGCCCTTCCCGAGGATTCGGTACACCGAGGCCCTGGAGGTCCTCCAGCGCGCCTGGGACGCGCGCTCCGCGGAGGGGAGGCTCGCCCTGGACCCCGAGGGGCGGCCGGAGAAGCGCCCGGCCTTCGGCGATGACTTCGGCGCGGACGAGGAGACGGTGATCTCCTCGGCCTTTGACCGCCCGGTGATCGTGCACCGCTACCCCATGGAGCTCAAGGCGTTCTATTTCAAGCGGGACCCCGAGGACGCCAGGGTGGCCCTCGGGATGGACGTCCTGGCCCCCGAGGGCTACGGCGAGATCATCGGCGGGGGCCAGCGCGAGGACGACCTGGCCACGCTGGAGGCCGGCATCGCCGAGCACCGCCTCCCGAAGGGCGCCTTCGAGTGGTACCTGGACCTGCGGCGCTACGGCTCCGTGCCCCACGCGGGCTTCGGCCTCGGGATCGAGCGCACCGTGGCCTGGCTCTGCGGCCTCCAGCACGTGCGCGAGACCATCCCCTTCCCGCGCATGCTCAACCGCCTGGGACCGTGAGTCCGTTGCGCTCCAAGGATGGCTGGAGTACCATCGAACTCGGTGTTGTATCTCCGTGCGTGGGTGGTGGTGCACCACGACTTCCGCTGAGCGCCACCGGGGCCCGGTGGGTACACCAACGATGTCAGCCGTCGATGCTCCAGGAGATCACTCGCCGCAGGGTCCGTTGCCCGGGGGGGGCGTTCAGGTACCACACGCGTCCGTGAGGGACATCGTTGCGGACGGGTGGCGTCGCGCAGCGCTCGCCACCGTCGACCGCCTCGCAGCTCACGCGGTTGCTGCCCGCGACGACGCCGCGTAGCGTCGAGCGCCAGTAGCCCGGCGTCACCTGCGCGGCGGTCACGGTCCGGCACCCCCGCCCCGGCGACCGGAACACCTGCCCGACGTTTTCGGCCTGTCGATCGCAGAGCTGCAACCCCTCGGGGGGGATCATCCCGACGAACTCCGCGTGGGACATACCGCGCAGCGCGGCGACAACGGCAGGCGTGGGGTACTCGTCGGGCCCGGGCTGCCCCGCGGGGGCGGGTTCGGCGCTGGCGTTGGGATCGCCCCCCGGCGTGGGGTTGGTGACCCCGACGGGCTGTACCGCCACCTGCGGCTGCACCGCGGGCGGCGGGGGCACCGGGGCCGTGACGGTGGGCGCCGCGGGCGCGGGAAGCACTGGAGCCGCGAGGGTAGGCGCCGCGCTCGGCCGCGCGCAGCGGCCGGCAGCGCAGAACAGGTCCGCGCCGCACTCGGCGTTGGACGAGCACGCGGCCCCCTCGCCGCCGACGCGCTTGTTGCAGCCGTTCGCCGAGAGAACCCCACCGAGTATGAGCACGCTGATCCAACCGCGAGAGGTCATGGCGTTGTGGCCCTTGTTGTGTGAGAGTGCAGAGATCGTCGCTCTACGAGCCCGGTCGTCCACCGGCCCCGGTAGGTACTCCAACGCAACATCGGCGTCCATTGCAGGCGACGGCGGGAGCCCACCCGCCGCGCTCGTCCGGCCGCGGGAGCCCGGGCCGCCCCGGGGAGCGGCCTCAGAGCAGCAGCGCGTCCCTGACCGCGCTCCAGGTGATCGGGTGGTAGAGCAGCCCGTGGTGCCCCGTGTCCGGCACATGCACCACCCGGGCGCCCTCCAACACCGCGCTCCGGGGCGGCACCAGCACGTCCCGACCGGCCACCACGCAGGTCACCGCCGCGCGCAAACGATGGCGGGTGCGCGCCAGGGACTCCAGCGTGGCGCTCCCAGGCGACAACTCCCGGGCCAGGGTCAGGGGCCAGCCCCGGGCCCTCGGGGTGCCGTGGTGCGGCGTGGCCAGGGCCACCAGGGCGTCCACCCGCCCCCCCAGGATCTGCGCGTAGTAGCGCGCCACCAGGCCCCCAAGGGAGTGGGCCACCACCACCACGGGCCCCCCCGCCCGGGCTTCTTCGATGCGCTCCCCGAGCGTGATCGCATGGCGCGCCACGCTCCCCACCGGGGCGTAGGTGAAATGCAACTGCCGGGGCGCATGCTCCCGCGCGAGGTGCCGCGCCAGCGGGTTGAACACTCCCCCCGCGGCAAAGTATCCGTGGATGAACACCGTGAGGTGCCGGGAGTGCCCGTGCTCCTGGTGCACCCTGCCGGTCTGGGGCAGGAGCCAGCCCTGGTGGGCCAACGCGGCCATCTCGCGCATGACCCGCAAGGAGCGTGAGCGCACCACCCACATGTACCACAGAACCCTCCGGGTCGGGAATGCCCTACGCTTCGTTGGAGACGGCTACCCAGCGGGCCAGGGTGTCCCGGGCGCGGCCCGAGTCTAGGGCCAGGGAGGCGTGCTCGGCGGCGGCGCGCAGGTCCGTCTCGACCCCGGCCACCACCAGGGCCGCCGCCGCGTTGAGCACCACCGCCGTGCGAGGCGCCCCCGGAGCGCCCGAGAGCACCGTCCGCGCGATGGCGGCGTTGGTGGCGGGGTCTCCGCCCTTCAAGAGGGCGGTGTCGTGGCGCTCCAGGCCGAAGTCCTCGGGGACCACCGAGCGCTCGCTCAGGACGCCGTTGGAGAGCACCAGGACCTCCGTGGGGCCCGAGGTGGACACCTCGTCCACGCCGCCGTGGCCGTGGAGGACCCACGCATGCTGGCCCCCGAGGAGCCTCAGGGCCTCGGCCATGGGCCGGAGGTAGGCCCGGGAGTGCACCCCGAGGAGCTGGTGCGAGGCCCCCGCGGGGTTGGACAGCGGCACCAGGAGGTCAAAGATGGTGCGGAAGCCCAGCTCCTGGCGCACCACCGCGGCGTTGGCCAGGGAGACGTGCCACACCGGCGCGTAGAAGAAGGCCAGGCCCACCTCCAACAAGCACCGCACCACCACCTCCCGGGGCGCGTTGATGCGCACGCCGAGGGCCTCGCACACGTCCGCGGAGCCCGTGCGGGAGGTGACCGCCCGGAGGCCGTGCTTGGCCACGCGCACGCCGCACGCGGAGGCGACGATGGCCGCCACGGTGGACACGTTGAAGGTCCCCGCGGGGCCCCCGCCGGTGCCGCAGGTGTCCAGGAGGTCCCCGGGGATGTCCAGGGTGGTGGCCAGGGCGCGCAGGGCCCGGGCCGAGGCGGCGATCTCCTCGGCGGTCTCGCCGCGCATGCGCAGGGCCGTGGCCAGGGCCGCGACCTGGGCGGTGGAGGCCCGGGCCTCGAGCACCTCTTCCACCGCGGAGGCCACCTGCGAGGGCTCGAGGGGGCGACCCTCGACCAGGGCCCGGAGGACGGGCTGGAGCATCCCCTGGACGGTACACCCCTTTGGAGCGGGGGCGCACCCGGATTTGCTGCGCGATCCGCCGCCGCTCCGGGCCGTTGGCTAGCGGGGCTGGGCGGCGGCCTCCACCTGGTCGTGGAGCCGGGTGAGCTCCGTCTCCAACTGCCGCTGGGCCCGCAGGACGTCCACCAGGGCCTCCGTGGCGTCCCGCTCCAGGGCGTCGGCGTAGCGCTCCAGGAGCGTCACCCGGCGCTCCAGGAGCGAGGCCAGGGTCTCCGCCAGGCGCTGGGCCCTCGGGTGCGAGGGCTGGAGCCCCACGGCCCTCGTGGCGTTGGCGCGGGCCAGGGGCAGCACCCGGTCCCGCAGGAGCCGGGCACCGTCACGGCCGTTCCGGGCCCCCACCCGATCGACCTCGCGCAGGAGCACCACCACGTCCGTGTCGTCGCCTTCGAGCGCCCGGATGGCGGCTACGTCCGGCGTGGGTTTTGCGCACCCCACGGCCTGCCAGGAGAGCACCGCCGCGGCCAGGACCGCCGCCACCGCCCGGGGACTGGGAGCGCGCATCCCCGTACCGTGCCACGGTGGGTGTACCTTGACACTCAAATCCCTGCGACGATAACGTTTCGGCCTCAAAGCCGTCACGGCCTTCCCCACTGGTACGGTGCGGGGGGCGGCGGCCGGACCTCGAAGGAGCCCGAAGCGCCGATGGCCGAAGAGCCGAAGAAGAAGCCCGATCTCAAGGCCCGCCTGAACCGCACGGTGATGCAGCCTAACGCGCCCGCCACGCCCACGCCGGAGCCCCCGGCGCCGGGTGGGGTGCCCGGCCCGGGGATGCTGGTGCAGGCCCCGCAGGTGGCGGCGCCGGCCCCGGTGTTCTCCGACCCGCTCGCGCCGGCCCCGGCGCTCTCCGGGGACATCGCCCCGCCGGATTTCATCCGGCAGCAGATGGAGCAGCGCGCCCAGGAGGAGGCCCGCGTGGCCGCGGAGGCCCGCGCCCGCGTGGAGGCCGAGGCCCGCGCCGAGGCCCGGGCGGCGGCGCTTGCGGCCGCGGCGGCGGACCCCTTCTCGTCGGGGATGGCCTCCGCCGGACCCCAGGAGGTGCGCCTGGTCATCGACGACAAGGCCGTGAGCGACGCGGAGGTGGGCCGGAAGAACACCGGGCTCTACGCGGCCATCGGCGGCGTCGGGGTGGTGATGCTCGGGGTGGGCTACCTCCTCGGGGGCTTCATGGAGTCCAAGGATCAGGGGAGGCGCACCCTGGCGGCCATTGAAGACGTGCGCACCGCGGTCAACGCCACCAGCGCCACCGTGCTGATGATGAAGGAAAAGGTCGACCGGGCCGCGCTCGCCGCGGGGATCCAGCCGCAGCAGTCCGAGGACCAGCCCCAGCAGCCCCAGGCCCAGGCCCGGGTGGACACGGACCTCACCCAGTGGTTCCTGTCCCAGCCCGCGGACCCGCCCCTCTCGCCGGACACCTACGCGGGCAAGGTCGGGAGGCTGCGCCCGGACCTGGTCGCCAAGCTCATGAAGGTCCAGCTCGGGCTCCAACAGGCCTGGCGGGACCTGCGCCGCCACTCCGAGACCACCCAGGCCCGGGTGCAGGTGATCAACGCCTCCCTCGGCGACGCCCAGCGCGCCCGCGGCGAGCTCAACCGCTTGATGGTGGTCTTCGCCCGCGGCCCGCAGAACGGCCCTGCGGTGATGGGCACCCTGGTGCTCACCGCGGCCGCCGAGGGCACCCCGGGTGCCCTCACCATCACCCCGGCGATCACCGGCACGCCCCCCACCCGCACGCTCTACGCCGCGGGGGACCTCACCACGCAGTTCACCACCGCGGGTATCCCGGTGAGCGCCACCGCCGGCCAGTCGGCCCTGGTGGTGCAACACCTGGCCCGCCCCTGGAACGAGTACACCGCCCGGCTCCGCGCGCTCCAGGCCCTGGTCACCGAGCTCGCCAACGACCAGCGGACCCTGAACGACACCCTCAACGGCCAGGGCACCGGGGGCTAGGCCCTCCTCCCCCAGGCGCCCTGGCCGTAGTGCCGGGCGTCCTCCCGGTACACCCCCGTACAGACCCCTCGGTGGCCGCACCCCTCGCACCCCTCGGGGTGAAAGAGGTACTCACTGTGGCTGTCGGGTTCTGTACGTCTTGAGCGTACATCCACCGACAGATCTTCCAGGTAGTGATCCACGAGGAAGGGCAGCAGCTCCGGGGCGAGGCACGCCTGGAGGTTTCGGAAGCCCACGGGGACGCCGAGGCGTTGGCCCAGGGCGAGGGCCTGGCGGGCCAGGGAGGCCCGCCGGGGGGGCTCCAGGGCGAGGAGGGCGTGGTGTTCGAGGGCGTCCCCGAGGGGCTTTGGGAAGGCCAGGAGCACCGTGGGGGGGGGTCTCTTGAGGGAGTCCGCGAGGCGCGTCAGGGCGGTGAGGTGCGCTTCCAGGCCCGGGGCGTTGACCGCGGACAGTACGGTGTAGACGTAGGTGAAGAGCCCCGGGTGTCCGAGGGCGTTGGTGAGCCCCTGGCGCTGCTTCGAGAAGCTCCCTCGGGTGCGCGAGAGGCGGTCGTAGGTGGCCTCGTCGGAGGAGTCCACGGAGACGTGGGCGGTGCCTACGCCACCCGCGACGAGCCCGTCGAGGAAGGCGCGATCGGCGAGGCGAAGGCCGTTGGTCATGACCGCGTGGGGGCCCGGGACCCGGGCGTCCCGGAGGAGGGCGAGCACCCGCGGGAGCTCCGGGTGCACGGTGGGCTCGCCGCCGATGAGAATGGCCCGGTCGCAACCGACGGAGAGGCCAGCTTTTACGACGTCCACCACGGAGGACACCGGGGTGTACCCGTGGGTGTCTCCGTGGGGGGGCACCGCGCAGTAGATGCATGCGCTGTTGCAGGGCCTGCCGAGGTCTACGTAGAAACCCGGCGTCAGGCGCTCCAGGAGGCGCACGAGGGGCCCCGACGGGGGCTGCGGGCGACCGGTCTCTCGCGCGCGGTGCACGTCCACCACGCGCTTGACCACGCTCTCCTGGTGCGCGCGGCGGACCACGGGCAGGGGCCTGCGGGCCCCGAGGTGCCGCTGCGAGAGCCACCGCCCGAGGGCACGGTACGTCTCCTCCACGGAGGGCCACGGGACCCCCGGGAGGAGCTCCTGGAGGCGCGTGGTGTCCAGGCGCTCGTCGCCGCCGCCGTGGGGGCCCTCCCAGGCCGGGTCCGGGTGCCTCGCGACGGGGGCCGAGAGCCCCGCTCCATCCAGGAGCGCCCGCACCATGCGAGAGACCTCCAGGGCTCCCGGAGGGGCCACATTGAGGGCCCCCGGGGGGACTCCCTCGGGGGCGACCAGGAGCCTCCGGAGCACCTCGGCGACGCCCTCCACCGGGGCCACGCTCTGGCGCTGGGAGCCTCCCTGGGCGACCAGGCCCCGGCCCGTGGACAGCGCCGCGCGCAGGTAGGGCCTCTCGCGCTGCGAAGGGTCCACCCGCGCCACCAGCCTTGGGAGCACCAGCGCGTGAACGGTCCCTGCAAAGCGCGCCTGCAGCGCGCTACGGGCGTGGAAGAGGGCCCTCCCCGGGGGGCTCCCGGGGGCCCCGAGGGCGTCCTCGGTGTTGACCCCGGAGGGCAGCGCGTACTCCGCGAGGGAGCTGGTCACCACGAGGTGCCGGGGCGGGTCCTGGCAGCGCTGGAGGGCGTCGAGGAGGAGCGCCGCGTCGACGGCGGTGAGACAGAGAAGGTCCACCACGGCGCTCGTGCCCTCCAGGAGCGGACCGAGCGCCCCGGGGTCCTGGCGGAGGCCCACGGCGTAGGCGACGCCTTCGACGCGTTCGTCGTCGGTGGGGGCGCGGCGGGAGAGGGCGCGCACCGCGAAGGTGTCACGAAGGGCGCGGGCCACGGCGGGGCCGAGGCGCCCGGTACCACCGAGGAGGAGCACGGCCCGGGGGGTCACCCTCGGGAGCGTGCGCGCCTCGGTGGTGCTCCGCAACCCACTGGTGGGGAGGGAGGTGCGCTACGCTCTGGGGATGGCCCTCGTCGGGAGCTCTGGTTCGCTCCGGGGGAGCGCCCTCGCGGTGGTGGAGGCCCTCGGAGCGCCCGGGGCGCTGCCCGAGGGCTGGAGCCTGGCGGGCTCCGAGGCCGAGCAGGGCTTCCTGGTGCGCTTCGCGGGCGACGGCGGGGGCGCCCTGGAGGTGCACCTGGAGCCCCGGGACGAGGCCCGTCCGTGCTTCGCCTCCACCCGCGCGTTCAACGTGTACTACGCGCGCTGGGGCCGCGGCGACGGCGCGCTGGCGCCCGCCGAGGAGGCGCTCCTGGGCGCGGTGCTGCGGGCCCTTCGTCGCGTCGAGGGCGCGCTCCCGCTGGCGCCCGTGGAGGACACCTCGGAGCGGGTGGCGGTGCGCGAGCTCACCGTGGACCGGGTGCTGATGACCGAGGCGCCGAGGACATACTATGTCAACCCCTACGCGGGGTGTCTCCTGGCGTGCACGTACTGCTACGCCATTGGCAGGACGGCGTTCTCGCGCGCGCTGGAGGGCGCGCGGAGGGTGCCCTGGGGCCGCTGGCTGGACGTGAAGGTGAACGCCCCGGAGGTGCTCGCCCGGGAGCTCCGGGAGCACCCACCGGGGAGCGTGAGGCTGTCGCCCATCGTGACGGACCCGTACCAGGCCGTGGAGCGGCGCTACCGCGTCACCCGGGGGTGCCTGGAGGCCCTGGACGGCAGCGGCTTCCTGACGGTACTCCTCACCCGCTCGACGCGCGTGCTGGAGGACCTCCCGAGGCTCCGCGCCATGGACAACGTATTGGTAGGGATGAGCGTCCCCACGGACGACGACCAGGTCCGCCGGGCCTTCGAGCCTCGGACGGAGCCCATCGATGCGCGGGTGCGCGCCCTCGCGCTGCTGCGCGAGGCAGGCGTGCGCACCTTCGCGGTGGTGCACCCGATGCTCCCGCTGGACCCCGAGGCGCTCGCGGGGCGGCTGGGTCCCCACGTCGAGGCCGTGCGCCTCGGGCCGATGAGCGAGAAGCACCGGGTGGAGGGCACCTACGCCCGGCTCGGCCGCGAAGAGGCGTTGACGCCGACCTGGGAGCGGGACACCGCGCGGCGCCTGACGGAGGCGCTCACGCGCCAGGGGGTGCTGGTGGACCCCACCACGCCACCGTGGAACACGTTTCGTTAAACCGCGTCTACCTTGGAAGGCGTAGTTCTGCGGCCGAGCCGCGTCGCGCCGCGGCGTTGCTCATCGCTCGCGTGGCGCTGCCACGCGTCGCTCTTCGCGCCTTGCGGCGCTTGCGTCTCGTTGCAGAACTACGCCTTCCAAGGTAGACGCGGTTTAGGTGCCCTCGCGGAGTTCCTTACGGACCTCCATGAGCAGCGCGCCCAGGCGGTTCTTCCCCGTGCGATCCCGGCCGCAGCCCCAGTAGAAATCCCGCGGGGCGTCCTCCACCAGGGTCTCATCCCCGGTGGCCAGGAGCGCGTCCCGCAGGTCCTGGTGCTGCGTGAACTTGGCCCGGAGAGCCTCCTTCATCACCCCGTCCCGGGCGCTGTCCCAGTCCGGGCGCCGAGGGCGCGCGCGGTCCCCGCCAAGCTCCTTGGCCCGCTTGGGCGACGGCGCCGCGCGCACCTCCTCCTCGTGGGGGGTGCCCTCGAACTTCATCGCCTGGAAGTAGTGCTCCGTGGTCGGCCAGTAGCGCCCCTTGAGCGTGACCCCGTGGGCCGAGAAATTCGACAGGAACCCGTAGGCGTCCCGCTCCCGGTAGAAATAGATCGTCACGGCGCTTCCCCTGAGGACCCCTCAAGGTAACCACTCCCCACCCCGCCGCAAGGCCCTGAGGGCCACGAAACAGGCGCACAAAACGCCCGGGGGGCCATGACAGGCGGCCCGGGACGTTGTAGGGAGGGGTCGCTGCGGCATGCGCACCACACCCCGAGGAGACCGATGATCCAAGAGCTTAGAACCCTGCTTGCCCTTGGCGCCCTTGGCGCCCTGGCGGCCTGTTCGTCCCCGACGGACACCCCGGACACGGGGGCCCCGGACACGGGGGCCCTGGACGCCGCGGGCGACGCCGCAGCGGACGCCAGCGACGCGCGGGACGCGCCGCGGGACACCCGCGTCACCTCGGACGCCCCCACCGGGAACACCTGCAACGGCGCCCCCATCGAGGACCTGGCCATGGTGGGCATGCGCAGCGGGACCACCGTGCGCTTCACGGGCTCCAACGAGGCGGCCCCGCCCAACGGCGGGATCGCCATCCCCAGCGGGGCGGCCTCGCGGTGCACCTTCGAGCCCAACCGCCAGCGGGTGTTCCGGTACACGACGCAGGCCGCGGGCTCGCTGCGGATCAGCACGTCCAACATGGGCACCATGGCCATGTTCGACACGGTGCTCCTGGCGGTGCCGCAGGCCGTGTGCTCCTCGGCGCCGCGGAGCTTCTTCTGCAACGACGACGACCCCACCCTCACGGCCATGAGCCCCTCGCGGGACACGTCGCTGATCAACACCGGGATCTACCCGGCGGGGACCACCTTCCTGATCGGCGTCGGGGGCTTCCGCTTCCCCATGGGCACCATGACCAGCGCCGTGAGCGAGGGCACCTTCGAGCTCACGGTGACCGAGGTGCCGCCCATCGCCGAGGGCGCCATGTGCGACCGCCGGGGCTTTGTCGGGGCCTGCAACACGGGCTTCTCCTGCGTGGGCGCGGACCTCTTCGTCCAGCAGGGCACCTGCCAGCGGGACGGCTCCCGCGAGGGCACCGCCTGCACCGCCGAGGCCACCTGCTCCATGGGCCTGGAGTGCGACCCCATGAACGGGATCTGCTACCGGGTCCACCCCGACGGGATGCCGTGCGAGCGCTTCTCCGACGCGTGGCGCCGCTGCGGGACCAACTCCACCTGCGTGAACCTCCAGCTCGGCAACTTCGTGGGGACCTGCCGCGCCAACGGGAGCGTCGTGGGCGCGCGCTGCGACGCCATGGGCCGCTGCACCGCCACGGGCCTCGTGTGCAACACCGGCGCCGCCACCCCCACCTGCCTGAACGACGCGGCCTCCGGCGGGGCGTGCAGCACCGCGGACACCCGCTGCGCCACGGGCACCACCTGCGTGCCCACGCACCCGGGCCAGGTGCAGGGCACCTGCGCGCCCAACGGGAGCGTCCCGGGGAGCCAGTGCGCGGCGATGAACACCTGCGCGGACCTGCGCCTGCGGTGCCAGACCGCGGCCACCCCGCCGGTGTGCACCGCCCAGAGCGCCACCGGCGCCGTGTGCAGCGGCGTGAGCCCCTGCGCCATGGGCGAGACCTGCTACCTGGTCAACCAGTACGACCGCTTCCGTGGGCGCTGCTTCGCCCCGTCCGGCGAGGGCGGCCCCTGCGCGGGCACCATGTGCAACGCGGGCCTCGTGTGCTCCGCGGCGTCCGGCGGGCGGTGCCTGCGCGAGGTCGCCTCCGGCGGAGAGTGCCTGCTCTTCGGGCCTACCCGCTGCGCCTCGGGCACCACCTGCGTGCGCCAGGGGACCAGCACCACCGCGGGCCGCTGCACCCCCAACGGCACCGCCGCGGGCACCGCATGCCTCACGGGGGCCTCGCGCTGCGGCGCGGGGCTCACCTGCTCCTCGACCACCGGCGCCGGGGTCTGCCAGGCCATGTCCGCGGGGATGTGTGACCCGCGCTACAACCGCTTCCGCTGCCCCATGGGCCAGACCTGCCAGGCCACCAGCCTGGACACCGGCGCGTGCGCCATGCCGGAAATGGAGATGGAGTCCAACAACGACCAGGCCATGGCCCAGAACCTCATGTACATCCCCGCCTCGGTGCAGGGCTCCCTCGGGTTCTTCGACGTGGACTGCTACACCTTCAACGTCCCCGAGGGCGCGGCGCTCTTCGCCCGGGTGAACCTCGCCTCGGGCTTCTGCGCGCCGCAGCTCAACACCGGCACCCAGCTCCTGGCGCAGCTCGGCCTGGACCTCTACAACCCCTCCGGGCGCTTCCTCGGGAGCAACTCCGTGTCCGGGCCCTTCGGCTGCCCGATGATCGACGGGAACATCACCGCCGCCCCCACGGTGTACGAGTGGGCCCGCAACCTCTCCGCGGGGCGCTACCGGCTCTGCGTGCGCAACCCCGCCTCGGGCCGCAACGAGATCGCCAACTACGTGCTCGACGTGAACGTCACCGGCGGCGCTCCCCCGGGTGACGGCGGCGTCACCGACGGGGGCTCCCCGGACGCGGGCCCCTCCGACGCCACCGCCACGGACACCGGCCCCGCCCCGACGGACACCGGCCCCGCCCCGACGGACGCGGGCGCCGCCGACGCCGGGAGCGCCGACGCGAGGCCCTCGGACGCGCCCTCCGCGGGCTGAGCCACCGCCGCGCCGTTGACAAGCGACCCCTCCGAGGGGTAACCGCGTTGGGGTCGCGCCATGCACAAGGTCCTCTACGGCTACCTGATCACGTTCCAGCAGCCCTCGCCGGGCCGGGCTCCCCACACACCGTCAGCCTGGGAGCTGATGTACCAGGCCACGGTCCCGGTGAAGATCGTGCTCCTGATCCTCATCGTGTTCTCCCTCGTGTGCTGGTACATCATCGGGTACAAGTGGCTCTACCTCCGGCGGGCCTTCGCGGAGAACGAGACCTTCCTCAAGGTCTTTGAGGAGACCCGGCAGCTCAACGTCGCCGCGGAGGCCGCTGCACGAAACGTGCGCAGCCCCGTGGCGCAGATGTACCGCGCGGGCTACGACGAGCTCCTGCGGGTCAAGAGCGCCGGCACCTCGGACGACGGGGCCGGGATCGAGAACATCGAGCGGGCCCTGCGCCGGGCCACGTCCCGGCAGACCACCGTGCTGGAGAGCATGGTGCCCTTCCTGGCCACCACGGGCTCCACGGCGCCCTTCATCGGCCTCTTCGGGACCGTGTACGGGATCATGCACGCGTTCCTCCAGCTCTCGGGCTCCCGGGACACGAGCACCATCGACCGGGTGGGCCCGGGCATCGCCGAGGCGCTCTTCACCACGGCCATCGGCCTGGTGGCGGCCATCCCCGCGGTGATCGCGTACAACTATTTCGTGCGCCAGATCCGGGTGCTATCCATCGAGATGGACGTCTTCGCCAACGATTTCCTGAACATCGTCCGGCGCCACATTCTCAAGGCCTGAGGCACCCCATGGCGTTCTCGTCCGGAGGCAGCGGCAGCGGGCCCGTCAGCGAGATCAACGTCACCCCGCTGGTGGACGTGATGCTGGTGCTCTTGATCATCTTCATGATCACGGCGCCGCTGGCGCAGGCGGGCATCAAGGTGGACCTGCCCAACGCCGAGGCGCCGCAGATGCCCGTGGCCGACCAGAAGCTCCACGTCACCATCGGCCACCAGGACGCGGCCAATCCGTCGTCGCCCATCTGCGTGTGGGTCGGGCCCGACCAGGTGACCATGGACCAGTTGGGAGCGCGCCTGCGGGCCAATGAGATCGTCCGGAGGGACCACGAGGCCTACATCCAGGCCGACCAGTCCATTCCCTACGGGATGGTGGTGCAGGTCCTCGGGATCATGCGCACGTCCGGCGTGGAGAAGCTCGGGATCGTGACGGACCCCCTGACCAGCCAGTAGGGTCTACGCCGCCAGGGGGAGGTTGGTTTCGCGCAGGGCCACCCGGGCGCGCCACAGGCGGCTCTTGACCGCCGCCACGGGCTGCCCCAGGGCCTCCGCCAGGGTGGCGCAGGACTCCCCGTCCAGGCTCTTCTCCAGCAGGGCCCGGCGGTCCTCCGGGAGGGCCTCCAGGCGCTCCAGCACCCGGGAGAGCTCCAGCCGGGCCAGGACGTAGCCCTCCGGGTCCCGGAGCGAGGTGCCCGCCTCCAGGGAGCGCTCGGCGTCGGGCCACACGCGCTCCTCGTAGCGCTCCCGGCCGCGGCGACGGGCCGTGGCGCGGCGGCGCTGGTAGAGGGCAGCGTTCACCACGATGCTGTACATCCAGCTCGCCACGGCGGCGTCGCCGCGGAAGCGGTCGGCGTTGCGCAGGGCGCTCACCAGGCCCTCCTGCACGGCGTCCCAGGCGTCCTGGTCGTTGCGGGTGATCCTCAGGGCGGCGTGGAAGAGCCGCCCTTCATACGCGCGAAAGGCTCGGTCTACCGCGTCCCGGAGCTCGGGGCTCACGGCCTTGGGGTTGGTGGAGGGGGTCTCTACGGGGTCTTCCATGGCGGCTCCTGCGATGGGGGAGGGTCTACGCAAGCCCCGGGCCGGGGGAAAAGCATTGGAGCGCCCTGGTTTTCTCCTCCCTCCGGGGGAGTGTTGTTTTGTTACCAGGGTGACGCTTCGTGCCCAGCGGGGTTGCTGTGGTCCTGGCAAAGGCTCGTCGGACTTCGCGGGTTCTGCTATGGATGCCTCTGGGTATGCACCGTCCACCTCCACCGGGCGCTCCGGATGACGGAGACGAGCCCCCGACGCCCCCTCGGGGCGTGACCCCTCCGAGCTGGGCGCCGCCGTCGTTCCCTTCGGCGCCCGGCGCGCCGGGCGGCCTTCCGGGGGCCTCTGCGCCGTCTACGCCCTCCATGGCCTCCATGGCGCCGGGGTCGCTGCGGGGGGGGCGGGGGCGTGGCAATCGGGAGCCCGCGGGGATCTTCGCGGGCTTCTTTGTGACGGTGCTCATGCACACGGTGGTGGTGGGCGCGGCGGTGAGGCTCGGCTCCAACGAGGGAAACGTGGCGGCGGCGGCGCGGCGCCCGCCCGTCCAGTCCGTGCCCATCGAGACGCAGCTCCTGAAGCGCGGAGGAGGGGACTTCGACCCGCGGCGGGTGCTGCGCCGCCAGGCGCCGGTCCTGGCCGAGAGGGCGGCGCCGCAGCTCGCGGTGGTGCGGGACCCCACGCGGGTGGTGCTCGCGCCGGACGCCGGGGCCCAGGACTACATGCGGGCCATCACGGGCAGGAACCGCGCCGGGAGGGACAACCCGGACCTGGCCGAGAGGCTCCGGGCCATGGCCGCCCAGGAGCAGGCCACGGACCCCACGGCGCCGCCGGGGCCAGGCTCTCCCACCGGCAGCGACCAGGGGACCAGCACGGACCCCAACGCCGCCAGGGATGGCGCCGCCAGCCGGGTGACGTCGTTCCTGAACGCCAGGATCCGGCAGTCTAGCGCGCTGGCCGCGGGGGAGCGGCGCCCGGTGTTTCGCATTCGCATCAACGACCAGGGGCAGATCGTCAGCGCGGAGCTGGTCCAGCGGTCCGGCAACGAGTCCCTGGACGCGGACGTGCTGGGTCAGGCCCAGAGCCTGGTGGAGAGCCACGCCCAGGTCCCGGGGCTCAGCCCCGAGGAGCTGGCCGTGGCCTCCAGCAACACCTTCACGGTACGAATCCGGGAGGACTGATCGCTTCGGTGAAGCTCCGGGCCGCCTCGCGCGTCCCTAAGGGAACAGAGCGCGACGTCGACGTTTCATCCCGAGGGCGACGTCCGGTACACTGGAGCCACCGATGCGAAGCCACGCCCCCTGGATTGCCACGCCCATCGCCCTCGGCCTGGTCGCGCTGCCGCTCTGGGTCACCCGCGCCCAGCCGGTGCAGCCGCCCTCGCAGCCCCAGCAGGTGACGGAGATCCCCAGCATGGGGGACATCACCATCACCCTGGCGCCCCTGGAGCGCAGGCTCATGCCCGTGGCGGTGCCCACCATGCGGGGCCCTCAGGGGGACGCGGTCACCCAGGTGGTGGCCAACGACCTGCGCCTGAGCGTGCTCTTCCGGGTGCTGGACCCCGCGAATTTCACCGCCAACCTGGAGACCGAGGGGCTCAACATCACCCCGGGCCCGTGGCTCTCGGTGGGGGCCAACGCCGTGGTCAAGGCCGAGACCTCCGGCGCCGGGGACGCCACCCGGGTGGAGCTCCGGGTGTGGGAGCCCGGACGCCCGGCGGCGCCGGTGCTCTCCCGCACCTACGGCCCCGGGAACCCTCGGGCCCTCGGCCACCGGATCGCCAACGACCTGATCCAGCAGTACACCCGCACGCCGGGGGTGTTTGGCACGCGCATCGCGTTCTCTCGGCGCTCCGGGAGGCTCCGGCGGGACATCTTCACCGTGGACTGCGATGGGCAGAACCTCGCCCAGCTCACCTCCAACCGACGGTTGTCGTACACCCCCTCCTGGGGGCCGGGTGGGTCTTTGTACTACTCGTCGCAGACCCCGGAGGGCTTCCTGGCGCTGTTCCGTCACGGGAGCCCAGGGGCGGTGGTCCGGGCCGACGGGCTGGTGATGGGCGCGGCCTTCGGCGGCGGGCGCATGGCCGTGATGCTCACCCGCGACGGCAACTCGGACATCTTCATCGGGAACCCCGACGGGACGGGCCTGCGGAACATCACCAACAACCCTGCGATTGACACCTCGCCGGTGTTCTCGCCGGACGGCAGCCGGATCGCCTTCGTGAGCGACCGCAGCGGGAACCCGCAGGTGTACGTGATGGACCTGAACGGCGGGGGCCAGCGCCGGGTGAGCTACGCGGGGGGCTACAACAACGGCCCGTCCTGGAGCTCCGACGGGCAGACCATCGCCTACGCGGGCCGCACCAGCGGGGGCATGGACATCTTCAGCATCAACACGGCCACCGGCGCGCTGCGGCGCCTCACCGAGGGCTCCGGGTCAAACTCCGACCCGAGCTTCGCGCCGGACGGCAGGCTCATCGCGTACAGCTCCACCCGCGGCGGGATCTACCTCATGAACCAGGACGGCCTGGGCCAGACCCGGATCCTCCCGGGGGTGGGCGAGAGCCTCCGCTGGGAGCCCCGCTGAGGTCACCTTCGCGCGATCCTTAGCGTGGCCCTCACCTCCGCGGGCTCGCCGAAGGCCGTGACCACCCGCGTCTCCCAGGCCTGCCAGCCAGGGGCCTCGACCCTCACCCGGTGCTCGCCGCCCACCGTGATCACCTCCACGCCGCCGGCCGTGTAGATCCTGGGGAAGTCCCGGTCGACCCACACCCTGGCGCCGCGCCCCGCCGCCGGGGGGGACACATGCACATACACCGGCCCGGTGTGGCGCCGGAGGAGCTCCCGGCGCGCCAGGGCGCGGTTTCGCTCTTCAAGGTCCTCGGCCAGGGCGGCGTAGCGCGTCCATGCAGCGGCGGCCTCGCGGAAGCGGTTCATGCGCTCGCAGGTGCGGGCGAGCTCCCGGTACACCAACGGCGGGGCCCCCAGGTCCGCGGCCTCGCGCAGGAGCCTGGCGGCCTCGACGAAGTCCCCGCGGCGCTGAGCGGCCTGGGCCTGGCGCACCCGGATCATGCCCTCCAGGTGGGTCACCGACGGGTCCGTCGGGCGCGGCTGGGCCAGCGCCAGGGCGGGCACCAGGAGGGTGAGGCAGAGACCCCGCAGGGTAGGGGTTTGTGGGCGCATCCCTCGGGAGCATAGCGCAGCGTTTGTGGGACGCTCGCGAAGGCTGTGGAGGATTGCGCCCGAGGGCGGGTACACTGGCGCCATGACCTACGCGCGATGGCTTGCGGTGCTGGGCGTGGCCCTTGCGGCCTGCTCCGACGACCCTCCGGCGATGGACTCGGCGCCCGCGGACACGGCCGCGGACACGGCGCCGGACGCGGCGGACACGGGCCCGGCGGACACCGGCGCGGACACCGCGGACACGACCCAGCCCATGGACACCACCCCCCCGCCGATGGACGTGGAGGACGTCACCGACGCCATGGACGCGGCGGACGCAGCGGACGCGGTGGACGCGGCGGACACGACCGCGGCGATGGACACCGCGGAGGCAGCCCCCCCCTGCCCCGACGGCTCGCTCTCGCCCGACGGGGCGTGCGTGACCTGCGCCCCCGGGGAGAGGGTGTGTAGTGGGATGTGCGCGAGGCCCACGGATCCGGCCTTCGGGTGCGCGGGGCCTGGGTGTACTCCGTGCAGCTTCCCGAACGCGACGGCGACGTGCACGGCGGGGGCGTGCGCCTTCGAGCGCTGCGCGATGGGCTTCACGGACTGCAACACGATGGCGCGGGACGGCTGCGAGGTGAACACGGGCAACGACCCGATGAACTGCGGCTCCTGCGGGCGGCGGTGCATGGCGCCGAACGCGATGGCTTCGTGTGTGGCGGGGGTTTGCGGTGTGGGGACGTGCAACGCGGGCTTCGGGGACTGCGACATGAACCCGACCAACGGGTGCGAGACGGACACCCGGGCCAACGTGATGAACTGCGGCGGGTGCGGGATGGCGTGCATGCCGGCCCGGGGGAGCGGGGCGTGCTCCGCGGGGGTGTGCTCGGTGGCGTCGTGTATGGCGGGCTTCGGGGACTGCAACCGCATGGGGTCGGACGGGTGCGAGACGAACACCAACACCGAGGTGATGCACTGCGGGGCCTGCGCGCGGCCGTGCATGCTGGCCCACGCCACGGCCCGCTGCGAGGCGGGCACCTGCCGGGTGATGGCCTGCGACGAGAACTTCGGGGACTGCGACGGCAACGCCGCCAACGGCTGCGAGACGGACTTCCGGATCAGCAACCGCCACTGCGGGGCCTGCGGGAACGACTGCGCCGCGCCCAACGCGGTCACGAGCTGCTCCGCGGGCACCTGCCGGCTCACGACCTGCAACGCGGGCTTCACAAACTGCGACGGGGACTTCGGCACCGGCTGCGAGACGCAGACGTCCTCGGACCCCTTCAACTGCGGGGCCTGCGGGGCGGCGTGCCGGACGCCGAACGCCACGCCGCTGTGCGCCGCCGGAAACTGCCGGGTGGGCACCTGCGAGGGGGGCTTCGGGGACTGCAACGGGACCATCACCGACGGCTGCGAGACGCGGCTCACCACCGTGGAGAACTGCGGCCGGTGCCGGACCGTCTGCCGGGTCGCTAACGCCATTCCCGTGTGCCGGGATGACATCTGCCAGGTGGGCGCTTGCACCGCGCCCTTCAGCGACTGCAACGGGGCAGTTACCGACGGCTGTGAGGCCAACCTCCTGACAGACCCGCGCAATTGTGGGGGCTGCGCCCTCACCTGCGGGGTCGTCCACGCAACGCCGAGGTGCGCCTCCGGGGTGTGCGACTACGAAGGGGCTTGCGAGTTGGGTTTCGCGGACTGTAACAGCGACCGACGCGACGGCTGCGAGACCAACACCCGCACGGACCCGATGAACTGCAGCCGCTGCGGGAATACCTGCGTGGGTGCCTGCGTAGACGGGAGTTGCAGAGGCTAGGGGCTCTCTCGAAGCGACATCGCGAAAAGTGCGCGACGGCTAGAACTCTCCCAGGTCCTCCCGATGCCTCCGTGATGGTCGGGTCAAAGGTACACGCGAACTAGCGTCGATACTCTGGTACGGCCAGGCAAGTACGCTGCCACAGAGTGACCCAAATTATCTCCTTCGCGTTCACCTTCGAGTACGATGAACGGGGAGGATCCAATCCCGCGCGGTCCCCCATGAAAGATGCTCGCCGTGCCTGCGTAACCCCTTCCTGCTGGGAATGCATGGGGGGCACCAATCAGGAGATCATCGAAGGTGTCTCCATTGGTATCACCGGCCAAGAACGTTGATTGCCCCAAATGGTCCGGAGAGGCAAAGCCCTCGATCACTCTAGACGGGGAAGCCGCAAGTCCCCCAGTACCACCAAGATAAACGCTCACCGCTCCTGCCTCAAGCCGCCCTCCAGGAGACACGAATGGCGAACCTGCCAAGGTGTCTGCGTAGCCATCTCCGTTCAGATCGCCAGCCGCGGCCACACTCCACCCCAATTGATCTCCCTCAGTCACTCCGTTGATAGTTCCGATGGCGCGAAGGCCGATCCCGCGTTCACTTCCATTGTAGACGAACGCCATCCCCGCTCTGCTTCTTCCTCCCGGCGACGCAAAAGGCGCACCCGCGATGACCTCAGCGAAACCATCTCCGTTCATGTCTCCTACATTCGCCACCGAAAATCCAACGGTGTCCCCAGCCGCCGGACCCTCGATGACCGCGCTCGCCGTAGGGCCAATTCCGGCAGCAGAGCCCAGAAACACGCTCGCCACTCCCGCCCCACGGCGGCCGCCCGGTGATGCATAGGGAGCCCCCACCACGATGTCGGAGTAACCGTCGCCGTTCACATCGCCTGCACCGGAGACCGAGAACCCTGTTTGAGTTCCAATCGTGCCATCAATAACTGTGATGGGAGGGCCCAGAATACCCCTACCACTCCCAAGGAAAACGCTCGCCGATCCAGCCAATCGCTCGCCGCCTGGAGCGGCGCTGGGAGCACCCAGAATGAGATCTGCGTAGCCGTCTGCGTTGACATCACCAGCACTTGAAATCGACTTGCCCAGTTCATCGCCCGGCGCCTGTCCCTCTATTACCAGTGCTGGCCTGGACCCAATCCCATCCACTCCACCCAGGTAGATCCAGACACTCCCCGCGGATCGCCTCCCGCCGGGAGAGGAAGTTGGAGCGCCAACCATGAGATCCGCGTACCCATCACCGTTGATATCTCCCGCGGAAGCCACGGACCATCCGAATCGCGCTCCGGCGGGCGCGTCTTCTAGAACTCTGGCCGGCGTTGTGCCAATTCCGCTCAATCTGCCGAAATATACAGTCGCGACGCCTCCCGCAATCCTCCCTCCCCGAGCAGCCGTAGGAGAGCCAACAATGATATCTGCAAAGCCGTCTCCATTAAGATCCGGCACCGAGCCCCAACTGGTAGAGACCGCAGCGGACCGCGCCCCCACCCAGAATTGCCACACCGGTGCCACACGTTCACCGACCGCCGAACCCTGTCTCCCAAACATCCGCCAGAAGTGAACTCCGGGGCGAAGTTCCGTCCGCGGCACCACTCTATCTCCCACAACATCGATGGTGTCGTCGATCCGTGAACAACTTCGATCAGCACACAGTTGCACCCTTGCTCCATCTGTGCCGGGAGCCAGGATCCATCGGAACAGTGGCCGCCTGGTCGTTGTGTATGAGGTTGATTGTGGTGACAGATGACGTGGAGCCTGCAAGTCCAAAGGGAGGCACACCCCCGCTCCTGGCGCAAAGCCATCGTTGCAGACGAATCCACAGGTTCGTCCATCGCACGTCGCACGCCCATTCGCGGGAACCATGCAAGCGGTGCATCCAACACCACAGGTCGCCACCGACCTGTCCTCGACACAGGTTCCAGCACAATTATGGAAACCCGTTCCACAGCGGATCGCGCACCTCCCGCCCTCACAAACAGCCGCGCCGTTCGCGACTTCGGGACAGGATGTCCCGCACATGCCACAGTTTCGCGAGTCCCGCGCCAGGTCCGTGCACAAACCTCTACACGAAGCTCCGTCGCAGGGAAGATCGCCGCCGGTGTCACTCCGGCTCGAGTCCTCCGACCCATCCCCGGAAACGATCCCATCGTCCGTGGCAACTTCGCTGGTCAATTCCTCCAAGACGGGACCCGGCTCGTGAGATGTATCGAAGCGACTATCGGCGTCGAATGCCGCTACGACATCCACGTCCTGGAGGCCATCGCTCCCCGAATCGAGGCGCCCGATGACGTAGTCTGGGAGCCCGAGCCTGCACCCGCCAAGCCATCCGACGATCAGTACTGTTCCGAGAATTTGTCTGGTCATCGCCCTCTCTCGCCTGAGGGACGACTCTACCATCGACCCTGGACCGGGGGAACACAGATATCTGAAAGGATGTTCAGTCCATGAGCGCAGGCAGTCGTACCGCGGCGTGGTCCCCTCTAAAAGCCCTCCCCTTGCGTTCGGGGCTCCGGTCAGGAACCATCCGTGGGTGATGGCACCGCACACTCGCTTTCTTCCCATGTTGGTCGCGGCGCTCCTGGGCGCCCCGGCCGCGGCCCTGGGGCAGTGCGACGCGGGGGACGCCGGGCCCCCGCCGGACCTCCTCGGGATCCTCCGGGACACCTTCCCCGCGGACCAGAGCCTGGACGTGCCCACCGATGGCGTCGTGCGCCTGCGCTACTTCGGCCGCGCCCCGGAGCCCCCCACGGTCTGCGTCCGCCCCATGACCGCCAGCACCTGCATCGCCGGCACCGCCAGCGTCGTCGGCGACGAGGTCGTCTGGATCGCCCCGCCGCGCGGAGGCTCCGACGCCCTCGTGCCCTTCACCACCTATGTGGTCTCCTTCTCCGACGCGTCCGGTGGGTCCAACCGCATCACCTTCACCACCGGCCGTGGCCCGAGCGCCGGGCCCCCCGTCTTCGGTGGGGTGTCCGGCGTCTCCGCCGCCCCCGCCGCCGGCGACCCGTGCGACGGCCAGGCCGTGGACATCACCGTTCGCTTCCCGAGGGCCACCGCCCCCGCCGGCACCAGCGCCCTCAACAACAGCGCCTGGCCCGACAGCGACATCGAGTACGTCATCTTCGAGACCCGCGGCCCCGGCCTCACCGGCGCCCGCGAGCGCGACCGCGTCAGGCTCCAGCGCACCGGCTCCTCGGACGTCAACGCCCAGCGCACCTTCCGGCTCTCGGGGAGAGACTCCACCGGCCCCGTGTGCTTCTCCATCCAGGCCTTCGACCCCTGGGGGCGCCGCGACGACAACACCCAGGAGAAGTGCGTAAACCCCGCCCAGGGCAACTTCTTCGCGGGGTGCGGCGTCCACCCCGCAGGGCCCCTGAGGACCCCCCGGGCGCTGGGGCTCCTGGGGCTGTGCGGTGTGGTTAGGGCTCGGAGGCGTCGTCGGGGCGTCGCCGACGCAGGAGCCGGTTGAAATTGCTCCGCTCGAGACCCGCCAGGACCGCTGCCTGGGTCTTGTTCTCCGCGCGCTGGAGCAGCGCCCGCAGGTAGGCTTCCTCGAAGGCGTCGAGCACCTCGGCCTTGGCGTCCTGGAAGGGCATCCCCAGGAGCTTGTCCGGGAAGCGCATGCGGTCCGGGACCGCCAGGGCCTCGGGCTCCGCGCGCCCGAGGACCTCCTCGGGGAGGGCCTCGAGCCCCAGGGTGTCCCCGGCCGTATAGACCACGCCTCGCCGGATGACGTTCTCCAGCTCGCGCACGTTACCCGGCCAGCGGTAGCTGGTGAGCGCCACCAGGACCTCCGGGCGCAGGTGCACCACGGGCCCCACCCGGGGCCTCGGGTACTTCTGGAGAAAATGCATCGCCAGGGGGTGGATGTCCTCCGGACGCTCCCGGAGCGCAGGCACCCTGAGCGCCTCTACACACAAGCGAAAATACAGGTCCTCGCGGAAGGTGCCCTTCTTGATCTCCGCCGCCAGGTCCTTGTTGGTGGCCGCCAGGACGCGCACGTCGGCCTCGTGCTCATGGTTGCTCCCGAGGCGGCGGTAGCGTCGGCTCTGGAGGAACGTCAACAGCCTCGCCTGCACCGCGAGGGACATGTCCCCCACCTCGTCCAGGAAGAGCGTGCCGCCCTCGGCCGCGGCGATCTTGCCGACCTTGGTCTCCGAGGCCCCGGTGAAGGCCCCCTTCTCGTGGCCGAAGAGCTCGCTCTCGGCCAGGTGCTCGACGAAGCTCGCGCAGTTGAGCTCCACGAAGGGCTTGTCCAGCCTCCGGGAGCCCTCGTGGATGCGCCGCGCGACCTCGGTCTTGCCGGTGCCGCTCTCCCCGAGGAGGAGCACCGAGAGGTCCGCGCCGGCCATCACCCTCACGGCCTGGAAGAGCCTGCGCATCGCGGGGGAGCGGCCCACCAGGGACCCCAGGCCGTCATAGCTCCCGAGGGTCTGGCGCATCCTGCGCGAGTCCGCCGCGCGGGCCACGGTGACCGCCAGGTCCGCGTCGGCCACGGGCTTTCGCAAGAACCCGAAGGCGCCCTCGTTCACGGCCTGGGTGGCCATCTGGTCGCCGCCGTGGGCGGTCATCATCACCACCTCCACGGCCAGGCCCTCGGTGCGCACGCGCCGCAGGAGGGTCATCCCGTCCATCCTGGGCATCACCTGGTCCGTGAGCATCACGTCCCAGGTGCCGTCCCGGGCGAGCTCCAGGGCCTTCTGGGGGTCCGTGGTGGGCGTCGTCATCACCCCGTGGGCCCTCAGGAGCCGGGTGATGCTACGGAGCACGGCCTCGTCGTCATCGATCACGATCACCCGGCGCAGCTCCCCCATGGGGGCCACGGACAACCTCGGCGGAGCCTCCGGGCGGTGGCTCCGGGGCCCTTCCTGCGGCGCCTCCAGGGGCGGAGGCCGGGCGGTCGGTGCGGCCATGGTCCGAGCATCGCCCCATCGGCCGCGGGGGCGCAACAACCCGTCCCCCTGGCGCTCCCGCGGTGACGTTGCTAGGGTCCCGCGGGTGACGGCCCTGGTGGTAGGCGTGGCGGGGGGGAGCGGCTCCGGCAAATCCACCATCACCCGCGGGATCATGGAGGCCTTGCCCCGGGAAGAGGTCACGGCCCTGGAGCACGACGCGTACTACCTCGACCAGTCGCACCTCTCGCAGGAGGAGCGCGCCGGGATCAACTTCGATCACCCGGACGCCCTGGACAACGAGCTCCTCACGCAGCACCTGGACCTGCTCCGCGCCGGGCGCGCCGTGCACAAGCCCCGCTATGACTTCGCCCGCCACGTGCGCGAGGCCCAGACCGACCGGGTGGAGCCCGCGCCGGTGATCATTGTCGAAGGCATCCTGGTGCTGGCCCTGGAGGGTGTGCGCACCCGGCTCGACGTCAAGGTCTATGTAGACACGGACCCGGACATCCGACTCATGCGCAGGATCCGCCGGGACCTGGAGCAGCGAGGGCGAACGTTTGCCCAGGTCCGCACGCAGTACTATGAGACCGTCCGGCCCATGCACCTGGCCTTCGTGGAGCCGTCCAAGCGCTTCGCGGACGTGATCGTCCCGGAGGGGGGCTACAACCGCGTGGCCCTGGACATGATCGTGGCCCTGATCCAGAAGTTCTTGAGGGAGCGAAGGTGACGGCGCCCCGAGGCGCATGGTAGGCAGGGGCCATGCCCAGGATCCACGTCGGCGACAGGGTGCTGGAGGTCCCCGAGGGGACCTCGCTCCTGGCCGCGTTCCAGGGCAACGGGGTGCCCGTGGCCACCTCCTGCGGCGGCGTGGCCACCTGCGGGCTGTGCCGCGTCACCGTCGTCCAGGGCCGCGAGAACCTCACGGGCCTCGTGGACGGGGAGCTCACGCACCTCGGGTCCATCGCCAAGGTGGTGGGGCTGCGCCTCGCCTGCCAGGCGAAGCTCACCGGCGCCGGGGACGTCAAGGTGGACGTGCCACCCCTGGAGGACGTGGCCGCCCGCAAGGCCCGCAAGGCCGAGCGCCTGCGCGCCCAGCGACCGGGTAGCGGCGGGAGCTCCGGCGGCGGCGTCGGGAGCGGGAGGCGCTAGGCGGAGCCATGGCTGCGCGGGCACGATTCTTCCTCGCCGCGGCGGTCACCCGCGCGGCGGCGCTCCTGGCGGACCCCGTGGTGGTGCACACCCCGGTGCCTCGCGGGGCGCAGCGCCCCACCCAGGCCGAGCGCCTCGCCGTGGCCGACGCCGTGGCCGAGGTGCTCGCCCGCGCCACCACCGACGTGCTGAGCGGCACCCGCGCCCACGAGAGCCTGTCCACCCTCCGGCCAGAGCTCTGCGCCTGCCGCGACGAGTCGTGCCTGGACGACGTGGCCGCCACGCTCCACGCCCGCCGCGTGGTGCTCGTGGTGCTGGACACCTCCGCCCGGCGCCGGGTACGCCTCGACCTGGACGTCCTGGACCCCAACGGCCACAGCGTCCATCACGAGGGCGCCGCCACCACCATCGGTGACTGGGCCGACGCCGTCGCCCACGGCCGCGTCCTGGCCGCGCCCCTGGCCACCTGGCTCCGCACACAGGAGACTACATCTACGGTGAATGTAGTCACTCCACCCACATTGCCACCGCCACCGCCACCGCCACCACCGCCGCCGCCACCGCCTCCACCGACGGTGCTGACGGTGACAACCCGGAGGCCCCTGGAGGCCCTGGCCGGGGCGGTGCTTCTGGCCGGGGGGCTTACGGGGACGGGCCTCGGGGTGCTCTCCCTCGCCCGGGACGGCCAGGAGGCCGAGCAGGTGGAGCATGGGCGCCGGGTGTACGAAATGGGCGCCCTGGACTGGGGTTTTCTCGTAGGAGGGGTGGCCGTGGCGGGCCTCGGGGTGTTCCTCCTGGTGGATGGGCTCCGGGCGCGCACGACCCGTGTGGTGCGCGCCTCGGTGACGCTCCTTCCCGCGCTCGATGGCCGCGGTTGGGCTCTGGGCCTCGGTGGTGCGTTCTAGTGTGAGCGAGCGCTGCCCGGTCGACCCACTACGCCGGGGGCGTGCGACGGGTTACGCTCGGCGGCCATGAACCTGAGCCCCGCGGAGGCCCGAGCCCTGGGCGGCCTGGCGATCTCCTGCGCCGGAGGGAGCGAGACCAACCTCGGGATGCGCGCCGTGGCGTGGTACAATTCCCTCCTGCGCCTCGGGGTGAGCGTGCCCTTCGTGGTGGTGCACGACCTCGGGGCGGCGCTCTTGACCGAGCGCGAGAGCTGGGCGCCGCCGAGGGACGTGCCGCAGAACCTGGTGCCGGGGCTCCCACCCGCCGAGGGGGCCGCGCTCCTCAAGGGCTACGCGTCCCTCCTGGCGGAGATGGCAGGCACCGACGTGGCCGCCCAGGCGCGCAAATTGCGGCTGGAGGACCCGATCTTGACGACGCTCCTGTCGCGCTCGCTGGCCCCGGTGGTGGACCGGTGGAAGAACCCGAGCACGCTGGAGCCCATCCCCGTGAACGCGGACACGCTCACGCAGGCCCAGCTCCACCTGCCGGAGGCCTGGGCCCGCGCGGACCGCAGGCCCGACCTGGCCTTCCTCCAGCACCTGGTGGCCCACCGGCTGCACCTGCTCCTGGCCATCGAGCAGATCGACCTGGACACCGTGGAGCTCCTCGGGCTCCTGGGCCAGGAGGGCGGCTCCATGCCCGAGACCGAGCTGGTGGACCTCCTGGCGGTGTTCTCCTCCCCGGAGGCCAACGACGTGGTGAACTTCTCCCTGGACATCCTCCCGAGCGTCTTGGAGACGCGCCGCGGCGGGGGCCAGCAGGTGTTCGCCGTGGACGGCTACTCCGGGGTGGTGTCCAACGGCAGCCTGGACTCCCTGGTGCTCACGGAGATGGCCTACGACGACGAGCTCTTCGAGCAGCGCTTCCTCGACCACGAGATGCTCTTCTACGCCCACGAGGCCCAGGACCGCCCGCCGCCCCGGACGTACCAGATCCTGGTGGACGCCAGCGCCTCCATGCGCGGGGCACGCACGGTCTTCGCCCGGGGCCTGGCCATCGCCCTGGCCAAGCGCATGAACCTCCTCGGCTTCGACGCCACGGTGCGCTTCTTCGACTCCAGGCTCTACGAGCCCATGCGCTGGCGCCGCGGGCGCTCGGGGCAAGGCCCCGGCGGGAACCTCCACGTGCCCGGGATTCTCACCTTCAAGGGCGAGCGCGGGAGGAACTACCACCGGGTGTTCTCGCAGTTCGCCAGCGAGCTCGACCGGCTCCGGGACCGCGCCAGCATCACCGCGTACATCATCACCCACGCCGAGTGTCACATCCCCGTGGAGCTCGTGCGGCGCGTGCGGGAGATCGCCGAGGTGCACGGGGTCTTCATGCTCCCGTCCCGCGGGGAGCTCGACCTGGACTACCTGCAGCTCCTGTCGGCCCACGAGGTGGTCACCGACGCGGCCCTCAAGGACCGCCAGGAGCGCGCCCACCGCGCGCTGTCCATCGTCGAGGCCGCGTCGTCCACCAGCCGCCGGGACTCGCTCCCGCCGCGGCCCCGCGCGGGGGCCTCGCCGTGAGCACCATGCTCAGCGACGAGGCGCTGGCCAAGGCCCGCGAGGCCCTGCGCGCCAACGCCCCGCAGAACGCCGTCACCACGCTCCTGCACGCCGCCGAGCAGACGCACCTGTCGGGCCGCGACTACGACGAGCTCCTGCGCCTCCTGGCCGACTCGCTCCGGGCCGTGGGGCTCCTCCGCGCGGCGGCCAGCGTGTGGCTCTACCTCCGGGAGCCCCAGGCGGTGGCCAGCCTCTCGGCCCGGGAGCCCCGGGACCTCGGCCGCGCCGCGCAGCTCGCGGGCAACCACGGCGCCGCCGCGGAGTGCTTCCGCCAGGCCCGCTGGCCCGCCCACGCGGCCATCGCCTGCGAGAGGGCCCGGCAGTTCCCCGCCGCCCGGGGCCTCTGGGAGGAGGTCTCCGCGGACCCGAGGCTCCGCGAGGACCCCTACACCGCCGCGCTGGTGAGCTTCAACCTCGGGCGCGTGCTCTCGGAGCTGTCCGACCCGCACGGGGCCCACCGTTGCAGAGTGCGCGCCACGCGCCTCCTGGAGGAGGCCGCGGACGTCCTGGAGGCCCGGGGCCTGCGCGAGCGGGCCTTCGACTGCTTCCAGGTGCTGCTCACCCTCGGGGCCGAGACCGGCAGCTTCGAGAACCTCGCCGAGGGGTACCTGAACTGCATTCGTATCCTCCGCGAGGACCACCTCAAGTACTACGCGCTCCAGTACTACGAGGACTTCATCGGCCGCGCCGAGCGGGCCGGCGAGCACCACGCCGTGGCGACCATCCTCCACGAGGCCAGCGACTACGCGAGGAACCTCGGCCTGGCCTTCCACGCCTCGCTCCGGGTGCGCGAGGCGGACTCGTGGCGCCGCGCCGCGGAGCACACGCTGCGCTCCGGCGGCGCCGTGGAGCTCGCGGAGAACGCGCTCCTGGCGGCCCTCGGGGCCTACTGCGCGGTGGGCATGCACGCCCGCGCGGTGGGGGTCTTCTCGTCCATGGCGCAGCTCCCGGGCCTGGAGGACAAGCGCGCCGCGCGCTACCGCGGGCTCTGCACCCGCTACGGCTCCGCGCAGGACGAGCCCGTGCGCCTCGCGCCCTTGCCCGAGTACCTCCGGCAGCCCGTGGCCTACCCGGACATCTGGAACGTGGACGTGATCGAGTGGGAGGAGGCCGGCGACGCCGCGGAGACCTGCGGCGAGGTGCTCCTCGACGCGACGCTGCCGGACTACGTCCGGCGCAAGGCCCTCCTGGCGCGGCTCGTGCGGCTCACCTCCCGGGACCCGGAGCACCCCGCCACGCAGGCCCAGGTGGCCGAGAAGCTCGGCGCCGTGCAGCTCTACGCGGTGCTCGCGCCCCTGGAGCACCTCTACGAGCGCGGCCGGAACGACGTGAAGGTGAGCGTCCTGCGGGCGGGCAAGACGCTGTTCTTCAAGCGCACCTTCGGGTTCATCATGAAGGGCGTGGCGGACGCCGACCCGCAGGTGCGCCGGGCCGCCATGGACGCCATCGGGTCGCTGCATTTTCCCCACGCCTTCGACCCCCGGTCCAGGCTCCACCGGGACTCCGCGGACCCGCAGGTGCGCCACGCGGCGCTCGGGTCCATCGGCCGGATCCCGTCGCTGGAGGCCGTGGAGTACCTCATCTCCACGCTGGGCCACGCCGCCGGCGAGGAGCGCCAGAAGGCCCTGGAGCTCCTGGTGCGAAACGACGCCCCGGAGGCCTCCGGGGCCTTGAAGGCCGCCCTCACGGACGCGCCGCCGGAGCTGTCGTCGCTCCTTGATCACATCCTCCGGGCGCGGGCCCGGTGAGCCGCGACGACGAGGACCCGCCGCTGGAGCCCGGCACGCCCGTGGCGGGGCGCTACACCGTGGTCAAGCTCCTGGGCGAGGGCTCCACCAAGCGCGTGTACCTCGCCTGGGACCGCCTGGCGAGCCTCCAGGTGGCCCTCTGCCTCCTGCGCCGCGAGCGCCGCGGGGACCCCACGCTGGCCGCGCGCTTCTCCCGCGAGGCCCGCGCCGCCGCGGCGCTGCGCTCGCCCTTCGTGGTGCAGGTGTACGACGTGGGAAAGCTCGCCGACGGGACGCGCTACATGGTCACCGAGGCGGTGCTGGGCCGAGGCCTCGACGAGGCCATGCGCTACGGCGCCGTGGAGCCCGACCGCGCCGCGCGCTGGGCGATGCAGGTGCTGGAGGCCCTCGCCGAGGCCCACGCCCGAGGCGTGCTGCACCGGGACGTCAAGCCCGAGAACGTGCTCCTGGCGCCGGGGACCGACAGCGACCCCCAGGAGGTCGCGCGCCTGACGGACTTCGGCCTGGCCAAGGTGCTCGACGGCGCCCTGGAGGGCTCGCAGGCGCTGCGCACCGCGCAGGGCGTGGTGATGGGCACGCCGGACTACATGGCCCCGGAGCAGTGGCAGGGCCTCGGCCTCGACGGGCGCGCGGACCTGTACTCCGTCGGGGCCATGCTCTTCGAGATGCTCCTCGGGCGGCCGCCCTTCCCCGCGCCGTCGCTCATGCTGTCGTTCCAGCGGCACCTGCGGGAGACGATCCCCGAGTTCCCGCGGGACGCGGGCGCCCTCGCCCTGGCGCTGGAGCCCGTGGTGCGCCGCGCGCTGGCCAAGCGCCCCGCGGAGCGCTACCCCGACGCCCACGCCATGCTGGAGGCCCTCGCCCATGCCACGGGCCTGGCGGCGCCGTCGCCCTCGCTGGCCCCGCCGGAGCACCCCGAGCGGTTCTGTCGCGCGGAGCTGGTCTCCGACGCCTGGCCCGGCGTGGTGCAGCTCGTGGCGGCCCCGCGGGTGGTCCTGGGCCGCGAGGGCGCCGTGCGCGCCCAGTGCCTGCCGCACTCGCCGGAGAACCTCGCCCGGAGCGCCACGGTCTCGCGGCGCCACGCCTCCCTGGAGTGGCGCGGGGGCCGCGCGCTCCTCAGGGACCTCGGCAGCCGCACGGGCACCCGCTCCGAGGAGCGGGACGTCACCCGCGACGGCGCCCACCTCGACCACGGCCAGGAGCTGCGCCTCGGGCCCCACGTGCGCTTCGTCTTCGAGCATGCGCCGTGCCCCATCGGGGCGCTGCCGCCCTGGGCGAGGCTCACCCGCACGGACCCCTACGGCGCGCGCCAAGCGCACGTCCTGGTGCTCACCGAGGCCCTCTTGACCGCCGACCCCGCCAGCGCCCTCCCCCTGCCCGCGGAGCGCGCGGGCGCCGAGGGCCTCACCATCCGGAACGTGGGCGGCGCGCTCATGGTGCTCACGCACCGCGCCGCGCAGCCCGAGCCCCTGCGGGACGGGCAGCTCCTGCGCGTGGGGAGCGTGCAGCTCAGCGTCGCCCTCACCAGCGTCAGCGAGTAGGGCGCTGTACGGGGGTGTACGGCGCTGTCAGTTGTCGTACTGCGGGAGGGCGCGGCCCGTGTGCGGGTCGATGCCCGCGGCGCGGACGCCCTGCTCCAGGGTCATGGGGCGGGAGTCTATGGGCGTGCGGTTCCAGACGGTGACCAGGGTGCGGTCGCCCTCGTCCCGCACGCCCACGTCCACGACGAACTCCGTGTCGGAGTGGGGCGGGCGGGCGTTGCGCAGCAGGGCGCCCAGCGGGTGGATGTCCGCGTTCTGGAACGACAGGTGCGTCTGGAGGTAGCGCATCACCCGCGTCATGGAGGCGTCTACGTAGAACATCCGGGAGCCGTCCCCGTGGAGGCGCAGGGAGGTGCCCACGGGGAGCACCACGCCGTACGCCACGACGTCCCCGGGGACCAGCTCGCTCGGGTCCTGGGGGACCTCCTCGGAGGCCCTGGGGGCCTCCAGGGCCGAGGCCTGGCTGAGCTCCGCGGGCGCGAGCGGCAGCCGCGCGGGCATGCGCCTGCGGCACCCGGCGAGCTCCGCCAGGGCGAAGGCCAGCGCCAGCGCCGACGCGCGGCGGGGGTCTACTCGAAGACGGTGGCCCATGCGTCCACCCGGGTAGGATAGCGCGGCGCCGGGAGGTTGGCGAAGCGATACGAGCGCACGCTCCCGATGCCGGTGGAGCCCGCGCCGGTCTGGACAACCAGGCGGTACCCGCCGCCGGAGGTGGAGCTCACGTACGGGCGCGAGAGCCCGGTCAAGGGGTCCGTCACCGAGGAGTTCACGTTGCAGTCCGGCTGGCGCTCCACGGTGACGCCGTAGAGCACGGAGTTGGTGTCGTCCGCGATGGTGTTGTTGTTCAGGTCCGTGGTGACCCGGACGATGTCCCCGGTGGTGGCCGGGTTGCCGTCGAGGTCCAGCCGCTGCTTGGGCACGTACGCCCCGGTGGCGGTGTCCGTCTGGTTCATGTCCACGCCCCAGAGGCGCGCGAAGCCGACCTCGCAGGGGTCCGAGCTGGTCCTCGGGACGAAGGTGCCGAAGTACAGCGAGTTGTTGTGCACCGTGAGGGGCCCGGTGAGGCGCTCGCCGAGGTACAGGTCCCGGTCCGCCACGGAGCCGCCGACGCGCAGCTCCCAGTTGGGGTCCAGGGTGAGCGCGGTGACGGCCCCGGAGGCCGGGTCCGTGGTGGCCCGCTCGCTGAAGGACGCGATGCGGTTGGCGTCCATGCCCTCGAGGAAGTCCGGGTCCCCGGAGCCCGCGGCGATGTGGAGCCGCCCGTCGCGGTCCACGGTGATGGCGGGCCGCTCGTAGATGGGCTGCACGGCCCCCGGGGCGGTGGAGTCCCAGAACAGGTCCCAGGCCTCGGCCATGTACCACTCGTTCTGGTCCCGGGAGCTCACGTCCGCGCGCCAGACGGTGCCGTCCGCGTCGCCCACGTACACCCGCGAGGTCACCGAGCCGCTCACGCCGTTGTAGAGCCCCGGGGTGCCGGTGATGGGCGTGGCCGTGGGGCTGGTCCCGCGGGCGCCGGCGCCGACCTTCCGGATGAGCTGCCCGGTGGCCAGGTCCACCACGTAGAGCCACTGGCCGCGGTTGGTCGTGGCCGAGGACACGGTGTTGCGCCAGCAGCGCACCGACGGGCGCCGGAGCCCCCGGCCGCCGGACCAGCCGGTCCAGCCCCGGGCGCCGGAGGAGGGCCTCGCGGTGGTGCAGCCGGCCACCAGGTCGCTGGTGCCGCCGGGCAGGAAGGCCACGGCGCGCTCGACGTTCTCGCCCGTGGACGGCAGACGGAAGAACAGCGTCCCGATGGTGGGCGACCCGAAGGTGTCCCCGAGCTCCGGGTCCGTGAACTGCCACAGGAGCTTGGGGTTGTACGGGTCCGTCACGTCCATGGCCACGTACGCGCTGCCGATGCCCGCGTCCGTGGTGGCCCCGCGGCCGAGGCCGAAGAGCATCACCGTGTGCCAGGACGTGTCGTCCCCGAGGGACGAGCCCGAGCGCTGGAACACCACCTCCTTGACCACCGGCGAGCCGTCCACGCCGCGCTGCGGCACGTTCGGGTAGCGGGTGTAGAGCCTGGGCACCAACGCGGGCGGGACGAAGCCCCAGACCTCCTGGCCGGAGTCCATGTCAAACGCGTGCATGATCCCGTCGTTGGTGCCGACGTAGAGCATGGGCTCGCGGGTCCCCACGGTGACCGCGGGCCCGCCCGCGCGGTAGCCCGACCGGGCGCGCCCCGTGGCCCCCTGGGTGTTGGGCAGCGGGCGCAGCCGGAAGGCCGTGAAGCTCTGGTCCGGGAGGCTCACCGTGGGCGGCGGCGTGTACACCGGCACCGAGTGGAAGATGTCCCCGAGGGGGCGGTCCGAGCGCACGGTCCCGGTGTCCCCGCGGAGCCACGCCGTGAGGTTGCTCACCTCGGAGCTGGTGCTGTAGCTGAACAGCCCCGGGGCCATGCTCGTGGTGAGCTCCGCGACGCTGCCCGGCAGCGAGCCCGTGGTGTTCACGATGGAGGTCTGCATCGGCCCCGCGGTGGTGGCCCCCGTGGGCACGAAGGTCCAGAGGTACCGCGGCCCCTGCCCGGTGGCCGAGCGCTGCACCGCGCGGAGGTTGTACGCCAGGTCGTCGCCCGCCGTGGGGTCCGGGGCGACGTCCGTGGGCACCGGGTCGGCGCCGGCCATCGGGGCCTGGCACACCGTGCGGTACCTGGTGAGCGCGCCGCTCCGGGGCAGCCCCGGGGTGATGTTGAACGCCCCCGAGAAGCGGTACTGGCTCGTCCCCGTGGCCGACGAGGTCCCCGCCTGGCCGAACACCGACGGCACCCGCGTCGAGCTGAACGACGAGATGGAATCCAGCACCGTGGACAGCGCCGAGGAGAGCGTGGGCCGGTCGTTGGCGTAGTACACCCGCGTCGTGCCGCCGTTCATGGCGATGGGCGTCAGCGCCGTGCTGGCGCCCGTGTCCGCCGCGTTGAAGGCGATCACGTACGTGGGCGTCTGGTCCCGCGAGAGCATGGTCATCGCCGACTGGTCCGCCGGGGCGTAGGGGCACTCGCCGCCCACGCAGTACGGCCGGAAGTCCATGTTGGGCTGGCCGTCGGTGATGAGAATGTTGGCCCGGCGACGGCACCGGAAATACGGGTCCCCGGAGCCCGACGTGCGCGGGTCCCGCACGTCCGAGTGGTTCAGCCAGAAGTACGCCGCGTCGTCCAGCATGGCCGCCACGGGGGTGCCGCCCCAGGGCCGCAGCCCCGCCTGCTCGGCGACGGTGCCCGAGGCCGGCCGTCCCGTCAGGGCCTGCTGCACCCGCTGGTTGATCAGCGTGAGGCTCGTGGAGTCCAGCGCGGGGTCCCCCGGCGCGATCAAGCCCCCGGGGACCGGGTCCATGGTGTCCCCGTCCGCGGACGCCCGCCGGATCCCGAGGTTCACCACCGTGGTGTCCGCGCAGCCCACCGGGCGGTAGTTCCGACGGTCGCCGTAGGAGTACATCCCGTCGCTGGCGGCGAGGCCGGCGCGGGCGTCGTTGTCGAAGGTCATCAGCCCGAAGCGCACCGTGAGGCCGTAGGTATCCAGAATGCCGTCGGCGGCCTGCGAGGCCCCCGGGCGCCACAGGGGCACCCCGTTGGACAGGGGCTGGTGGTGCGGGATCGGGACCAGGTAGTCATACTGCGACGGGTCGCTCCGCGTGACCTCCACGCAGGAGAAGCGCGAGATCGTCCCCGTGAGCACCTCCGTCATCGTGGTCCAGCGGTTGCGCGTCTCCGACGCCGGACACAGCGTCGAACAGAGCGACACGCCGTTGGAGCAGCGGTTGCATGCTCCGCCATCGACGCCGGTGCAGCTCGCGTTGGTGGTGTTGTTGCGCCACTCCATGCTGCCGGAGTTGTCCACCATGAACATCACGTTCGGGCGGATCAGGCGCACGTCGGTGGTCTGGGCCGACGCCGCGGCGGGGGCCAGGACGAGCCCCCACGCGAGGTACCAGGAGCGAGCGAGAGGGAGCCTCATATGCGTTCTCCGGTGGCTCAGTTGCATTGGAGCACCGCGATGGCGCGGAGCGACTCGTCGCCGCGCGCCACGTTGTTGACATCGGCGCCGTACGACGCGCGATCGAGTTCGGTGATGCCTTGCGAGGCGAATTCGTACCGCGTGGGCATGGTGGTGACGGTGGCCTGGTTCTGGTCGGCGCCGCGGGTGGGGGAGACGTCCGTGCCGAGCTCGGTGACGACGACCTTGAACAGGGGCTGCACGCCGCCGGTGCCCAGGGAGCCCTCGGTCCGGGGGTAGGTCCCGCTGGCCGACTGGAACACGCTCCCAAAGGTCATGGGCGTGGTGAAGTCCCGAGAGAGGAACGTGTAGCAGGGGAGGTACACGGGCGTGGCCACCCGCGGCCCGCCGCCGGCGGGGGTCACGTAGGAGGTCACCCGCGGGCAGTCCCGGAGCTCCGCCGGGGGCGTGGTCGCGCCGCCGGACAGCGACGCCTGGCGCCGGAGGTAGTCCGTGAAGTACGCCCGGCAGGAGCCCCGCATGCGCGCCAGCGCCGACGAGGCGCCGGCCTCGGTGACGTAGTGCGTCTGCCCGGCCTGGCGGACGAAGCCCGCCGAGCGCAGCTCCAGCGACGACGAGTTGGCCACGAAGACCCCCGCCGCGCTCACGCTCACGATGATCATCAGCACGAGGAACATCGCGACGCCGCGCTCACCGCGCGCGCCGCGCCTGCGCCTGCCGGGGTGGGGGGGTCGTGGCATCACCGGAGGTTCCTGTTGGCCTGGTTGGGGAGGGTGATCTCCGCGGTGAGCGTGCGCACCCGCGCGGCCCCCGGGCGGTCGGCGAAGACCCGGAAGCGCGTGAGCGGCGCGCCGGACCCGCGCGGCCCGGGGAAGCCGAACTGCGGGTCCTGCTCCCGGTCCCGGAGGGACAGCCGCACGATCAGCGAGCGGATCCGGTGGGGCGTCGCGCTGGCCACCGTGCGGAGGCTGGCGCCGTAGCGGTCGAAGATCTCCGTCGCGCCGAAGTCAATGGTGCGCAGCACCGCGGGCCCCGAGGCCGCGCCGCCCATTCCGTCGTCCACCGCGAGGCCGACGTCCAGGTCCACGGCGTACTCGCCCACCGGCCGCACCCCGCCGGGCACCGCCACGTCGGAGTCCGTGATGTCGAACTCGCGCCGGATCAGGTCCGTCTTGGTGTTCGCCAGCGTCGTGTCCGCGGGGTAAAGCTCCGGCTGCTCCGTGCGGATGTTCTCAATGGCGTACTGCACCCGGAGCACGGGTGACACCGTGGAGCCCACGCCCAGGCCCACCACCCCGCAGCCCACGGACCCGCCCGTGGACGCGTCCCCCACCAGCACCGGCGGCGGCGTCACCCGGATGGACGGCGGCGTGGTGCTCAACCCGTCGGCGTACACCACGTCCGTGGCCTGCACGAACTGCGTGTTCCCCGCGGTGGACGTGATGCGCAGGAGGCGCCGCCCCCCGGGGCCCAGGAACATCCGCCGGAACTCCGCCTCGGAGGTCACCCTCAGGGCCCACTGCGGCGTCTGGTTCTGGAGGTAGATGGTGCTGCCGGAGATGCCCGCCACGAGGTACTCGTCCACCGAGGCGAAGTTCCCCGTGAGCGTGAGCCTCACGGGCCGGATGCTCCCGTTGTCCGAGCCCAGGGGCAGGACCCCGCCGGAGTCCTGCGTGACCTCCACGCCCTGCAGGGCCCGCGTGGGCCTGGGGCACACCCGGGGGTCCGCCAGGGAGTTCGGCGTGGACAGGTACGCCGCCCGGGCCACGTCCGCCCGGAGCTGCTCCATGGCGAAGCGCAGCCGGAGCTGCATCTCCGCCGTGCGCTGCTGCTGGTTGAAGGTCTCCGTCGCCCCCCGCGCGAGCGTGAAGAGCGCCGTCACCACCACCGAGGTGATCACCAGCGCCACCATGAGCTCCACCAGCGTGAAGCCCCTGCGGGCCTTGCCCGCACACGGGTGGGCATACGCGCGCTGGCGGGTCATGGCTCGTGCCTCTCCAGCGTCTGGGCCAGGTACACCCACCGGAGGTTGGTGCTGTCCTGCCCCATGCGGCTGCGGACCGAGGCGTCCGGCGCGCATGCCGCGTAGCCCGCCTGGCGGGTGCCGCCCTCCCGGGGCCAGAACACCCGCACCTCGGCCCGCAGGAGCTGGTCCGCGAGCAACGTGGTGTACCGCGTGTGCACGCAATAGAACGCGTCGCTGGAGAGCACCGCCACGTCCCGGCCCAGGTAGTCAAAGGCCGCGGACTCCATGGGGCCGCTCACCCCGCCGGGCTGCACGGGGATCACCCAGTTGGTGGTGCCCGCGATCGCCGGGTTGATGGTCCGGAGGTACCAGGTCGCCCCGATGTTCGACGTGGACGAGTCCAGGTTGGGGTAGTTCCACTGGTACGAGTCCCGACGGAGCCGCTCCTGCCACCGCCGGGCCAGGTTCGTGGCCATGGTGAGCTCGTGCGCCCTGCGGTTGGCGTTCACCGCCGCCCCCTGCAACGAAATGATCCCCAGGAGCCCGCCCGTCATGATCGCGATGGAGGCGAGCACCTCCACCAGGGTGTACCCCGACCCGTGTACCCACCGCGGCGAACGGTCCCTGCGAAGGCGCTCGTTCATGTGCGCATCCTCGGGTTGCCGCCCAGGGGGATCACCACCCGGCGGCGGGCGCCCAGGTCCGAGCCGCCCACCCGGCGCTGGACATCCACCTGGAAGACCCCGCCGGAGCCCATGGTGGTCGAGTCGTTGGAGAACGCCTCCGTGGAGGTCTGGCGGAAGAGCGCCGTCCCGAGGGGGGTGTAGCAGAGCTCCAGGTTGGTGGTGCCCGCCGGGAGGCTGAACTGCGCGGTCACCCCGTCCTCGGAGTACGCCGTGGCCGAGAGGTCCAGCGAGAGCGTGACCCGCGTGGCGTCCCCGATGGGGAAGGTGGAGGTGCGACAGGAGCTGGTGCTGCCCTCGTAGGCCGTGAACCGGATGGCCGGCCCCGCGGGGGACGTGGTCTGCGACGCCACCAGGAGCTGGGCCCGGCCCCGGAACATGGCCCGGCTGCGCACCTGGCGGTAGGCGTCCAGCACCGAGACCGCCGCCTGCTGGCACCGCCGCTCCTTCATGGCCGAGATCATCCCCGGCAGGACCAGGGCGGACACCACCGCGATGATGGTCACCACCACCATCAGCTCGATGAGGGAATACCCGGCATTTCCACGGTGACGCAGCACGACCCTCAGTGTGCTGCAACGCCCGTGCCCCCGCCAGGGCCCCGGAACCCGTTGCCTGAGCACACCCGGCGGCCCTCGCCGGGCCCCGAAACCCGTAACCATTTGCGGCCCTATGCAATGATTTCAGACCCCCCTCGCTGGCGAGCTTCTTGCGGTGGCGCTCCGGGGGCCTTAGGACGCAAGGCGGTGAAGAGTCCAAGAGCCCTGGTGCTGCTGGGTCTGGTGCTGGCCTGCCGGAGGGAGGCGGCGCCGCCGTCAAGGCCTCCCGCGCCGAGGGCGCCGGACCCTCCGAGCGTACCTGCGTCGCGGGCGGACGCCTCGCCGGGCATGGGACCGGGCGCGGCACCAACGGTGCTGGACCCCCCGGCGCCTGCGTCGGCCTTCCACGAGGCCGGGCGCTTTCTTCCGCAGGGCTCCGTCGGGGACTGGGCGCAGACCGGAGGGGTGCGCTACGCCCAGGGCGACGAGCTCTTCCAGCTCATCGATGGCGCCGGGGAGAAGTACCGGGCCTACGGCTTCCGGCAGCTCGCCCGGACCGAGTACCGCCGCCCGGGCACGCAGCTCGTGGTCACCGTGGAGGTGTACGACATGGGTAGCACCCTCGGGGCCTACGGGCAGTACTCCATGATGCTCTCCGAGGGCCGGGACCCTGCCTCCATGCGGAGCCATGCCACCACCCACGGCGGAGGTGGCTTCCTGGGCACGAGCCAGCTCGTGTTCTGGAAGGGCCAGCACCTGGTGCAGGTGAACCTCGCGGACGAAGACGAAAACGCCGACGAGGGCGCCCTGGCCGCGCGCGCCCGGGAGGCGCTGCCGACCTTCGCCGCGAGGGTGGACGCCGCGCTCACGGGTGAGACCACGGCTCCGTCCACGCCGGCGGCGCTCGGGGCCGAGGGGCGCGTCTGGGGCGGGGCCGTGTATCTGGCCCAGGGGCTCTTCGGCGCCGAGCGCACGGGGGCCGGGTGGGAGGTGCACTACGAGACCCCGGAGCACCAGCGCTACCGCGTGGGGTGGCTCGCCCGCGGGACGCCCGCGGAGGCATCGCCGGTGCTGGCGAGCCTGCGCGGGGCGAGCGCCGCTCCCGTGGCGGGCCTCGGAGACGAAGCGTACGCGGTCACCGACGCCCAGGGCGAGCGGGTGGTGGCCCGCCGGGGCGCCCTGGTGGTGGCCGTGGGCGACGCGGGCCTCCCGGGGATGACCGCCCTCCCCCGGAGCGCCAAGATCGAGCGCGTCCGCGCGCTCCTGGCCGCGACCCCGTAGCGCCCGTCACCCCCGGCGGCAGGTGTTGCTGCGCGGGTCGCACACCTGCCCGGTGCCGCAGGACATGCCGTCGCAGCACCGCTGGCCGTCGTAGCCGCAGGCGATGCAGCGCCCGCCCACGCAGGTGTTCGGGTTCTCGCACGGGAACGGGAAGCGCGTCGGGTCCGTGCAGCAGAGCCCGTCCCGGGCTCCACAAGCGGCGCATGCGCCCGCCACGCAGGCCGCCATGGCGACGCAGTCTACCGCACCGCAACATGGCTGCCCGATGGCCCCGCACGCGCGGCAGACGCCTCCGTTGCAAATACCACCGGCGAAGCATGTTGCACCGCAACACGGCTGCCCGACGGCCCCGCAGCGCCGGCATGTCCCGCCCGTGCACGCCGCCCCGGGGTCGCAGCGGTCCCCCTCGCAGCATGCCTGGTCGGCGCCGCCGCAGGGGGCGCAGCGCCCCGTGGCGCAGCGCAGCGCGGCCCCGCAGCGGTCTCCCGCGCAGCAGCGAGCGCCCTGGGACCCGCACGTCACGCACGCGGCGCCCTCGCACACGCTCGCCGCGTCGCAGCGGTCGCCCGCGCAGCACGCGGCGCCCGCGGCGCCGCAGGGGGCGCAGCGGCCCAGCGCGCA
>JACRDB010000029.1 GCA_016218725.1 Deltaproteobacteria bacterium
GCCCCTCGTGATGAGCGAGGGGCCGGGTTGAAACAGGTCCTCGGCGTCGCCACGGGCCCCGTCGAGCGCGGTGCCCCTCGTGATGAGCGAGGGGCCGGGTTGAAACACGTCGCTCTCTGCCCGCACCGCACAGCGCCTGGTGGTGCCCCTCGTGATGAGCGAGGGGCCGGGTTGAATTTGGATTTCTTGCATGGAAGGTGGACCCACGGGCGGGTCAGTGTGGGTCGAGGCCATTGCGGCGGAGCCACCGTAGCGGCGCGTGGGGGTCTCCTCTCCCCCGCCGGGTCATCGCCCTCGGCGCGCATCCCTCACGTCGTGGCACTGAGGCGGACGCGATTTCCTCACTGGTTGGGCGGGGGGATCGGGATCATCCCGAAGCCCGCCGGGGGCTCCGGCACCGCCGCGAGCACCACCTCGACGGTGGTGGGCTGCCCGCCGCGGTAGAGCTCCACCCGCGCGCGGTGACCGACGCCCGCGGAGGACGCCAGCCACGGGAGCTGCGTGCTGTCGCGCAGCTCCTGCCCATCAAAGCGCCGCAGGACGTCCCCCGGGCGGATCCCGGCCTGGTCCGCGGGCCCCGACGGGACCACCTCGGCCACCAGCGCGCCGTGCGTGTCCGGGAGGCGCAGGTAGCGCGCGTGGCCCTCGGTAACCGACTCCACGGTGACGCCCATCCACGACCGCACCACCCGGCCGTACTGCCGGAGCTGCTCCACGATGGTGCGCGCCATGTTGATCGGGATGGCGAAGCACAGCCCCTGGGCGTCCGGACGGATCGCCACGTTGATGCCCACCACCTCCCCCGAGAGGTTGAACATCGGCCCGCCGGAGTTGCCCGGGTTGATGCTCGCGTCGGTCTGGATGAGGTTGCCGAAGCTGCCCTCGTGCAGGGCCACCTCGTGGCTGGTGCGCCCGAGGGCGCTCACGATCCCAGCGGTCACCGTCTGCGAGAGCCCGTGGGGGTTCCCGATGGCCATCACCCAGTCGCCCACCTGGAGGAGGTCGCTGTTGCCCAGCCGCGCGGGCTGGAGGTTCCCGCCGGGGATCTTCAAGCGCAGGAGCGCCACGTCCAGCCGCGGGTCCGAGCCCACCACCGAGGCCCCGAAGCGCCGGCCGTCATCGAGCTGCACCTCGATGTTCTGCGCGCGCTGGATGACGTGGTGGTTGGTGAGGATCTCCCCCGCGTGGGTGATCACGAAGCCCGTGCCCAGGCCCCGCACCTGGCGCCCCACGGGCCGCCCCCACTGCATCCCCGTGAGCTCCACGGAGGACGTGAACACGCTCACCACCGAGCCCCGGGACGCGCGCACGAGCTGCGCGAAGGACCCGGGGCTCCCGGGGAGCGGCCCCTGGCCTCCCACCAGCGGGGGCCCCGGCTGCGACGGCGGCGGCGGCAGGGGCTCCGGGCGGCCAGGGAGCGGCGCGGGGGGCTCCGTGCTCGACGGCGGCGGAGGGCGCTCTGGCGCGCCGGAGGGCGCCCTCCCAGGGAAGAGGTCCCGGCGGCGGCACGCCGGGGCGGCGGCCAGGGCGAGCGTCAGGAGGAGGGTGAGCGGGCGCAGGGACACGGCCATGGGGGCCTCCTTCGGGGGCTCAACGTGGCCCCGCGAGCTGGATGAAGCGCAACCTCAGGTCGTGGAGCACCTGGTCGAGCAGGCGCTCCTCCTCGCCGGTGAGGTTGCCGTGGGTCTTGTCGCGCACCAGCGTCAGGAGCTCGATGGTCTGCCTCGCCAGGGCGAGGCTCGGCTCTCCGGGCGAGGGGCCCCCCGGGGCGGCATGCACCCCGAGGTGCACCAGCGCCGTGGACGAGAGCGACAACACGAAGGTCGTGAAGTCAATGGGGGGCATCGGGTCGCCCACCTCGGGCAGGGGCGCGTCCCCGGGGTCGCTGGGTGTTCCGGCGTCGGTCATGAGACAGCCGGTACCATGGGCCCGGCCCTGCGTTCAACGCCCGATCGTCGGGCGCCCTTGGAGAGGCTCAACCCTCCTCGTCGTCGTCCTCTTCCCCGTCGTCGTCGTCCAGGGCGCTGTCCGCGCCCCGGGCCGGGGGCAGGGTGCTGTGCCGGGGCTCCGCCCCGAGGTGCGCCGCCACCCTCTCGGACTGCGAGGACACGTCCCGCTGGCCCTGCACCCAGCGCTCATACTCCTCCCGGGTGACCACCCCTTTCTGGATGTTCCGCTCGACCACCCGGCGGTCAAAGAGCATTTCCGGGGCCGTGATATCCTTGCGCATGCACTGGTCTCCTCAGGGGAAGGGCGCGGAAAGGTACGGTCCCTCGGTGGGACGGTCAAGACGCCCGTTGCGCCCCGCGCCCCGCGCAACGTACGGTGCCCGGGAGTGATGGAGACCCTCGCGCGCCCTCGCAACCTCGGGGCCCTGGTGCTCGTGCTGCTGGGCGCCGCCCTGGCCTGGTGGCTGGAGCGCACGGGCTACCCCAACGCCGCCGCCCTGGCCACCACCCTCGGAGGCTTCGCCGGGGTGTGGGTGTCCGCCCGAGGTGTACCCCTTGCGCTTACACTGTCGGCGGAGGCCGTCCGTCGGGTGGTGCAGGGGGAGCGAGTGCCGCTCCTGCCGCCGGTGTTGGGGCAGGACGCGGTGGCGCTCTGGGAGGCGCTGGAGGCCCTGCGGGCCCGGGGACTGCCGGAGCCCTCGGGGGCGGCGGCGCCGGGGTTCGCGGAGGACCCGGCGGTGCTGACCTCGCTGGAGGCGGCGGTGACGGCGGTGCAGGCCGCGGACCTCGGGAGGGCGTCGACCAAGGCCCTGGAGGACCCGAAGGGCACCCTCGGGGCGCTGGACGAGGCGGGGCTTGCGGTGAACGCGAAGCTGGTGGAGCTCGGCCGGGCGACGTCCCAGGCGGCGACGGCGGCGGGGCTCGGGGCCCAGTCCGTGCGGGAGGTGTCCCGGGCGGTCGAGAGCCTCCGGGCGATGGCCGAGGAGACCGCCTCGGCCATGAGCGAGATGGACGCGGCGATTGACCAGGTGAGGGTCAACGCGGAGAGCACGGCGAGGACCACGGAGGACGTGTCCCACGACGCCGAGCGGGGCATGGAGGCGGTGACGCGGGCCCTCGGGGAGATCACGCACATCAAGAAGTCCGCGGAGGAGACCGTGGCGGTGATCTCGAACCTCGGGCTGCACCTGGCGGCCATCGGGAGGATCACCCGGGTGATCGACGAGATCACGGAGAAGACCAACCTGTTGGCGTTGAACGCGGCGATCCTCGCGGCGCAGGCCGGGGAGCACGGCCGGGGCTTCGCCGTGGTGGCGGACGAGATCAAGGCCCTGGCGGAGCGCGCCGCGGAGAGCACCCGGGAGATCGCGGAGCTGGTGGAGACCATCCAGGCCGAGAGCCGCCGGGCGGTGGCCTCGGTGGAGCGCGGGGCCCTCACGGTGGACCGCGGCGTGGAGGTGTCGGGCCACACGGAGACGGCGCTGCGCAAGATCCTGGAGACGTCCCGCGCGTCCACGCAGATGGTGAGGGCCATCGCGCGGGGCACGGTGGAGCAGGCCCGGGGCACGCGCCAGGTGACCGAGGCCATCCACCGGATGACGGACACGGTGCACCAGATGGCCCAGGCCAACCACCAGCATGCGGCCCACGCCGACCGCGCCCAGCAGGCCACGGACGGCGCCCGCGGCGCCGCGGAGCAGCTGGAGCTCGCCGCCGCAGGACAGCTTCGGTTGACCCGGCAGCTCGCCGGGGCCTTCGGGGAACTCTCCGCGGCCCTCGGGGCGCTGGCCGAGCGCGACCAGGCTCGGAGCGCCCAGCTCGAGCACGGCCTCGGGGCCCTGAGGGACCTGGAGTCGCGGCTGCGGCGGCGGGAGCGCGCCTCGTCGCAGCCCCCCGCGAGGCGCGGGTGACCCACGCCCCGGTCTGCCCCGAGTGCGGGGCCCCGGAGCCGTCCCCTCCGCGTTGCGCCCGGTGCGGCGCGGCGCTGGCGCCACCCACCGAGGCCCCATCGGTTCCGCAGGCGGTGAGGGACTCCACGGCGTGGCGTCCGGTGCTGGCTGCTGGCTATGTTCATGGTGTGTTGGTGGCATTGCTGCGGGCGCCGGAGCTCCGATCGGCGCTCGGTGCATGGCTCCTCCTGGCGATGTTGTCGGTGCTGGGGGCGGTGCTCTACCAGCTCCACCGCCGGAGCGTGGCGGTGCTGCGGCTGTGGTCGCTGGTGATGATGACCTTCGCGGCGCTGGGGGTGCTGGCGGGGGCCTGGGACCTGTGGCGCCACGGCGCCGGGGCCTGGAGGGGCGTCCTGGCGGCGCTGTGGCTGCCCGCGCATGCGTACCTCCTGCGCCGGGCGCTCCGGGCGCTCCGGGCGGCGGAGCGGCCCTGACGCGGGGCCGCGGGTGAGGTATGGTCCCGGCGCATGTTCGGGATCGGGCTTCCGGAGATCTTTGTCATCGTGGTGGTGGCGCTGCTCGTGGTGGGGCCCAAGAACCTGCCGGTGACGCTGAGGGCCATCGGGCGGGGCATCCGGGAGTTCCAGCGGGCCTCGCGGGAGCTGCGCAAGGAGGCCGGCTTCGACGAGGTGGTGGACGAGGTCACCCGCCCCCTCCGGGAGGGCCTCTCGGGCCTGGAGTCCGACGTGCTCCGAGAGGACGTGGACACCCGCCGGGAGTACCCCGAAGGGGGCCCCGACGACTACGGCGCCCTCCCGGAGGACGCGGTGCTGTACCCCCAGGAGCCCCAGACCGACGACCCGGTGGAGGACGAGGCCCCGCATGGATGACCGGAGGGATGAAGGAAGGATGAGCCTCTCGGGGCACCTGGAGGAGCTTCGCACCAGGGTGTTCCGGGCCATCGCGGCGGTGGTGGGGGCCAGCGTCCTCGGGTGGCACTACAAGCAGCGGATCTTCGCGTGGGTGCTGCGGCCCTTCGAGGTGGCGTGGTACTGCCGCTCGCAGAACGGGTGCGAGATCTCGCAGTTCTCGCATTTCATGACGCACCCGGGGCACTTCTGGATGACGCGCCAGGCGGCGGCGCGCGCGCTGGCGGCGAGGCCCCCGTCGGGCCCTACGGCCATGTCCGTGTACGCCGACCTGCACTTCCCCGACCCCACGGCGGGCTTCGTGGCGTACCTGAAGATCGCCGTGGTGGGGGGCTTCGCCCTGGCGCTGCCGGTGGTGTTCTGGCAGCTCTGGTCGTTCATCGCGCCGGGGCTCTACCCCCGGGAGAAGCGCCTGATCCTGCCCTTCGTGGGCAGCTCCACGGGCTTCTTCCTGGGCGGGGCGGCCTTCGGGTACTACATGGTGTTCCCCGTCGGGCACGAGTTCCTGATGGGCTTCTCGGGCGTCGTGGAGGGCACCGGGGTGCGCGTGGTGCCCACCATCATGATGGAGGAGTACCTCTCGTTCACGCTCCAGATGCTCTTCGCCTTCGGGGTGCTCTTCGACCTGCCGCTGTTCGTGTTCTTCCTGGCGCTGGCGGGGCTGGTGGACTGGAAGCAACTCCTGGGCTTCGGGCGGTATTTCACGGTGATCGCGTTCATCCTGGCGGCGATCCTGACGCCGGGCACGGACGTGTTCTCGCAGGTGGCCCTCGGGCTCCCGCTGGTGGCCCTGTACTACCTGGCGGTGGTGCTGGCCTTCTTCTTCGGCCCCAAGAAGGGCCGGTGGAAGAACCCCATGCTCACCCCCGACAAGGCTCCAAAGAAGATCGATAAGGGGCGTTGAGCGAAGGGCGTCACCCCTCGGCCACCACCCGCACCGCGACGCCCGCGTCGGTCACCACCACTCGGTATGCCCTCGGCGCGTCGCTCGCCGCGGTGAGCGCCCAGGCCAGCGGCGCGATCACCCGCTGCTCGATCACACGCTTGAGCGGCCGGGCCCCGTAGCGCGGGTCCATCCCCTGCGCCGCCAGCGCGTCCACCACCGGCTCGTCGAAGGTCACCGTCACCCCGCGGCGCTGCACCCCCTCGCGCGCCAGCGCCTGCGTCAACGCCCGGCGCGTGATCGCCCTCACGGTGTCCGTCCCCAGCGGGCGGAAGGGCACCAGGTGGTCCAGACGGTTCAAGAACTCCGGCCGGAAGAACGCCCCCGCCGCCGCCCGGTAGTGCTGGTCCAGCGAGCGCTCCGTGCGCTCCCCGAAGCCAAAGGCCCGCCCCTCGCCCTCGGCCCCGAGGTTGCTCGTCAGCACCACCACCGTGTTGCAGAAGCTCACCGTGCGCCCCGTGGCGTCCGTCAGCCGCCCCTCGCCAAGGACCTGCAGGAGCAGGTCGTGGACCCCCTGGTCGGCCTTCTCCACCTCGTCCAGGAGCACCACCCCGTAGGGCTCCTCGCGCACCCGACGGCACAGGAGCCCCTCGTTGCCGTAGAGCCCCACCAGCCTCGAGGCGCTCCCGGGGGCCGCGTACTCCGCCATGTCCAGCCGCACGAGCTTCCTCTCGTCGCCGAAGAGCCAGTGCGTCAGCGCCAGGGCGCTCTCGGTCTTGCCTACCCCCGTAGGGCCCAGGAACAAGAACGACCCCAGGGGCTTGCGCGGGTCCCCGAGGGCGCTCTTGAGCGTCACCACCAGATCCCGAAGCAGCGTCAGGGCCTCGTCTTGACCCAGCACCCGCTCGCGCAGCGCCGTGAGCACCGCGTCCGGGTCCAGCGGGATCGACGGGTCCAGCAGCGTCCGGGGATAGCCCGTGCGGCGCGTAAACGCCCTCAGCGTCGCGTCGGAGCGCAGCACCCTGGGGCTCGCCTTCGACCCCGCCCCCTCCTGCGAGGCCTCCTCCGCGGCGGCGCTGCGCAGGAGCCCCAGGGCCGCCCCGGGCATCGCCCCGTCCGGCTGGAACCGCTCGCACAGGTCCACCGCCGTCCATAACGCACTCTCATGAAAGCGTACCTTGTGCGCGCGGGCAATGCGCTGCGACGACGCCTGGAGGCATTGCCACGCGGCGTCCGCGGTGAAGGGCTGGAGCACCAGCGCGCGCAGGGCCTGCACCAGCCCGGGGTGCGAGCGCTCGGCGCGGCCCAGGTCCTCGGCGGTGGTCTCCACCAGCAGGCACAGCTCCCCGGAGGCCACCAGGGGCTGGAGCCACGACGCCCCGTCGAGCCCCATCGCCGCCCCGAAGCTCGCCAGGAACTCCGTGAGGCTCTCCAGGTGGAGCGCCGCGCGGCGGGCCCGCAGGGCCTGGGTCATGCCCTGCATGCGCGCCTGCCACTCGCCCAGGTAGCGCATCCCCGCCACGATGCGCGCGCCGGACGTGCTGAAGAGCTCCATCCCCCGCAGCGGTGACCCCTCCTCGGCGTGGGCGATCCGGTGGGCCAGCTCGTGTACCAGGGCGGTCTTGCCGACCCCCGAGGGGCCCACCAGGAGCACGCTCGCGCGCCGGGCGTGGGTGATCAGGTCCACCACCTGGGCGAGCTCCCGCTCGCGCTGAAAGGCTCGGTCCAGCAAGCCCGCGGAGGCCTCGTCGTCGAGCCAGCGGCAGGCCTCCGAGAGCCCCGGGGGCAGCATCCGGAGCCGGTGCGTGGCCTTCCCCGAGGGGTCCGCCTCGCGCCCGGCGCCCACCCTCGCGTCGGGCTTGCGCGCCGGACGGTACGACACCAGCAGGCTCTCCACGCTCTCGGCGCCCTCGTAGGCCACGTCCCTCAGGCGCGAGAACGCGCACATGAACAGCGCGTGACGCAGGTGCTCCTCCAGGAAGGCGTCCAGGTCCGCCAGCTCCTCCAGGTGCTGCTCCAGCCCGAGCCTGGGCACCGTCACCAGCACCGGGCCCGTCAGGGCCTCGCCCTTCGGGCGCTTCGCCTCGGGGCCCGTGGGTCTCAACAGCACCGTAAAGCGCATGGGCACCGGGAGGAGCCTTCGGTGCTGCTTCGCCCGGAGCACCAGGTCCACCCGCCGGAGCTCCAGCCCGGGCCAGAAGGTGGTCTCCCGCGTAAGCCCCTGGTCGTCCCTGGCCAGGAGCCTCTCCAGCGCCAGCGAGAGGTCCGCCCGCGCGCTCCCAAGGTCCTCGGCAAACGACGCAAGATGCGGCCTGGCAAGCACTTGCGCGGTCACCCCCCCCCCGAGGTGACGCCGGACGAAGAGCTGGAACTTCTTCTCCACGGCTCAGCCCCCCGCTGCCCGCAGGAGCGCGGCGTGGACCTTCTCGCCCACGCCCCGGGACGCCTCCAGGGGCCCGTAGCCGGTCAGGCAGTGGGTCCAGGGCCCCTCGGGCTTGTCCGCTGCGCTGCGCAGGGTCACCCGGTCCGGGACGTCGTCCTCGGGCGCGTCCTCGCCCAGGGCGCGGCGCCGCCGGAGCTCCGCGCGCTCGGCGTCAAGGCGCTCCACCGCACGGAGTCCGTCGGCGGTCGGGAGCACCCTCACCCGGCACAGCGAGCGGCGGAAGCCCGTGGGCGTCGCCACCGCGCCCAGGGCGAAGCCCCTCACGCTCTCGACCACCGGCGCCAGCGCGAGCCCCCGCAACGGGTAGCATGCCCGCTGGGGCTGCGGGTGCTCCTCCACCCACGCGGCCCCTCCCTCCGGCGTCAGTCCCTCAAAGAGCGGCGTCCCGCAGCCGTAGAACAGCGCCCCGAGCGCCGCCGTGAGGGAGCGCACCATGGGCCCCGTGCCCGCGCCCGCCAGGGGCTCCACCAGCAGCGTGAAGGTATCCTCGTCGGGCACCCGTAGGGCCCGCGCCTCGGCCACCCTCAGCGCGTCCTGGAGCGGCAGCAGGTGCTCCCTCGCCCGGTGCAGGAGCACCGCCGGGGGCGCCGTGGCCTTCACCAGCACGAAGCCCTCCCGAGGCCGCAAGCCCTTGCGGTAGGAGCTCCGGTTGTACCCGTAGTTGGCCCGCGTCGGCTCGTTCAGGTCCTGACGGTCTTCTTTGTACTCTTCTTCGATGTACTCCTCGGAGAGCACCGGGTCCGTCTCCACCGCCAGGTAGCGCCGCTCCAGCGCGTAGAAGCCCTCCAGCACGTCCCTCGCCGCCGCGCCCTCGGGCGCGTCCGAGCGCTCCGCCAGGGCCTTCAAGCGCTCCGCGAGCGCCCCCGTGGTCAGCGCCTCGAGCGCCGCCCCCAGCGCCTCCAGCGCCGCCCTCGCCGCGGGGAGGTCCCCGGGAGGCGCCACCTGCGCACCGGGAACGGGTACACACTCCAGGAGGCCGCGTACATGTAGGTTCATGTCGTTTGAACGGAGCTTGAGGGAGACCAGGGAGAGGTCCCGGGCGCTGCGTCGCACGAGGTGGTGGGCCAGGGGGAGGGCGAGGCGCTTCTCCATGGCGCGCTTGAGGGGACGGGCGCCGAAGCGAGGGTCCCAGGCGCGCTCGACGAGCACGTCGAGGAGCTCGGGCTCGACCTCGACCAGCACCTGGGCGCGCTCGATGCCCCGGCGCGAGAGGAGCGCCCCGAGCTGGTGCTCGACCACGGCCCGGAGGCTCGGGCGATCGAGCGGGCGGAAGGGCACCACGCGGTCGATGCGGTTGAAGAACTCCGGGCGGAAGAAGCGCCGGGCGGCGGACAGGTAGTGGGCCCGGGCCTCCGCAGCATCCCCGCGGGCGAAGCCCGTCTGGCTGGCGGCCTCGCGCACGCCGAGGTTCGAGGTCATTACGAGCACCGCCTGGCGCGCGTCCGAGAGGCGCCCCGCGGCGTCCGTGAGCCTGCCCTCGCCCAGGAGCTGGAGGAGGGCGTCGAAGACCCGTGGGTGGGCCTTCTCGACCTCATCGAAGAGCACCACGGTGAAGGGCTGGGTGCGCAGCCCCGCGGTGAGCTCCCCGTCGGGCTCGCCGGGCTCGCCGATGAGCCTCAGCACGCTGTGGGCGCTGGCGAACTCGGACATGTCGAAGCGCAGCATCCGGTCCGGGCTGCCGAAGAGCATGCGGGCCAGGGCGCGGGCGCTCTCGGTCTTGCCCACGCCCGTCGGGCCCACAAAGAGAAAAGACGCCAGGGGCTTGTCCGGGTCGCAGAGCCCCTGCTGGAGCGCCACCACCAGGTCCGTGAGGGCGTCCACGGCCTCCGGCTGCCCGGCGATCACCGAGGCGAACTCCGCCCTCAGCGACTCCCTGGGCCGCGCGAGGGCGTCTTGCAGCACGAAGTCCGGCAGGCCCGTGCGCTGCTGCACCGCGGCCACCACGTCCCCTACGCCGAAGCGACGCTCGGGCTGCCCGTCGCGGCCCTCGCGGAGCTCGCCTCGACCGTCGAGGACCGCTCGAAGGAGCCTCACGGCCTTGCCCGGGAAGGCCTCGTTGGGCTGAAAGCGCCGGGTGAGGGCGAGGGTGGCCTCGATGCCCGCGGGGGCCATCCGGGGCGGGGCGAGGCTCTCGGTGTCCTCGGACTCCAGGTCCCGCAGCGCACCCAGGAGCACCGGCAGGCTCTCGCGCTCGCTCATGGGCGGGAGGTGCAGCACCCGGAAGAGCGCGGCGAAGCCCGGGGCCTCCTCGCGCGCGCGGGCGAGGCGCTCGGGGGTGCTCTCGGCCAGGATCGTGAGCTCCCCGCGCGCCAGGTGCGGCGCCAGGAAGCCCGCCACGTTGGTGCTGGTCTTGCCGGTACGCCCGGCGTCCACCATGGAGGCCAGGTCGTCCAGGTAGAGGATGTCCCCGGTGTCCGTCAGCTCGCGGAGGAGCTCGCGGGCGCGGGCCTCCCACTGGCCGACGTATTTCATCCCCGCGATGAAGCGGTTGCCGTCCACGCGCCACACGTCGCGCCGGAGGCCGTGGTCGTTGTTCCAGCGCGTGAGCCGGTGGACGAACTCGTGCACCACCGCGGATTTGCCCACGCCCGACGGGCCCACCAGCACCACCGCGGCGCCCTCGCGGGTGGCCAGCTCCTCCACCAGCCGGTCCACCACGGCGTCGCGCCCGAAGGCCCTCCCGAGGGTGTCGTCCTCGACGGCGTGGGAGAGGTTCTTGCCCACCTCGCGCAGCACCTGCACGGTCCACCGTGAACGCCTCCGCTGGGCCTCCCGCTCGATGGGGTCGGGCTCCGGGGGGTCCAGCTCCGGGTCCTCCTCCAGGTCCTCCTCGGGCGTGGGCTTCTCGCCGGGCTTCTCGTCCTCGGGCTTCTTCTTCCTGGTCGGCGGCCGGGGCCGGCGCGGGGAGTGCGGGAAGATCGTGGGGGCGATGGCGTCCACGTCCAGGAGCTCGAGCCTCTCGCGCCTCTTGACGTGGAGCCTGTCCAGGCTCTCGATGTGGGACTCCAGGCACCAGGCCAGCACGCGGCGCCGCGCGGCCTCCGGGAGGTGCTCTTCGCTGTCCACCGCGAAGCGCCACGCGGGGAGCTGCGTGTGGGTCACCACCAGGAAGGGGTCCGCGGGCCACTTCTCCACCAGGAAGGCCAGGCGGGCCTTGACGTCCCAGCGCGCGCGGCGGTGGGGGTCCTGCACGGTGCCCTCCACCAGCAGGTGCTCGATGCGCGCATGCGGCGCGAGCTGGTAGTCCGCGAAGCGCTCGGGCCTCTCCGCGTAGAAGCGCTCCATCACCAGGAGCCTGAGCTCGTCCCGCAGCTCCGCCAGGGAGGGCCCGAGGAGCCTCTCGTCCGGGAAGCGCGGCACCCAGGCCTCGACGAGCCTGCGGCTGCGCTGCACCACCACCACGGGCATGGTCAGGTCCATGCGGCATCCTCGGAGCGCAGGCACGCGTGGCGCACCCACCGGCGCAGGAAGAGCTCCGGGTCATACCGGTGCATCCCCGGAGCGTGCAGCGGGATCGTCGCGTCCATCCGCGCGTCCTTGAGGGTCTCCTTCGGGCGGCTGTAGCGCCGGAGCTCCTCCGAGGGGAGCCTCGCCAGGAGCGTCGGGATTTCCATCGGCCGGAGGCTCTCCCGCGGGTCCCGGCCGGGCGCCCAGAGCACCCTCACCACGCTGTGGGCGCTGCCATCAAAGAGCCGGTGGGCCCCCGCCTCGGGCTCCAGGAGGCCAACGGTCTCCTTGCCGTAGAGCTCCAGCGCCGCGGCGCCGGGCTGCGGGCTCTCGGAGCCCGTGAGTGTGGCCTCCTCCCACTGGTACGCCTTGGCCGGGTCGTCGGGTTTCGTCCCCGGGCGCAATTTGGGGTCGATGTAGGTGGCCAGGTGCCGCCGTGTGTGAATACCGCGACGCTGGGCCCAGGCGTCCCAGCTGTCCAGGAGCCACGCCGCGGTGGACCACGATCCCCTGGCGGCGACCACATAGAGCGCGGCGCGCTCGCACCGCGGGCGGGTGGCCAGGAAGACCCTCTCGGGCAGCGGGTCGAAGCGCGCCCGGAGGCCGAGGAGCTCGCCCCGGAGGGACTCCGACGCCAGGGCGCTGCGGTCGTACCAGGCCTCCACCGCGAGGTCCTCGGCGGCCTCGGCGCCGGAGACCAGCTTCGAGAGTTCCTCCACCAGGGAGCGCGCGTGGGACGCGCTCTGCGAGGCATCCTCGGCGAGCTGGTGATCGCTCCAGAAGTGCGTCGAGCGGCTCACCTGATCGAACCAACCGAGGGACCGACGGAGCTCCGCCAGGGCCGGCGAGCGGCTCCAGCGTCGGAGCTCCCCGCGGAGCTCCGCGCAGGTGTCCAGCACGGCCTCGGCCTCGGCGCGGCTGCCCTCGGCGCCGCCCCCGCGGGAGGTCACCTTGAGCGCGAGGGCGCCAGGGTCCTCGGGGCTCGCGTCCACGTCCATGGACAGGGGCCCGGAGGCGCGGTGGGCGGCGAGCCAGGTGGCGCAGGGGCCGACCAGCTCGCGCTCCAGCGTGCGCTTGAGGGGCCGGGCGCCGTAGCGAGGGTCGAGCCCGCGGGCCGAGAGCCTCTCCAGGGCGGGCTCGCTCACGCGCAGGAGCGCGTCCCTCCGGCGGAAGCCATCGCGCTCGGCGAGGCGCTTCACCTCCCGGCGGGTGATGGCCCCGACGGCGTCGGCCCCGAGGGGGCGGAACACCATGAGGTCATCGATGCGGTTGAAGAACTCCGGGCGGAAGAACCTCCGGGCCTCGGAGAGGTAGTGGCGCCGCACGGCCTCGGGCGAGGCGGTGTCGTCGGCGTCGAAGCCCGCGCGGGCGCGGAGGGTGTCCGCCCCGAGGTTCGAGGTCATCACGATGATGGCGTTGCGGAAGTCCGTGACGCGCCCCTCGGCGTCCGTGAGCCTGCCCTCGCCGAGCACCCCGAGGAGGGCGTCGAAGACGGCGGGGTGGGCCTTCTCGATCTCGTCGAGGAGGAGCACGCAGAACGGCTGCCGTCGCACCACCGACGGGAGGAGCCCGGCGGAGGCGCCCCCGCCCAGGAGCCGGGAGAGCGCGTCGGGGCCGAGGTACTCTCCCATGTCCACGCGCACCAGGCGCTCCGCGGCGCCGAAGACAAAGGCCGCCAGGGCCTTGGCCAGCTCGGTCTTTCCGACGCCCGTGGGCCCCGCGAAGACCAGCACCGCCACGGGCTTCCTCGGGTCCTGGAGGGCGGCCTTGACCGTGGACACCACCTGCGTGACGCGCTCCACGGCCTCGGGCTGGGCCATGACCCTCTCGGAGAGGAACGCCCGGACGGCCTTCGGGTCCAGGGGCAGGTCGTCGCGCAGGAGCGCCGCGGGGATGCCCGACTCCTGCGAGAAGAAGTCCACCGCGGCGACGGCGGTCACGTCCGCGGCGCGCGCGTGGGCGCGGGCCGCCAGGAGCCTCCGGAGGAAGGCCACGGCGTTCCCGAGGAGCGCCCCATAGGGCCAGAAGCGTCGCACCAGGGACAGCGCCATGGCCACGGCGCCGGGCTCCACGCGCAGCCCGTGGCGCGCCCCGAGCCGCGAGGCCACGGCGTCCAGCACGCGCCGGGTGGGCTCCGGGGCGAGCTCGTCCACCTGGACCACGGTCCACACGCTGGCGAAGGACTGGTCGCGGCGCTGGAGCCGGGCCCAGGCCTCCGGGGTGGCCTCGCCCAGCACCGTGACCTCGCGGCCCGCGAGGGCGGGGCCGAGCACCTGGGCCACGTTGTGGTCGCTGTGGGCGCTCTTTCCGGCGTCGAGGAGCGCGTACACGTCCCCGAGGAGGAGCACCGCGCGGGTGCGGGAGGCCTCCTCCAGCATGGCGTGGAGCTGCGCCTCCCACTCGCCGAAGCCGCCCATGCCCGCGATCATCCGCGAGGCGTCCACGGCGAAGACGTAGCGCTCCCGCCGGGACGCGGGCCCCGACGCCTCCCCGAGGCGGCGCACGAGCTCCTCGACGACGGCGCTCTTGCCCGACCCCTGGGCGCCCACGAGGAGCACGGCCTGGTGCTCCTGGCCGTCGAGGCGCCGCAGGAGCGAGTCCACCAGGTGGTCGCGCTCCCAGGCGGGCTCCAGGCGCGCGCGGGCGCGGCGGCGGTGCAGGGGGATGGCCGCGCGCAGGAGCGCGGGGGTGGCGCGGCGGGCGCGGTCCTGGCGCTTCTTCTCGGTCCTGGCGCGGTCCCGGGCCTCGGCCTCCTCGTCGTCGTCGTCGAGGACGTCCAGGGCGCTCGGTGGGTGGGGGCGCTCGTCCAGGTGCATCTCCTTGCGGCGCAGCGCCGAGAGGGGCACCGGGGTGCTATGGACCTCCAGGAGCCCGAGGATCTCGTCCCCTTCGGGGCGGAGCCTCAGGCGCTTGTCATCGTCCAGGGGCTCCAGGAGCGACTGGGCCATGGCGCGGGCCTGGGCCTCGACGGGCGTGCGCTCATCGACCCACACGCGCAGGTCCAGGCGCGGGAGGAACACCTCGGTGAACTTCCCGTGGACGGGCCTGCGCACGGCGGTGAGCTTGAGGTTTCGGGTGACCGTAGGCCCGGCGCGGGTCCAGACGCGCAGGGCGGGCACCTCCAGGGTGAAGGCCTCGCCCCCGGGGTCCCTCGCGAACTCCCACACCCTGCCGGGGTGGGCCCGCTGGATACGGTCGTCCAGGGCCAGGGCCAGGTCCTCCCGGGCGCTCTCCGGGGTGGCCGCGTGGAGGGTGAGCTGGGGGTGCTCCAGGGGCACCACGGTCACCCTGCCCGAGAGGTGCTGGAGCGTCAGGCAGCGGAACCGAAAGCGCACGGCCCGGGTGGTTCTACAACACCGGGAGGGGCCCCGGTGGGGATTGTTACCGCGCGGTAACACCCCGTCCCTGACGCTGAGGTGCGGCGGGACTACCGCGAGGACCTCGCCGTGGCCTCCACCATCGATCGCGCCGAGGGGACGCCACGGGAAGCGCAGGGCCTTCAGGCCCTGGCGGTTCCCAAGCACGCGCGGAGGTGGTACGCAAGTGGGCCCGCATGAACCTCCCCCGCGGCCGAGACCACATCCCGGATCCCCCGTACACCGGCCCGCTGGGCGCCACCCGCAAGGAGACCGCGCTCCTGCCCTCGGAGGGCGGCTCGGTCCGCAGGATCGAGATCGTCAGGGCGGTCAACGCCGTCACGGACCCGGCCCTGGCCCGGCAGGCGCTGGAGCATGCGCTCCACCGCTTCGGGGACCTGGAGCTGGCCGTGCCCTACGTCTACCACGACCCGGCCACCCGCCGCTTCGCCCTGGTGGTGCCGCCCCAACGGGCCCATGAAGAGCTCACCCTGCGCGCGGAGCTCCTGCTCAAGCTCGCCCAGGACACCTCGGACACGCTCCCGGCGTATGTGCGCGAGGCGCGGGTGGTGCTCGGCGCCAACGGGCTCCGGAGGCTCCTGGAGGACGAGCGCCGGGAGTCCCTGCTCCCCCTGGCCGAGGAGCGCCTGGTCCGGCGCCAGCGGGAGCTCTCCCAGGCTGAGAAAGACCTCGCCGCCCGGGTCGAGGAGCTGGAGCTCGGCCGCTCGGACCTGGCCCTGCGCGACCAGGAGCTGGAGCACCGCTTCGCGGAGCTGATCAGCCGGGAGGAGGCCCTGGCCGAGGAGGAGAAGCTCGTGAGGGCCAACACCTCCGCGCTCAACGCGAGGGAGCGGCGCCTCGCGGCGCTGGAGGAGACCCTGGCCCTCCGCGAGCAGGCCCTGAACGTCAGCGAGCCCGCGGAGCCCATGGACGACCAGGACGACGCGACGCGGGTGCACCACCACGGTGTGAGCAGCGAGCCCGTGGAGGAGGCCCACCCCCTCGAAGACCCCCTGGAGCTCGACCCCGATGAGGCCACCGGGCGCCACCACGCCGTGGGCCCCGCCCCGGCCCCGACGCCGGAGCCGGAGCCCCCTACGCCAGAGCCCGTGGAGCTCAGCGCCGACGAGGTGGCCGACGTCCACGATCACGATCAGGGCCAGGACCAGGACCAGGGAAGCGATGCGCGGCGGGCCCCGAGGGTCGTGGGGCGCGATGGGCTCCCCATGGCGGCCGTGGTGGACGGCGAGGTGCGGCTCTGGCTCCCGAGCCGCGCGGGCAACGCCCTGGCGCTGCTCTCGGGCCGGGCGTCCCCGGTGCTGCGCGCGGACCCCGACGGGGCCTTCCCCGTGGCGCTCCTGGCGGTGCGCGTCGGGGACGAGGAGCTCACCCGCCTCGGGCTCGATGGCACCCGCCCGGATGACCGCGCCGTGGTGGACGCCCTCAGCCGGGAGTTCCGGGTGCGCGTGGAGGTGGTGAGCGAGGCCGGGCGGTCCATGGAGAGCGCCGCCATCGCCGCGCCCTGCGAGGCCAACGCCTCGGGCGTGCTCGCGCACCTCGACGCTCGCTCGCCCGGCGACGACGAGGCCCGCAAGGCCGAGCTCGCGCGCCTCCGCGCCGAGGGGGTGCCGTGTACGCCCCGGATCGATGGGCTCCAGGACGGCACCCTGGAGCAGCGCCTGACGAGCGCAAAGGCCGTCAGGGACGCCCTCGGGGCGCTGGAGCCCCTCCTGGACCGCGGGGCCCTGGAGCGCTTCCTCCTGGCCAGCGGCGTGCCGCGGGCGGCGGTGGACGCGGCGGTGCGCCTGGCCACGCTGGGCGCCCTGCGCTGCGGCGTGGTGCCGGGGGCGGCCTTCGTGCAGCGGGCGGTGGAGGCGGGGCTGTGCCCGGACGAGAAGGCGCTGTGCGCCCGCGCGCTGACGGCGTTCGCGCGCACCGTCGAGGGCGGCGTGGCGGCGGTGGGGCTCACGCCCCGGGAGGCGTCCGAGGCGTGGGGGCCGCTCCTCGCGTGGGCCCGGGGCCTCGGGGTGCTGGTCCCGGAGCCCGCAAAGCGCGCCGTGGCCATGCTCTACGACCCGGAGGTGCCCACCAGCGCGGACGTCCCCGACGAGCGCGAGGCGCCCACCGAGGAGGCCCTCGGCGCCCTCTCCGAGGACGAGCTCGGCGGCTGGGTGGAGCACCCCACGGGGCGCTTCCTCGCGGCGCTGGAGCTCTCGCGCAGGCCCCCGTCCAAGGTGGGGCCGTGGCTCCAGCGGGCCTTCCGGATGCTCCCCAACGCGCGGGTGGCCACGCTGGGCCACGCGCTGTTGGTGCATGCCGACGCCCACGGGGACCTGTGGATGGAGCTCCTCGGCGCCCGGCGGCGGGGCCTCGGCGCCGTGGGGGCCGCCGGGGCGGCCACGCTGGGGCTGCGCCGCGCGCTCTCGCCGCTGGTGCAGAAGGCCCTCTTGAAATCCGACGAGGACGCTCGGCTCTTCGGCTGGGCGGCGGGGCAGTTCGGCGCCGCGGTGGTCCGCGTGGTGGCCCGGAGCGAGAGCGCCGAGCCCGAGGCCCTCGGGTGGCTCCTGGCCCACGCGATCCGGGTGGGCGCCGCCCGGGACCTGGAGCGCGCGCGCGCGGGCGCCACGGCGGCCTTCCAGGAGGCCGCCTCGCGGGCCCTGGGCCTCCAGGACGAGGCCCAGGCGTACGACCGCGCGCTGCGCGCGGGCCACGGGCTCACCGAGGGCGAGCGCCTCGCGGGGGTGGTGCTCGCGGGCGACGCCTCGGGGCTCGACACTTCGGGGGCCGGTCGTTAGGATCCCCGGACCCCACCCATGCGCATCGGCATCTTCAGCGACGTGCACGCCAACCTTGAGGCGCTGTCCGCCGTGCTCGAGGCGCTCCGGCGGGAGGCCCCGGACGTGCAGTACTGCCTCGGGGACGTGGTGGGCTACGGCGGCTCGCCCAACGAGTGCGCCGACCTGGTGCGCGCCACGGCGGCGGTGACCATCCTGGGCAACCACGACGCGGCGGTGGCCGGCCGCATGGACTACTCGTACTACTACGAGGCCGCCAGGAAGGCCCTGGACCAGCATGCCTCGCTCCTCACGGCGGAGAACATGTCCTGGCTCAAGGCCCTGCCGTACATGCACAAGATCGCCGGGACGCCCGTACACCTCTGCCACGGCTCGCCGGTGCGCATCGAGGAGTTCGAGTACATCTTCGCGCCGGAGCAGGCCCGCGAGTGCCTGCCCTTCTTCGAGGACCTCGGGCACCTCACCATGATCGGCCACTCGCACCTGTGCAAGGTCTTCGAGCTGTCACCCTCGGAGGTCACGGAGCTCCAGGGCCCGCCCCGCTCCATCACGCTCCGGGAGGACCGTAAGTACATCATCTCCGTGGGGAGCGTGGGCCAGCCCCGGGACTACGACAACCGCGCCAGCTACGTGCTGTACGACACGGCCACCCGGACCTTCGAGTTCAAGCGCGTGGAGTACGACATCGAGGGCGCCGCCCAGCGCATCTTCGAGGCGCGGCTGGAGCGCCATTTCGGCCACCGGCTGTTCATCGGGGTGTGACCTCAGTCTCCCAGGGCCTCGCGCATGCGCAGGAGCACCCGCTCGGCCACGTGGAGCCGGTACTCGCGGGTGGAGCGCACGTCCCCGATGGGCGCGATGTCCCCCCGGAGCGCCGTGAGGAGCGCCCCTTCGGGCACCGCCTCGGGGCGCTGCCCCAGGAGCGCCGCGCGCACCCCCCGAAGGCACGCCACCGTCGGCGCCACGGAGGCCATGGCCAGCCTCGCCGCGGTGACCACCCCGCCGTCCAGCGTCACCACCGAGGCCAGGGCGACCTTGGAGATGGACTGCGCGCGCCGCGTGCCCACCTTGCGCCAGAACCACCGCGAGCCTGCCTCAAGCTCCGGAAAGACCACGCTCTCCAGGAGCTCGTCGTCGTGGCGCACGCTCCGGCGGTAGCCCGTGTAGTAGTCCTCCAGGGGCATCTCCCGGGCGCCCTCCAGGGATTGCAGCCTCACCCTCGCCCCCAGGGCCACCAGCACCGGCACCCCGTCCGCGGCGGGTGAGCCCGTGGCGATGTTACCCCCAAGCGTACCCAGCGCCTGGATCTGTACCGCCCCTACCTCCGACGCCATCGCCGCCAGGATGGGGAATTTCTCTACAAGGTAGGGGTGCTCCCGAAGGGTGCGATAGGTCACACCTGCACCCAGACGCACCCACGTGCGCCCACCTTCCCCTACCTCAAGCTCCACCTTTCGGAGCTCGTCCACGGCGGAGAGGTCCACGACGACGTCCGGGGGGGGGAGGGGGGGGGGAGGGAGGGCGTCGACGGCGCCCTCGGGGGACTTGTAGGGGTTGGGCGCCAGGTGGCGCTCGACCATCCAGTCCGTGCCACCGCAGAGGGGGGTGACCTTGAGGCCCTCGCGGACGCCCTCGGCCACGGCGCTCAGGGCCTCGGCGAGGGAGGCGGGGCGGACGTAGCCGTGGGTCACGGGGAGGCTCCCTCGCGGCGGGCGCGCAGGAGGCGCGACGCTTCGAGCACCGAGTCCACGATGCGCTGGTAGCCCGTGCACCGGCAGAGGTTGCCCGCGAGGGCCTCGCGCACCTGGGCCTCGTCGGGCGAGGGGTTGCGGGCGAGGAGGTGCGAGGCGCTCACGAGCATCCCCGGCGTGCAGATGCCGCACTGGGCGCCGCCGCCGTCGATCAGGCACCGGGCCAGGGGCGTGAGGTCGGGGCCCTCCTGGAGGCCCTCGACGGTGGTGACGCGGCGGCCGTCGCACTGGCCCACGGCGACGAGGCATGCGTTCACGGGCACGCCGTCGAGGAGCACGGTGCAGGAGCCGCACTCGCCCTCGCCGCAGCCCTCCTTGGTGCCGGTGAGGCCGAGCTCTTCACGGAGCACGTCCAGGAGCCTGGAGAGGGGCCCCGAGGACACCTCCCGAGGGATGCCGTTGACGGTGACGGTGGTCATTGGGGCGCTCCGTTGCGCTGGGCCCGCAGGAGGTCCTCGGGCAAGAGGGGCAGGGCGTCGAGGGCGAGCCCGGTGGCCTGCTCCACCGCGGAGGCCACGGCGGGGGCGCCGCCGTCCATGGGGAGCTCGCCCACGCCCTTGGCCCCGAAGGGGCCACCGGGGTAGGGGACCTCGATGAGGGTGGTGTGGAACCGCGGGGCGTCGAGGCTCGTGGGGATGATGTAGTTGGTCATGCGCGCGTTCTTGATGGCACCGTCTTGCCAGACCAGGGCCTCGGAGACGGCCCAGCCGACGGCCTGGAGGGAGCCACCCTCGACCTGGCCCGCGCAGAGCACGGGGTGGATGGCCTTGCCCACGTCCTGGGCGGCCCAGAAGTCCGTGACGCGCGTCTCCAGGGTGTCCACGTCCACCTCCACGGCGGCGATGTCGCAGCCCCAGGAGTAGGCGGGGTAGGCCTCGCCGGTGTAGGTGTCGTCGTCCCAGAAGACGTCCGCGGGGGGCTCGAACTGGCGCAGGGAGACCACCCGGGGCTCGCGCCCGAGGAGCCGGTCCGAGGCCACGGCGAAGCTCTCTTCACCGAAGGGGCCGGTGAAGGAATCATCGCCGTGGGTGACGCGCTCCGGGGCCACGGCGTGGTGCCTGGCGACGTCGGCGCGGACGCGCTCGGCGACGTCCCGGGCGGCCAGCTCCACGATGCTGCCGACGACCATCACCGTGCGCGAGGCGACGGTGGGGCCCGAGTCCGGCACGTGGGTGGTGCAGGGCTGCTCGACGGCGACGCGGGCGAAGGGCACCCGGGCCGCCTGGGCCGCGAGCTGGGCGAAGACGGTCTCGGTCCCCTGGCCGATGTCCGTGCTGGCCGAGCGGACGCGGAGCGAGCCCCCTGGCTCCAGGTCCACCTGGACGCGGCCCTTGAGCCTGCGCTCGCCGGAGCCGGTGAAGCCCGCCCCATGGAAGAAGGTCGACAGCCCGATCCCGCGCCGCACGCGCCTCCCGTCGGCGGCGCGCTGGACGCCCTCGGAGGCGTACTGCGCGCGTTTTGCGTAGTAGTCGCTGGCCTTGACCGCCGCGTCGAGGCACTGCATCCCGCCGACGGACACCTTGAGGGTCTGCCCCGTGGCGGTGACGTCCCCCTCGACGAAGAGGTTGTGTCGCCGGAGGGCCTCGCGCTCGATCCCGAGCTGGTCCGCGAGGCGATCCATGTGGCGCTCGATGGCCCAGATGGTCTGCGGCGCGCCGAAGCCCCGGAAGGCCCCGTTGGGCGGGGTGTTGGTGGCCAGGGCGCGGGCCACGACGCGCACGTCCGGGCAGCGGTAGGGCCCCGTGGCGTGGAGCGTCCCGCGGGAGAGCACCACCGGCGTGAGGGTGACGTAGGCCCCGCCGTCCATGAGCACGTCGATGTCGAGGAACGCCAGCGTGCCGTCGCTTCGGGCCCCGGAGGTGATCTTGACCCGGGCGGGGTGCCTGCGGGTGGTGGCCTCCATGTCCTCGCCGCGGCCGTAGACCACCTTCACGGGGCGCCCGGATTTCTTCGCCAGGAGCGCGGCGTGCAGGGCGATCATGGAGGGGTACTCCTCCTTGCCGCCGAAGCCCCCGCCGGTGACGGTCTGGGTGACGTGGGCCTCGGTGTCCGTCACCTTGAGCGCGCGCTTCAGGGCCTTGTGGACATAGTACGGGCACTGGATGGACCCGAGCACATGGACGCCCGAGGCGTCCCACCAGGCGATGACCCCCTGGGGCTCGATGTACAGGTGCTCCTGGTGGTGGACGTGGTAGGTGCCCTCGGTGAAGACCAGGCCGGGCTCCTGGCGGGCGCGGTCCACGTCGCCCTTCACGATGCGGTACCGCTTCTGGATGTTGTCCGGGCCGTGGACGGGGCTCTCGGCGCGCAGGGCGTCGTCGAGGGAGAGCACCGGGGCCTCGGGGGTCACGGTCTGGCGCACGCCGGCGAGGGCCCGCTGGAGGTCCTCCTTGCGCTCGCAGGCCACGAGGGCCACGGGCTCATAGCGGTGACGGATGTGCTCGCGCACGAGCACGGGCTGGTCGTCCTCGATGAGGGCCACGACGTTCTCCGGCACGTCCTCCGCGGTGACCACGGTGACGCCGTGCTCGGCGAGCCAGGGGTCCACGGCGAGGCCGGTGAGCCGCCCCCGCGCCACCTCCGAGCGCACCGTGGCGCCGTGGAGCATGTCCGGGAGGTGCAGGTCATCGAGGTACTTCGCCGCCCCGGTGACCTTGGCCACCCCGTCCACCCGGGGGACGTTCTGCCCGACGTAAAGCCTCGCGTCTGCCATGGGACGCCTACCTTCGCGGAATCGGAGCGGCGTGTAAAGCGATGGCGACGAGGTAGGTGGGTGTAGGTGTGCGCGCTGTGAACCACATGGGAACGATCACGAAGCCCACCCGAGGCGGGTCTTGACGGCGATCAACGCGGCGCTGCCCGCGCCGGGGCTCACTTACAGGCCGTGCGCCCGCTCCCCCGCGCCGACGTGAAGGTCGGCTTCGCGTGCAACAACCGCTGCGTGTTCTGCGCCCAGGGGCACAAGCGCGAGGGCTGCGGGGCCGTGCCCTTCGAGGCCCTGGTCGAGCGCCTCCGGTCCCTCGTGGGCGCCCCCCGGGGGCTCGTGCTCACGGGCGGAGAGCCCACGCTCTACAAGCGCCTCGGGGCCCTGGTGCGCTGCGCGAAGGCCCTTGGCTATGGCCCCATCCAGGTGCAGACCAACGGGAGGCTCCTGTCCTACCCCCAGGTGGTGCGCGCCCTCCTGGACGCGGGCGTCACGGAGTTCTCGCCCTCGCTCCACGGCTCCACCGCGGCCCTCCACGACGGGCTCACCCGCGCCCCCGGGAGCTGGGCCGAGAGCGTCGAGGGCATCCGCGGGGCCCTGGCCTCCGGCGCCGTCGTGGTCACCAACTCCGTGATCACCCGCGCCAACACCGAGGACCTCCCGCGCCTCGTCTCCCTCCTGGCGAGCCTTGGGGTGCGCCAGGCCCAGCTCGCCTTCGTGCACCCCGTGGGCACCGCCCTGGAGCGTTTGGAGGACGTGGTACCAAGGCTCCCCGCGGTGGTCGCCCCCGTCGCCGAGGCCCGCGAGCGCGCCAGGGAAGCAGGGCTGCGGCTCTTCACCGAGGCCATCCCGTACTGCTTCCTCCGCGGCATGGAGGAGCTCGCCGTCGAGGACCACATCCCCTACACCCACGTGGTCGAGGGCGCCTCCGAGGCCTTTGACTACTCCCGCTGGCGCGTCGCCGAGGGCAAGGCCCACGGACCTCCGTGTGAACGCTGCAGCGCCGCCCCGCGCTGCGAGGGCCCCTGGCGCGAGTACCCCCAGCGCTTCGGCTGGGAGGAGTTCGTCCCCCTGCCTTGACCCGCGTCAAGGCCACGGAGAGACCGCCCGCGCACGTTCACCCATCATGCCAGACCCGCTGCGCCGCGGACCCGACGGGGTCCAGGCCAAGATCACCCCGTCGCTGGCATGCAACAACGACTGCCGGTTCTGTTACAACCGCCTGGACAAGCGCGAGGCCCGGGCCCTCTCCGAGGCGCGCGTCCTGGAGCTGGTGGACGAGGCCGCCGCCAGCGGCGCCGAGGCGCTGAACTTCATCGGCGGCGAGGTCACCATCCTGCCGTACTTCGAGCGGGCCCTCGCGCGCGCCTCCGGGCGCTTCCAGGCCGTGAGCATCAACACCAACGGGCGGCGCTTCGCCGACGAGCACTTCGCCCGACGGTGCGCGGCGCTGGGTCTCACCGCCGTGGACGTCTCGCTCCACGGGTCCACCGGGGCCGTCCATGACCTGGTCTCTCGCACCCCGGGGGCCTGGGCGGAGACCACCGCGGGGCTGCGGAACCTCGCGGCCATCGCCTCCGAAGACCCTCGCCTCGCGGTGAGCGTCACGACCCTGGTGCTCGACTGGAACCTCGGGGACCTCGCCGCCACCGGCGCCCTGGTGGCCTCCCTGGGCGTGCGCGCCTGGCGGCTGAAATACGCCTTCGGCGTCGCGGACCCGACGCGCCCGGAGGTCCCCGCGGAGTACCTCGTGCCCTTCGAGCGCGCGCTCCCGGCGCTGCGCAGGGCCGTCGAGGCCAACGCCCGCGCGCTCAACATCCAGGTCCACGACGTCCCAACGTGCGTCCTGGGCGACCTCTACGAGTTCAGCACCGTCCACGAGCGCCACCGCGTCGCCCGCTACGACGAGGGCGGCCTCGACGCCGTCGCGCCGGTGCTCGGTCGCTGGGGCGAGACCTCCGCCCGCTGCGCCCCCTGCGCCGCCCGCGACCGCTGCGGCCGCGCCCTTCCAGGGTACGTCTACCACCTCGGCGACGGCGCCCTCCTCCCCCTGGACGAGGCGGCCTTCGACGCCCTGCGAGTCCGCGCGAGGGAGGCGCGCGGCGCCCTGGAGTCCCGGTGCGGGGCGCACGCCGCACCCCACGAACCGCACGCCCTGCAAACACTCTTTGACGCCCTGGACGCCCACGCCCGCGCCGGGGACTGGACCGCCGTGCGCGAGGAGGCCCTCCGCGCCGAGGCCCTGTGCCCCGGGCACCCGGAGGCCGTGCGCATGCGCCGCCGCGCCGAGGTCAAGCTCCTGGAGGCCATCGCCGAGCGCCTGGAGCGCCACGGAGACCGCGCGCGGGCGCGGCGCACCCTCGCGCTCGTCAGGCTTCACTACGGGGACCTCGTCCGGGGCTCCGGGTCGTGACGGGCGCTGCGATCGCGGCCTGGAGGCAACGCCTCGGGGACCCTCGGGTGGTCACGGACCCCGCTCGCTGCGCCCGCGCCGCCCGAGGCACCTACGAGGGCTCCCCGGTCCCCATCGCGCTGCTCTTTCCCGAGGACGCGGAGCAGGCGCGGGCGTGTGTGGTGATCGCCAACACACACTCGACGCCCATGCACCCGGTGAGCCGTGGCTGCGACTGGGGCCTCGGGGGCGGCGCTCCCTGGCGCGAAGGGGCCGCGGTGCTGGACCTTCGAGGCCTGGACCGCATCACACGCTTTGACGACGTGTTGGGGGTGGTGACCGTGGAGCCCGGGGTGACCTTCGAGGCGCTGGCGGCGTTCCTTCGCGCGGAGGGCGGGCGCTGGATGCTCAACGTGACGGGGGCGCCCCCGAGGGCGAGCGTACTGGCCAACGCCCTGCGCCGAGGAGACGGCGCGGGTCCCTACGCCGACCGCTGGCAGCACCTCGGTGCCCTGGACGTGGTGACGGGAGACGGGCGGCGCCTCCGCACGGGCTTCGCGCGCTTCGGGGACGGACCCCTCGCAAGCTCCCACCGCGCGGGGGTGGGGCCTTGGCTGGATGGGCTCTTCCACCAGTCGGACCTCGGGGTGGTGCTCGCGGGCGTGGTGCACCTGGCCCCGAGGCCCGCGGCGCTGCGCCTGGTGCGCGCGTCGGTCCCGGACCCCGCGGGCCTCCCACACCTGGTGGACGCGCTGCGTACGCTCCGCCTGGAGGGCACCCTTCGGGGCTCCGCGGCGCTCTGGAACGACTACCGCGCCGTGAGCGCCGGCGCGCGGTACCCCTGGGCCTTCACCCGCGGTCACACGCCGCTGGACCGTGAGACCCTCCGCGCGTGGTGGGGGCGCCCGCTCCCACCCTGGAGCGCGGCGTCGGGGCTCTTCGCGCCCACGGAGGCCGTGGCCGACGCGCTGGAGGCGCGGGTGAGGGAGGTGCTCGGCGGCGTGTGTGCCCTGGAGGTTGATGACGCCCGCGAGGACCCGTCGCCCGCGGGGCTCTTCCTCCGGGGGGAGCCCCACGAGGAGAGCCTCCGGAGCGTCTACTGGCGGGCGCGCGCGCCCTGTCCCCCGCGGGACCTCGACCCCGAGCGCGACGGTTGTGGAGTCTACTGGGCCTGCGCCGCGCTGCCCTTCACCGGCGAGCACGCGCTGCGGGCCTTTACGCTCGCCGAGGAGGTGACCCTCGCCAGGGGCTTCGAGCCCATGCTGGCGGCGGTCTCGCCGACGGAGCGCGCGCTGCACCTGGTGGCCCTGGTGCTCTTCGAGCGCCGCGAGCCCGGCGCCGAGGCGCGCGCAAAGCGTTGCCACGACGCGCTCCTTGAGGCCCTGAGCGCGCGGGGCTACCTCCCCTTCCGGCTGGGCTCGGCCTCCCGGGACGCGCTGCCGCCATCGCGCGACGACGCCGACGCGGTGCTGGCCTCCCTGCGCGCGGCGCTGGACCCGCGGGGGGTATTGTCCGTTCAACCGTGGACGTAGTGGGTGCGGGGCCTCACGGTGGTCCAGCGGGCGAAGAGGGCGAGGGTCTCCGGGTCACCCTCGGCGAGCTTCTCAAAGAGCAGGTCCAGGATGCCCCGGTGCGTGGCGCACCAGGGAGACTCGGGCATGCGCCCGTGGACGTCGCCCTGGGCGGCGTGGTTGTACACCGGGCACACGCCGCAGTAGGGCCGGTACGCGCAGTCCACACAGCCGGGTTGGGCGTCCAGGTTGGACACCACGGTGAGGGCCCTGACCGTGGGGTGGTTCACCAGCGACGAGTACGTGGAGCCCTCCACGTGGCCGATACGGAAGAGCGGGTCGCCGGCGTCGGCGAGCATGCGGCCCTCGTCGCAGGTGTAGATGCCCCCGTCGTGGTTGTAGGCCACCTGGCCGATGCCCGCGCCGCAGGGTGAGCGCAGGTCGAGGAAATTGGGGTCCGAGTCCGTGAGGACCTTCGTGAGGAAGATCGCCGCGAAGCGCTCGATCATGGGCACCCCCTGGCGGTTGAGCGCCAGGATGTGCTCCAGGGCCTCGCGGTAGAACGCCAGGAAGGCCTCCCGGGGGTAGCCCACGCGCCCGCCGGCGCGGGCCGCGAAGCCGAAGGGGTCCACCGGCCGGAGGTAGATCGCGCGGCAGCCGAGCTCGGCGTAGGTGTCCACGAGCTCCCTGGGGTGCGCGAGGGCCTCGCGGGTGGTGGTGAGCAGGGCCTCGACGCGGTACAGGTCCGGGTCCAGGCCGAGCTCGGCGTAGCGGGCGTTGATGCGACGGATCCAGCCGGCGGCCTCGGCGTGGGCGCTCCCTCCGTGGAGCCTCCGCTGGCGGTCGTGCAGGGCCGCGGGCCCGTCCACGCTGGTGCAGAGCTGCACGCGGCGCGAGACCAGGTAGTCCAGCTTGTCGTCGTCCATGAGGCTCAGGTTCGTGACCAGCGTGAACCCGAGGGATTTCCCCATCGTGGCGTTGCGCTGGAGGGCGTACTCGATGGCCTCTCGCACGACGTCGAAGGCCGCCAGGGGCTCGCCCCCCTGGAACTCCAGGGTGATCCCCGGGGACGAGCTGGCCAGGGCCAGGTCCACCGCGCGCCGCGCGGTCTCCGGGGTCATGTCATAGCCCTGGCGGTCCATGGGCGCGCGGCTGGCGTGGCAATAGACGCAGGTCTGGTTGCAGCGCAGCGTCACCACCAGGATGTGCAGGTTGGGCCCCGCACGGAGGAAGCGGTGCTTCTCTCGGGCGCGGGCGACCAGGGCCTCGCGGTCCACGGTGTCCCGGTAGAACGCCCGGGGGAGCTCCGCGCGCAGGGCCTCCGGGTCGCGCTGGAGGCGAGCGAAGTCCTCGGGCGTGACCGCGGCCCAGTCCCCCCACGGGTTCGTCAGGAGCACGCGTCCGGCGACCCTGCGGTGCCTGAGCGGCACCAGCGAGGCGTAGGGTCCGGCGCCCTTCGGGGCCTCCTGCGTGGCGACGGTCACCGGCTACCAGCTCCCGTGAGAGCCATGGGAGCCGTGCGACCCGTGCGACCCGTGCGACCCGTGACTGCCGTGAGAGCCGTGGGAGCCATGGGAGCCGTGGGAACCGTGCGAACCGTGCGAACCGTGGCTGCCGTGAGAACCGTGAGAGCCATGGGAGCCGTGCGAACCGTGGGAGCCGTGGGAACCATGCGAGCCATGAGAACCGTGCGAACCGTGGCTACCGTGGGAGCCGTGGGAGCCGTGCGAGCCATGAGAGCCGTGCGAGCCGTGACTGCCGTGGGAGCCGTGGCTGCCATGGGAGCCGTGGGAGCCGTGCGAGCCGTGACTGCCATGGGAGCAGTGCTGGGCGCCGCGCCGGGGGTCGTCCTGGGGGTCCTTGGGAGGTCCCGGCGGGGGGCCCGCGGCCGGGGCGTCCGCGATGCTGCGCTCCTGCGCCGAGAGGATGGTCCCGGCGTCCTTCTTGAACGTCGGGAGATCCTCGTCCGAGGCTCCTCCGGGCGGTTCTGTGGGCATCGTGCTCCACCTTGCCACGAGGGCAAGTCGCCACGATGACGCCCGTCAAGAGCCCCCTCGGGAGCGATCGCTACCGCGCAGAAAGAGCCCGGTGGGTATAGTCGCCTCCATGGACCTTCAAGGCACCTGGCAGGGCCCGGAGCTCACGGCGGAGTTCATCATCGCGGCCGGTCGCGTGACCGGCGTGTTCGTCCTCGGGGGGCAGAGGCTGCCCGTGGAGGGGACGCGCCAGGGAGACGCCCTGGTGGGCGCTTTCGAGGCCGAGGGGGAGCGCTTCCCCTTCGTGGCTCGATCGGAAGGAGGCGCGCTGGTGGTCGAGTCCGAGGGGGTGGTCTTCCGGCTGGGCCGGGTCGCGCCTGCGAGGGTCAACCCCTTCAAGGCCGCCCGGGACGCAAGACCCTCGCCGGAGCCCGCGCCTGCGCCGCCGCCCGAGGTCGCCTCGGAGGGCACCGAGTACCGTCACCCGACGGGTGGCTCGATGCGTCTCCCAAAGGGCTGGCAGGTCACGCAGACCCCCATGGGCCTGCAGCTCATCCCGCCGGACCCGGCCTTTGGCCCTCAGGGGCCGCTGGAGGTGTACCTGGTGGCCGCGCAGCCCGCGCCAGGAGTCACCCGGGCCGACGACCCGAAGGTGGTGGCCTTCATCGACGCGAGCCTCCGGCGCCTGGTGCCCACCCTCGGGGCGCCCTCGGCGCCGGTGGCGGTGGGGCCCGGGGCGCGCATCACCTGGGCCGGGCAGAGCCCGTTGAATGGCGGTTCAGCGCTGGCCGTGGCGCTCCTGCGTGTGGCCGAGGGGGCCGTGGCCGGGGTGCTCGCGCTGGGAGAGCGGCCGAGGGTGGAGGCCCGGCTCCCGGCGCTGGAGGCGATCTTCGGGAGCTTCGCGAAGCGGGAGGGGCGCCGGGACTCCGCGCTGGTGGGCACCTGGCACTACTGGTCGTTCCGGGCGTCGAACTCGAATTTTTCCGGGGCGAGCACCAGCTCCGAGACCCGGCGCACGCGGCACCTGGGCCCCGACGGCACCGTGGTGGACCGCTCGACGCACGAGGGCGTCGGGAGCTTCAAGGGCAAGGACGGCGTGGGGGACACCACCTGGACCGCAGGCTACGCCGCCCAGGACCACGGGGGCCGCGAGGGCACCTGGACCGCGGGCGACGGCGTGCTCTACATCCAGTGGTCCGACGGCGCGACCGCCGCGTGGCAGTACCAGCTCCAGGGCGCGCCCGGCGCGCGAACGCTCCTCCTCCTGGTCCCCGGCGAGAAGCCCCTGGAGTGGACCGAGCGCCCGGTGGTGCTGTAGGTATTGGGGGAGGTATACATGGTGTATACCGAAGTGGCCGTCGCAGGGGAGCTCAATGCCCTCGACGAGCGCGTAGGCTGGCTTGCACCTCGGGTGACTGTTGGGCGATGACGCTCTCGGGCAGGAGAGCCAACAGCTCCGGAGGCAGCGCGAGGAGCTGCTCCGCGAGGGACAGACCGGCGAGCCGCTCCTCGGGGCGCAGGCCCGTAAGGCGATGCTCCGGTGCGAGGCCCTTGAGCCGCTCCTCGGGGCCGAGGCCCTTGAGGCGGTCCTCGGGAGCCAGTCCTTCGAGGCGCTGCTCTGGGGGTAGGGTGTCGAGGAAGCGCTTGAGGAGGAGGCGGTATTCCTGGAGTTCCTGAGGCTTCACGGTGTCGTTGCCGGTCCTTCCGAAGTGATCATACCACCAGCGGGAGACATCGTCCGTGACGGGTGCGCCCGGGGCGTAGAGGCTCACCGGGTCCTCGGGCCACGCCCTGGTGACGGCGCCAAAGTCCACCACCAGCAGGCGGATGGGCGTGGGCCCGGCGTGGGTGATGCCCGGCGCCAGCGGCGTCTCCTTCAGGCTCAGGGCCGCGAGGTCCCGGTCGAGGGTGGCGTTGCGCTCCCCGAGCAGGAGGACGAGGCACAGGTCCTCGGCGGTTGGGAGGTGCGGCCCCTCGGAGAAGTACTGGAAGCCGTAGCCCAGGAGCTTGTGCAGGCCCCGCTCCCGGTAACCCTTGGAGGCGCTCTTGAACTCCGCCAGGGTCTCCCGGGGTAGGAGGGGCCAGAGGTCTTGCAGCGTCCCTCCACGATCCTTCAAGTTGCCGCGCCGCCTGCGGCGCAGGAGCAGGTAGTCCAGGCGCTGCACCTCGCGCGTGAGCGGCACCTCCACCTCCACTTCGGCCCAGGAGGGGCAACGCTCCCGCAACAACACCCCGAGGAAGTAGTGCCACGCCGTCCGCTCCGTCCCCATCGCCCGCGGGGACTACGACCCGCGGCGCCAAGGCGCAAGGTCAGCCGCTCCTGCGGTGGACATTCCCTGTCATTGCCCCAAAGGAGTAGCGCAGGCGATCTCCGGGCCCTGCGGCGCCTTGGGTCATCGATCCCGACGTGGCGCAACGTGATGGCGCTTGAGGCCTATGGGGGGCGCCCCACACCCACTTCCCGGAGGTGGTATACGCCGTGTATACATCGCCTCCCGAGCGCCCGTCGTCAGTCCTCGACCTCGACGCGGACGTCGACCTCCAGGGTCTCGCCGCCGCCGCCGAGGTAGATGGTGCCCGCGGTGGGGGTGGCGTCGATCCAGGTGCGGCCCACGCTCACCCGGATGTGATCGGTCTGCGTGAGGATCCCGTTGGTGGGGTCGAAGCCCTTCCACCCGGCCTCCGGGAGGTAGAGCTGCACCCAGGCGTGGCTGGCCTCGGACTGCACCTGGTTCGGGTTCTTGGGGCCCGTGTACAGGTACCCGCAGGTGTAGCGCGCGGGCACCCCGAGGAGCCTCGCCAGGCAGATGAAGAGGTTGGTGAAGTCCTGGCACACCCCCCGGCGGTTCACATACACATCAAACGGCGTGGTGAACAGGTTCGTGGTCCCCTGCCGGTAGGCGTACTCCTTGAAGATCGTGCTGTTGATGTCCAGGAGCGTGTCCAACAGGTCGTAGTCGTTGCGCTCCACGAAGCTCATGGCGTACTCCGTGAGCTCCACCAGCTCCGTGTCCGGCAGCTCCGGCGGGAGCAGGTACGGCTGGAGCATGTGCCGCTGCCAGGGCATCCAGACCAGCGGGATCTGCGAGCGCTCGTGCAGCGGACGGAAGCTCAAGGGGTCCGTGTCCAACAGCTCCACCCGCGCCCGGGACTCGATGCGCAGCTCGTCGAAGGGCGTGTCGATGAGGATGCGCCGCACGCGGTTCCCGAAGACGTCCTCGTAGTCCCGGCGCTGGCCCTTGATGTTGATGTCCAGGTCGTACGAGAGGACCTTCTGGAGCTTGTCGCTCACGGGCTCCAGGCGGAAGGTGTGGGTGCTGCGCTCGATCGGGACCTTGTATTTGTACACGGTCTTGTGGAGCACCGTCATGCGCCGCATGGGGGCCGTGGCCGGGCGCTTCAGGTCCACCCTCGGGACCAGCGTGGTGTGGGTCTTCACCGGCGCGTCGTCCAGCACGATGGGCCTGGCCACGGCCCTCAGGGCCCCCTGGCGCACCACCACCAGGTGCCCGGGCTCGATGCGCTTCCACTCCGCGGGCTTGCCCCCGGCGGTCACCGTGGTCTCCAGCGGCTCCGAGGCGATCACCACCCCCTTGCGGCTCTTGGCCCCGCGCCGGAACAGGTCCACCACCAGGTCCCGGTCGGAGAGAATGGCGTTCTCCTGCGGCGGCACGATCTCCAGGAGGTACACGCTCCCCTCGCCGTTGCGGTCGGCGTACACCACCAGGTCCTGCCCGTCGGAGAGCACCGTGGTCAGGGACCCGTGGTCGTTCAGGGTCTCGAACCACAGGCGCAGCATGTCCGGGTCGATGTCCGCGATGGAGCGCCACCCGAGGTCCGCGATGCGCCCCAGGAGCTCGCAGAAGATCAGCTCCGTGTCCGTCGAGCCCACGGGCTCGAAGCCCGCCCTGGTGCCGATCTCCAGGCGGTATTTCAAGCTCCCGGAGTGGGCGAAGAGCCAGTCCCTCCGCGCCCAGGAGCGGCAGAAGGGCTGGGTGTTGGCGTCGGAGATCCTCCCCCAGGTGGCGTTGCGGATGTGCAAGAGGAACACCGACGAGGCCAGGTGCTCCCAGGCCCGCACCAGCTCGCTCCGGATGGAGCCCTCCGGGGGCGCGGGCTCCTTGAGCACCGAGGCCGAGGGCTCCCCGCCGGGGTAGAACCCGATCCCCCACCCGTCCGGGAGCTTGCCCCCCTCGTGGAGGCACACCAGGTCGAAGGATGGGGCAAGCTCGCCCTCGAAGGAGATCGCCAGGAGGTTGGGCATCGCGCTCGATGGTACGGAAATCAACCCCGCGCTTGAAGCCCGCGACAACGCGCCCTATGGCTCCCGCACCATGAGCGACCCATTTCAGCGGTTTGATGCCTGGTTCTCCGAGGCCCGCGCCTCGGGGCTCCCCTGGCCCGAGGCCCTCGCCCTGGGCACCGTGGGGCCCGACGGGGCACCCTCGGTGCGCATGGTGCTCTTGAAGGGCGTAGACCCTGGAGGGTGGGTGTTCTACACCAACACCCGGAGCCGCAAGGGCCAGGAGCTCCGGGACAACCCAAGGGCCGCCCTGTGCTTCTACTGGCCCACGCTGGAGCGCCAGGTGCGCGTCGAGGGCCTCGTGGAGCTCGTCTCCGACGCGGACGCCGACGCGTATTTCGCCTCGCGCCCGAGGGGCTCGCAGGTGGGCGCCTGGGCCTCGGCCCAGAGCGAGCCCCTGGACTCCCGGGAGGCGCTCCTCGCCCGGGTGGACGCCTTCGAGGCGCGCTTCCAGGGCCAGGCCGTGCCCAGGCCACCGTACTGGTCGGGCTACCGCCTCGCGCCCTCCTGCGTGGAGTTCTGGCAGGGCCGCCCGGACCGCCTCCACGAGCGCACCCTCTACCAGCGCGCCGGAGACGCCTGGACCATCACCCTGCTCCAGCCGTCCTGCGGTACCCTCCGCCCCGATGAACCCACCACCGCTGGGCGTCCTCCTTGGTGTCCTCGCGTGCCGGGGGCCCGCGGCCACGCCCCCGAGGCCCGCGGCGGACACCCAGGTTACCGC